>NZ_JAVTIY010000002.1:0-586589 GCF_031843745.1 Microbacterium sp. WCS2018Hpa-9
TGCTCCCACGACCCAGTCATCACAACCAGGCCCGAAGGGCAACTTCTCTATCTTATCTTCGCATTTCAGGCTGTCAAATCGACACGCCGTAATGCTCAGAACCAGATCTGCAGCTCGGGGCTCAAGGCCGCCGAGGCAACTTCACTAGCTTATCCGTTCCGGAGTCGCTGTCAAATCGACCGCTTCTCCGTAGTGGAAGCTCCAGGTCAGACAGAAGTGTGTCTGCGATCTGCTCCGAGGAGCTGATCGAGTGGAGGTGGTTCTCCGCTTGAGGGGGGTGAAGCTCTCGGCCTCTCCGCTTCCCTGTGGGGCGAACAAGTAATAAGTTACGTGGGTTCCGGGGTTCCGGCAAATCCAGGCTGTCCGCCGGGCGTGTCGCCCGGCGGACAGGGGATTCAGGCCCCCAGGACCAGCTTCAGCTGCTCGACTGCCCAGTCGAGCTCGGTCGCCCGGATGACGAGCGGCGGTGCGATGCGGATGGTCTGTCCGTGCGTGTCTTTCACCAGCACCCCGCGGTCGAGGAGCTTCTCGGCGATCTCGCGCCCGGTGCCCTTGGCGGGGTCGATGTCGACGCCCGCCCACAGGCCGGCGATGCGCACCTCGGTGACTCCATGACCCAACAGCGGCTCGAGGCCGGCGGCCAGGTGAGCACCGAGAGCGCGGGCGCGCTCCTGGAACTCCCCCGACTCGAGCATCTCGACCACGCGCAGCCCGACAGCCGCGGCCAGCGGGTTGCCGCCGAACGTCGACCCGTGCTCACCCGGACGGATGACTCCGAGCACATCGGCGTTGCCCACCACAGCGGACACCGGCAGGATGCCACCACCCAGCGCCTTGCCCAGGAGATACAGGTCGGGCACCACACTCTCGCGGTCGCAGGCGAAGGTCTCGCCGACGCGTCCGAGTCCGGACTGGATCTCATCGGCGATGAACAGCACGTTCTTCTCGTCGCAGATCTCGCGGATGCGGCGCAGGTATCCCTCCGGCGGGATCACCACTCCGCCCTCACCCTGGATCGGCTCGATCAGCACGGCGGCGGTGTCTTCGGTGATCGCGGCAGCGACGGCATCCGCATCCCCGTAGGGGACCACGTCGAAGCCCGGCGTGTACGGGCCGAAGTCCGCCCGCGCCTGCTCGTCGTCGCTGAAGCTGACGATCGTGGTGGTGCGGCCGTGGAAGTTCCCGGCGGCGACGATGATCCGCGCCTGACCGTCGGCGATGCCCTTGACCCGGTATCCCCAGGCGCGGGCGACCTTGATGCCCGTCTCGACAGCTTCGGCGCCCGTGTTCATCGGCAGCACCATGTCTTTGCCTGCGAGCTTCGCGAGAGCCGCGGCGAACGGTTCGAGCCGGTCGCTCTGGAACGCCCGGCTGACGAGCGTGACCCGACCGAGCTGCTCGGTGAGCGCCGCGACGAGAGCCGGATGCCGGTGGCCGAAGTTCACCGCCGAGTAGGCGGCGAGCAGATCGAGGTAGCGCTTGCCCTCGACATCCGTCACCCAGGCTCCGTCACCGCGGGCGATGTTGACCGGCAGCGGGTGGTAGTTGTGGGCGACGTGCGGCTCAGCAGTCACCTCGGCACCGGCGCCGGCGTCGACGGCGGTCATGCCTCACCGCGCAGTTCGAGGGTGCAGCACTTGATGCCGCCGCCGCCGAGCAGCAGCTCGGAGAGGTCGACCATGATCGGGTTGTAGCCGCGCTCGCGCAGCTGCTTCTCGAAGCCGAGGGCGCGCGGCGAGATGACCACGTTGTAGCCGTCGCTCGCCGAGTTGAGACCGAACACCGATCCATCCTCGTCGGACACGAGGATCGCATCCGGGAAGCGCTCCTCGAGGATCGCGCGGCTGGCGTCGTCGAAGGCGCCGGGCAGATACGCGATGTTCGCGCGCTCGGGGCCGCCGTTCTCGACGCCCTGCACGGGATCGAGCACCGCGATCGCGGTGTCGAGGTGATAGAAGCGCGGGTCGACGAGGTTGAGAGACACGACCTCACGGCCGAACACCTCTCCGACCTCGCGGTGGCTGTCGCCGGTCGAGCGGAAGCCCGTGCCCGCGAGGATCACGTCGCCGACGAGCAGGAAGTCGCCCTCGCCCTCGTTGACCTCTTCGGGGATGACGGTGTCGTACCCGGCACCGCGGAACCAGTCCGCGAACGCGGGGGACTCACCCTGACGCTCGACGAAGCGGAACTTCGGCACGTAGGCGCGGCCGTCGATCAGGAACCCGCCGTTCGCTGTGTAGACCATGTCGGGGTAGCCGGCGAGAGGCTCGATCAGCTCGACCTCGTGGCCGAGCTCGACGTACAGATCGTGCAGCTTCTGCCACTGCTCGACGGCCCGCGCCGTGTCGGTCGGCTTCGTCGGCTCCATCCACGGGTTGATCGAGTAGTTCACCGTGAAGTGCGACGGCTTGCACATCAGATAGTGACGGTGGTGTGCGGTGCGGACCGGGGTTGCGGTCTCGGATGTCGGCGCAGTGGTTTCGACAGACATGGGGCTCCTCGAACGGATGCGGCGGACGCTGTCCAGGGGCCCGGCGGTCCTTCGACCGCGTCGCTCGGTGAGAGCCGACGCCAGGGGAAGATGCGACTCGGGCACGCCAGCATCCATTCTGTCATCCGCCCCTGAACGCCGCCAGAGCGCGGCCCGGCGCGGTCAGGCTCCGTGCACGACCACCTTGCCCACGGTGTGACCCGCTTCGAGGTGGGCGAGGGCGGCGGATGCCGCGTCGAAGCCGTACTCCCGCTCGATCACTGGCGTGATGCGCCCCTCGGCGGTGAGCTCGAGCAGCTTGGCGAGGATCTCGGGGCGCGGCGTCGCCGCCAGCGGACGGATGCGACGATGCGACCCGATCGACAGGAACACCGCCTTGAGGATGCGCGGAATCGGCCCGAGCACGCGCCCTCCCCCACCCCCCACGAGCACCACCGAGCCGCCGGACACGACGAGTCGCTGCAGCTCGCGAAGGCCCATGCCGCCGACGATGTCGATCACCGCGTCGAAGTGCGCGGCAGGCAGGTCGGCCAGTGGTGAGGTGCGCTGGTCGAGGGTGCGCACGGCGCCGAGGTGCTCGACGAGCCGCGAGTTGCGTTCGCCGCACGTGGCCCAGACCTCGGCGCCGCGCAGCGCTGCGAGCTGCACGACGAACGTGCCGACTCCCCCGGAGGCGCCGATCACGAGGACCCGTGGGACGTGTCCGGCCACACTGCCCTTGGCCGAGCGGAAGCCGATCCCCGCGCGGTCGAGGGCCTGCCAGGCAGTCCCTGCCGAGACCGTCAGGCACGCGGCGGTCTCTGAGGTGACATCGGGCGGGATCGGTACGAGTCGCGCAGCGGGCACCGCGACGTGCGACGCGAGTCCCCCGCCTCCGGTGAGCTCGCCGACGACACGTTCTCCGAGCTCGGCGCCGATCGCGTTCGGGCCTACCGCCACGATGGTTCCGGCGACCTCCATGCCGCGCACCGGATACTTGGGACGCGTCAGTCCGAAGATCGGTCGCACGAGCAGCGGGTCGCCGAGCATGAGGCGGACATCGCCGGCGTGGAGCGCGGTCGCCTCGACTCGCAGCACCACCTCGCCGCGTCGAGGCACGGGAACGGGCACCTGCTCGAGCCGGAAACCGTCGGCCGAGCCGTAGGTCTCGCGACGCCAAGCCGGCATCATCTCGGTCTGGTTCGTCGGGGTCTTGTCGGTCTCGGTCATGTCACACCTCCGTGCTCGTGGGTTGCGGGTACTGGAACAGGTCGTCGAGCCCCACGCCGAAAGCGCGGGCGATCTGGAAAGCGAGCTCGAGCGACGGGGAGTACTTCTCCTGCTCGATCGCGATGAGCGTCTGCCTGGTCACGCCGATGCTGCGGGCGAGTTCGGCCTGGGTCAGTCCGGCCGCTTCGCGGTGGGCGCGGATGCGGTTGGAGACGAGTGTGGGCTTGACCATCAGACGAGTCCCCGTCGGTAGGCGACGACTCGCGCCACGCTGCCGACCATGGCCGAGACGGCGAACCCCGCGAACATGGTGTTGGCGATCCAGAAGACGTCGGCGTTCACCGCGCACAGGGCGATCACGCCGAGACCTGCGATGACGACGAACGCCTGCTCGACCCGGCTGCCCATGCGGCTGATGTCGCGGTCGCGGACATCCGACTTGCCGACCCCATCAGGATCCTTGGCACCGGCGACAATGCCCCAGACGATGCTGAGCACGATCGTGGCCACGATGCCGATACCGATCGTCCACAGCATGAGAGGGAGCCAGTCGACGTCGGTCACCGGTCCGCCGGCGGCCTGCTGCAGCACGAGGACGACGTACGCCGAGATCACGATCGCCCCGACGATGAGACCCGCCCAGGCGTTGCGCTCTTCGTAGACCATGATGCCTCCCATGTAAAAGATTCTTGACACGACAGTACGCCTGCGGCATCCGCTGTGTCAAGAATTCTTTACATGTTCGGCTTGCCGGGCCGCAGCCGGGGTCAAAAGCGCTTCCCTCGTCGCGTGCGGGGTCAGAAAGGCATCCGAATCGCGCCGTGGGGATGCGTTTGTGACCCCGCACAGCGGCGCGACAGGTCAGCTGCTCGGGCGGGGTCAAAACAGCGTCCCGCGCCAGCCGGGGTCAAAAGAGCATCCCAATCGCCTGATTCCGGTGCGTTATCGACCCCGCACGCCGCGGCGGGTGCGTTATCGACCCCGGACAAGAGGATGCCGGAGAAGGGCGACCGGATGCCGGGGCGAGGCTCGAGGAGCGGGACGGGATGCCGAGACGGGGCGAGGCTCGAGGAGCGGGACGGGATGCCGAGGCGAGGCGACGGGATGCTGAAGCGGAGGGGGATACCGGAGGGCGGAGGGGATGCGGAAGCCGGCGCCTCAGATGACCGACGCACTCCAGTCGTCGGGGTTGCCGTAGCGGTGCGCCGTGATCGCGATCGCCTGCTCGTGCACGAAGGGCAGCAGCTCGATGCGCCCGGCAGAGGTGACCTCGCCGTCGTACACCGCGAGGTCGGGATCGCCGTCGACGGCCTCGGCGAGCGCACGATGCAGCGCTGCCACCGAGTCACGCGGGCCCACCAGCCGTGCCCGGCTCGGCCGGAGCTCGTCGTCGCCGAGCGACTCGAGCGCCCCACTCGAGTCGCCGCCGCGCCGGCGCATCCGATCGATCCATTCGTCGTCGGTCTCCATGTAGACGACCGCGCCGAGTTCGCCGAGTGCGTGGCGCACCGCCGGGGGCAGGCCGACCGGGGTCGACAGCACGAATCCGGCTCCCGCGCGCACCGCGGCGACGACGACGCGCAGCAGCTCCTGCCAGCCCGCATCCGCAGTGGCCCTGATCGCCACCGGCACGGGGCGGTAGCGGAAGAGGTTTCGCTCGACGCCCAGGTGCGAGACGTCACGCACCTGCCCGAACTCGCGATCCCAGGCGAGCGCGTCGGACAGGGCGGAGCGGCGCAGCCATTCGAACGCCTCGAAGCCGAGCGAGGGCTGTGCCGACTCGATGAGGTCGGTGATGCGCGAATCGAGCCCGCGCAGATGCAGCGTGCTCGAGACCGTGCCGGATCCGCTCGAGCGCCACGACCCGAGTCCGATCAGGTAGTTCGGTCCGCCCGCCTTGGCGCCGGGGCCCACCGACGAGCGCTTCCACCCGCCGAACGGCTGACGCTGCACGATCGCACCGGTGATGCCGCGGTTCACATAGAGGTTGCCGGCCTGCACCCGATCGAGCCACAGGGCGAGCTCGGCAGGGTTCTGCGTGTGCAGCCCCGCCGTCAGGCCGTAGTCGACCGCGTTCTGCAACTCGATCGCCCGCTCCAGCGTCGGGGCGTGCATGACACCCAGCACCGGTCCGAAGAACTCCTCGGTGTGGAACCGCGACCCCGGCTGCACCCCGACGCGGATGCCCGGTCGCCACAGCCGACCGGTGGAGTCTTCGTCCGAGGGGGCGGGTTTGATGAGCCACTGCTCGTCACCCTCCAGTTCGGTGAGCGCCCAGGCGAGCTTGCCCTCAGGGCGTTCGATCACGGGTCCGACCTCGGCCAGCGGGTCGGTCGGCCAGCCGACATGCAGCGAGCGTGTGGCATCGGCCAGCTGCCGGGCGAATCTCTTCGACCGCCCGACCGGGCCGACGAGGATCGCGAGCGACGCTGCCGAGCACTTCTGCCCCGCATGCCCGAAGGCGCTGCGCACCAGATCGGCGACCGCGAGATCGAGATCCGCCGATGGGGTGATGATCATCGCGTTCTTGCCGCTCGTCTCGGCGAGCAGCGGCAGGTCGGGTCGCCACGAACGGAACAGCGCCGCTGTCTGCCACGAACCGGAGAGGATGACGCGGTCGACCGACTCGTGCGAGATCAGCTCGCGACCGAGGTCGCCCTCCTCGATGTCGACGAGTGCGAGCACGTCGCGCGGAACACCGACCTCCCACAGCGTCTCGGCGATGACCGCGGCGCAGCGGCGCGATTGCGGGGCGGGCTTGAAGACGACTCCCGAGCCTGCGGCGAGCGCGGCGAGCACTCCCCCGGCCGGAATGGCGAGGGGGAAGTTCCACGGTGGGGTGACGACGGTGACGCGCGCCGGTTCGAATGCGGCGCCGGCGACGGCATCCAGCTCTCTGGCCTTGGCCGCGTAGTAGCGGGCGAAATCGACGGCCTCGCTGACCTCGACGTCGGCCTCGACGAAGACCTTGCCGGTCTCGGAGGCGGCGACTTCGATGAGGTCTCCGCGTCGACCCTCGAGCGCGGCCGCCGCGCGCAGCAGCACCTCGGCGCGTTCCGTGGCGGGTCGCGCGCCCCACAGGGCTGCGGCATCACGCACTCCGGCGATCGTGCTCTCGAGGGTGGCTGCATCGTCGACACGGGCCGCGTCGATCGTCGAGACGCCGAGGGTCGACTCGGCGATGCGCGCATGGATCTCGCGCGCCCAGTCACGGTTGGCCGGAAGCGAAGGATCGCTGTCAGGAGTGTTCGTGAAGCCGGGAGCACCGCCGGTCGCCTCGTCGAGCTCGCGCGGCGCGTAGACCGCCGTCTCGAGGAACGGCCCACCCGTGTCATCCGAACCGCGGGAGATGCCGAGCACCGCCTGGGTCAGGCCCTCTTCGGGCGCGGGCGCCACGGGCACAGGACGCATCGATTCGTGCACCGGCGCCAGTCGATCCTGGCTGCGCAGCGCGCCCACCCGCAGCGTCGGCGACGTGGCACGGTCGACGGCGTCGAGGAACCTGTCTCGCTCTCGCGCGAAGAGCGACTCGTCGTCGCCCAGCCGGAACGCGGCGGAGAGGAAGTTGTCGCTCGACGCGTTCTCTTCGAGCCGACGGACGAGATAGCTGATGGCGACATCGAACTCGCCGGGGTTCACGACCGGCACGTAGAGCAGCACCTCGCCGACCTCGCGCGACACGGCCTGCACCTGCCCCTGCGCCATGCCGAGCAGCATCTCGAACTCGACCGGCGGCTGGGCGTTCGCGGCCGGAGTCGCGGCCGCGGCGTCGACGGCGCGAACCCCGCGCTCCCCCGCGAGCAGCCAGGCATAGGCGATGCCGAACAGGTTGTGGCCGGCGATGCCCAGACGCACCGCATCGACGTTCTCGGGCCGCAGCGCCCAGTCGAGGCAGCGCAGATAGTTGGCGTCGGTGTCGAGCTTGGTGTCGTAGGTCGCCTGAGCCCATCCGTGCATGCGCGCCTCGACGCGCTCCATCGCGAGGTTGGCTCCCTTGACGAGCCGCACCTTGATGGGGGCGCCGCCGTGATCGACCCGCTCGCGCGCCCAGGCGGTGAGCTGCTGCAGTGCAGGCAGCGCGTCGGGCAGATACGCCTGCAGCACGATGCCCGCCTCGAGACCTTCGAGGCGCGGATCCTCGAGGATGCGGGTGAACACCGCGATCGTCAGATCGAGATCGCGATACTCCTCCATATCGAGGTTGATGAAGGTGCGATCCGAGGCGGCCGTCAGATACAGCGGAAGCAGTCGCTCGACGACCGACTCGACCACCTCGTCGAACGCCCACATCGAGATGTGGCTGACGATCGCCGACACCTTGACCGAGACGTAGTCGACATCGGGGCGACGGATCAGCTCATGGATGCCGTCGAGCCGCCGCTGCGCCTCGTCCTCACCCAGCACCGCCTCACCGAGCAGATTGAGGTTGAGTCGAGCGCCCGATTCGCGGATCTTCGCGATCGCGGGTCCGAGCTTCGCGGGGCGAGCGTCGACCACCAGGTGGCCGACCATGTCGCGCAGCACCCGACGCGCGATGGGCACCACGGGTGTCGGCAGCATCTGCGCCACGCCGCCGCCGATCCGCACGGCCGACCGCAGGTACCAGGGCAGGAAGTCGGGAACGATCGGAGCGATGCGGTGCAGTTGGGATGCCGCGGCGCTCAGGCTCTCGGGACGCATGACGCCGTCGACGAAGCCGAGCGTGAACGGCAGCCCGTTGGCATCCTGCAGCACACCGGCGAGGCGCTCTGCCGCCGGGTCGACATCGGCGGCCGCGGCCTCGATCACCCAGCGGCGGGCGAGCTCGACGGCACGGTCCGCGAGCGAGACGGATTCGGGATCCGTGGTGGGCATCGGGTCGGCCATGACCTCAGCCTAGGACTGCAGTGCCCGCCTGCCCTTGAGCGACGGTCGCGTCGAGTGGTTCCGGTCGCGGTTCGTGCCGTCGAACGAGCGAACGGGCGGCACGAAGTGCGACCGGAACCGAGAGGGAGCGCTCAGAGCGCGGCGATCATCTCGTCGTAGCCCTCGCGGAACGTCGGATACTCGAGATCGCCGAGGAACTCCTGCAGCAGGCGCCCCTCGAGCACTGTCCCGCCACCGACCTCCGGGTCGAGGTGCGGCGGCGGCTCGACCCCGAGGCGAGAGGCGATGTGCGCGATCACGTCTCCGAGCAGCACGGGCTCGCGGTCGACGGCATGGATCAGCGGGGGCGCGGAGTCAGCCCGCAGCATCGCCTCGAGCAGCCGCACGAGATCGGTCTCGTGGATGCGGTTGGTGCGGCGGGTGTGGTCGACCGCTGCGCCCTCGCGCACCCGGCGGATCAGGAAGTCGCGACCGGGTCCGTAGATGCCGGCCGGGCGCACGATGCGCGCACCGAACAGCTCCATCGCCAGATGCTCGCCCTCGACCAGATCGCCGCCCCGCTCGCTCGACACCCGCGGCGCATCGCGCTCGGTCAGCGGCGTCTCGCCGGGGCGTCCCTCGAACACCCGCGTCGACGACACGAACACGACCCGCTCAGGCATCGACGGCAGCGCCTTCGCGAGCCCGCGCAGCGCCGGCGGATAGATCGAGTCGCCCTCGGTGCTCGGCGGCAGAGTGATCACGACCGAGTCGAACTCCGGCAGCTCACGGTCGAGCGAATGCCGCAGATCTGCCTCGATCGTCGGGAACGGCATGTCGCCCGCGCTGCGCCGCATGGCCGTGACCTCTGAGCCCTGTGCGACGAGCCGTTCGCCGAGGCGGATGCCGAGCTTGCCGCATCCGACCAGCAGCACGGCACCCGGTGCGCGCGTGTCTCGACCCCACGGATCCGTCACGGCGTCAGCTCCACACGCTCGGCGCCGAGGTGCGCACGGGAGGCAGAGCGGATGCTGCGGCCCAGTCGTGCACCCAGGAGTCGATCTCGGGCACACCCTCGGGCTTGCCGACGGCGGCGAACAGCTCTTCGTTGCTGACCGTGCCGCCGGTGCGGCGCAGCATCCTCGATCGCACGATGACGCGAGCGTAGATCTCGCCCCCGACGACCGCCCTGTGCTCGAGGAACACCGCCTTGTCGTCATGACCGATGAAGCGCGACTGCACCTCGAACCGCTGCCACAGCTGCAGCGACTTGCGGAACGTCACGGTCTCGCTCGAGACGACGGCATACCAGCCGCGTTCGTTCATGGCGTCGAACAGCCCTGTGCGGATCAGCAGATCCCACCGACCGAGGTCGAAGAGCGACAGGTATCGGCCGTTGTTCATGTGACGGAGGATGTCGATGTCGGTCGGCAGCGTCGTCAGCCGGATGCTGCTGACCGATGCTGCGTCGAGGGTCTTGCCTCGCCGCACGCGGCGACGGGCGGAGAGGATGACGAGGAGAGTGCGCCAGATCACGTTCACGAGGACTGATCGTAGCCATCGACGAACGAATCACGAACATCATTGTGCGATCCCTCCAGCCGCTCATCCGCGGTCTGGGAACGCTCCCGCTCGATTTCCGGTTCGCGGAGGCCGCGCGTAGAGTCGCGCTATGAGCGCCGAAGCCCAGCCTGAAGTCATCGTCCGTCCGGTCCGTGATGTGGATGCGGAAGCCCTGGGTCGCGTGCACGCGCAGTGCTGGCACGAGACCTACGACCACCTGATCAGCAAGGCAGCCCTCGAGAAGGTCTCGCCCCGTCGCATGGCCGAGCTGTGGACGCACTGGGCCGCTCAGGGCCCCGAGTTCACGATGCGCGCCGCCCTCGTCGACGGCGAGATCGTCGGCTTCGTCGGCTCCGGTCCTGCCCGCGACAAGGACGCCCCCGCGTTCCGCGAGCTGTACTTCATCTACCTGCTCGACGCGTACCACTCGACCGGCATCGGCCAGAAGCTCTTCGATGCGGCCGTCGAGAAGGACGAGCCCCTCTACCTCTGGGTCGCGGACGACAACCCCCGCGCCCACCGCTTCTACACGCGCAACGGCTTCGCGCTCGACGGCGCCACCCACACCGAGCCTTTCCTCGGCGAGACGCTGACCGAGGTGCGCTTCGTGCGCTGATCTCTGCGTCTCGTGACCACCGCGTTCACGATGCAGCACGACACGGCCCCCGCCCATCGGCGGGGGCCGTCTCTGTGTGCCCGGCGGCGGTCTGCGCTGAATACGGAACCGGGTCAGCGACCCGACACGGTGCCGAAGAGCTTCGCGATCGGGGCGATGACCAGCGGGCGGGCGGCGACCCAGCCGAGGGCGATCACCACGAGGGAGGCCACGAAGACCCAGAAGCCCGTCCAGCCGACGGCATCCGACGAGGCGTACATGTGGTTGAGGTTGCGCAGGAACCCGGTGAGGAACACCAGCGCGACGTGACCGATGATGAACACCACGAAGTAGATCATCACCGGGAAGTGCAGCGCACGGGCCCACTCGATCGGGTAGGCCTTCGACAGCCGCTCGGCCTTCTTGGGCCACATGCCCGACATGCGGAATCCGGTCGCCGCGGCCAGAGGTGCCGCGATGAACACAGTGACGAAGTAGGCCAGCTGCTGCAGGCTGTTGTAGTTCACCCAGCCGTGCTCGGTCGGCCAGTCGAACGAGACGTACTGCAGCGCCGCCGACAGCGCGTTGGGGATGACCTCCCAGCTGGTCGGTACGATGCGCGCCCAGTGTCCGGTGACGAACAGCAGCACGACGAAGATCACGCCGTTGACGAGCCACAGGATGTCGAGCGCCTGGTGGAACCAGATCGTCAGACTGACCTTGCCCTTGGGGTCGCCCCGCGGGGTCCAGAAGGCGGTCGGCCGCTTCTCGTTGCGAATGCGCAGGCCCGACCGGATGATCAGCACCATCAGGAACACATTGAAGAAGTGCGCCCAGTTGGTCCACGGCGCGAACCCGGGCTCGACGGCGACGGCCGGCTCGTACTCGCCGGGGAAGGCTGCGAGGAAGTCCTGCATGAAGGGGAAGCTCAACAGCGCCCGCACGAAGGCCACGGCTGCCGCAGCGAGGATGCCCAGGGCTGCAGCCCCGAGCAGACCGGCGATCGCCTGGGTCCAGGGGGGCCGAGGACGGGCGGATGCCGGAGCAGTCGCCGTGACATGCCGCGGTGCACTGCCGTTCCAGACCGTGCGCGGAGACGGCAGCGGAATCGACGGGTCGCCGAGAGCGGGCGCCGTGCGGGTGGCGACGGCAGCCGAAGCATCCGCCCGGTCGTCGACCGAGGCCAGCGCGGCATCCTCCCGGTCGCCGACCGAGGACGGCGAAGCCGACTGAGACGATACGCGCTCCGCTACCACGGTGCCGGCGGGCGGCCAGGGCTCGCCTCCCGGTGTGCGCGGAAGACCGCGACGCACGGATGCCGCAGCCGAGGCGTGGGGCGGGTCGTCTCGTCGCTCCGCTCCTCGCTCGACGATCGGGGAGGCGACAGCCGCCGTGACGACTGCGGATGCGTTCTCCTGCTCGTTGAGCGAGGACGGCGCAGTCGACCGAGACGCAACGCCCTCCCCCACCGGCGTCACACCCGCGGGCGGCCAGGGCTCTCCGCCCGGCGTGCGCGGAAGACCGCGACGCACGGATGCCGTGGCGGTGGCGACACTCGCAGCGTGGTGCGTTTCGTCTCGTCGCTCCGATCCTCGTTCAACGGCGGGGGAGGCGACAGCCGACTCGACGACCGGCGAAGCACCCTCCCGCTGGGTGACGACCGCGGACGGAATCTCCCGCGCGTCGAGCGAGGACGACGAAGGCGACACGTCGTCTTCACCGACGTCGACCGCGAGCCCGGGAGGCCACGGCTCGCCGCCGGGCACGCGCGGGAGCCCGCGCCTGAGCATTCGCGTCGCCATGACTACTTCTTCCGCGCCTCGAGGCCCGCGATCACCTGCGGGACGATCGTGAACAGGTCACCGACGATGCCGAAGTCGGCGACGTCGAAGATCGGCGCCTCGCCGTCTTTGTTGATCGCGACGATGTTCTTCGCCGTCTGCATGCCCGCGCGGTGCTGAATCGCACCCGAGATGCCGAGGGCGACGTACAGCTGGGGCGACACCGAGACACCGGTCTGACCGACCTGGTGCGACTGCGGGATGTATCCGGCATCCACTGCGGCCCGGGATGCGCCGACGGCCGCGCCGAGCGCATCGGCGAGCTCTTCGACGAGCACGAACTTCTCTTTCGACGCGAGTCCGCGGCCACCCGAGACGACCCGGGTCGCGCCGCGCAGCTCGGGGCGGGATGACGTGGCCTCGACCGCTTCGACAGGGCCCACCGTGGCGGCAGGCGAGCCGGAAGCCACGACGGTCAGGGCCTCGACGGTCGGCGAGGCGACCGCTTCTGCTCGAGCATCGACAGCTCCCTGGCGCACGGTGATCACCGGGGCGCCGAAGGTGGGGGCCGAGTTGGTGAGGTAGGCGCCTCCGTAGACGGAGTGGTTCGCCACGATGCCCTCGTCATCGCGTGAGACGCCCACGGCATCGACCGACAGCGCCAGCTTCGCGCGCACCGCGAACCGGCCGGCGACGTCGCGCCCCCCGATCGAATTCGAGATGAGCACGGCATCCGGTCGCACCTGCTCGAAGGCGGCATGCAGCGCATCGACGATCGGCACGGTGAGGATCGTCTCGTCGGCGTCGGCCGTCAGCACCACGGATGCTCCAGCCTCGGCCACCTTCGATGCGGCATCCGCGGATCCGCCGACGACGAGCGCGACCGGTGCGCCGACGGTCGAGGCGGCGCCGATCAGCGCCGCCGTGCTGCTGGCGGGGTTGCCTGCCGGGTCGAGGTCGACCACGACGAGGATCGGGTTCTCGGGGTAGGTCATGTCACACCAGCCTGTTCTGCACGAGGTATTCGACCAGCTTCTCGGCGGCATCGCCCTCATCGACGATCTTCACGCCGGCCGCGCGCGGCGGCTTCTCGGCGACCGAGGTCAAGATCGTGCGGGGCGCCGCAGATGGGTCGGCCGAGACACCGAGATCGTCGAGGGTCAGGACCTCGAGCGGCTTCTTCTTCGCCGCCATGATGCCCTTGAAATTCGGGAAGCGCGCGTCGGGCAGCGCTTCGGTGATCGAGATGACGGCGGGGAGGGATGCCGAGATCGGCTGCGCGCCGGCATCCGCCCCTCGTGTGCCCGTGATGCCGTCGACCGTGATCTCGACCGCAGCGAGCGCGGTCGCATGCGCCCAGCCGAGGTGCTCGGCGAGCATGGCGGGCATGACGCCGCCGGAGCCGTCGGTCGACAGGTTGCCGGTGATCACCAGGTCGGGTGCGCCGCGGCGGATCGCCGCGGCGAGGACCTCGGCGGTGAGCCCGAGATCGGCCCCCGCGAGCTGCTCGTCGGCGATGTGCACGGCCGATCCTGCGCCGATCGCGAGCGCCCTCCGCACCGACGCCGTCGACCCACCGGGAGCCATCGTGAGCGCGACGACCTCGGTGCCCTCGTTCTTGTCGGCATGGCTCAGCGCGACCTCGAGCGCACGCTCGGTGATCTCATCGAGAACGACGTCGCCGGCACCGCGCTCGGCGAGCCCCGTCTCGAGATTCAGCTTGCGGTCGCCGTAGGTGTCGGGCACCTCTTTGACCAGGACGAAGATCTTCATCGATTGCTCCTCACGACTGCGTCGATTCTAGCCCCTTGATACTGAGTCCCACCCGATGAGCGACTGAGAACCAGCCGCCGTCCCGGCGGGCACATCCCCGGAGTCCGGGCCCGATGCCCTACCGTAGAACCGTGGTCCGACCCCGTCCTCTGCCTGTCGATCCGCTCGCTGAGGCGAAGCGGCAATGGCTCGCGCACGGCTGGTCGGATGCCGCCGACGGCATGACCGTCGTCACCTCGGTGATGCGGGCCCAGCAACTGCTGCTCGCCAGGGTGGATGCCGCGCTCAAGCCGTTCGCGCTCAGCTTCGCCCGCTACGAGATGCTGCGCCTGCTGGCGTTCAGCCGCTCCGGTCGCCTGCCCCTGTCGAGCGTGGTCGCCCGGCTGCAGGTGCATGCGACGACCGTCACGAGCACGGCCGAGCGTCTGGTGCGAGACGGGCTGATCGTGCGCGAGCCGCACCCGCACGACGGCCGCGCGGCTCTGCTCGCCCTGACCGACACGGGCCGCGAACTCGTCGAGCGCGCCACCTCGGCGCTCAACGCCGATGTCTTCGCCGACCCCGGCGTCAGCAAGGAAGACGCGACCGAACTCGTCGCGATCGTCGCGCGCATGCGCAAGGCGGCCGGCGACTTCAGCGACCCGAAGCCGCAGCCGGACGCGCTCTGACGTGTCGGAGTTCGTGCTCGAGCGCGTGATCGCCGCGGAGTCCGAAGCCGAGGGGCGCGGGCGTACACTGCCCGCATGAGCGAACTGCGCCTGCATACGATCCTCGAAGGCCGTGGCCCTGCCGCCGCGATCATCCTCACCGACGAGCAGGTCGCCTCGTTCGGGGCGGGGAAGACATTCCCGGTCGCCGTCACGATCGGAGCACGCACCGCACGCCTGCGCCTGGCCCGCATGGGCGGGGCGAACATGATCGGCTTCAGCAAAGCCGTGCGCACCGACCTCGGGGTGGAGATCGACCAGGAGGTCGACGCCGTCATCCGTCTGGATGCCGCCGAGCGCGAGGTCGAGATCCCGCCGGCCCTCGCACAGGCCCTTGACGCCGACCCTGCGCTGCGGTCTGCGTTCGACGCCCTCTCGTACTCGGTGCGCAAGGAGCGCGCCCGCACGGTGGCCGAGGCGAAGCAGGACGCGACCCGCGACCGCCGCGTCGAGAAGATCGTCGAGGCGCTGCGCGGCTGAACCCCGCGGCGCCGCTCCGCGGCGGAACTCAGCGGTTCTGGAAGTCGGGCGCACGCTTCTCCCGGAAGGCCGACATGCCCTCCTTCTGATCTTCGGTGTCGAACAGCTCGGCGAACGCCCGCTTCTCGTGGGCCAGACCATCGGCGAGCGTCGTCTCCATGGCGGCGTCGAGCGCGGCCTTGGCAGCGTAGACCGACGGCAGCGACTTCGACGCGATCGTCTCGGCCAGCTTCGTGGCCTCTGCCAGCAGCTCGGATGCCGGCACGACCCGTGAGACGAGGCCGGAGCGCTCCGCCTCTTCGGCGCCCATGAACCGGCCGGACAGCACCAGCTCAGCCGCCTTGTAATACCCCACCGCGCGGATCAGGCGCTGCGTGCCGCCCATGCCGGGGATGACGCCGAGGTTGATCTCGGGCTGACCGAACTTGGCGGTGTCGGCGGCGAGGATGATGTCGCACATCATCGCGAGCTCGCATCCTCCCCCGAGTGCGAAGCCCGAGACGGCGGCGATCACCGGAGTGCGCACCGCCGCGAACTCGTGCCAGACGCCGAAGTGGTCGGTCCCGAGCATCTCGGCGGCCGACATCGACTCCATCTCCTTGATGTCAGCACCCGCGGCGAACGCCTTCTCCGACCCCGTGACGACGATCGCGCCCACGCCGTCGTCGCCGTCGAACGCCACAGCCGCGGCCGTGACCTCCTCGGCGAGGCGGCTGTTCAGCGCGTTGAGGGCCTCGGGGCGGTTGAGGGTGATCCACCCGACGCGTCCGCGCTGCTCGACCAGGATCGTCTCGTACTCGGTCATCGTGAAGGCCTCTCCGTCGTGGTCATCTCAGTATGTCGCGGGCCCGGGCGCCGCGTTTCGACACCTGCAGGTTCAGATCACACCTGCAGGCTCAGATTCGCCCTCTCGGCCTGCATCGGTGATCTGAGCATGCATATGTGTCGACACAGTCGCTCACACGGAGCCGTCGCGGATGTCGGTGATGATGCCCGAGAAGTCGCGGGTCGCACCCTCGCCCGCGGCGAAGGCGGCGTAGAGCTGCTGCGCGAGCCGCCCCATCTGCGCGTCGGTCGACGTCTGCTCGATCGCCTGCAGCGCGAGACCGAGATCCTTCGCCATCAGGGCGCCGGCGAATCCGGGCTGGTAGTCGCGGTTCGCCGGGCTCGTCGGCACCGGCCCCGGCACGGGGCAGTTCGTCGTGATCGACCAGCACTGACCGGATGCCTGCGACACGACGTCGAACAGCGCCTGGTGCTCGAGCCCCAGCCGCTCGCCGAGCACGAACGCCTCGGCGACCGCGATCTGCGACACCGCGAGCACCATGTTGTTGCAGACCTTCGCGGCCTGCCCGAGACCGGGGCCACCGCAGTGCACGATGCGCTTTCCCATGACCTCGAGCAGCGGCTGCGCGGCCTCGAAGTCCTCGTCCGAGCCGCCGACCATGAACGCGAGCGTGCCGTTCTCGGCTCCTACGACACCGCCCGACACGGGGGCGTCGACGTTGCGATGCCCGGCGGCGAGCGCCAGCGCGTGGGCGGCACGGGCTTCGTCGACCGCGATCGTCGACGACTCGATGAACAGCGTGTTCGGTCGCGCGGCGGCCAGCAGCTCGGTGCGGTAGGCGTCGATCACATGCCTTCCGGCGGGGAACATCGTGATCACCACGTCGGCCTCGCGCACGGCATCCGCTCCGCTGGCCGCGATCGGGATGCCGGCGGTCTGCGCCGCCTCGACCGCGGCAGGCACCAGATCGAAGCCGTGCACCTCGTGCCCCGCCGCGACCAGATTCTTCGCCATCGGCAGGCCCATGTGGCCGAGCCCGAGGAACGCGATCCGCACCTTCGTCGACTCGCTCATGACGCACTCCGCATCGACGCTGAGCCCGCAGGGCGGAGCATCTCGCGCCCGACGATCAGGCGCATGATCTCGTTGGTGCCCTCGAGGATCTGGTGCACCCGCAGATCACGCACGACCCTCTCGATGCCGTAATCCTGCAGGTAGCCGTAGCCGCCGTGCAGCTGCAGCGCGCGGTTGGCGACGTCGAATCCGGCATCCGTCGCGAACCGCTTGGCCATGGCGCAGCGCATCGTCGCATCCGGCGCCTGCTCGTCGACGGCCAGCGCGCCGTCTCTGACCATGAGGCGAGCGGCCTGCAGATCGGTGCGCATGTCGGCGATCGCGAACATGATCGACTGCTTCTCGGCCAGCGGCTCGCCGAATGCGACGCGCTCGTGCACGTACTGCACCGCACGGTCGAGCGCCCACTGGGCGCCGCCGAGCGAGCAGGCCGCGATGTTGAGGCGGCCCCCGTTGAGCGCCGACATCGCGATCGCGAAGCCACGCCCCTCGTCGCCGAGCATTCCGGATGCCGGGATGCGCACGCCGTCGAGGATCACCTGGCGAGTGGGCTGCGCATGCCAGCCCATCTTCTTCTCGGGCGCGCCGAAGCTGAGGCCCTCGGCGTCTCCGGGAACCAGGAAGGCGCTGATGCCGCGGGCACCCGGCTCGCCGGTCCGCGCCATGACGACGTAGACCGCGGCCTCGCCGGCGCCCGAGATGAACTGCTTCACGCCCGTGAGCAGGTAGTCGTCTCCGTCGCGCACCGCGCTCGTGGCGACGTTCGCGGCATCCGATCCGACGCCCGGCTCGGTCAGGCAGTAGCCCCCGAACTCCTGCATCGCGGTGAGTGCGGGCAGCCACCGGCCGCGCTGCGCATCGTCGCCGTAGGTGTCGATCATCCAGACCACCATGTTGTGGATCGAGATGTAGGCCGCGACCGCGGGGTCGCCCTTGGCGAGCTCCTCGAAGATCGCTACCGTGTCGGAGCGGCTGAGGCCCGTGCCACCGAAATCCTCGCGCACATAGATGCCGCCGAGCCCGAGCTCGCCCGCCTTGCCGAGTGACTCCCGGGGGAAGATGTGCTTCTCGTCGCGCTCGGCCGCGAACGGTGCGAGCTCGGTGTCGGCGAACTCGCGGACGGCGTCGAGAATGGCCTCGCGCTCTTCGGCGGTGGTGGTGACGGTGGTCATGGTCATGTCGATTCCTTGTGGGAGGTCAGCACGGGGATCAGTGCATGGTGGGGATCACGAAACTCGCACCGTCGCGGATTCCCGCCGAGGGCCAGCGACTCGTGACGGTCTTGGTCTTCGTGTAGAAGCGGAAGGCGTCGGCGCCGTGCTGGTTGAGGTCGCCGAACCCGCTGCGCTTCCAGCCACCGAACGTGTAATAGGCGATCGGCACCGGAATCGGCACGTTCACGCCGACCATGCCGACCTCGACACGGGCGGCGAAGTCGCGGGCGGCGTCGCCGTCGCGGGTGAAGATCGCGACACCGTTGCCGTATTCGTGCTCGGATGCCATGCGCAGCGCTTCTTCATAATCGGCGGCCCGCGCGATGACGAGCACCGGGCCGAAGATCTCCTCGCGGTAGATCGCCATGTCTGTCGTGACGTGGTCGAACAGCGTCGGGCCGAGGTAGAAGCCCTGCTCGTGCCCCGGCACCGTGAAGCCGCGACCGTCGGCGAGGAGGGTCGCTCCCTCGTCGATGCCCTGCTGGATGTAGCCCTCGACCCGCTCGACGGCAGCGCGTGTGACCAGGGGGCCGTAGTCGACGTCGGCCGCGAGAGACGGGCCGATCCGCAGCTGCGCGACGCGCTCGGTGAGCTTGGCCGCGAGAGCATTCGCCGTCTCCTGCCCCACCGGAACCGCGACCGAGATCGCCATGCAGCGCTCGCCCGCCGAGCCGTAGCCCGAGCCGATCAGCGCATCTACCGCCTGGTCGAGGTCGGCGTCCGGCATCACGATCATGTGGTTCTTGGCACCGCCGAAGCACTGGGCGCGCTTGCCGTGCGCCGCGGCCGTGGAGTAGATGTACTCGGCGATCGGGGTCGAGCCGACGAATCCGACAGCCCGGATGCGGTCGTCGGTGAGCAGCGCATCGACGGCCTCCTTGTCTCCGTGCACGACGTTGAGGACGCCCGCGGGAAGTCCCGCCTCGAGGAACAGCTCGGCGATGCGCACCGGCACCGAGGGATCGCGCTCGCTGGGCTTGAGCACCACGGCGTTGCCGGCGGCGAGCGCGGGGCCGGCCTTCCACAGCGGGATCATGGCGGGGAAGTTGAAGGGGGTGATCGCGGCGACCACTCCGAGGGGCTGCCGCATCGAGTACACGTCGATGCCCGCACCCGCGCCGGTGGAGTATTCGCCCTTGAGCAGGTGCGGAGCGCCCGCGGAGAACTCGATGACCTCGAGACCTCGCTGGATGTCGCCCTTCGCATCGTCGATGGTCTTGCCGTGCTCGCTCGCGAGCAGCTCGGCGAGCGAGGTCATCTCGCGCTGCGCCAGATCGAGGAATCGCAGCAGCACACGCGCCCGCTTCTGGGGATTGGTCGCCGCCCACGCGACCTGCGCGGCCTCGGCGTTCGCGACCACGTCGGCGACCTCAGCAGCGGATGCCAGCGGCACGCGCGCCTGGACCGACCCGGTGCTCGGATCGAACACGTCGGCGAAGCGGCCGTCCTCGGGGGTGAGGTGCTTTCCGCCTACGAAGTGGGGAATGGTACGAGTCATTGTGCGATGTCCCTTCGCGCCGTCATTGGCACTATGACGATGGTACTTCGGCATCCTGAGATTTACTAGGGCGTCCTTGCATTATGAGGACAACGGATCGAGCTTCCTAGGAAAGCGCTTCCCCAGTAGGGTCGTCAGGACCGGTCATCGACCTCGACCCAGGAGACCCATGCACTACGGCGCCGACTACAACCCCGAGCAGTGGCCACGAGAGGTGTGGCCCGAAGACGTCAGGCTCATGCGCGAGGCAGGGGTCACGATGGTGAGCCTCGGCATCTTCTCGTGGTCGCGCATCCAACCGGCCGAGGGCGAATTCGACTGGGAGTGGCTCGACGAGATCATCGGGCTCCTGCACGAGGGCGGCATCCAGGTCGACCTCGCCACCGCCACCGCATCCCCTCCGCCGTGGGCCACGGCCGCCTACCCCGAGATGCTGCCGCAGGATGCCGACGGCACGACCTTCTGGCCGGGCAGCCGACAGGCGTTCGCCCCCTCGTCTCCGGTCTACCGCCGCCTCGCCGCCGAGCTGGTCACTGCCCTCGCCGAGCGCTATGCACAGCATCCGGCCGTCGTGCTCTGGCACGTCAACAACGAGTACGGCTGCCACCTGCACTACGACTACTCCGACTCGGCGCGCGACGCCTTCCGACTCTGGCTGCAGCGCAGGTACGAGACGATCGACGCCCTCAACCATGCGTGGGGCACCGATTTCTGGTCGCAGCGCTACACCGCGTTCGAGCAGATCGTGCCGCCGCGCAAGGCGCCGTACAGCATCAATCCGACCAGCGTGCTCGACTTCAAGCGGTTCACCTCTGACACCCTGCTCGAGCTGTACGTGATGGAGCGCGACATCATCCGCGCCTCGGGTGCCACCCAGCCGATCACCACGAACTTCATGGGTGCGTTCCCGCCGGCCGACTACTGGAAGTGGGCGGCAGAGGTCGACGTGATCAGCGACGACAACTACCCCGACCCCAACGACCCCGAGTCTTTCCGCGGCGCGGCGTTCGCGCGCGAGCTGATGCGCGGCCTGAAGCCCGGCGTGCCGTGGATCCTCACCGAGCAGTCGACGAACGCCCTGAACTGGCGTCCCACCAACCCGCCGAAGGCGCCGGGACAGATGGCGGCGATAAGCGCCCAGGCGGTCGGCCGGGGCGCCGACGGCATCATGTTCTTCCAGTGGCGGCAGTCGCGCCGCGGCAGCGAGAAGTTCCACTCGGCGATGGTGCCGCAGGCGGGGCTCGACACCCGCACCTGGCGCGAGGTCGTCGAACTCGGGGGTCAGCTCGCCCAGCTGCCCGACCTGCCGGATGTCGCGTCGGGGGCGAAGATCGCCCTCGTCTTCGACTGGGAGAACTGGTGGGCCATCGACGGTCGCGACCATCCGATCGCACTCGACTACCTCACCCTCGCGCACCGCTGGCATGCGGCGCTGCACCGACAGAACCTCGCGGTCGACATCGTGAACACCACCAGCGACCTCAGCGCCTATTCGCTCGTCGTGGCACCGCAGCAGTACCTGCTCGGCGACGAGGGCGCGGCGAACCTCTCTTCTTATGTGCGGCAGGGCGGCAACCTGTTCGTCTCGGCGTTCAGCGACGTGGTCGACCAGGACGACGCGTTCCGCGACGGCGGGTTCATCGTCTCGCTGCGGGATGTTCTCGGGGTCGCGCTCGAGGACTTCGGGGCACTCGTTCCCCCCGAGTCCGTGCGCTCGGCCGACTCGGCCGGAGAGGTCGCGAGCCACGCCGTGCCCGACGGTCCCGGTCAGTCGGAGGCCCCGCTCGACGGGCCGGCCGGCCGCATCGTCGGGCAGTACTTCGCCGAGGAGCTGCTCGTGCAGGATGCCGAGGTGATCGGCCGCTTCACCGATGGCCGCACCGCAGGGCGCGCAGCGTTCACCCGCAAGCGGGCCGGTGCCGGGCACGGCTACTACCTCGCGACGATTCCGGACGACGCGGGCATGACCGCCGTGCTGGGCTGGCTCGCGGCGGAGGCCGGAGTGGCGGCCGAGATCCCCGGGCTGCCCGAGCACGTCGAGATCGCGCGCCGCGGCGGCATCCTCACCGTCATCAACCACAGCGCCGAGCCGATCGACATCGACGTGATCGGCACCGATGTGCTCACCGGGTCGACCGACGCGCGACGCGAGCTCGGCGCATTCGGGTGGGCGTTCATCGACACGAGCGCGGCGGTGTGACGACGCGGTGGTCCCGAGTCGGTGATCACTGGTCGCCGACGGCCGGATCGAGGGGTGCGGCGCACCGCCGCCCCCCTCGATCTCAGTAGACGATCACGGGCAGACTGCGCGAACCGCGCGAGTCCTGCCACGGTTCCGTGCCTTCAAATCGCACCGTGAGCAGGTGAATGCCACGACTGAGCTTGGGCACCGAGACCGTGACCTTGCCCTTGTCCGACGGCGTCAGCTCGACCGTTGCGACGACCTTTCCGCGGTCGTGCACCGTCACGGTGCCCACCGGGGTGCTGTCGTCGTCGGCGGTGACCGTCACCTTCACGGAGGCGCTCTTGCCCGCCTTCACGAGAATGTCCGACGTGGCACGAACCCGGGTGTCGATCGGCTGCACCTGGTCGTCGACGAGCACGGCGACCGAGCGAGCGGGGATCGTCACGGTGCCGGTCGCGGCATCCCACGTCGTGGTCTTGACCACGGCATCCGCTCCGTTCGCCTGGGCCGGCGTCAGCGCGAACGATCGCCCGGCCAGGCCCGCCACCGTCTGCGTGACCGGCGAGGGTGAGGAGTTGAACGCGACGAGTGCTCCGTCGAGCTCTGCGTCGGCATCCTGCCCGACCAGGTCGTCGATCTGCATGAGGATCACGCCCGGCGCCGCGGCTGCTCCGCCGTTCGGGAAGGTGACCTTCTGCTGGATCAGCTCGGCGGACCCGAGACGCAGCAGGTCGACCTCTTCGCGCACCCGCAGCAGATCGAGAGCGGATGCCTCGGCTGCCGCCATGTCGGCAGCGGCCGGCTTGAGCGCGGGGTCGGCGAGCAGCGGCGCCATGATCGGCCACTTCTCTTCATTGTCGGCCGCGGTCGGGAGTCCGGAGCCGAACGTCGACTCCTGCCCCGTCCAGTCGATGCGGTTGAACCAGTCGCCCGAGTTGTAGCTGTTGCGGTCGAGGGACTTCGACCGCAGCAGCTCGGTGCCCGCGTGCCAGAACGAGGGCGACTGCGAGAGCGTCACGGTCGCGAGCGCGAGGGTGTTCATGCGCACACGGTCGGCCATCGGGGTGTCCACCGGCAGCTTGAGCACTGAGAGGTCGTAGAGCGTCTCGTTGTCGTGCGCGTCGACGTAGTTGATCACCTCGTCCGGCTGGTCGGCATAGCCCGCCGCCGAGCCGCGGTAGTCGATGCCGTCGCCTGCGGTCACCGCGCCGTCGCTCGTCGTGAACGAGAAGTCGCGCAGGTTGCCCGCGAGCCCGAGCTTGACCAGGTCGGTCTCGTGCCCGAGGTCGGCGAGCGCCTGCTCGTCGGTGCCGTTGATCGGATCGCCGTTCGGATCGGTGCCGAGACCGGTGCCGAAGCCCTGGCGGAACGTCGACGAGGAGTCGACCGGGCTGCCGCCGTGCACGGCATCGCGCAGCCGGTCGTTGAACGTCCCGATGCCGGTGCCCCCGAGCTGACCCTGCGCGGCCTGCTCGAACAGGGCGTTGTCGGCGACCTCGCCGAAGTTCCAGCCCTCGCCGTACAGGTGGATCGCCGAACCGTCGACGCCGTCCTTCTTGAGCGTGAGTGCGTCGAGCGCGTCGCGGATCGCCTGCATGTTCGTCGTCGAGTGGTGCCCCATGAGGTCGAACCGGAAGCCGTCGACCTTGTAGTCGCGCGCCCACGTCACGATCGAGTCGACCATGAGCTTCTGCGCGGCGAGGTGCTCTGTCGCCACGTTCTGGCAGCACGTCGAGGTCTCGACGCCGCCCGCGGCATTGAGCCGGTGGTAGTAGCCCGGAACCACCTGGTCGAGCACCGACTTCTCGGCCTGACCGGATGCCGCCGTGTGGTTGAACACCTCGTCGAGCACGACCTGCAGATCCATGTCGTGCAGCGCACCGACCATCGACCGGAACTCGCTCACCCGTGCGCCGCCCTCGGCGTTCACCGCGTACGAGCCCTCGGGCGTCGAGTAGTGGTACGGGTCGTAGCCCCAGTTGAATCCGTCGGCGTCGGCGACGGCCTGGATGCACGCCTGCTGCGCCGAATCGGCGGGGCCGAACGAGGCGAGGTCGCAGTCGGGCACCGCCTGAGCCGCTCTGTCTTCCTCGATCGACGCGATGTCGAACGAGGGCAGCAGGTGCACGGTGTTGATGCCGGCATCCGCGAGCTGCTTCAGCTGGTCGGTGCCCGCGCTGTCGCGGGTGAAGGCCAGGTAGGTGCCGCGCTCCGCGGCCGGAACCGTCTCATCGCTGATCGAGAAGTCTCTGATGTGCAGCTCGTAGATCGCACGGTCGACCGCGCGGTCGACGACCGGCGACTCGGCCTTCTGCCACTGCTTCGGCTGCCAGGCCTTGTCGTCGAGATCGATGGCGACCGAACGCTGCGAGTTCAGCGTGAGGGCGGTCGAGTAGGGGTCGGTGACCTGGTTGGTCTCGATCACGCCGGTGGTCGGGGCATAGACGACGACCTCCCAGAGGAATTCGTCACCCTTGAGGTCCTTCGTGCCCGCGACCGACCACACACCGGAGGCCGCATCCCACGTGGCCTCGTGGCGCACGGGGTCGCCCTCAGCGCCCTCGTTCCAGGTGAGCAGCGTCGCGCTCTGCGCGGTCGGCGCCCACAGCCGGAACGTCGGCTTCTTGCCTGAGAACGTCACGCCGAGGTCGACATCGTCGAGCGCGGCGGCATAGAGGTCGTCGAGGACGCCCGCGATCTGCACACCGGTGAACGCCGTGAGCGCGCCCGCCTCGTCACGCTGGGCGACCGCGAGCTGCGTGCGCAGCAGCGCCGCAGCATCGGCATCCGTCACTCGCAGGGCGAGGTAGCCGTCGAGTGCTGGGAATCGGGCGAGCTGCTCATCGGTCAGGCCGCCCTCGATCACCTCGAGCGCGATCGGCTCGGCGCCGGCGATGTCGCCGTCGACCACCGTGAGTGAGGCGTCGGACGAGGAGTACAGCTGGTAGGCCGCCTTGTCGACGGGCCCGAGGGTCGCCGGCCAGGCGATCGTCTCGGCATCGACCCACTGCGCGCGCTGCTCCCCCGTGCCGGGGAGCTGCGGGGTGTCGCTGCCCACCTCGAGGACGTGCGTCGCCAGCGTGTAGCGGAACGACGTCACCGTGCCCTCGGTGGCACTGAACGAGATGTTCGCGCCGCCCGGCACTCCGTCGGCGCCGTAGTTCTCGGCCCAGCTCAGACCGTGCGCGACCTTGAGCTCATACGCGCCGGTGGGCAGATCCGCCGTCGAAAACTCGTAGACGCCGTCACGGTCACCATCGGCCATCAGTGTGCCGAGGCAGTCGGGCGACCAGTCGGCCGCGCAGCCGAGCTCGTCTTGCAGGGAGCCGGGCAGCGTCACGATGGGGCCGTCGGCCGTGGACTGCACGATGTTCGTGCGCGGGTCGAAATAGAAGGTGATCGGCCCGCCTGCATGGGTGAGCGTGACGTTCGCGCCGTCGGGCACACCGTTCGCTCCGTAGTTGATCGCCCAGCTGCCGTTCACCGCGGCCTTGTACTCGTAGTCGCCGGCCGGCAGGTCGAACGTTCCGGCCCACACCCCGTCGGCGCGCAGGGTCAGCTTGGCCTTCTCGCACGCCGGGTCCCAGTCGCCCGCACAGCCCAACTCGGAGTTGAGGCTGCCTGGCACGGTCACCATGTCGATGGGCGACTCGGGTTCCTCGCCCACTTCGAGCGTCACGGCGTTGCCGACCGACGCGTAGGTCGAGGCGGCGGCGTGATTGCCAGCGGCATCCGTGGTCACCGCCCGATACTCGACGAGCGTGCCGTTCGCGAGATCGCGGATGTCGTGGAAGACGCGCGGATCCGTGTCCTCTGCCGTACCGAGGGCCTGCCACTCGTCAGAGCCGACGACACGCCAGGCGAAGCTGGTCTGCGCCCACTGGTCGGCGATGTCGGCCTGCACGGCCGACTGTCCGGAGACGCCGGCACCGGCGGCCGGCGCGGACACCGAGACGGATGCCGCCTCGGTCGGCGCCGTGACGGTGGAGTCGGCCTTCCACACCACGGCCGACAGTGCCGGCACCGTGATCGAGGCGGCCGCACCGGCATCCGTGGTGAGCGGTGAGGCATCACCGTAGAGCACCTCGTACGAGGCGTCGGCGGTCAGCGTCGCGAGGTCGACCGTCTGTGCGGTCGCCGCGTTGTTCACCGCGACCAGGTATTCGACCTTGTCGTCGGCATCCACCCGCGAGAAGGCGTAGACGCCGGCGCCGGATGCCGCGTAGCGCTCGATCTGGGCACCCTCACCGAGCGCCGGGTTCGACTCACGGAGGTCAGACAGCGCGGCGATGTGCTCGTAGAGCGCGGCATCCGTCGCGAAGCGATCGACGGAGCCTGCCTGCTCGCCGGTGATGAGATTCTGGTCGGCGTACTCGGCAACCTGGGTGGCGAACAGCGACTGCCTGGCGTTCTTGTCGCCGCCGGCGCCCGTGAAGCCCTGCTCGTCGCCGTAGTAGACGACGGGCTGGCCGCGGGTGAGGAACATGAGCTCGTGCGCCAGTTCGTCGCGCGCCAGCGGAGCATCCGTCGACTGCAGGAAGGACCCGACCCTGCCCATGTCGTGGTTGCCCAGGAAGGTGGGAAGCGCCGTGGCCGACGAATCGGGCGTCGTATAGCGGTCGTCGCCCGCGAACAGCGACTGCAGGCCCTTGGCCGAATTGCCAGATGCATAGCTGACGGCGGAGGACTGGAACGTGAAGTCGAGGATCGAGTTCATGTCGGTGTCCCGCACGTACGGGGCGAGCTTCACCGGGTCGGCGTCGTAGACCTCGCCGAACATGAAGAAGTCGTCGTTGCCCTGCTCATGCGCGTAGTCGAGGACATCGGCGGTCCACTTCTCCCAGAACTCGAAGTTCACGTGCTTGACGGTGTCGATGCGGAATCCGTCGATGCCGAGGTCGATCCACTTGTCGTACACCTCGACGAAGCCGTTGACGACCGTCGGGTGCTCGGTCATCAGGTCGTCGAGTCCGTCGAAGTCGCCATAGGTCACAGACTCACCCGACCAGGTCGAGTTGCCACGGTTGTGATAGAGCGAGGGGTTGTTCAGCCAGGCGGGCACCTTGACGTCGGTCTCGCTGTCGGCGACCACCGGCGTGTAGGGGAAGCTCGTCGCGGGGTCGAGCTCGGGGAAGCCGTCGGTGCCCGCGTGGTCGGCCGGGTCGAACGCCGTGCCCGCAGCATCGGTGTAGGGGCTCGTCGTCTGATCGATGTAGGAGTACTGGCCCTCGGTGTAGTCGATCACGTCGGCCGTGTGGTTCGTGATGATGTCGAAGTACACCTTGATGCCGCGGGCGTGCGCGTCGGCGATCAGCGCCTGCAGCTCCTCATTGGTGCCGAGGTGCGGGTCGATGCGCGTGAAGTCGGTGATCCAGTAGCCGTGGTACCCGGCCGAGGCGTTCGCCCCCTCGCCCTGCACCGGCTTGTTGGCGAAGCTCGGCGTCAGCCAGATCGCCGACGTACCGAGGCCTTCGATGTAGTCGAGGTTGTCGCGGATGCCGGCGATGTCGCCACCCTGATAGAAGCCCTTGTCGGTGGGGTCGAACCCGGTCGTGAGCCGGTCACCCTCGAGACCGCCGGTGTCGTTCGTGGTGTCGCCGTTCGCGAAGCGATCCGTCATCACGAAGTAGAACTGCTCGCCCGCTCCTGCCTGGCGTGCCGGGCTCTTGATGAGTGCGTCGTCGTCTGCGGTGTAGCCGCCGCGCAGGTCGGTCGCCTCGAGGCCGACGCGCTTGAGCGTGTCGTCGAACGTGAAGCGGAGGGTCGTGGGGCCGGCCACCGTCAGCGGGATGTCGTCGGCGCCGCCGTCGAGGCCATACGCCTCGTCCCAACCGTCGTTCACGGCGACCTTGTACTGCCAGGTGCCCGCCGGCACCTCGAACTCGGCGGAGTAGATGCCTTCGGCGCCCGTGGGCTCGAGCTCGGTCTCGGCGCAGTCAGGAGCCCAGTCCGCCGCGCAACCGAGCTCGGACTGCAGCGAGCCCACGAGGGCCACGGTTCGATCGGCGGCGGAGGCGGGCGAGCCGCCGAGAGCACCGGCTGCGCCGAACCCCGAGACGACGAGCGCGGTGGCGGCGAGAAGGGCGAGCGGACGTGAGGCGGTCATCTTCGACCGAGCCGGCTTGAACAAGTGATGCTCCCTGGGTGGCGGGCGGACACGACGACGTGTCCGAAGGCTTGCGAGTGAAGCTAGCAGGGTGAGATCGCGGACTGCAAGCGCTTGCAGGAATGCTCTGGCGAAAAGTCAGGGGCTCGCGAGACACCGCTGGCCGAAAGTCGCAAGCGCTTCCATCGCGGTGAATCCTTGACGATGAGGATTTCTCGCCGCGTTCACCGCCCGGACACCTTCGCCGACTACAACTGCACATGCGCGGACACAGACTCAGACCGGATCGGGTAGTCACGTCATCCGCGCATACGGTGAGCGTCTGCTCCCGAAGAGACCCCCGCCGAATCGGGTCGGCGGGGGTCTTCTCTGTCTTGTCTGTCTCCGTGCGGGCGCTTGGCAAGTCCGTGTGCGCTTCGCAAGTCCGAATTCTCCGGATCTGGACTTCGCTGGCTCGCATCGACTCGCCAAGCGTGCGGCGGAGGCCGGATGCGGCGGATGCCAGGCCGGAGAGGGGAGCGACGGGGCGGATGCGGGAGCTACAGTCGTTCGATGATCGTGGCGTTCGCCATGCCGCCGCCCTCGCACATGGCCTGCAGGCCGAATCGCCCTCCGACCGCGTCGAGCTGATCGATGAGGGTTCCGAGCAGGCGGGTGCCCGACGATCCGAGAGCGTGCCCGAGGGCGATCGCTCCCCCTCGGGGGTTGAGTTTCGCGGCATCCGCCCCGAGTTCGGCGGCCCACGCGAGCGGCACCGACGCGAATGCCTCGTTGACCTCGTAGGCGTCGAGGTCGTCGATCGTGAGTCCGGTGCGCTCGAGGATGCGCCGCGTGGCGGGGATGGGCCCTGTGAGCATCATCAGCGGGTCGTCGCCGACCACCGTGAACGCGTGGAACCTCGCGCGCGGGGCGAGGCCCAGCTGTTCGGCCCGCTCGGCGCTCATCAGCAGAGCGGCGGATGCCCCGTCGGTGAGCGGTGAGGAGTTGCCGGGGGTGATGCGCCAGTCGACCTCGGGGAAGCGGGCGGCGAGCGCGTCGGTGCGGAACGCCGGGTTCAGCCCCGCGAGCCCCTCTGCCGTGGTGCCCGGGCGGACGGTCTCGTCGGCAACGGCATCCGGTGCCTCCGCGACCGGGATGATCGTGCGGTCGAAGAAGCCGCCCGCCCAGGCGTCCGCGGCGCGGCGATGCGACTCCGCCGCGTACTCATCGAGGGCGGCACGATCGAGGCCCCAGCGCTGGGCGATGAGCTCGGCCGAGACGCCCTGGTTGACGAGCCCCTCGGGGTAGCGCTCCCGCAGTCGGGGCGACATCGGGCTTCCACCGGCCGCGGACGACCCGAGCGGCACTCGGCTCATCGACTCGACGCCGCCGACGATGACCGCGTCGTAGGCTCCGGCGATGATGCCCTGCGCGGCGAAGTGCACCGCCTGCTGGCTCGACCCGCACTGACGGTCGATCGTCGTGGCGGGGATCGACTCGTCGAAGCCCGCGGCGAGCACCGCCTGTCGGGCGATGTTCGACGACTGGTCGCCCACTTGGCTCACACAGCCGAGAAGCACGTCGTCGATCTGCCGCGAGTCGAGACCGCTGCGCTCGAGGATCGCGGCGAGCGCGCCCGCTGCGAGATCGACGGGATGCACGCCCGACAGGGCACCACCCGGCTTGCCCCGCCCGACGGGGGTGCGGACGACATCGATCAGGACGGCTTCGCTGCGCGTGCTCATGCGTCCTATTCTCACCCTGTCGCGGGGTCGAGTCGCGGAGACGGCGACATCGGGTGGCGGGATGCCGTCTTCGCGCGCCGCGAAAACAGGCGGTGACCCCCGGCATCCGAAATACAATCGTTGATGCGCCCGCACCCTGGCGCATCCCCCCACCGTCGAGGCGCCCGTGATCCGGGCGACCGCACTCTCCGAGGACCCACCATGTCCAGCGAACCCATCACCGTCTCCATCCGCCGCGAGCTCGACCCCGAGCATGTGGCCGAGGCCACTGCCTGGGTGCAGACCGGCGTGAATCTCGCCCACCGATACCCGGGGTTCCTCGGATCCGGATGGGTGCGCGACGGCGAGGATTCGCACGTCTGGCACATGCTCTACCGGTTCTCCGACGAGAAGTCGCTGGTCGCCTGGGAGCAGTCCGGCGAGCGCGAGTGGTGGAAGTCGACCGGCGAGCAGTTCGTGCGCAGCGAGCGCGTGCGGCGCCGCAGCGGCATCGAGGGCTGGTTCGACGAGCCGACCACAGACACCATCACCCTCCCCCGGGCCGACGGCTCGACGACCACCGTCGCGATGGTCAGCACTCCCCCGCGCTGGAAGCAGGCCGTGTCGATCTGGCTCGGGTTCTTCCCCCTGAACCTCGCGTTCACCTATGCGATGAGCCCGATCCCCGGCTGGAACGAGCTGCCGATCTGGCTGCGCGTGCTCGCCACGACGGTCGTGCTGACGCCGATCATGACCTACTGGGTGCTGCCGTGGGTCACTCGTTCGCTGCGCCACTGGCTCAACCGCTGAGGCTCGGCTGACAGCCGCGTCTGCCCCCGCACCAGATGCCGGGTGCGAACCCGCCCCTGCACGGCGGCAGAGCATCCGCCGTGCGGGGTCGACTACGCACCGGAATCGGACGTTTCGGATGCGCTATTGACCCCGCACGAGCGGGCGAATGCAGAACTGACCCCGCACGGATCGAGCATCCCCGAGACGGGGTCAGAGGGCGGCGACGGCGGCGCGCAGCGCCTGTTCGACGACCGCGACCCCCTCGGCCAGCGGCCCCGGTCGTCGCACCAGATGCAGAGTGTTGATCGGCGGGTCCTCGGTCGGACGCAGGTCGACGAGCCTCCCGTCGGCGAGCTCGTCGGCGATCAGGTAGGTCGGCAGCACGGTGACGCCTGCGCCGGCGACGGCAGCGGCGGCGAGCGCACGCAGATCGGGGAAGACGAGCGCGGGCTCCCGGTCGAGACGGATGCCGAAGACATGCCGCCAGTACCGGCGCAGGATCGGCACGTCGCGGTCGTAGGCCAGCAGAGGCGTGTCGGTGAGAGCGTCCGGCGCGAGGACAGGTGCACGCGCGATGGCCAGCGCTCGCGCGGCGACGAGTGCGAACTCCTCGTCGAAGAACGGCACGGTCGGCAGTCCGCGCCCTCGTGGACGCACCGCCGAGATCACGAGGTCTAGGCTGCCGACCTTGAGCTGCTCGAGCAGGTCGTCGGCCAGGCCGGTGGTCACCGCGAGCCGCAGCCCATCGGCGACAGCGGGGGCGAGTGCGGGCGCGGCGACGCTTGCCAGGAACTCGGCGGCGCCACCCAGGCGCACGATCGGCGGTTCGGCGGCGGGGCGGGTGCCGAGAGCATCCGCCAGCGCGTCGAGAGGACCCGAGAGTCGGGCGGCCAGCTCGTCGGCGCGGGGCGTCGGACGGATGCCGCGAGCGTGACGCACGAACAGCGGCTCGCCGACGCTCGCCTCCAGCGACTGCAGCTGCGTCGTCACTGACGACTGCGCGAGCCCCAGTGTTCGGGCCGTCGCTGATACCGATCCCGACCGATGCGCCGCGAGAAAGGTGCGCCACAGTCCGAGGTCCTGCAGCCCATCGGGATTCCGATTGCTCATATCGGGAATCTATCGGAATCAGGCCCCTGTGCTCACGGTTGTCCCGGATATCGCATCCGCACGGCATCCGCCGTCCGATCCATTGGGAGCAACCATGTCATCCGTCCTCTTCGTCGTCACCGGCGCCCGCACCTGGACCCTGTCCGACGGCACCGAGCACCCCACCGGCTACTGGGCCGAAGAACTGCTCGCCCCCTATCGCCTGCTCACCGCAGCGGGGCACGACGTCGTCTTCGCAACTCCCGGAGGTGTCGAGCCGGTGGCCGACGCGGCCAGCCTGAGCGAAGGCGATGCGGCTGCGCTCGCGCAGATCTCGGGGCTCACCACTCCCCTGGTGCTCGCCGACGTCGACAGCGCCGACTACGCGGCGGTCTACTACCCCGGCGGCCACGGCCCCATGCAGGACCTCGCGGTCGATGCCGACTCGGCGGCGCTCATCTCGGCGACCGTCGCCGCAGGCCGCCCGTTGGCCGCCGTCTGCCACGGTCTCGCCGCACTGCTGCCCGCGCTCGATTCCGCTGGTGAGCCGATCGTCGCCGGACGCCGCATCACCGGCTTCTCCGACGAGGAGGAGCGCATCGGCGGGCTCGCGGACCGCGCGCCCTTCCTGCTCGAGACCTCGCTGCGGTCGCTCGGCGCGGACGTCGAGGTCACCGATCCCTGGAGCGATCACACGATCGTCGACGGACTGCTCATCACCGGACAGAACCCGCAGTCATCGGCATCCGCCGCCCAGGCCCTGGTCGCAGCTCTCGCCTGACGGGTCGTCGGCGCGGCTCTTCGCGCCCACGCCCTGGCGGGCTGGTGCGGGGTCAGTTGCGCACCGGGCTTTCGGTGCGGGGTCAGTTCCGCACCGCACGCACCCACGCGGGGTCAGTTACGCACCGGAAACGTCCGATTCCGGTGCGAAACTGACCCCGCACCGGACCCCGGGTGCGAAATTGGCCCCGCACCGCATCACACGACACCCACCGCGGCGCGAGTCAGACGGCGGAGATCCGCCAGGATGCGGCGTGCGTGGCGCCGGGTTCGAGCACGACGAGGTCGGTTCCCGAGTTGAAGGCATCGGGCGGGCAGGTCATCGGCTCGACCGCAAGGCCGATGCGATGGATCGCGTCGATCCCGGGGTTGTCTGCCGTGTGCACCTGCACCCACGGGCAGCGGCCGTCGAACGACATCGCGACGCCGGTTCCGGCATCCGTCACCAGCCGCACCTCCGCGACCCCTCCATCGCGGGCGAGGCCGGTGAACGCGTGGTCGATGAAGACGTCGCCGATCGGGCGCGCAGCGCGGAAGTCCCACTGCGGATGCTCGGCCACACCCTCGACGGCCACCGGGCTCAGCCGGTCGGGCGTCACGGTCAGCACCTCGGATGCCGGCAGGGTGAGCGTCCAGTCGTCCACCCGCCCGTCGGGGCCGGCGACCAGATACGGATGCGGTCCGGTGCCCCAGGGCGCAGCATCCGCCCCGAGGTTGTGCGCCGTGACGGTCTGATGCAGTCCGTCGGAGTCGATGCGGTACTCGGTCTCGACCTCGACGCGGAACGGGTACCCCGTCTGCGGTTCGATCACGGCCGCGAGCACGACGCGGTCGTCGAGCACGAGGCGATCCTCGAACTCGGCCCACGCGAGCAGACCGTGCAGCGCCTGCCCTCGGGCGGGTTCGGTGAGCGCCAGCTGATGCTCGGTGCCGCCGAACGTGTAGCGACCGTCGACGATGCGGTTAGGCCACGGTGCGAGGGTGGTGCCCCGGTACCCGGGCCTGACCTCGTCGGCCTCGAACGGCACGACCAGATCGCGTCCGTCGAAGGTCAGCACGCGCAGCGATGCGCCGACGCTCGCGATGATGGCCTCATAGCCGTGACCGGCGATGCGCAGCTGTCTCCCTGAGCGCGGCTGCGCCGCTGCGGTCGCGAACTCGGTCACGGCTGCAGAACCCAGCGTCATCACAGCCCCTGCGCGAGTCGGTAGTAGGCCTGGTTCCAGCGCACCTGCTTCTGGAATTCGGGCAGCGTGGTCGCGTCGTCGATCACGAGCAGCTCGACCTCGGCCATCTCGGCGAAGTCGCGGAAGGCCTCGAGCCCGACGGCGGTCGACATGACCGTGTGGTGCGCGGCACCGGCGGTCAGCCACGCGGCGGCCGAGGTGTTGAAGTCGGGCTGGGGCTTCCAGACGGCGCGGCCGACCGGCAGCTTGGGCAGCGACTGGCGCGGCGGCACGTTCTCGACGACGTTCGCGGTGAGGCGGAACCGGTCGCGCATGTCGCTGAGTGCGACGACGATCGCGGGGCCGGGGTCGGCGGTGAAGACCAGGCGCACCGGGTCGTCCTTGCCGCCGATGCCGAGCGGGTGGATCTCGAGGGTCGGCTTCGCCGTGGTGAGAGACGGCGAGACCTCGAGCATGTGCGCGCCCAGGATCAGCTCGTCGCCGGGGGTCATGTCGTAGGTGTAGTCCTCCATGAGGCTCGCTCCACCCGGCAGCCCGGCGCCCATCACGTTGGCGACACGCACCAGGATCGCGGTCTTCCAGTCGCCCTCGGCGCCGAAGCCGTAGCCCTCGGCCATCAGGCGCTGCACCGCGAGACCGGGCAGCTGCTTGAGTGCACCGAGGTCTTCGAACGAGGTGGTGAAGGCGCCGAAGCCGCCCTCCTCGAGGAACGTCCGCAGACCGATCTCGATCGCGGCTCCATCGCGCAGCGACTGGTGGCGCTCACCATCGCGACGCAGCTCGGGCACGACCTCGTAGAGCTCTTCGTACTCGGCCACGAGGGCGTCGATCTCAGAGTCGGATGCCGCGGCGACGGCATCCGCCAGGTCGTTCACGCCCCACGTGTTGACCTGCACGCCGAAGCGCAGCTCTGCCTCGGTCTTGTCGCCCTCGGTCACGGCGACGAAGCGCATGTTGTCGCCGAAACGGGCGAGCTTGAGCGAACGGGATGCCGCGAGGCCGGCCGCCGCGCGCTGCCAGGTGGCGATCTCCTGGCGAACGCGCGGGTCGCTCGCGTGGCCGACCACGGTCTTGCGCGGCACGCCGAGACGCGTCTGGATGTAGCCGAACTCGCGGTCGCCGTGCGCCGCCTGGTTCAGGTTCATGAAGTCGAAGTCGATGTCGGCCCACGGCAGCTCGACGTTCGCCTGCGTGTGCAGGTGGGCGAGCGGCTTCTGCAGCGCGTCGAGACCGGCGATCCACATCTTCGCGGGGCTGAACGTGTGCATCCACGCGATCAGGCCGATGACCCTGTCGTCGGCGTTGGCCTCGAGCGCGGTGCGCTTGATGGCCGCGGCATCCGTCAGCACGGGCTTCCAGACGATCTTCACCGGCACCTCGCCCGCCTCATCGAGGATGCGGGCGATCTGCTGCGACTGCTCGGCGACCTGCGCGAGCGTCTCGGGGCCGTAGAGGTGCTGGCTGCCGGTGAGGAACCAGACCTCGTAGCCGTCGAGCGAGGTGGTGAGCGGGGTGCGGGGCATGAGTGGTCCTTCGGTGTGGCGGGGAGAGTTCAGAGAGAGTCGACGGCGGCAGCCTCGATGGCGAGGCCGGCGCGGTAGCGGTCGAGGTAGGAGGTGAAGCCGGCGACGTCGGCGGGGTCGGGGTCGGCGACCGAGAGGGATGCCGACGCGAACACCTGTTCGTCGAGATACTCGCCCAGGGTCTGCGCATGGGCATGCGCGAGGTACGACGCGAGCACCGCGATGCCCCAGGCGCCGCCCTCGGAGGCGAGCTCGCCCACCGCGACGGGAGCGCCGAGCGCGCCGGCGAGGAAACGCTGCGCGACTCCGGCGGTGCGGAACATGCCACCGTGCGCGAACATGCGATCGAGCTCGACACCCTCGGCGGTGAGCACCTGAATTCCCAGCGCGAGGGTTCCGAAGACGCCGTACAGCTGCGAGCGCATGAAGTTCGCGAGCGTGAAGGCGCTGTCTGGCGTGCGCACGAACAGCGGACGCCCCTCGGTGAGACCGGCGATGGGCTCACCTGCGAGGTGGTTGTAGGCGAGCAGACCGCCGGCATCCGCCTCGCCGTCGAGCGCCTCGCGGAAGAGCACGTCGAAGACCGCGTCGTCGCTCAGCGACTGCCCTGCGGCGGCGGTGAACCGGGTGAAGAGACCCGCCCAGGCGGCGAGCTCGCTGGCACCGTTGTTGCAGTGCACCATGGCGACGGCGTCTCCGGCCGGAGTCGTCACGAGGTCGAGCTCGTGGTGCACCTCGGCGAGCGGGCGCTCGAGCACGACCATGGCGAAGATGCTCGTGCCGGCCGAGACGTTGCCCGTGCGCTGCGACACCGAGTTCGTCGCCACCATGCCCGTGCCGGCGTCACCCTCGGGAGGGCAGAGCGGGATGCCGGGCTGCAGCGCTCCAGTCGGATCGAGGAGCGCTGCGCCCTCGGCGGTGAGCGTTCCGGCGGTGGCCCCGGCGGGAAGGACGGTCGGGAGCAGGTCCTTGGCGCTCGCGGGCAGGCGGCCCGAGGCAAGGGCGTCGTAGGCCTGCAGCATCCGCTCGTCGTAGTCGCCGGTGCTCGAGTCGATCGGGAACATGCCGGATGCATCGCCGACGCCGAGCACTCGCTCACCTGTGAGCCGCTCGTGCACGTACCCGGCGAGGGTCGTGACGAAGTCGAGCTGCGGCACATGCGCCTCACCGTCGAGCACCGCCTGGTGCAGGTGCGCGATCGACCAGCGCAGCGGGATGTTGACGCCGAGCAGGTCGGTCAGCTCGGCGGCGGCCGCGCCCGTGTTGGTGTTGCGCCAGGTGCGGAACGGCACGAGCAGCTCGCCCTGCGCGTCGAACGCGAGGTAGCCGTGCATCATGGCCGAGATGCCGATCGCGCCGAAGGTCTCGGGGCGCACGCCATGACGCTCGTGGGCGTCGGCGACGAGTGCGGCATACGCGGACTGGAGGCCTGCCCAGACTTCGTCGATCGCGTAGGTCCAGAGACCGTCTTCGAGTCGGTTCTCCCAGGCGAACGAGCCGGTGGCGAGCACCTCGGTGGCATCCGACCCGATCAGGCAGGCCTTGATGCGCGTGGACCCGAGCTCGATGCCGAGGCTCGTGCGGGCGGCGAGGATGTCGTCGCGGGCGGCGCTGGTGGTCGTATCGCTCATCGGCGGGCGTCCGAATTCTGTCCGTAGACGTTCTGGTATCGGTGGAAGAGGCTGTCGATCGCCTCCTGCGGAATCGGGATGAGTGGGCCGGCCTCACGTGCGTAGTGCACGGTGCGGGCGACGTCTTCGACCATCACGGCGGCCTTCACTGCATCCTTCGCGTCGACTCCGATCGTGAAGGGGCCGTGGTTCTGCATGAGCACCGCGCGGCTGCGGTGACCGCTGAGGGTCTGCACGATGCCGCGTCCGATCGAGTCGTCGCCGATGATCGCGAAGGGGCCCACCGGAATCGGGCCACCGAACTCGTCGGCCATGGCGGTGATGACGCACGGGATCTCTTCGCCGCGCGCTGCCCAGGCCACCGCGAACGTCGAGTGGGTGTGCACGACGCCGCCGACGGTGGGCATGTGGCGGTAGACGTAGGCGTGGGCGGCGGTGTCGCTCGAGGGCGAACGCTCGCTGCCGGGCGAGCCCGGGATGACGGCGCCGTCGAGGTCGCAGAGGATCATGTTGTCGGGGGCGAGGTCGTCGTAGCTCACGCCCGAGGGCTTGATGACGAACAGATCGGCGCCGGGCACGCGGCCCGACACGTTGCCGCCGGTCCAGACGACGAGGCCGTTGCGCACCAGTTCGGCGTGCAGGCGGGCGACATCCTCGCGGACGGCCTGGATCGATGCATCGATCTCGGCGGAGAAGACGGGGGCTTCGTTGCTCACGGGTACCTCAGGGTCGTCGGTGGTCACTGTGACCGGTCACAGAAGTGTGTCACGGGGGCCGTGGGCCGTCAAGATGGGGGTGCCCGCTCGGCGCCCCGCACCTCTTCGCCCCGCCCCTGCGGCACGCGGGGTCGCTTTCGCATCCCACGACCCGCCACTGCTGCACGCGGGGTCGCTTTCGCATCCCACGACCCGAACGGGGTCACTTTCGCATCCCACGACCCGAACGGGGTCACTTTCGCATCCCACGCCCCGAACGGGGTCACTTTCGCATCGGAAACGGCGTATTCACGTGCAGAATTGACCCCGCATCGCCCGGCACGTGCGATATCGACCCAGCACCGGGGCGGCGCTCACCGGGGCGGCACTCACCGGGGCGGCGCGATCGACGCCCGGGTCACGAGCACGGGCGCCACGGGAGCGAGGTCGGATGCCGTCGCTCCGTCGCCGCCCGCGAGCACCGCCGCCACCGCGCGGCGCGCCAGCTCGCTGAAGTCCTGCCGCACCGTCGTGAGCTTCGGCCAGTAGTAGGCGGCATCCGGGGTGTCGTCGAAGCCGACCACGCTGATGTCGCCCGGCACCGCGAGTCCGGCCTCGTGCAGACCGCCGAGCAGCCCGAGCGCCATCTGGTCGTTCGCCGCGAACACGGCTGTCACTCCCGATTCCCGCACGGCGTCGACCGCGGCGTAGCCCGAGCCTGCGGTCCAGTCACCCTCGAACACGGGTCCGGCCGCGAGTCCACGTGCAGCGAGCTCGGCGGCGAACCCCTGCGTGCGGGACTCAGCCTCGAGCCAGTCGGCGGGGCCGGCGAGGTGCGCGATGCGCGTGTGTCCGGCATCGGCGAGCGCCGAGACGGCCAGCCTGGCTCCGGCCGCCTGGTCGACCGAGAGGCCGCGGGCTCCCCGGTCGGCCGCATGCAGGGTCACGATCGGCACGTCGATGCGCAGTTCATCGAGGGCGTCGAGCGTGTGGGCGTGCGGGGCGACGACGACGATGCCCTCGACCCCCTGCATCACGAGGTGATCGACCGCGGCGACGACGGATTGCGCATCACCCGCATCCGCGAAAGCCGCACTCAGCCAGTAGCCGACCTCGCGGGCCGACGCCTCGAGCGCGGCGATGCTGCGCGAAGGCCCGTAGTGCAGCGCGTCGGTGGCCAGTACGCCGAGCGTGCGGGAGCGCCGGGTGCCCAGCGCTCTAGCGGCGTTGTTCATGCGGTAGCCGAGCTCGGCCATCGCGGCGAGCACCCGTTCGCGGGTCTCGGCGGCGACCTCGGGGTGGTCGTTCAGCACCCGCGACACCGTCTGCCGAGAGACTCCGGCGAGCACCGCGACATCGCGCACTCCGACGGTGCGGCGGGGCTCGCTGCTCGTGTCACTCACGCCGACGAGTGTATGCCGAGCGGCCCCGGCGCCTCGCCTTCGTGCCACTCTGGTGACATGCGCATCGCACTCACCGGATCATCGGGCAAGCTCGGCAGCGTCGTCGCGCGGGAACTCCGCGCCAACGGATACGAGGTCATCGGCATGGATGTCGCCGGGGTCCGCGGCCCCGACTTCGTGCAGGTCGACCTGACAGATTACGGCCAGGTCGTGGATGCTTTCACGGCCGTCGGCGATCGACACGACGGCATCGATGCCGTGGTGCACCTCGGGGCGATCCCCGCCCCCGGCATCCGCAGCGATGTCGCGACCTTCCACAACAACATGCCCGCGACGTTCAACGTCTTCTGGGCCGCGGTGCGCCTCGGCATCCGTCGCGTGGTCTACGCGTCGAGCGAGACCGTGCTCGGCCTGCCGTTCGACGTGCCGCCGCCCTACGTGCCGGTCGACGAGGACTACCCCGCCCGCCCCGAATCGGTGTACTCACTGGTCAAGACGCTCGAGGAGCAGCTGGCGACCGAGCTCGTGCGCTGGCATCCCGACCTGTCGATCACCGCGCTGCGGTTCTCGAATGTGATGAACTCGGAGGACTACGCCGAGTTCCCCGATTTCGATGCCGACGCTCTGCGCCGCAAGTGGAACCTCTGGGGTTACATCGACGCCCGCGACGGTGCGCAGGCCGTGGAGCGTGCGCTCGAGGTGGCGGCACCCGGGTTCGACAACTTCATCATCGCGGCGGCCGACACGGTGATGTCGCGGCCGAACGCCGAGCTGCTCGCCGAGGTCTTCCCCGACGTGCCGGTCGCGCGGGAGTTCGGCCCGAACGAGACGTTGCTGTCGATCGACAAGGCGCGGCGTGTGTTGGGCTTCGACCCGCAGCACTCCTGGCGCGACCACGCTTGATCCGAGGGCCGCGCCCAGCCCCACCGCATTCCGGTATCTCGCCAAGCCGTGGGTAGTGTCGGCGCATGGAACAGCGCGGTTTCTACAGAATCAGCCTCGCGGCCGTGCCGGCATTGGCACTGCTACTGAGCCCGTGCGCGATGGCGCCAGGAACCCACCCAGCACCGGTATCTGTCGCGCAGGAAGCAACACAATCTGACGCCGCTGAGTTACTCATGTCTCTCGACGTCAGTGCGGTCTCGACCATCGTCTTCCAGAACACCACAGACCTCGGCCAACGCTCCGCGGCTGTGGTTACCGGCACCGTGCACCGCTGGCTCGCGGGAGACAAGGTCACGACCGCCACCGGAACACCCGTCAGTGCAGCCCTCCTCGCCGAAGTCGAGGTCACCGAGGTCACTGCGAAGGACGGGACATCGCTGCAGCCGGGGGACATCGTCTACATCCCCGTGATCTCTCCGTCGTCGGATCCCCGAGAGGTCGCCGATGCGTTGCCCCGAGACCTCGACGTGGTGGCATATCTCGACGACGAGTTGACCCCAGAACAGCTACAGGTGTCCGAGGAGTATCGAGTCGAGCCAGGCGACGCAGAGGCGGCCGGCAAACCCCGATGGCCCCTCCTGAGCCCTCAGGGGTTCATCGTCACCAACCCATCCGACCCTGGCGAACAGATCTGGCCGTTCCTGGGATCGCGCGCAACTGGGGAACTCACCGACGTCCTTCCCGGAGGACGGTTGGATGGTCTGACTGAGGAGCAGCGCAAGCTCATAGTCGGGTGAGCGACGGCACGGCCGGACCCGACAACGACGGGGCGCCCCTCAGCGCCGGGCGATCGTCGATCCGCGGATCACGAGGCGCACCGGCAGGTGGTGCGCACCCTCGCCGATGTCGATCCCGTCGATCGCGTCGAACACCCGCAGTGCGGCCTGACGGCCGAGCTGCTGAAGGTTCGCGTCGATGCTGGTGAGCTCGGGCCGCGCGTTGGTCGCGAGAACCTCCCAGTTGTCGTAGCCGATCACCGCGAGGTCGTCTGGCACGGTGCGTCCGAGATCGCGGGCCGAGTCGAGCACTCCGCGAGCGATCTGATCTGAACCGCAGAACACGGCGTCGATGTCGGGATGCCGCTGCAGCAGCATCGCGGCGGCATCCCGGCCCCAGTGCTCGGTCCACTCGGAGAACATGGGCTCGCCGACCAGTTCGAGCCCTGCTTCGCCGAGCGCGGCCCTGGCCCCCGCGAGACGGTCCTGCGCCGCGGCGTATGCGGGGTCGCCCGAGACGTGGGCGATCCGGCGGCGTCCGCAGGCCAGCAGGTGCTCGATCGCGAGGCGCCCGCCGGCGTAGTTGTCGGGCGTCAGCGACAGGTCGCGAGGGTCGTCGGACGGCGCGTACGCGTAGACCACCGGCACGGGAAGCTCCTGCCCGAGCGACGGTCGCGGATCTGTCTGCCGACCGACGACGATGATGCCGTCGACCCGGCGGCTCAGCAGCTCCTTGAGATGGTGCTGCTCGCGGATCGCGTCGCCGCGCGCGTCGCACAGGAACACGTTGATGCGGCCGGCGCCGAAAGCGTCCTCGGCCCCCATCAGGATCGGGAGCATGAACCGACCCTCGAGGTCGCTCGTGAGCAGACCGACGGTGCCCGTGCGCCCGGCGAGCAGGCCTCGGGCCATGGCGTTCGGCGTGAAGGACAGCTCGTCCGCGATCGCCCGCACCTTGGCCCGGGTCGCGGCCGAGACATCGCCGCGGTCGTTCAGCGCCTTGGACGCCGTCGAGATCGACACTCCGGCGCGCGCGGCGACATCACCGAGGGTCACCGCCCGTGCTGCAGTCGCGTCGCTCATCCCACTCCCTGTTGCTGAAAGGTTATCGGAACGAGGGTTGACGCCCCCGCCGAATCCACGCTATACCTTTTCGAAAGGGTTTTCGTAGATTTCGAAAGCTCGATCTCCACACCACCTCCACACCGGCGCTGCACGGTCGAAGCGCCACCCGCATCCGCTCGAAGACGAGCCAGAGGAGTCCCCCACCATGATCACCACCCGCACTCACGCCGTGCGCCGAGCGTCCGCCGCGGTCATCGCGGCCGGCCTGCTCGTCGGCGGCCTCGCCGCCTGCGCGCCCGCCGCAGACACCGCCGCAGACGTACCGATCCCCGCCGAGGGAACCGACGACGGCACGACGCTCACGCTGTGGACACGCGCTCCGATCGAGCGCCAGGCCAAGCTGCTCGTCGACGCCTACAACGCGAGCCATGAGAACCAGGTCGAGCTCACCGTCGTCCCCAACGACGACTACGTCGCGAAGGTCGGCGCCGCCGCCGGGTCGGACGGCCTGCCCGATCTGTTCGCGGCCGACATCGTCTACGTGCCCAACTGGGCGCAGCAGGGCCTGTTCCAGGACATGTCCGAGCAGATCGACGGTCTCGACTTCAAAGACGAGATCAACCCCGGCCATCTCTCTGCCGGCACGGTCGACGACGCCGAGTACGTGCTGCCCTTCGCGCTCGACCTGTCGATGCTGTTCTGGAACAAGGAGCTGTTCGCCGAAGCGGGCCTCGACCCCGAGAAGGCGCCGGCCACGCTCGAGGAGTTCGCCGAGGCGGCCATGGCCGTGCAGGCGCTGAACAAGCCGGACACCTACGGCACCGCGACGGGCCTCAACTGCGGCGGATGCCTGGTGTTCACCTGGTTCCCCTCGATCTGGGCGTCTGGTGACGAGGTCATGAGCGACGACGGCACCGAATCGCTGCTCGACGGCGACTCGGCGCAGGCCGTCTACGACACGTGGGCCGAGCTGCAGGACGCCGGAGCGATCCTCCCCTCCTCCACCGACGAGGCCGGCCCCACCTGGACCGCCGCGTTCAGCGAGGGCAAGGTCGGCGTGATGCCGTTCCCCGCCACGCTTCTCCCCTCCCTCGAGTTCGACGCCGGCGTCGCCGGCATCCCCGGTGTCGACGGCGGAGCCTCGACGTTCGTCGGCGGTGACGGCATCGGCATCTCGAAGGACTCGACGAAGGCGGCGCAGGCCTGGAACTTCCTCAACTGGATGATGTCGGAGGAGGCGCAGGTCGAGGTGCTCGCCAAGGACGGCAACGCCGTCTCGCGCGGAGACCTCGCCGACAACGAGTACGCGGCCGCCGACCCTCGGCTGATCACGATCAACGAGGTCGCCGCTCAAGGCGACACCCCGGTGGCGCTCAACTTCCAGCAGGCGTTCAACGCGCCGGGCAGCCCGTGGCTGACGCTGGTGCGCAACGCGGTGCTGAACGGCGAGGATGCCGTGCCGACCGACAACGAGGAGATCACCGCGATCCTGTCGCAGTGATCCGCCGCGGGGGCGGCGCCGCACGCCGCCCCCGCATCGACCTCGTCAGTCCCCGATCGAAAGAGAACGAGATGACCTCGACCGCACCCCCGCTGCGTCGCCGCAGGCCGCGCACCGCGTTCGACGGCCCGGTGCAGGGCTGGCTCTACGCCGCCCCGACGGCGATCTTCGTCGCCCTGCTGTTCATCGTCCCGCTGGTGCTCGTGGTTCAGATGTCAGCATCCGACTGGCCGCTGCTGAGCGGCAACCAGGGCATCAACTTCCCCGAGAACTACACGGATGCGGTGACCCACCGCCTCTTCTGGGACTCGATCCGCTTCACCCTTCTCTACACGCTCATCACGACCGTCATCCTGATCGGCCTGGGGCTCGGCCTCGCCCTGCTCGTGCAGGAGTCGACGCGGTGGAAGGGCTTTCTGCGCACTGCGTTCCTGATCCCGAGCGCCCTCGGCCTGGCATCCGCATCTCTGCTGTTCTACGTTCTGTACTCGCCCATCGCCGGTCCGTTCGCGAACCTGATGAAGTCGTGGGGAATCACCTTCCTCGGCACTCCCGAAGGGGCGTTGTGGTCGACGATCTTCCTGATCGTCTGGCGCTACGCGGGCTTCTACATGCTGCTGATGCTGGTGGGCCTGCAGGGCATCCCCGACGACGTCTACGAGGCCGCCCGCATCGATGGCGCGAACCGCTGGCAGACGTTCCGCGACATCACGGTGCCGCTGCTCAAGCCGACCTTCGCGCTCACGACCGTGATGTGCGTGACCGGGTCGCTGCTCGCGTTCGAGCAGTTCTACATCCTCACCAAGGGCGGTCCCGACAACAGCACCATGACGGTCGTGCAGCTGATCTACAACGTGGCCTTCCAGGGCCAGAACAGCCTCGGCATCGCCGGTGCGCTATCGGTGATCGTGCTGCTCGCCCTCGTCGTCATCAACGTCTTCCAGCTGCGCGCGTTCCGCCGCACGGATGAGAGCTGAGAATCATGTCCCAGACCCTGACCCGCACCATCGTCGCGCCGAACCATCAGCCCACCGCGCCGCGGTACCGCTCGAAGGCCGCCCGCGTCGTCTTGGGCATCCCCTACTGGGTGTTCACGACCGCCCTCGCGGTGATCTTCCTCTATCCCCTGATCTGGACAGGCGTCTCGTCGGTGAGCCCGATGGCCGGCACCAGCCAGACCGACGGCTGGGGATTCGGCAACTACGCCGCCCTCGGCGAGTACCAGGCCGGCATCTGGGTGTACCTCGGCAACTCGCTGTTCGTCTCGGTGCTGACGGTGGCTCTGACGCTGTTCATCTCGCTGCTCGGCGGCTATGCGTTCGCACGGTTCTCGTTCCCCGGCAAGAACGCGCTGTTCCTGCTGACCCTCGCGATCCTGATGGTGCCGTATGCGACGCTGCTGATCCCGCTCTACGTGATCCTCAACTCGGTGGGCCTGCAGAATTCACTCGTCGGCGTCGCGCTCGTGATCACGATGTTCCAGCTGCCGTTCTCGATGTTCATGATGCGCATCTCGTTCGAGTCGATCCCGAGAGAGATGGACGAAGCGGCGATGGTCGACGGATGCTCCAGCTGGGGCGCCCTGTGGCGGGTGCTGCTTCCGGCGGTCAAGCCGGGGCTCGTCACGGTCGGGCTCTTCGCGTTCCTCACGGCGTGGAACGACTTCATGGCCCCGCTGATCCTCATCAACGACACGAACCGCATGACGCTTCCGCTCGCGGTGGCCAACCTCCGAGGGCAGGTGCAGGGCGTCGTCGACTACGGCGCCACCGAGGCGGGGGTCGTCGTGCTGGCGCTCCCCTGCATCCTGCTCTTCCTGATCCTGCAACGACACTACGTGCGCGGCTTCATGTCCGGCGCCTTCAAGGGATGACCATGTTCGACACCACTTCACCGGCCGCCCCCGTGGTTCCCACGCACGGTCGCCTGCGCCCTCTCGGACTCGACGAGGTGCGGATCCTCGGAGGATTCTGGGGCGAACGCCAGACCGTGAACGGCTCTGCCACGCTCACGCACATCGAGTCGCGACTCGAGTCCGAGGGGTGGCTGCCCAACTTCGACCTCGCCGCCGCCGGCACGCTGCCGGACGGGCGCCGCGGGCGCGAGTTCGCGGACTCCGAGATCTACAAGTTCCTCGAGGCGATGGCGTGGGAGATCGGACGCACGGATGCCGCGGCCGACGGCGAACTCGAGCAGCGGTTCCGCCGGGTGGTCGACCGGGTCGCCGCCGCGCAGGAGCCGGACGGCTATCTCAACACCATGTTCGGGCGCGCCGGTCAGCGCGAGCGCTGGTCGGACCTCGAGTGGGGGCACGAGCTCTACTGCCTCGGGCATCTGTTCCAGGCGGCCGTCGCCCGGGTGCGCACGAAACCCGACGCCGACGACGGCCTCATCGCCGTCGCCCGCCGCGCCGCCGACCTCGTGTGCCAGGAGTTCGGCGCCGACGGGCGCGAGGCGATCTGCGGGCACGCCGAGGTCGAGGTGGGACTGGCCGAACTCGGTCGCGCTCTCGGCGAGCCGCGCTACGTCGATCAGGCTGCGCTGTTCGTCGAGCGTCACGGCCGAGGATCGCTGGGCGAGATCGAATGGGGGCAGGAGTACTTCCAAGACGACGTGCCCGTGCGCGATGCCGAGGCGCTGCGCGGCCACGCGGTGCGCGCCAACTACCTCGCCTCCGGAGCGACCGACGTGGCGATGGAGAAGTCGGATGCCGAGCTGCTCGACGCCCTGCGAGGTCAGTGGGATCGCACGGTCGAGCGCCGCACCTATGTGACCGGTGGCCAGGGATCGCACCACCAGGACGAAGCGTTCGGCGACGACTGGGAGCTGCCACCCGACCGCGCCTACTCCGAGACCTGCGCCGGGATCGGATCGATCATGTTCTCGTGGCGTCTGCTGCTCGCGACCGGTGACGTCAGGCATGCCGACCTCATCGAACGCACCCTCTTCAACGTGGTAGCGACGTCTCCGGCCGACGACGGCCGCGCGTTCTTCTACGCCAACACGCTGCATCAGCGCACGCCGGGAACGCCGGCGGATCCGGATGCCACGTCGCCGCGCGCCTCGTCGTCGCTGCGCGCCCCGTGGTTCGAGGTGTCGTGCTGCCCGCCGAACGTGGCCCGCACCTTCGCGAGCCTCGGTGCGTATGTCGCCACAGCCGACCACGACGGCGTGCAGCTGCAGCAGTACGCGCCGTCATCCGTGCGGACCGTTCTGCCCGACGGGCGGATCGTGGCCTTCGACGTGTCGACGAACTACCCCGCCGACGGCGATGTGCGGGTCACGATCGCCGAGGATGCCGAGTTCACGCTCACGCTGCGAGTGCCCTCGTGGGCCGACGGCGCCGTCGTGCGGGTGCGCTCGGGCGACGAGGAGTCATCGGAGCCCGCCTCGGTGGGTTCCGTGTGGGTGACGCGATCGTTCCGCGCCGGCGACGTCGTCGAGCTCAGCCTGCCGATCGCCGCGAGGGCCACATCACCGCATCCGATGGTGGATGCCGTGCGCGGCAGCGTCGCGATCGAGCGCGGCCCCGAGGTGCTGGTCGTGGAATCGATCGATCTCGGAGCGGATGTCGGCGATGTGGTCGTCGCCGGGAACCCGATCGAGCGAGACGGCAGGGTCGTGCTGCCCGTGCGACGCCGCTCGACCGATGAGGTCAGCGAGGTTGCTCTCGTCCCGTACCACGACTGGGCTCAGCGCGGTCCGTCGACCATGCGCGTGTGGATCCCGCCGACCTGATGACCTCAGGGGGAGGCTCAGCTCCAGAGGCTCGCGACGTGGGCTTCGGCGTCACGGGTGCGGGCTTGAGCACGGGCAGCGGCGGTCGCGGCGCTGGTGAGCGCGGTCTGCATGGCGTCGGCGCACTCGGTCCATTCGCGTTGAGCGCGGGAGTACGACTCTTGGGCGTGCCCGGTCCACAGCTGTCTCAGCCCGGAGGCCTCCGAGTCGAGTTCGTCGAGAAGACCGCGAATCCGATCTGCGGTGCCAGCGAGAACCGCGATCGACTCGGCGAGCGGTTCGTGCTCTACGCGGATGCGCATCAGCTGACGCCTGCGTCGGATTCGGGTTTCGGCCAGCTCAGGTCGAGTTCTCGAAGCTCGTAGGGCTGAGAGACCTCGTCGGTGAGGAAGTACGTGTAGAAGACGACGGCTGCTTCGTCAGCCGTGAAGACCTCGTGCGGGTAGACGGTGGTGAAGTATCGACCATTGTCGAAATGGATCACTTCGGTGGGCTCGCCTGCGAGGTCACCGCCGGGCTTGCCGATCGCGTATTGGTGGGCGTTACCGTCAGGGTCGAGGCGACGCACCTCGAGGGCCAGTGCCTCGGCGGTGCCGGCGCACTGCATGTACTCCTCGCTGAGAGGGATGCTGTCGAGCAGGTCAGCGCCCTCCGGCGCCCGCCAGAGGCTCCAGGCCCAGAATGACGACCCGTTCATCCGATTCAATGAGAATCGGATCTGATCCGGGTAGGGGCGGACATAGTCGATTAGCGCACCACGGGAGGACCCGTTCATCTGACTGATATGCGTTGGCTTCGTCACTTCACTTCTCTCAATAGCACTTTGGTGATCTGAATCTTCTCGCCGTTGTAGACGACGGTAGCGGGGCGTTCGGGACTGACCGTGCTGTCAAATCCTCGCTGGGCTGCATCGCGGGTCCCGGTGCCGCCCTTGACCTCGATGCCTGTGTAGGTGCCGTCGGGATTCTTGAAGAAGCCGTCGTAGTACCTGACCTGATCTGAGGTCGCTCCGGGCTTGTAGTGATACCCCTCGATGCTTGCGCGGACCTTGGTGCTGATGACGTCAGCACCGGTCTCCTCGGCGACTCGATCCAACCCGGTCTTCTCGGTGTCGACCCAGGGGCGTTGGCCGTCGCCGTTCCAGTGGCCCTTGATGTCGCGACCCCCGTGTTCGGGGTGCGGTGGCGGACGCTCCACGATGCGGTTGGCATCGTCACCGGTCGCCTCGTTCATCCAGCGGGTACTGGCGTGCCCGGCCGCTGCGAGGCCCGCTCCGGCGACCCCCACCCCGGCCCACGCGACGCCGCCACCGGGTGCAGCGCCCACCCCGGTGAGGGCGAGGGCGCCTCCGCCGCCGATCATGGTGCCGCCGCCGACGACGAGGGCGACTCCGCCGAGGAGTTCGAGAAGGATGTCGGGGTGGTTGATGAGCGCGTTGCTCATCGAGGCGATGAAGTTCAGCTGGTCGATCGCCGGGTTGAGGACGGCGGTCTCGAACATGACCGTGCCGATCGCCCCCGCGACCGCCCAGTTCTTCGTGCTCTCCGCCTGCTTCGGCGTCTCCAGGGGCGCCGCGTCCGCCGCCTCGTGGATCGCGTTCGCGGCATCCACGGCGTAGCGATCCAGCACGCCCCGCGCGTTGGTCAAGACCTCCACGGCCTGCGCGCGCAGGTCCGCCCCGCCATCGACGAACGGGACATCGAGCTCGACGTGCCGCAGGCCGAGGTCGCGCTCCAGCTCCCGCACCTTCACCCGGTGCTCCTGGTGCGAGGCGACCGTTGCGGTCTCCGCCTGCCCCCACAGGTCGATCGCCCGCGCGGCCTCCTCCTGCGCCCACCGCAGCGCATCCCCATAGGCCGACAGAGCAGCGGCACCGCTCATCAGGTGCTCGCCGCACTTCTGCGATGACGACCGCACGTACTCGGCTCGCTCGAGGTACTTCTCGTATGGGTACCCCGTCCACGCGGAATCGACCTCAAGGCCCCGCAACCCGTCCCGAAGGGCGGTGGCAGCCTCTGACCGAGACCGCCACGCCGACGCGACCGTGTGCGCCGCGGCATACGAGCCCGGAATCAGTGCGATCGGGTCGTTCGTCATCCCCAACTCGGGCATCAGTAGTCGCTCTCGGCCCAGATCATCTGGTCGAGTTCGCTGCTCGATGCCTCGTCACCCTGATCGAACACCTCGGCCGTCTGCCGCAGGTTCTCCGCCAACATGTCGACATCCCCGAGGCGCCGCCCCAGCGCGGTCGTCCAGGTGTCGCCGAATCGGGCCACCGCCGCATCGACCCAGTCCTCGCCCAGACCCGACGACTGCGCGACCACCGCCGAACCGAAATCTCCCCGAACAGCCGCTGCCTTCGTCGCGAAAGCTCGGAGCTCGTCCGTCTCCACATCTGCCATCGCACCCCCGGTAGGTCCCGAATGACGACTTTACGTCTTCATACGGGGCGCATTAGAGACGAAGAATGCTACATACCGGTGTTCAGGGATGCTGCGCGATCGAAGCTCCCAGCTGCCCGAGATCCCCCGCCGGACCGCGGTCGTCTACCGCTCCCCCGATCACGCGAATGACCCCCCATCCACCGGACAGGGGGTCATTCACGCGATGCGAACGGCGCTACTCCCGTTTTCGGGTGACCGCCCGCTGCAGCAGCACGAACACGAGCAGGATGCCGCCGGTGATGATGGTCGTCATCTCGGGAGGGATGCCCCCGTCGCGCGTGATCAGCACGTTCATGAGTCCGAGCACCAGGGCCCCGATGACCGACCCGAGCACGTAGCCGTAGGCACCGGTCAGCACGGTGCCGCCGATCACCGCTGCGGCGATCGCGTCGAGCTCCCACCCGATGCCGGTGATGTTCTGCGCGGTTCCGAGTCGTGCGGTGTACAGCACAGCCGCCAGTCCGGCCAGGCCACCGCTGATCACGTACACCAGCACCTTGGTGCGCTGCACGGGAAGCCCCATCAGCAGAGCGGAGCTCTCGGAGCCGCCGATCGCATAGACCGTGCGCCCCGTGCGGGTGCGGTGCAGCACGAAGAACGCGGCGGCCACGACGATCACGGCGACGAGCACCGCAGGGGTGATCACGAGGTCGTTCACCTTGGGGCCGTCGATGATCTTCAGCTGCGTGCCGATCCAGCGGATCGGCGATTCCTCACCGACCCGCTCGGGCTTGGTGCTGAGCAGCGACGCGAGGCCGCGCCCGAGGAACATCATCGCCAGCGTCGCGATGAACGGCTGCACGTCGAAGTATCTGATCAGCACGCCCGAGACGATGCCGAAGAGCACACCGATGCCGATCATCGCGATGATCACGGCGAACGCGTTCCATCCGGCGTTCGAGAGCATCACTCCGGCGACCGACGAGACGGCGATGATCGAACCCACCGAGAGGTCGATGCCGCCGGTGAGGATCACGAAGGTCAGCGCGACGGCCAGCACGATGAGGTGCGCGTTGTTGATCAGCAGGTTCGACAGCGTGTTGAACTGCAGGATGCGGCCGTAGGCCACCTCGCCGAAGATCACCATACCGGCGAAGATGACGACCGAGGCGATCGTCGGCAGCACAGACGGATTCGCCGTGATCATGCGTCGCACGCGGTCGACGATGGTCTCGGTCGTCTGCGGAGCGGGGGTGGCGGTCACGACGCTCATGCGGACACCTCTTCCTTGGCGATGATCTGTTCGACCGGCCGGGGCTTGCGACGCGAGCGGAACCAGTTGCGCACCCGCTGCGACTGCAACAGGCACAGCACGACGATCACGATGGCCTTGAATGCCGGCGTCGCAGACGACGAGACCCCGAGGTAGAGCACGGTCTTGTCGAGCGTGGCGATGAGCAGCGCTCCGACGAACGCGCCGCTGAGCGAGAACTTTCCGCCGGCCAGTGATGCGCCGCCGATGACGACCGCGAGGATCGCGTCGAGCTCGAGCTGATACCCGGTGCGCGAGATGTCGACCGTCATGACGCTGCCGACCGACATGATCCCCGCGATTCCCGCCAGGATGCCGCTCATGATGTAGGCCGTGAGCAGCAGGCCCTTCGGCTTGATGCCGGCCATGCGGCTGGCCCGGGGGTTGATGCCGATCGCCTCGATCATGAGCCCCAGTGCGCTGCGCCTGACGACCCAGCCGACGGCGATCACGATGAGCACGGCGAGGATGAACACCACGGGGATGCCGATCACGAAGCCGTTGGCGATCCACCGGAACGCATCGTTCGACGCCGTGGTGTTCTGTCCGCCCGTGATCACCTTGGCGATGCCTCGGCCCGCGAGCATGAGCACGAGGGTGGCGATGAACGGTTGCAGCCCGACGTAGGCGACGAGCAGACCGTTGACCGCCCCGAGGATGCCGGTGATCACCAGCGCGAGTCCGACCGCGGCGAGCGCGGCACCGAAGGAGTCGCCGGCGGCGCTGAGGAACTCCATCGACACAGCCCCGGCGACGGCCATCAGCGAGCCGACCGAGAGGTCGATGCCACCGGTGGCGATCACGAGCGACATCCCGATCGCGATCATCATGATCGGCGCCGCCTGGCGCAGGATGTCGATCAGGTTGCCGACGAGGTTGCCGTTGTTGGGGTTGATCGAGAGCGCGAGGTAGGTCGGGTCCTTGATCACGTTCAGGGCGAGCAGCGCGAGGATCGCGACGATGCCCCAGAAGAACGGCTTGTGGATCAGGTCCCGCCAGATGGTGGTGCCGGCTGACGCGGTCATCGCGCTGCCTCCTTGTCGGTCGTGGGGGCGATGCTATCGGGCACGGCGCCGTCGGTGTCGTCGAGCGTCTCGGCAGCGGCCTCCACTCCGTGAGCGGCGATCACATCGACGATCACCTGCGCGGTGACGTCGGGGCCGTTCTGGATCTCGCCGATCTTGCGGTGGTCCTTCAGCACGACGATCCGCTCCGACAGACGCACGACCTCTTCGAGCTCGGATGAGATGAACACCACGGCGACGCCGTCTTCGGCGAGCTCGGCCACCGCCTCCTGGATCTCAGCCTTGGCTCCGACGTCGATTCCGCGCGTCGGCTCGTCGAGGATCAGCAGCTCGGGCTTCGTGGCGAGCCAGCGACCGAGCAGCACCTTCTGCTGGTTGCCTCCCGAGAGGTTCTTGATCATGCGGTCGGGGTCGGCAGGGCGCACGTTGAACTGCTCGATGTAGCGGTCGACGATCGCATCCTGCTCCTTGCGGCTCATGGGCCGCGCCCATCCGCGCTCGGCCTGCACCGCGAGGATGATGTTCTCGCGCACGGTCAGGTCACCGATGATCCCCTCGTCACGGCGGTTCTCGGTCGAGAAGGCGATGCGCCGAGGCAGCGCGTCGGCGGGCGACTTGAGGTCGACCCGGTCTCCGTGCAGCTCGATCGTGCCCTCGTCGGCACGATCGGCGCCGTAGAGCAGTCGGGCGAGCTCGGTGCGCCCGGATCCCAGCAGACCGGCGAAGCCGATCACCTCGCCGGGGCGGATGTCGAAGTCGGTCGCCTCGACCGCGCCTCGTCGTGCGATTCCGGATGCCGCGAGCAGCGGCTTCTCGTCGGCTTCGCGCGGTGCACGGCGGCGATTGCCCCCGAGCGACTTGAGCGCGTCGAGGTCCTTGCCGATCATCTTCGAGATGAGGGCGTGACGGTCGAGGTCGCGAGTGAGGTACTCGCCCTCGTACAGTCCGTTGCGCAGCACCGTCAGGCGGTCGCTGATCGCATAGACCTGATCGAGGAAGTGCGAGACGAAGAGGATGGCGACGCCCTGGTCGCGCAGAGCCCTGATCACCGTGAAGAGGCCCTCGACCTCGGCGGCGTCGAGGCTGGAGGTCGGCTCGTCGAGGATCAGCACCTTGGCCTTGATCGCCATCGCGCGGCTGATGGCGACGAGCTGCTGCAGCGCGATCGAGAGCGTCGAGAGCGGTCGGCGCGTGTCGAGGTGCCCCAGCCCGAGTCGGGAGAGCGCGTCGGTCGCGGCCCGGTGGGTGGCCGTCCAGTTGATGCCGAACACACCTCGCAGCTCGTGACCGAGCATCACGTTCTCGCCGATCGAGAGGTTGGGCGCGAGGTTGACCTCTTGGTACACCGTCGAGATCCCGGCATCCTGCGCATCGCCGGCGCCGCTGAAACTGCGCTCCTGACCTGCGACGACGATCGACCCCGAGTCGATCCGGTAGACGCCGGTCAGGGCTTTGATCAGAGTCGACTTTCCTGCGCCGTTCTCTCCCATGAGCGCGTGGACCTCGCCCTGGAACAGCCGGAAATCGACCCCGTCGAGGGCTTTCACGCCCGGGAACTCGATTGAGATCCCGCGCATCTCGACGATGGGCAGTGCTTCGTTCATCGCTGTCTCTCCGTCCGCAGAACCCGGGTGGCGCAGTGCTCCTGCCCCACCCGGGCTCGCTGCCGGATCACTCCGGCGTCGGGTTCGGTGCTCGGTCAGTACTTGCGGTCGGCGAGCACGGCCTGGGCCGCCTCCGCCGAGTCGAACGCCTCACTGGGGACGACGATGTACGACTCGACCTCTTCGCCGGCGAGAGCCTTCTCGACGACCTCCATCGCGGTCTCGCCGAACAGCGGGTTGTACTCGTGCACGTAGCTGAGCTGACCGTCGGCGAGCGCCTGCATGGCGTTCTTCGTGCCGTCGATCGTGGCGATCTTGACGTCTTCACCGACGACGAGTCCGGCCTCTTCCGCCGCCTGCGCCGCGCCGAGTCCCATCTCGTCGTTCTGTGCGAACACGAGCTGGATGTCGTTGTTCGACGACTTCAGCATCGTCTCGAAGACGCTCTTGCCCTCTTCCGCCGACCAGTTCGCGGTCTGCGCGTCGAGCTTCGTGAGCGACGAGTCGCCGAGGCCCTCGTCGAAGCCCGTGTTGCGCTCGTTCACGACACCGACACCGGCCGGCCCCTCGAGCACGACGTAGTTGCCGCCGTCGGGGAATGTGGCCGCAGCCCAGGTGCCGACCTCCTTGGCGACCTCGACGTTGTCGGGGGCGATGCGGGTGACATACAGACTGTCGTCGTCGGGCTCGATGCCGCGGTCGAGCAGGATGACGGGGATCTCCGCCTCCTGCGCACGCTTGAGCGAGTCCTCCCAGCCGGAGGCCTCGGTGGCCGACAGCAGGATGACGTCGACACCCTCGTCGACGAACGATGTGAACGCGTCGATCTGCGACTTCTGGTCGAGGTTCGTGGCGGGGGCGTACTTGAGCTCGTATCCGGCTTCCTCCGTGAAGGTGTCCTGGATGTTCTGCTCGTTCGCCTCGCGCCATGCGCCTTCGGGGCCGACGGCCACGAAGCCGACGGTGGTGATCTCCTCTGAGCCTCCGTCGCCGCCGCCGGCACCGGAGTCGCCGGTCGAGCAGGCCGCAAGGCCGATGGTGAGTGCGCCGACTGCTGCCAGGCCGAACGCGACGCGGATGCGCTTCTTCGCGGACATTTCTTCTCCTCTTTGAGATGCCGGTGGTCACTCCGGCAGTGGCGGACCAGTCATGGTCCTGTCGTGATTGCAGGACAGCTGCTTCGCATGTCCTGCGGCGATGTTACCGGGAACAATTTCTGGAACACAAGGGTTCGTTACCAAATCGCGGCGTTCAACGCGGAGAGAAGTTGTTACCGATCACAGTTCCGCGCTGTGGCTCAGCTCGGCGGCGATCATCTCGACCACGGTGTCGACGGTCACACCCGGACCGTTGCTGAGCTCGCCGATCTTCTCGCGGTCCTTGAGCACGATGATGCGATCGCTCAGCCGCACGACCTCTTCGAGCTCCGACGAGATGAACACGACCGCCACTCCGTCTCCGGCGAGCTGGCTGATGCGGCGCTGCACATCGACCTTCGCCGCGATGTCGATCCCCCGGGTGGGCTCGTCGAGGATCAGCACATGCGGGCGCACCGCCAGCGCTCGCGCGAGAAGCACCTTCTGCTGCGTCCCGCCCGACAGGATGCCGACCGGACGGTCGAGATCCGCAGGGTCGAGATGCAGCGCCTCGACGTAGGTCTCGACCAGCCCCCGGGACTCGGCATACGAGAGCGGACGAGTCCATCCGCGCAGCGCCTGCAGCGACAGGATGATGTTCTCGCGTGCCGTGAGCTCGCCGATGATGCCCTGCGTTCCCCGATTCTCGGCCGACAGCGCGATGCGGTGCCGCAGCGCCGCCGACGGGCTGCGCAGCTGCACCCGTTCGCCGTCGACCCAGAGCTCTCCGCTGTCGGTGCGCACCGAACCGCTGAGCAGCGAGGCGAGCTCGGTGCGCCCCGACCCCCGGAGCCCCGCGAGCCCCACGATCTCTCCCCGCTGGATCTCGACGTCCATCCGCTCCAGCTCGCCGCGTCGACCGACACCGGACGCCTGCATCGCGGGTTCTCCGTCGTACGCGTAGTGGTGCGCCTTGCGCTCCGAACCGAGCGCTCTCAGACTGTCGATGTCCTTGCCGAGCATCTTCGAGATCAGGTCGGCTCTGTCGAGGTCGCGCGTCGCATACTCGCCCACGCGTCGCCCGCTGCGCAGCACGGTCATGCGGTCGCTGATCGCGAACGCCTGCTCGAGGAAGTGCGAGATGAACAGGATCGCGACACCCCGTTGCCGCAGACCCCGGATGACCCGCATCAGTGTGGCGACCTCGGCGACGTCGAGACTCGACGTGGGTTCGTCGAGGATGAGCACCCTCGGGTCGTCGACGACCGCGCGAGCGAGTGCGACCAGCTGCTTCTGCGCCGGCGTCAGCATCGACAGCGGCGTCTTCGGATCGAGGTCGTCGAGTCCCAGCCTGGCCAGCGCCTCGGCGGCATCCGCCCTGGTCCTGCGCCAGTCGATGCCGAACCGGCCCCGGCGCTCCCGCCCGAGCATCACGTTCTCCGCGACGCTGAGGTTGGGGCTCAACTGCGCCTCTTGGAACACCGTCGCGATGCCGGCTGCGCGGCTGTCGGCGACCCCCGAGAAGCGACGCGGGTCGCCGTCGACGAACACCACGCCCTCGTCAGGAGAGAGGGTGCCGGTGATCACTGCGACGAGCGTCGATTTGCCCGCGGCGTTCTCACCCATCACGGCGTGCACCTCGCCGGGGAACAGCCGGAAGTCGACGCCGTCGAGCGCACGCGCTCCGGGGAACTCGACCGTGATGCCCTCGAGCCGCACCACCGGCTCGGGACCACGGTCGGGGGTCATCGCACCTCCCTGGGTGCGGCCGACGATCCGCGGGCGACGAGCTCGGTCGGGATCCGGGTGAGTGCGGGGATGTCGCGACCCTCGATGGCCGCGCGCAGCATCTCGACCACCGCGACGCCCAGCGCTCCGAAGTCCTGGCGCACCGTCGTGAGCGGAGGGATGAAGTGCCGCGCGAGCGGGATGTCGTCGAACCCGACCACGCTGAGGTCTCTCGGCACCTCGAAGCCCCTGTCGTGCAAGCCGTGGATCAGACCCATCGCCATGTCGTCGTTGGCGGCGAAGATCGCCGTGTAGTCGGGCAGTCGGGTGAGGCCCTTCGCGAAGTCGTAGGCGAAGTCGGCCGACCAGTCTCCGACGACGATCGGCCGCTCTCGGATGCCCCACGACTTGGCCCTCGTGTGGAACGCGCGCTCTCTCGCTCTCGCATCGAGCCAGTCCAGCGGGCCGGAGAGGTGCAGGATGTCTCGGTGCCCGAGCGCGACGAGGTGGTCGACCACCGACGTCGTGCCGGCGTGCTGGTCGATCGACACCGTGAGGAAGGTCGGGTCGGCGTCGGCCTTGACCACGAGCATGGGCACCGTGATGGCGATGCGCCGCAGAGCCGCCACCGACGACGAGCGGGGCGCGATCACGCACAGCGCGTCGACCCCCTGCGTCACGAGGTGATCGACCGCCTCCTGGGGAGACAGCGCGTCACCCTCGTGCAGAGCGATCGGTGTGACCGAGTATCCGGTGGCACGCGCCGACAGCTCGACGGCCCGCAGGATGCTGGTGGGGCCGTGCGCCACCGCGCTCTCGACGATCACGCCGATGCGTCGGGTGCGCTGGGTGGCGAGCGCCCTGGCGACGAGATTCGGACGGTAGTCGAGCTCTTCGATCGCCTCGAGGACGCGGCGCTTCGTGTCGGGCTTGATGTTCGGGTGATCGTTGAGAACACGCGACACCGTCATGTGCGAGACGCCCGCGATGGTCGCGACCTGACGGATGTTGGGCTTGTCTGAGCCGACGTTCGCCATGCACACCTCCGTCGGCCGAGCCTCGGAGAATGTTACCGAGAACAACCGGGGTGGTGCAATGGATGCCGCTACAGGCCCAGGCGCTCGAGGTACGGGTTCACGAGTCGACGCTCGGGGTCGAATCGCCGCGCGAGGGCGGCGAAGTCATCCCATCGCGAATAGCGCGAGCGCACCTCTGCGGCATCGAGAGTGAACACCTTGCCCCAGTGCGGGCGGGCGGTGGCCGGCAGCAGCGCCTCGAGCGTCGGCAGGAACTCGCGCACCGCCGCCTCGTCGGGCTTCCAGGTGAAGTGGATGCCGACGGCCTCCGTGCCCTGCGACGAGCTCAGCCAGAGGTAGTCGGGGGCGACCGTGCGGATCTCGTTCACCAGCAGCAGCGGCGCGATCTGACCCGCGAGGGTCCGCACCGCTTGGATGGCGGCGACGGCGTCAGCGCGGGGCACGAGGTATTCGCTCTGGATCTCGGCACCGGCCGACGGCGTGAACTCGAGCTTGAAGTGCGCGAGGCGCTCGAACCACGGCCCCGGCTCACCGAGCTGCTCGGTGCAGGCGACAGGATCGACGCCGATGATCGGATGCCGCTTGGCGGTCGCCGGCTCCGCCCCCAATCGGGCGAAGAGGTCGTCACGGGCGAGCTCCCGGGCCTCGGGCTGGCGCTGCTTGACCCAGATCTGGTCGGCGAAGTCGGTGTGCTCCCAGCGCGAGAAGATGCTGACGCTCGTGCCGATGCTCGTCACCTCGTCGAAGTCGGCGAGGATCGCATCCCACGACGGATGCTCGAACACGTGCTGTGCCACCTCGTAGGTGGGCTCGACATCGAGCGTGACGTCGACGACCGCACCCAGCGCACCGAGGCTGACGACCGCGCCGTCGAAGTCGTCGTCACCGCGGGCGAGGGTGCGCGTCTCCCCCGCCGGGGTGATGATCGTCAGCGCGCGCACCGCCGAGGCCAGCGAGCCGATCGCGTCACCCGAGCCGTGCGTGCCGGTCGCGACCGCGCCGGCGATCGAGATGTGGGGCAGCGAGGCGAGGTTCGCGAGGGCGAGCCCCTCGGCGTCGAGCAGCGGAGCGAGGTCGCCGTAGCGCAGCCCACCCGAGACGCGCACCGCGTCGCGCGCCTCGTTCACCTCGAACACCACGGGCAGCCGATCGAGGGCGATGAGCAGGCCGTCGGTGTCGGCGATGTCGTTGAAGCAGTGCCTCGATCCGAGGATGCGCACTGCTCCGCCCCGGCCGAGCAGATGCCGCAGCTCGTCGATCGAGCCGGGGTGCTCGACGGCGGATGCGCGGTAGGTGAGGTTGCCTGCCCAGTTGCGTTCGATGGTCATCGGGCCATAGTAGCCAGCGAGTGCGGACACACGACGATGCGGTGGGCTCACGGGCGAGGCGATGGATAGGCTGACCGGATGACAGCGATGCCGCCGCCGCGCGCGACGATGAAGGACGTCGCCGCACTCGCGGGCGTCTCACCCAAGACGGTCTCGAACGTCGTCACCGGCACCGTCGCCGTGCGCGAGGAGACCAAGCTCAGGGTCGAGGCCGCGATGACGCAGCTCGACTTCGTGCCGAACCTCAACGCCCGAGGACTCCGCAAGGGCCGCTCGGGCATCATCGCCGTCGCCCTGCCCGACCTCGCGACCGCGTTCTCGGCCGAGCTCATGCACCGCATCGTCGACGCCGCGCATGATCGCGGCCTCGCCGTGCAGATCGAGGAGACCGCGACCGACCCCGAACGCGAGAGGGAGCTCGTCTCCCGGGCTCGCGCGCACCTGGTCGACGGACTGATCCTGAACCCCATCCGCCTCGAGGACAGCGTGCTGAAGTACGCCGACCGGCTGCCCCCTCTCGTCGTGCTCGGCGAGGTGGAGCAGAACAGGGCCGACCATGTGCGCATCGACAGCCGCCGAGCCGCGGCCGATGTGACCAGGCACGTGCTGTCGCGCGGAGCGACGCGCATCGCCGTGATCGGCGCCGACGACGACCCGTCGGTCGCGACCGCGACGGGCCGTCTGCGACTCGAGGGCGTGCACGACGCGCTTCGGGAGGCCGGCATCCCCCGTGACACCGCCTTGGAGATCAATCCGATGCCGTGGTCGATGACGGGTGGGGCGGATGGCGTGCAGACGCTGTTCCGGCGTGGCGTGGCGTTCGACGCGATCATCGCCTTCACCGACTCGCTCGCGCTCGGAGCGCTGCACGCCCTGCACGATCAGGGCGTGAGCGTGCCGGACGACGTGATCGTGACGGGCTTCGACGACGTCGAGTTCTCGCGCTACACGTCTCCGTCGCTCACGACGATCGCCTTCGACCGCCGCGCGTTCGCCGATGCGGCGCTCACCCTGCTCGAGTCGCGCATGGATGACCGCTCCACCCCGCCGCGGGCTCTCACTCTCTCGCACCATCTGCTCGAGCGCGACAGCACGCGGGGCCGCCCGCGCGGCCACCGCCCCTGACGCGCACCGCCTGACGCGCTCCCCCGCGCAGCATCAGCCCCGGTCGCCCTCGCGTCGCGCGGGCTCCGGCACTTCGCTCTTGCGCCGTCGATTACATCGATGTAATGATGAGTCCCGACCCCGCCCGCTGTCACGAAGGAGTGACGATGACGCCCCCGCTCGATCTGTCTCGGCGGCAGTTCCTGACTGCCGCCTCCGTCACGGCCGCCGCCGCGCTGCTCGCCGGCTGCGCCCCCGGCACCGTCCCCGGCTCGAACGCCACCACCCTGCAGTTCTGGCATCTGCTCTCGGGCGGCGACGGCGTGACGATGTCGCAGTTGCTCGACACCGCGAACGCGGCGCAGAGCGACTACCGCATCCGCCCCACCGTGCTCGCCTGGGGCACCCCGTACTACACGAAGCTCGCCATGGCTGGCGCCGGTGGGCGGGCTCCGGACGTCGCGATCATGCACGCGACGCGCACGGTCGGCTGGGCACCCGGCGGCCTGCTCGACACCTGGGACCTCGACCGACTCGCAGACCTCGGCGTCGACGCCTCGACGTTCCCGAAGCCGATCTGGGAGAAGGGTTTCGTCGGCGAGAACATGTACAGCATCGCGCTCGACGCGCATCCGTTCGTCGCGATGTTCAACACCGACATCTGCGACGCCGCCGGTGTGCTCGACAGCGACGGACGCCTGCAGGAGACCTCGTCTCCTGACGAGTTCCTCGACCAGCTGCGCGCCATCGGCGGCCAGGCCGAGGGGCACGCGCTCTCGTACGGCTACCTCGGCGACGGCGCCCAGATGTGGCGCCTCTTCTACACGTTCTACTCCCAGCACGGCACTGCGATGGAGCTGCCGGCCGGCGGCAAGGCCGTGATCGACAAGGATGCCGCGGTCGAGTCTCTGACCCTCATGCGCACCCTCCTCGACGGAGAGATCGCCCTCGCCCAGGCCGACTACGGCAGCGCGGTGGCCGAGTTCGCCACCGGCAAGAGCGGGATGCTGTTCACCGGCGTCTGGGAGCTGCGCACCATGCAGGCGGCCGAGCTGCCCCTGGATGCGACGATGATCCCCACGCTGTTCGGCACACCGGCGGTCTACGCCGACTCGCACTCGTTCGTGCTGCCGCATCAGACCAACGCCGATCCCGCGAAGCGCGACCTGACCTACCGGTTCGTCGCCGACATGCTCAAGGGCTCGTTCGGCTGGGCCGAGGCCGGGCACATCCCCGCATTCCTCCCGGTCACCGAGTCGCCCGAGTACGCCGACCTGATTCCCCAGGCCCACTACGCCGAAGCCGCGCAGCACGTGGTCTACGACCCCACCGCGTGGTTCACCGGCTCAGGGTCGAACTTCCAGGCCGAGTTCGGCGCCGCCGTGCAGGGAGTGCTGCTCTCGGGCGACGACCCCGCCGCGGCCATCGACCGGTTCGAGGCTCGCGTCAACACGCTCCTCCGACAGCCCAACCCGGCCGACCCCGAGGGGACGTTCGCATCATGACCACCGCAACGGACTCCACACGCACCATCGTCACCGGCTCGAAGTCGGCGGTGCCCGCTCGACGCGCCGGCTCCCGCAACCGCGAGCAGCTCATCAGCTGGGCGTTCCTCGCTCCCTTCCTTCTCGCGTTCGTGCTCTTCCTCGCCTGGCCGATCGTGCACGGCATCATCCTCAGCTTCACCGACCAGTCGCTCACCGGGGCGGGCGGCTCGTTCATCGGCTTCGCGAACTACGCCGAGGCGCTCACCGATCCCAAGATGTGGCAGTCGATGGGCAACACGGTGTGGTTCACACTGTTGTCGACCGTGCCGCTCGTCGTGATCGCGCTGCTCATGGCGGCGCTCGTCGACCGCGGCATCCCCGGTCAGTGGCTGTGGCGGCTGTCGTTCTTCATGCCGTATCTGCTCGCCTCGACCGTGATCTCGCAGATCTGGGTCTGGATCTTCAACCCGCAGATCGGCGCGGCCAACAACATCCTCGAGTTCTTCGGCCTCGAGCCGCTCGCCTGGCTGCAGAACCCCGACACCAACATGCTGTCGATCGTCATCGCCACCATCTGGTGGACGGTCGGATTCAACTTCCTGCTCTACCTCGCCGCCATGCAGAACATCCCGCCTCAGCAGTACGAGGCGGCATCGCTCGACGGCGCAGGCCCGTGGCGCCAGTTCTGGTCGATCACGCTCCCCCAGCTGGGGCCGGCGACCGTGCTGATCCTGATCCTGCAGATCCTGGCATCGCTGAAGCTGTTCGATCAGGCTTACCAGATGCTCGGCGGGGTGGCGAGTGACACCACCCGCTCGATCGTCCAGTACATCTACGAGGCCGGCTTCGTCAGCTACCGATTCGGCTACTCGGCCGCGATCTCCTACGTGTTCTTCGCTCTCATCGTCATCATCGGCGTCGCGCAGGCTCTGATCATGCGCAGCCGGAAGGAGTCGCAGCTGTGATGTCCACCGCCACACTCACCGAGACCATCACCACGACCAAGCCGGCGCGCGCCCGTCGCTCGCACCTGCCGGGTCAGAGGCCGTTCGGTGCGCTGCGCATCAGCGCCCTCGTCGTCCTGATCGTCCTCGCGATCGGCTGGCTGCTGCCGTTCCTCTGGGCGATCGCCACGGCCTTCAAGACCGAGACGGATGCCGCCAGCGGCGACCCGTCGTGGATCGGCGCCTCGGGGCCGACGATCGAAGCGTTCACGGCGATCCTGTCGCAGGGCAACGTCTACACCTGGGCGTTCAACAGCCTGTGGACGTCGGTCGCGGTGACCCTGATCACCCTGACGATCTCGGCGCTGGCCGCCTATGCGTTCTCGCGGCTCGACTTCACCGGCCGCAAGTGGCTGTTCGTCGTCATCATCGCCTCGATCGTCGTGCCGCCGCAGGTGCTGATCATCCCGCTGTTCTACGAGATGCTCGCATTCAACATGATCGACACCTACTGGGGTCTGATCCTGCCGCAGGTCGTCGCCCCGGCGATGGTGTTCATCCTCAAGCGCTTCTTCGACGCCATCCCGATCGAGCTCGAAGACGCGGCCCGCGTCGACGGCGCCAGCCGCCTGCGCATCTTCTGGTCGATCGTGCTGCCGCTGTCGCGGCCGATCCTGGCATCCGTCGCGATCTTCGTCTTCATCGGTGCGTGGAACAACTTCCTCTGGCCGTTCCTCGTCATCAACGACACCACCCTGATGACGCTGCCGGTCGGCCTGCAGACGGTCATCAGCGCCTACGGAGTGCAGTACGCGCAGGTGATGGCTCAGGCCGTGCTCGCCGCGCTGCCCCTGATCATCGTGTTCATCATCTTCCAGAAGCAGATCGTCAAGGGCGTCGCGACCAGCGGCTTCGGCGGTCAGTAATCCCCCACCCGGCCCCCACCCGGCCCCACCCGGCTCGAGAGCCAGAACCTAGGAGAGCAATGTCTCAGGCCCGCATCACCATCGATCGCGACTTCACCATCGCCGACGTCCCCCGGAGGCTCTTCGGGTCGTTCGTCGAGCACATGGGGCGCTGCGTGTACACCGGCATCTACGAGCCGGGGCACCCGCAGGCCGACGAGCGCGGCTTCCGTCAGGACGTTCTCGCCCTGGTGAAGGAGATGGGTCCGACCGTCGTCCGCTACCCCGGCGGCAACTTCGTCTCCGGCTACCGCTGGGAAGACGGAGTGGGCCCGGTCGAAGACCGCCCCGTGCGCATCGACGGCGCGTGGCACACCATCGAGACCAACGCGTTCGGACTGCACGAGTTCATGGACTGGGCGAAGGAAGCCGACGTCGAGGTCATGGAGGCCATCAACCTCGGCACCCGCGGCGTCGAAGAGGCGCGGTCTCTCGTCGAGTACGCGAACCACCCGAGCGGCACCTACTGGTCTGACCTGCGTCGCAAGAACGGCGCCGAGAAGCCGTTCGACATCAAGCTGTGGTGCCTGGGCAACGAGCTCGACGGCCCGTGGCAGATCGGCGGCAAGACCGCGACCGAGTACGGTCGCCTCGCGCAGGAGTCGGCCAAGGCCATGAAGCTCGTCGACCCGACGATCGAGCTCGTCGCGGTCGGTTCGTCTGCACGGTCGATGCCGACGTTCGGCACGTGGGAGCACACGGTGCTCACGCACGCCTACGACGAGGTCGACTTCGTATCGATGCACGCCTATTACCAGGAGCACGACGGCGACGCCGAGTCGTTCCTCGCCGAGTCGGTCGACATGGATGCGTTCATCGACGGCGTCATCGCGACGATCGACGCCGTCAAGGCCGCAGGCAAGCACACCAAGCAGGTCGACATCTCGTTCGACGAGTGGAACGTGTGGGATCAGGTGAAGTACAACGACGTCGAGGCCGGCGAGGTCGCGAAGTCGGGCTGGCGGGAGCATCCTCGTCTGATCGAAGACACCTACAACGTGACGGATGCCGTCGTCGTGGGCACGCTGCTCAACAGCCTGCTGCGGCACGGCGACCGCGTGAAGATCGCCAACCAGGCGCAGCTCGTCAATGTGATCGCGCCGATCCGCTCGGAGGAGAACGGTCCGGCCTGGCGCCAGACGAGCTTCTGGCCGTTCGAGCGCATGGCTCGTCTCGCGAAGGGTCGCATCCTGCGCCTCGCGGTGTCGGCTCCGCAGATCGAGACGAAGCGCTACGGCGGCGTCGACTCGGTCGATGCGGCCGCGACGTGGGACGAGGAGACCGGACGCGTCGTCGTGTTCGTCGCCAACCGCTCGCTCGACGAGGAGAGCGACCTGACCGTCGAGCTGCGCGGCCTCACCGGGCTGCGCGTCGTCAACGCCGAGACGCTGACGATCCCCGAGGGCGGCGACCGCCACACCTCGAACCTCGAGACCACGCAGGATGCCGTGCACATGGTGCCGCTGGCCGCAGCCGAGGTCGTCGACGGCGCGGTGCGCGCGACGCTTCCGCCGCTGTCGTGGTCGGTGATCGAACTCGCCTGAGGCTCGCCTCGACACAAGAAGGCCCGGCATCGGATTCCGATGTCGGGCCTTCTGCTGTGCCCACGGCATCCGCTCGCCTGCGCGCGTGGCGCCCCCGCAGACGCGAAGAAGCCCGGTATCGATCGATACCGGGCTTCTCGGTGAGGGGTTCACGGCCGGGGCCGGTCACACCCTCAAGAGGTGATCAGCGTGTTCAGCTCTCGATGAGCTGGCGACGACGGACGACCAGCAGCAGTCCACCCGACAGCAGCGCGAGCGCGATGGCTCCGGCCGAGAGCGGGACGAGCAGGTCGGAACCTGTCGCGGCGAGTCCACCGTCACCGGGTGCCGCTGCACCGCCACCGCCACCGCCACCACCGACGACCGGTGCGGCGAGGACTGCGAACGCCAGGTCGGTCGGAGCCGACGAGACGCCGTCGATGACCTGCGTGGCCGACACCGTGTAGGTGCCCGGCTCGAGAGCCGCATCGAACGCGACGCTCCATGCACCGTCCTCGACCGTTGCCGTGAACGTACCGCTCGCTGCGGCGAAGGCGCCCGCGAGGGCCGCCGTGTTCGCCGTAGCCGGCTCAGCGCCGTTGAGCTTCACCGTGACGGTCGCGCCGTCGATGCCCGTGCCGGCGAGACCAGCAGGGCCGTCGTTGTGGGCGAACTCTGCACCGTTCGTGACCGAGGTCACGGCCGGCGAGACGGGGCGGACGGCGAACAGTGCAGTGGCCTCAGGCGAGACCTCGCCGTCGCGGGTCTGCGTCACGACGACGCTGTGCTCGCCGTACTCGAAGCTGAGTCCGTCGACGGTCCAGGAACCGTCTGCGGCGACCTCGGTCGTGCCGAGCACGTCATCGGTCTCAGCGTCCGTCACCGTGATGGTGGTGGTCGGCAGGCCGGTGCCGCTGATCGCGGTGACGGTCTCGGTGACCGTCGTGCCGTCAGCCGGCGAGGTGATGACCGGTGCGACGAGCGGAGCAGGCACGACGGTCAGGTCGATCGTCGTGCTGCCGGAGGTGCTGAGGCCGTTGCGCGCGGTGACCGTGATGGACTGCGCACCGAGCTCGACGGGTCCGACGAACGAGAAGGCGCCGTCCGTGACGGCGACCGTCTGGTCTTCGCCGAAGCCGCTGACCGTGACCTCGGTCGCTCCGGGAGCGGTTCCGGTGACGGTCGTTCCGGGCTGCACCTCTGCGCCATCGGTCGGGCTGGTGATGACCGGCGCGTCGATGTCGAGTGCGACCTCGTAGCCACCGGTCTTGGGGAGAGCCGCGGTGAGCGATGCAGACCAGGTCCACTGCTCGACGCCAGGCGACGCCTCGATGCCGCCGGAGATCAGTCCGACCGCGGTGTTGCCCTGGATGACAGCTCCACCCGAGTCGCCCGGGCCGGCCACGGTGTTGCTCGAGAAGCCCTGCACCCAGCGGTCCTCGATCTTCGACCAACCGTCCACGATGTCGTTGCCATCGATCGCACCGGTCGTGAAACCGGTCGTGCGGCCGCTCTTCGATACGGCGCCAGGAACGGCGGCGCCGACTGCCTTGACCGAAACTCCGCTGTCTGCGAGCGAGTCGTAAGCCTCGGTGGCCGTGGTCCAGTCGGTGACGAACGGGAGCGGGTTGGTACCCGGAACGACGTCGATCACCGAGATGTCGGTCGCGTTCGTGTCGCCGTCCGAGCCGGGCGCATTGTCCGTGCTGCCGAACTGAGCGAACCCGAAGGTGCCGAGGACCTCGGGCGTCGCGGGCAGCTCGTCGTCGCCGCCGGCTGCGGGCTGCTCGCTCGGGACGCTCCAGAGGGTTCCGGCCATCGGGCGATTGGTGTCATCGAACGCGCAGTGCCCTGCGCTGAGCAGCGCAGGCGTACGGTCGGGGCTCCATGCGGCGAACCCGACGGAGCAGTTGTAGAGGAAGTCGTCCTGGTCGACGATCAGGTATCCCTGTCCACCGACGATGTCACCCTCGGCGAACGCCTTCGGAGTGCCTCCGAGCGTCACGACAGTAGACGCCGAGATCTCGGCCTCTGCGGCGAAGGCCTCGATGGACGCGTCATCAGTCGCGCCGTCTTCGGAGACGAGCGTGATCTCCTCGCCCTCCGCGGTCGTGCCCTTGGCCACGAACTCGACGCCGTGGTCGGCGGCCGTGTCGGCGATCTCCACGAGGTCGGCCGGCGGAGCATCCTCGACGGGTGCTTCCTCAGCCGGGGCCTGGGTCTCCGACGTCGCGGTCGGAGAGGGAGTCGGGGTGGGCTCTGCGCCATCCTCGGCGTAGGCCGGTCCCGCCACGAGCAGGCCCGAGAGGGCGATCGTCGTCGCGGCGGTCATCGCGAGTGCGCGCCGCCCTGTCACTCTGTGCTTCATGTGATGTATGTCCTTGCTGGTCACGGATCGTCAGTCAGTTTCAGAATCGGCTGTGCGCATGGAGCACAGAACCGGTCGCCTCCCGGTGGAGGCGTGAACTACGACGCTGGCCCCCCGACAAGCAGGATCCTGTTCGTCGGGACGAACAGGGATCTCAAGAAGAGTACCCAGTAAATCCACAGAATGGGGAAATTGTTTACCGGAATTTTACCCCTTGACCGGGACGTACTCTGTGCGATAAGCGCGCACGCGTTCCTCTGTCGGAGACGACGACCCGGTCGGTATCCGCCGCATCGAGGTTGCGATTGCGTTCGCAGGCGGCACCGTTAGCATGGCCAGCATGAGCACCCACCGCAGAGCACGAAACGTCGTCGGCCTCGCGATTCTGGGAGCCTTCGCCCTGATGGGCGCGGCCTGCGCGACGGGTGCCCCGAGTGGCGCGCCGACCTCGAGCAGCGACCCGAGCGACGACGCCGTCATCGAGAAGCTCGTCGGACTTTGGGGCGAGGATGCGAAAGGCCAGCCGCACCTCGAGTTCACCGCCGAGGGCGAGGTGCACGGCAGCGACGGCTGCAACGGCATCACGACGACCTACTCGGTGAACGGCGACCGCGTCGACCTCGCCAGGTTCGCCTCGACGCTGAAGGCATGCCAGGGCGTCGACGACTGGATGCGGGGCATCCGCGCCGTCGAGATCGACGGCGACGTCCTCGTGATCAAAGATGCGTCGGGCGCCGAACTCGGAAACCTCACGCGCGCGAGCTGATCGCGCTCGCCTCGGCTATGGCGGCATCCGACCCGACGTCGGCCCGGGTGCACTGACCCGGGCCGACGTCGCCGGTCAGTCCTGCACGTGGCGCTCGTCGACCCCGTCGTAGAGCGACAGCGGGCGGATCAGGGCGTTGGCCCCGGCCTGCTCGATCACGTGCGCGGTCCACCCGGTCACGCGCGCCGCGACGAACAGCGGCGTGAACGTGAGGGTGTCGAAGCCGATCAGGTTGTAGGCAGGGCCCGACGGGTAGTCGAGGTTCGGGTAGATGCCCTTGCGCGCGACGAACTCCGATTCGAGCGCGTCGTACAGCTCTGCCACCTCGGCGCGGTCGTAGTGCTCGACGAGCGTGTCGAGAGCGGCCTTCATGGTGGGCACACGAGAGTCGCCGCTCTTGTAGACGCGATGGCCGAAGCCCATGATCTTGCGCTTCTCGGCCAGGGCCGCATCGAGCCAGGGCACCACGTTCGATGCCTCGCCGATCTCGTCGAAGATGTGCAGCACGGCCTCGTTGGCACCGCCGTGCAGCGGCCCCTTGAGTGCGCCGATGGCACCGACGACGGCTGAGTACAGGTCGCTGAGCGTCGACGTGATCACGCGGGCCGTGAAGGTCGAGGCGTTGAACGAGTGCTCGGCATACAGGATCATCGAGCGATTGAACGCATCGACGACCACCGGATCGGGCTCTTCGCCGAACGTCATCCAGAGAAAGTTCGCCGAATAGTCGAGGTCGTCTCGCGGCTCGACGAGCGGCTCGCCCCGGCGACGACGCTGACCGTAGGCGACGATCGCCGGCAGAGCCGCGAACAGACGGATGCTGCGCTCGAGGTTCTGTTCGGGGCTGCCGCCGGCATCCAGCACCGATCCACCCGCGTTCGGGTCGGAGGCGCCGATGAGGCTGACGGCCGTGCGCACCTCGTCCATCGGGTGGGCCTCGAGGGGCACCAGGTCGATCGTCGTCTTGACGTTGTCGGCGAGCGCGCGGTGCTCGCGCTCGGTCGCGCGGAACGCGGCGAGCTGTGCGGCGTCCGGCAGCTCTCCGTGCCAGAGCAGGTATGCGACCGCCTCGAAGGGCTGCGTCGCCGCCAGCTCCTGCACGGGGTAGCCGCGATAGAGCAGGCTGTTCGTCTCGGGGTTCACCTTCGAGATCGCGGTCGTGTCGACGACGACCCCAGCGAGGCCCTTCTTGATGTCCGGCTCGGTCATGCTCACTCCTTCGTGACGGTGAAGCCTGCGACGCCCGAGTCGAACTGCTTGTAGGACTCGTAGTCGATCAGGTCGTAGAGATCTGCACGGTGCTGCATCTCACCCAGCTTCGAGGTGAGGTGCCCCTCCTCGCCCAGCGTATCGAGCGCGCGGCCCGCCGCGCCCATCGCGATGCGCAGCAGCGACACGGGCCAGATGACCATGTTGACGCCGGCATCCCGCAGCTGGTCGACCGAGAACAGGTCGCTCTTGCCGAACTCGGTCATGTTGGCGAGGATCGGCACGTCGAGCGCGTTCGCCATCGCCTCGAACTCGGCGAGCGTGCGCATCGCCTCGGGGAACACAGCGTCGGCCCCCGCATCCACCAGCGCCTTGGCGCGGTCGATCGCAGAGTCGAGCCCCTCGACCGCGCGGATGTCGGTGCGGGCCATGATCAGGAAGTTCGGGTCGCGACGCGCGTCGGCCGCTGCACGGATGCGGCGGATCGCGGTGCTCTCATCGACGACGCTCTTGCCGTCGAGGTGACCGCAGCGCTTCGGGTTGATCTGATCTTCGATGTGCGTGCCGGCGAGGCCTGCATCCTCGAGCTCCTGGATCGTGCGGGCGACGTTCATCGGCTCGCCGAAGCCGGTGTCGGCGTCGACGATCGCGGGGATGTCGGTCATGCGCGCGATCTGCTTCGCCCGCCCGGCGACCTCGGTCAGAGTGGTGAGGCCGATGTCGGGCACGCCGAGGTCGGCAGACAGCACCGCGCCCGAGATATAGACCCCGTCGAAGCCCTTCTGCTCGATCAGGCGGGCGCTCAGCGGGTTGAACGCTCCGGGAAAGCGCAGCAGCTCGCCGCTCGCGAGGCGTTCACGGAACAGGCGGCGCTTCTCGGCCGGGGTGACGTGCGAATACAGCATCAGAACAGCCCCTTCGGGGCGTCCGCGCCCTCGAGCAGACCGGGCCGCGCGATGATCGACAGCTCGCCGACCTCGGCGGCCGTCAGCTCGGGCAGACGCTGCACGAGCTCGAGGAAGCGCTCGATCTCGGACGCCTCGAGCACGGGCTCGGCGAGCAGACGGAACTTCGCGATGTAGTTGTCGCGGGCGAACGGACGCGCGCCGAGCGGATGCGCGTCGGCGACGGCGATCTCGTCGACCACGGTCGTGCCGTCGGTCAGGCGGAACTCCACGCGACCGCCGAACGCCTTCACGTCGGGGTCTTCCGAGTGGTAGCGGCGCGTCCACTCGGCATCCTCGGCCGTGGTGATCTTGTGCCACAGCGCGACGGTGTCTTCTCGACCGGCACGCTCGGGAGCGTAGGAGTCGACGTGGTGCCAGCCGCCGTCCTGCAGCGCGACGGCGAAGATGTACGGGATCGAATGGTCGAGCGTCTCGCGCGAGGCCGTCGGGTCGTACTTCTGCGGGTCGTTCGCGCCTGAGCCGATCACGTAGTGCGTGTGGTGGCTGGTGTGCAGCACGATGGCGTCGATGTTCGCGGGGTCGCGCAGCGCCGGATTCTCGGTGCCCAGCTTGCGGGCGAGGTCGATCCACGCCTGCGCCTGGTACTCGGCCGAGTGCTCTTTCGTGTACGAGTCGAGGATCGCGCGCTTCGCCTCGCCCGCGGCGGGCAGCGGCACCTCGTAGGCGGCATCCTTGCCGTCGAGCATCCAGGCGATCACGCCGTCTTCGCCCTCGTAGATCGGGGCCGGGCTGGTCTGGCCGCGCATCGCCCGGTCGACCGCCTCGACGGCGAGCTTGCCCGCGAAGGCCGGGGCATGCGCCTTCCAGGTCGAGATCTCGCCCTTGCGGCTCTGGCGGGTGGCGGTGGTGGTGTGCAGCCCCTGGCCCACGGCCTGGTAGATCGTCTCGACGTCGAGGCCCAGCAGGGTGCCGATGCCGGCGGCGGCCGACGGCCCGAGGTGGGCGACGTGGTCGATCTTGTGCTTGTGCAGGCAGATCGCGCGCACGAGGTCCATCTGGATCTCGTAGCCCGTCGCGATGCCGCGCAGCAGCGCGCGGCCGTCGGCCTGGACATGCTGGGCGACGGCGAGGATCGGCGGGATGTTGTCACCGGGGTGCGAGTACTCCGCAGCGAGGAACGTGTCGTGGTAGTCGAGCTCGCGCACGGCAACGCCGTTGGCCCACGCCGCCCATTCGGGGCTCGTGCGGTGGTCGAGAGCGGCGCCGAACACCGTGGCGCCGATGCCGCCGGTCGAGACGGGGTGGCTGAACGCCTGGGCGCGGGCGGCGTTGATCGGCCCGCGGGTGAGGGATGCCGCGGCGACCGACGCGTTGTCGATGATGCGGTTGATGATCATGTCGGCGACGTCCTGCTCGACCTCGACCGGATCGGCGGCGACCTCGGCGATCTTCCAGGCGAGCTGGTCTTCGCGGGCGAGGTTCTCTTCGCTGCGGTGGACGCGGACGTGGTGGGTGACGGTCATTTCGCACCTTCCGGGTTGGCTGTCAGGGAGTCGAGGATGCCGGTGAGCGCATTGTGCAGGTGCACGTGCGTGGCATGGGCGGCGAGGTCGCCGTCTCGGGCGGCGAGCGCCGCGGCGATCGTGCGGTGCTCCGCGGCGGAGGCGGCGAGGCGGGCAGGTTTGTCGCGGGCCATGCGTCGCACCCGCACGAGGTGGGTGCGCACGGTGCGCAGCGCCGAGGCGATGTAGTCGTTGTCGACCGCATTGTCGAGGGCAGCGTCGAAACGTGCGATGAGCGCGTAATAGGCGTCGCGCCCTTCGACGGCGGCGAGGTCGACGTGCGCGAACTCCTCGGCGAGGGCCGCGAAGAGGGCGGCATCGCCCCGGCGGGCGGCGAGGCGGGCGGAGGTCTCCTCCAGTGCGCGGCGGATCTCGAACAGCGCGCGGATGTCGTCGGCATCCAGGTCGGCGACCACCGTGACGCGCGGAGACTGCTGCACGACCAGGCCGTCGGCCGCGAGGCGCCGCAGTGCTTCGCGCATCGGTGTGCGACTGATGCCGAGGCGGGCGGCCTGCTCGACCTCGCCGAGCACGAAGCCGGCGGGAAGGGCGCCCGACTGGATCTCCTCCAGCAGCGTCGCGTGGGCTCGATCGCTCGCACTGATGCGATCGGCGACGGAGCTCATGCCCTCAGTGTATACATAAATCCGGCGCTTTGCGCCTGGGGTTCCATTTCGACCGCTTCACGTATACATAGAGCACGGACGGGTCGAATGCCACGGCGACGCGGGCGCGCACCCTTCCCGCCTTTCCCTCCACGCGGTGCGGGGTCAGCTCTCTCGGGTGCGGGGTCAGAACTGCATCCGCCCGTCGATGCGGGGTCAAAAGTGCACCCGCTCTCGGGTGCGGGGTCAAAAGTGCACCCGAAACGGCACCCTGGGATGCGGTTTTGACCCCGCCCGAGTGAGGGGGTCAGGACGCGGGCACGACGACCTACCGCTGCGGCGACCGCACGGCCTCCGGAATCGGCTCGATGAACTCGGCGGGGCGAGGCTCGCCGAGCTTCACGACCACCACGCCGACCAGCACGAGCGCTCCGCCGAGGGCCTGCAGCAGATCGGGAAGCTGCCCGAGCAGCAGCCAGCCGAACAGCAGTGCGGCGACGACCTCGGAGAGCGCGACGAAGGATGCCAGGCGCGAGCCCAGCATCCGGGTCGATGCGATGCCGAGCACGTAGGCGAGTGCGGTCGCGATGAGGCCGATCGCGAGCACCGGCACGAACCACGGCACGGTGCCGAATCGGTAGGTGATGTCGTCGGTCGTCCAGGCGATGGGCAGGATGCCGACGAGGCCCGCGATCGTCAGCGCGACAGCGCCGAGCAGCAGCCCTCCCCCGGCGAGCGCGATCGGAGGCAAGCCCGTGTCGGCCTTGGCGGAGAGCAGGAAGTACGTCGCGGCGCCGACCATCGCGGCGAGCGCCCACAGGATGCCGGCGACGTTGACCTCGGCTCCGGTGATGATGTCGAGCATCAGCACCAGGCCGACGAAGGCGATGGCCGCTCCGATCACACTGCGGCGACTCGGGCGTTCGCCCCGGCGGAGCCACAGCCAGAGGATGACGGCGATCGGCGCCGTGTATTCGATGAGCAGCGCGAGGCCGACGTCCATGACGGCGACGGCCTGGAAATAGCAGAGCTGGGTGGCTGTGACCGCGAGGAGTCCGTAGGCGGCGACCATGCCCGCGTTCTTCCGGAGCACTCCCCACCGGCCCCGGAGCGAGATGATCGTCGGCACGAGCAGCACGAGAGCGGCGACCCAGACCCGCGCGGTCACTGCCGCACCGGGGGTCCATCCCGCGTCGATGAGCCCTCGAGCCCAAGCGCCCGACATGCCGAACGCGAAGGCCGCGCCGATAGCCAGCGGCAGACCGAACCGCACGCCCGGCGCGCTGATGTCATTTGCAACCTTGCTCATGACAGGTGACGCTACTCGCGCAGGATGTAAGGTGTCAACATGAACTTCACCGATGACACGGAAGAGGCTCTGCGCTCCGCCGTCTGGCTCGTGAACTCGGCGGAGGAACCCGAGACGCTCGAGACTCTCGCCGACTACGAGGCTTTCCTCGCGGACTTCCCCTACTCGGGTCGCCTCGACCGCGACGAGGCCGAGCTCGCGTCTCTGCGAAACCTGCGCTCGCGCCTGCGCACCATGCTTCTCGCGCCCCGAGACGAGATGGCCGAGCACGTCAACGCCACCCTCGCCGAGGCGCATCTCGCGCCGAGGCTGGTGCGCCATGACGGAGTCGACTGGCACCTGCACGCCGTCGCGGACGACCGCCCGCTGGCCGAACGCGTGCTGATCGAGACCGCCATGGCGCTGATCGACGTCATCCGCGCCGATGAGGGGTCGCGCATCTCCATCTGCGCCGACGACACCTGCGAGGCACTCGCCCTCGATCTCTCTCGCAACCGCTCCAAGCGCTTCTGTTCGACGACCTGCACGAACCGCAATGCGGTGGCCGCGTATCGCGCGCGGCGCGCGCACGCCTGAACCACGGCGCGCCCTCCTGATCCCGGCAGGTAGCCTCGGTGACCGATGCCCTCGTTTCCCGCCCTCTCCGACTCGTGGTTCGCCGACGCCGAGTTCGATGCCAGCTACGGCCACACGCTGAGCTCGCTCCGCGCGATCGCTCCGATCGCCGCACCCGGCGGTTTCGCCGAGCGATGGCAGAGCTGGCGCGAGCAGGCGAAGACGATGGATGCCGCACCCGCCGTGCTGTCCTCCGAGACCGCGCACGGCCGACGGGTCTCGGTCATCGAGCATGCAGGAGTCGACGGCACGCGCCTGCGGGCCTGGCTCGTCGAGCCTCTCTCCTCCCCGGCGCGCGTCGGCGTCGTGCACGGTCACGGCTACGGCGGGCGCGGTGCGGTCGATCTGGCCAGGGTGCCCGACGACGCGGCCGCGATCTTCCCCGTCGCCCGCGGGCTGCCCACGCTGAACGCGGGCATCGGCGCCCCCGAGCCCCAGGCCGAGCATGTGGTGGCCGGGATCGAGAGCACGGACTCCTACGTGCTGGGTCTCTGCGCCCGCGACCTCTGGATGGCGGCGGACGCCCTCGGCACCCTCGTCGGATCCCTGCCGCTCTACTACGTCGGCGAGAGCTTCGGCGGTGGCATCGGCGCGTTGGCCCTGCCGTGGGACGACCGTTTCATCGGAGCGACGCTCATCGTGCCGAGCTTCGGGCAATACGACGAACGCCTGGCCGTGCAGTGCCTCGGCAGCGGCGAGACCGTGCGCGGCTACGTCGCCGCGCACCCCGAGGCCCGCGACGTGCTGCGCCTGTTCGACGCCTCCTCGGCCCTCGGCTTCGCCCGCGTCCCGGTGCGTGTCGAGGCGGCGCTGTGGGATCCGTACGTGCCGCCGCAGGGACAGTTCGGGGTCGCGAACGCGGCCCGGATGCTCGAACTCGCAGTCCTCCCGGCAGGCCATGCGGGGCATCCGGGGCTGGAGAAGGTGACGGCCGAGGCGATCGCCGGCAGCCGTGCTCACCTCGCACGCGCGCTGCGCGCAGCATCCTGAGATCCGCACCCGCACCCGCCCACACCCGCCCACACTCGCGCTCGCCACCCCGCGCATCCGAGCACTGGACGCAACCTGTCATCACAGGTACACTCAACTTGTTATTACAGGTTGCGCAGCGCCGCAGCACCCGTACAAGGAGCACCGATGCCCCAGTTCCACACGCCCCCGATCTCGCCGATGGCGATCGCGTTCGACGCCGAGAAGCTCACGCTCTCGCCCGAGGGTCCCACCCTCACGCGCCGCATGTCGGATCTCGAGGGCCTGTTCCTCGACGGGGATGCGTGGGCCGCAGCATCCGCCGGCGACAACCCGGTCGTGTACACGGTGACGAGCTCGCCCGTGCCCGAGGTCGACCGCGAGCTGCCGCAGTCGATCACGACGATCATGCCCGGCGACACGTCGGGTGAGCTCTGGATGACCAAGGGGCACCAGCATCCGAACCACCAGGGCGAGATCTATCTCGCACTGAAGGGCCGCGGCGGTCTGCTGATGTTCGACGGCGAGCGCACCGAGTGGCTCGACATGCTTCCGGGCACCATCGGCTACATCCCGCCCGGATGGGCGCACCGCTCGGTGAACACGGGCGACGAGCCGTATGCGTTCCTCGCCGTCTACCCCGGCGGTGCCGGCCACGACTACGGCTGGGTGCTCGAGCACGGCATGGGCTCGCGCGCCTACCGCTCGGCCGCGGGCGTCGACCTGCGCCCCTATTCCGCGACCCCCTCGGCGGGATAGGGGCCCAGCATGCTGATCGCGCACGACCTCGGCACCACCGGAAACAAGGCGTCCCTGCACCACGACGACGGGCGCCTGGTGACCTCGGTCACTGTGCCCTACCCCGCGCACTTCGCCACCGGCGGCATCGCCGAGCAAGACCCCGCCGACTGGTGGGATGCCGTCGTCTCGGCGACCCGGCAGCTGATGTCTCGGGCGGGCATCGCCCCCGAGACTGTCGGCGGCCTGGTCGTGAGCGGCCAGATGATGGGCACCGTGCTGCTCGACGCGCACGGCGAGCCGGTGCGACCGGCGATCATCTGGGCAGACACGCGCTCAGGCGCGCAGACCCGCGCGCTCGAAGAGCGCCTCGGCGCCGAGGACGCGTATCGCGTGCTCGGCCACCGCCTTAACCCGACCTACTCGATCGAGAAGATCATGTGGGTGCGCGACAACGAACCCGACGTCTGGGCGCGAGTGCGCCACTTCTGCGTCGCCAAGGACTACATCGTCTACCGGCTCACCGGGCGTCTCGCGACCGAGCGCTCCGACGCCTCGGGCACGAACGCCTACGACCAGCTGCGCGGCACCTGGTCGGCCGAGGTTCTCACGGCAGCGGGACTCGACGCCGCGCTCTTCCCCGAGATCCTCGAGTCGACGACCGTCGCCGGAGCCCTCACGACCGAGTCGGCCGATGCCCTCGGCCTGTCGGCATCCGTCCGCGTGGTCATGGGCGGCGGCGACGGCCCTCTCGCTGCGGTGGGCTCGGGCATCGTCGCCCCCGAAGACGGCGCCTACGTGTGCCTGGGCACGTCGTCGTGGATCTCGTTCGCCAGCCTCACCCCGCTGCACGACCCGCAGATGCGCACCATGACCTTCGACAACGTCGTGCCCGGTTCGTTCGTGCCGACCGCCACCATGCAGGCCGGAGGAGCGTCGGTGCAGTGGATCGCCGAGGCGCTCTCGCCCGACCCCGCGCACCCCGACACCGCGCGCCTCACGGCAGAGGCCGGCGGCGACCTCGACACGGAAGACCTCTACTTCCTGCCCTACCTCCTCGGCGAGCGCTCGCCACTGTGGGACCCGCACGCCCGCGGCGCCTTCGTCGGCATCGGGCGGCACCACACCCGTGCGCACCTCACGCGCGCCGTGCTCGAGGGCGTGGCGTACAACCTGCTCACCTGCATACAGGCCTTCCGCGAATCCGGAGCCGCGATCGACCGCATCGACGCGGTCGGCGGCGGGGCGCAGAGCGACGCCTGGCTCGGCATCCTCGCCGACGTGTGGGGTGTGCCGATCCGCCGACGCACCATCGTCGAAGAGGCCAACAGCCTCGGCGCGGCGGTCACGGGTGCGGTCGGCCTCGGTCTCGCCGACTTCTCGGCGGCGCGGGCGCTCAGCGAGGTCACGGCGGAGTTCACGCCAGATGCCGGTCGTCACGCGATCCACGCCCGGCGGCACGCCCGATTCGTCGACGCCTACGCGGCACTCGAGCCGTGGTTCGCCGCCGCGCCGCCGGCCGAGGATCTCTGATGGGCGTTATCCTCGCCACGAGTCGCTCGTTCTCGGACGGCGATCTCGACCTCGTCGGGCGGGCCAGGGCCGCAGGTCACGAGGTCGTCCGCGGCCCCGCGCACCACGGTCTCGCCGAGCTCGCACCGCTGCTGGCGGCCGCCGAGGGCTGGGTCGCGGGCACGGGCCCCGTGACCGACGATCACCTCGCCGCCGCACCGAACCTCAGGATCGTCGCCCGCTACGGCGTCGGCACCGAGGCCGTCGACCTCGATGCGGCGCGGCGACGCGGCATCCCCGTGACCAACACCCCGGGTGCGAATGCGGATGCCGTAGCCGACCACGCCCTCGGACTCATGCTCGCGGCACTGCGGTTCATCCCCGACGGCGACCGCCGCGTGCGAGCGGGCGACTGGGGCGTGCGCCGCGGACGCGAGCTCGGTGCTGCGACGGTCGGCATCGTGGGCTTCGGACGCATCGGCCAGGGCGTCGCCCGGCGCCTGAGCGGTTTCGGCTCGAGAGTGCTCGCGGCCGATCCCTTCCTCCCGGCCGACGTCATCGTCGGGGGCGGCGCCGAGCCGACCGACGTCGATGAGCTGTTCCGATCGGCCGACCTCATCACCCTGCACGCCCCCGGCGGGCGGACGCTCGTCGATGCGGCGCGCCTCGACAGCATCCGCCCCGGCCTGATCCTGGTGAACACCGCGCGCCCCGACCTCGTCGACGAGGAGGCCGTCGCGGCCGCTCTGCGCGACGGCCGTCTCGGTGCATACGCCGCCGACACCCTGCACGGCGACACCGCGGCGAGCGCGAGCCCGCTGCTCGCCGACGACCTCGCCGATCGGGTGACGATCACCCCGCACCTCGGCGCCCAGACGACGCAGGCCGTCGACAACATGGGCTCGCTCTCGCTCGACGATGTGCTCGCCGTGCTCGCGGGGCGCTCCCCCGCCCACCCCGTCTCACCCCGACCCTGAAGGACGACCATGACCATCACCGAGACGCCTGCGACCACCATTACGACCGGCGGCTACATGGGCTTCGTCGGCGTCAGCACCGGCTCATCGTCGATCATGAAGGTGTTCCCGAAATGGGCCGAGGTGCTCGGCCTCCCCACCGAGAACCTCATCGGGCACGACCTGCCGATGGATGCCACCCCCGCGCAGTATGTGGCGATGGTCGAGCAGATCCGCGACGACCCGAATCACCGGGGCGCTCTTGTGACCACCCACAAGATGAACGTCTTCGCCGCGGCATCCGACCTCTTCGACGAGCTCGACCCGTTCGCAGTGTCGTGCTCCGAGATCTCGAGCATCTCGAAGCGGGGGGATCGTCTGATCGGCCGCGCCAAGGATCCCCTCACGGTCGACCTCGCGCTGAACGACTTCCTCCCCGCCGACCACTTCGCCCGCACGGGAGCAGAGGTCGTGATCCTCGGCGCGGGTGGCTCCGGCACGGCCCTCAGCTGGGCGCTGGCGGAGCGGGCGGATGCTCCGGCGCGGATCACCGTGACCGCTCGAGACGACGACAAGCTCGCCCACCTGCGCGAGGTGCACCGCCAGCACGGCACTCCCGACGGGCTGATCTCTTACGTGCGCACCGACACGGTGCAGGATGCGGCAGCACTCGTCGCTGCGGCGCCGGCGGGGTCGCTGATCGTGAACGCCACGGGCCTGGGCAAGGACCGCCCCGGCTCTCCGCTGCCCGACGACGTCGCGTTCCCTACCGACGCATGGGTGTGGGAGTTCAACTACCGCGGGTCGCTGGAGTTCCTGCACCAGGCGCATGCGCAGCAGGCCGAGCGGGGTCTGCACGTGATCGACGGATGGCGGTACTTCATCCACGGCTGGTCGCAGGTCGTCGCCGACGTGTTCGAGATAGACCTCACCCCCGAGATCGTCGAGCGGCTCGCCGAGGCTGCCGAGTCGGTGCGCTGATGCCCGGCATCCGCACTGTGCTCGGCGACATCGACCCGGCGCAGCTCGGGCCGACGAACTATCACGAGCATCTGTTCCAGGTCTCACCGCTGCTCGCCGGCGACGAGCTCGACGACGAGGATCTCTCGGGTCGGGAGGCGGCGCTGCTGAAAGCCAGTGGCTTCGCCTCGATGGTCGATGCCACCCCGTTCGGCCTCGGCCGCGACCCCGAGGGAGTCGCGCGCATCAGCGCGGGCACCGGGATGCATGTCGTCGCGACGACGGGGCGGCACCGCGAGGCGCACTACGGCGCGGATCACCCTCTGCAGGTGTGGAGCGTCGAGCGCCTCGCCGAGCTGTTCGTCTCCGAGGTGACGCGCGGCATGGTCGTCGACGATGCACTGGTGTTCGAGACGCCCGTCGTCGCCCGTGCGGCAGCGCCCGATGGCACCCCGGTGCGCGCCGGGATGCTCAAGGCGGGGGTCGGATACTGGAGCATCAGCCCCTTCGAGCGCACGACGCTGCTCGCAGTCGCCGAGGCTCACCGAGCCACCGGAGCCCCGGTGATGGTGCACCTGGAGTTCTGCACCGCCGCCCATGAGGTGCTCGATCTGCTCGAGGCCGAGGGTGCGGCATCCGATCGCGTCGTGCTCGCGCACGCCGACCGCGACCCTGACGCAGGGCTGCACGCCTCACTCGCCGAACGCGGCGCCTACCTGGGATACGACGGCTTCGCCCGCCCGCGCACGAGGTCGGATGCCGAACTGCTCGCCCTGACCGAGCGGGTCGTCGAGCTCGGCGCCGGCGACCGGGTGCTTCTCGGCGGCGACGTCGCCCGTCGAACTCGGTACATCTCCTACGGCGGACTGCCAGGACTCGCCTATCTCGGCGAGCGCTGCATCCCGCGGTTGCGCTCGGCGGTGGGCGAGGATGCAGTCGAGAGGATGCTGGTCGCGAACCCCGCGCGCCTGCTCACCCTGTCGTCTTGATCCCCCATCTCCGAGGAGCACTCCCATGACCGAGCCCACGATCCTGCACGCGATCTTCACCGCGCGCCCCGAGCAGGGCGACAACGTCGCCGCACTGCTGCGCGACTTCGCCGAGATCGTGCGGGCAGAAGAGGGCAACGTCGTGTTCGATGCCACTCGACTCGTCGACGACCCCGACCGCTTCTTCGTCTACGAGGTCTACCGCGACGAGGCCGCCTTCCAGGAGCACCTCGCCGCTCCCGCAGGAGTGCCGTTCAACGAGGCGCTGCAGCAGCTCATCGTCGAGCCCTCGTCGATCCTGACGTTCCTGCGCCGCGTCTGACGCACTCCGCAACGCAGAGAAGCCCCCCGCCCGAAGGCGAGGGGCTTCTGCGATCTCAGCGGGTCACTCGTAGAGGACGGCTGCGATCTTCTCATCCTCGAGGTTCGTGCTGTCGTACCAGTACGAACCGGTGTCGTAGAACTCGTCGACGGTGTCGCCGTTGGCTGCGTCGTACGCTGCCTGGACGACCTGTGCGCCGATGCCGATCGGGTCCTGCGTGATGGCGCCGGCCATCGTGCCGTCCTTGATCGCGTTGATCTGGGCGGCTCCCGAGTCGAATCCGACGATCGTGATCTTGCCCTTCTCGAGACCGAGCTCGTTCACGGCGTTCACGACGCCGATGGCCGAGCCCTCGTTGGTGCCGTAGATGCCCTTGAGGTCGGGGTGCGCGGCGACCAGCGTCTTGGCGATGTCAGCCGACTTCAGGTGGTCGCCGTCTCCGTACTGGATGTCGACGATCTCGATGTCGGGGAAGTCGGCTTCGATCTTCTCGACGAATCCGTCACGACGCTCGACACCGGTCGAGTTGATCTGCGAGTGGCCGACGATCGCGACCTCGCCCTCGCCGCCGATCAGCTCTGCCATGTGCTCTGCGGCGAGCGCGCCGGCGACCTTGCTGTCGGTCGCTGCCAGGCTGAGTCCGACGTCGCCGTTGCAGGGGGCGTCGAAGTAGACGACAGGGATGTCCTTCGACTTCGCCTGCTCGAGCGGTGCGACGCAGGCCTCGGGGTCCAGCGCGGCGTACGCGATGGCATCCGGGTTCTTGTCGATGGCGCTGGTGAGCATCTCGAGCTGCTGGGCGATCTCGGTCTCGGCGGCGGGGCCTTCGAACGTGATCTTCACGCCGAGCTCGTCTGCCTTCTCCTGAGCGCCCTGCTTGACGGCCTGCCAGAACTGGTGCTGGAAGCCCTTCGAGACGAGTGCGATGTACATCTCACCGTCACCGCTCGATCCGTCTGCGCCGCCGCCTTCTTCGATGACGTCACCGCCGCCTGCGCACCCCGCGAAGACGAGGGCGGATGCGGCCACGAGTGCCGCGAATGCGGTCTTCTTGCCGAATTTCATGGAAACTCCATTGTTCTCTGTGGTGGTGGGTAGGGATGGATGAGTCAGGTGCGCTGGCGGTTGCGCAGCGAGTCGAGGAACACGGCCAGCAGCACGACGACACCGACGACGATGTTCTGCCACTCCGACTGGATCGACATGATGCGCAGGCCGTTGACGAGCACGCTCATGATGAGTGCGCCGATGACGGTGCCGAGGATGGATCCTCGTCCGCCGAGCAGCGAGGTGCCGCCGATGATCACCGCGGCGATCGCCTGCAGCTCGTAGCCGGTGCCGATCTGCGGCTGCGCCGAGTCGAGACGGGCGGCGATCACAATGCCCGCGATGCCGGTGAAGGCGCCGGCGAACATGTAGATGAGGATCGTCCAGCGGCGGGTGTTGACGCCGGACAGGCGGGTCGCCTCCTCGTTCGAGCCGATCGCGAAGGTGTACCGACCGAGCAGCGTCTTCGACAGCACGAGGAAGGCGACGATCGCGAGAGCCGCCGTGATCAGCACCGCGTTCGGGATGCCGGGGATGATCACGCCGAGCGCGATCTTCTTGAAGTCCGGAGCCGAGGTCGAGAAGTAGATCGGGGCGACGTTCGAGATCACGAGGGCGAGACCGCCGGCGATCATCATCATCGCAAGCGTCGCGATGAACGGCGGAAGCCGGAGGAACGTGATGTTCACACCGTTCACCAGGCCCATCAGCACACCGGTCAGGATGCCGCCGATCACGCCGACCCAGACCGGAAGGCCCATGTTGGTGACGATGACACCCGTCATCACGGCGCACAGCGCCATGCCGGTTCCGATCGACAGGTCGATGCCGCCGGTGATGATGACGAAGGTGGTGCCGAGGGCGAGGATGCCGATGACCGCCGTCGACAGCAGCACCGTGGCGATGTTGCTGAAGGTGAAGAAGTTGGGGCTGGCGATCGAGAAGAACAGCACCAGCACGATCAGCGTGCCGAAGGCGAGCGACTGCTGGAGCTGGCGCTTCAGGAACGCTCCGACGTCGCGCTTGTCGGTGTTCTCATCGAGCGCGGTCTGGATGATCGTCGTCGTAGACGATCCGGGCTGCTGCGGAGCGCTCATCAGTCTTCCTCTCCGTGGGCTGCGAGTTGCATGATCTTCTCCTGGCTGGCTTCCTCGTTGCGGAGGGTGCCGGTGACGCGTCCGTTCGCGAAGACCGCGATGCGGTTCGCGACGCGGAGGATCTCCGGCAGTTCCGACGAGATGACGATGATGGATTTGCCCTGGTCAGCGAGCTGCTGCATCAGGCGATAGATCTCTTCCTTCGCGCCGACGTCGATGCCTCGCGTCGGCTCGTCGAAGATGAGGATGTCGCAGTCGCGCATCAGCCACCGGGCGATGACGACCTTCTGCTGGTTGCCGCCCGAGAGCAGCTTCACGACCTGGTTCACCGAGGGCGTCTTGACCCTCAGCTGCTCGACGTACTCCTTGGTGCGGTTCTTCGCCTTGCTGTCGCCCATCCAGCCGATGCCGTTGGCATACGAGCCGAGCGAGGCGAGCACGGTGTTGAAGGTGACGTCCTGTTCGAGCATCAGGCCGAGGAGCTTGCGGTCCTCCGAGAGGTATCCGAGGCCGTGCTTGACGGCATCCGCGGGCTGGCTGATGCGAACGGGCTGCCCGCTGATGGCGATCGTGCCGCTGTCGCGGTGGTCGGCGCCGATGATGGCCCGCGCGGTCTCGGTGCGCCCGGCGCCCATGAGTCCGGCGAAGCCGAGGATCTCGCCCCGGTGCAGCTGGAACGACACGTCTTTCAGCAGGCTCTTGGTCGAGAGCCCCTGCACATCGAGCACGATCGGATCGTTGGCATGCTCGCGGGCCTGCGGGCGCGTTCCCTCGTCGATCACACGGCCGACCATCATCTCGATGATCTTCGGGATGCTCACCTCGGATTTATCCAGTGATCCGATGTATGTGCCGTCTCGCAGCACCGTGACCCGGTCGGCGAGGCGCCGCAGCTCGTCCATGCGGTGCGAGATGTAGACGATGCCGGTGCCCGACGCCCGCAGCTGCTCGATGAGCACGAAGAGGGTCTCGGTCTCGGAGTCGGTGAGCGCCGACGTCGGCTCATCCATGATGAGCACCTTGGCGTTGAACGAGAGCGCCTTGGCGATCTCGACCATCTGCTGCTCGGCCACGGTGAGTTCGCCGACGAGCTGCCTCGGGTTCAGCCGGATGCCGAGGCGATCGAGCAGTTCGGCGGTCTGCGTGTTGAGCTTGCGCTCCGACAGGAAGGGCCCCGTGGTGGGCTCGCGACCCACGTAGATGTTCTGCGCCACGGTGAGGTCGGGCATCAGGTTGAGTTCCTGATGGATGATCGTGATGCCGAGCTGCTGCGCCTGCAGCGGGCTCGTGAGTTCGACCTCCTGGCCCTCGAACGTGATCGTGCCCTCGTCCTTGGTGTAAATCCCCGAGAGGATCTTCATCAGAGTCGACTTGCCCGCGCCGTTCTCGCCCACGAGCACCAGCACTTCGCCGGCCCGCACCTCGAGGTGCACGTCCTTGAGAGCCTGCACACCGGGGAATCCCTTGCTGATCCCCTCGACTCTGAGAATGGGGTCACTCATGTGCTCACCTGCTTCCTTGAAGGTCGTAATGCGATATTCCAGTCGGGCCTGGAAACATCGGATCAATTCTGCGGCCTGCGCCCCACCCTGCGCAAGTTGTATCTAAATGTAACTAAGACTTCTTCGGATGGGAAGACCTGTAATAACAAGTTGGCAACAGGTCTGAGTCTCGTCGGAACTGCGCTGCGTCGGCGCAGCCGCTCAGTGCAGTCGGATCGAGTCGACCGCGACGAGCTTGTCGCGGATGTAGGCGTTGGCGTGCGCGCCGAGCTCGACGTTGTCGGTCCACAGGTTGCGCCAGATGCCGAGCATCCGGCTGAGGTCCGGAGCCACCACCGCCGACGAGAACGACTCGAACACGATCGGCCCGTCGTAGCCGATGCGCCCCAGCGCCTTGAAGAAGTTGTCGAAGTCGACCGTTCCGGTGCCGAGATAGCCGCGGTGGCTCTCACCGATGTGCACATAGCGGAGGGCGGGTGCCGCGTCGAGGACCGGCGCGAACATATCCGACTCCTCGATGTTCATGTGGTACGTGTCGAGGTGGATGCCGAGGTTCGGCCGGTCGACTTCAGCGAGGTAGGCGAGCGCCTGCCGCGCGGTGTTCAGCACGTTGGTCTCATAGCGGTTCACGACCTCGAGCGAGACCGAGATGCCGCGCTCGGCGGCATGATCGGCGATGCGGGCGATGGTGCGGCGGCTGCTCTCGAGCCCTTCGGGCGTCACCGGGTCCATGTACTTCTGCATCGCGCTGTAGATCACTCCGCAGAAGTGCTGGCCGCCGAGATCGGCGAGCACGTCGACAGCCTTGAGCAGCAGCGACTCCCCCGCGGCGACGATCGCCGGGTCGGAGCTGGTCACGTCGGTGGATCCTGACAGACCGAGCGAGGCACTGACGGCGAGGTCGTGCTCCTCCAGCGCATCCTTCGCGGCGGCGACATCGAACGTGAACGGATCCATGAGCGGGAATTCGATCAGGTCGAAGCCCGCCGCCTTCGTCTTCTCCACAGAGAGTCGGATGCCGTCGGCATCGAAGTGTCCGGTCCAGACGAGCCCGTGGCATCCGATGTTCATGAGACCTCTCGGAGACGGGTGTGGGGCACCATCGCCTCTAGGATTTGGCACGTGCCAAGTCCGCGTTCAGGTCACGGTACGCGGCATCGCCCGGCGCTGTCAAGAACTTTCTTGGCACGTGCCAATCGCTCCGCTACTGTGGACTCGCCGGTGCTGCGCGGGCGAGCAGTCACGCTCGCACGATCGCGCACGGCGCAGTCGCATCGCAGTCGACAGGGAGCTTCATGCCAGCCAGCGTCAAAGACGTCGCCGCCCTCGCCGGGGTCTCCTCCTCGACCGTCTCGAACTACCTCAACCACCCGCACGTTCTGGGCGAGGCGAGTGCGGCGAAGGTCAGAGACGCGATCGAGCAGCTCGGCTACGTGCCGAACGAGTCGGCGCGGCAGCTGCGGGCGGGGTCGAGCAAGGCGCTCGCGCTGATCCTTCTCGACGCCTGGCTGCCCTACTTCCACGAGCTCTCGCGAGGCGTGGAGGACGTCGCCCGCGAGGAGGGCTGGTCGCTGTTCTTCAGCAACAGCAACCGCGACGCCTCTCTCGAGCGACGCAACATCGACATGTTCGAGGCACACCGCGTGCAGGGCATCGTGATCTACCCGCTCGAAGACGTGGTGCCCCGGCTCGAGCAGCTCGCCGACCGCGGCATCCGCTCGGTGGTGGTCGGGCCCATCCCCGACTCTCCGACCGTCGGATCCGTGCTCTTCGACGACCGCGGCGGCGGGCGTCTCGCCGGTGAGCACCTGCTGGCGATCGGACGCCGCCGCATCCTGTTCCTCGGGGCGCCGAGCGTCAGTCAGTCGAACGACCGGCTGCAGGGTCTGCGCGATGCCGTCGTCGACACGGACGCCGCGGTCGAGGTGTTCGACGTGCCGCATCTCACGACCGAGGACGGCCTCGAGATCGCCGAGCGGATCCTCGCGCTCCCTGCAGCCGAGCGGCCCGACGCGATCTTCGCGGCGAACGACATGGTGTCGATCGGCGTGATGACCCAGCTGCTGCGTCACGGCATCCGCGTGCCCGAGGACATCGCCCTGGTCGGATTCGACGACGTCGCTCAGGCGCATCAGAGCGTCGTGCCGTTGACGAGCGTGCGTCAGCCCGGATACGAGATCGGCCGCGCCGCGGGCGCCGCGCTGATCCGCCAGCTCGCCGACCCCACAGCCGGTCTGCCCGCACCCACGCCTTTCGCCGCCGAGCTCGTGGTGCGCGAGTCGACCATCGGCCGCTGAGTCCGCTGAGTCAGTTGAGTCCGCTGAGTCAGCCCGGAATCAACCCCTCCGCCGCAAGCTCAGCCCACAGCGCCCCCGGGATCTCGAGCGCCGCGTACTCGGCATTCTGCCGAAGCTGCGCCGGCCGGCTCCCGCCCACGACGACCGACTTCACGAGATTGGACTGCAGCGGGAACTGGATGGCCGCAGCGGGCAGCGGCACATCATGGTCGGCGCACACGCGGGCGATGCGCAGCAGCCGCTCCCACAGCTCGTCGGGCAGCTGGCCGTACTCGTACCGACCGTCGCGGCGCGGCTCGCTCGAGGCCAGCAGGCCTGAGTTGAACACGGATGCCGCGACGATGCCGGTGCCCGTCTCGCGACAGGCGGGCAGCACGTCGGCCGCAGCCGGCTGCTCGAGCAGCGTGTAGCGACCGGCGACCATGATCAGGTCGAGGTCGGCCGAGCGGACGGATGCGGCGAGCGCGTCCGACACCATCGAGCCGATCCCGACCGCGGCGACCTGGCCATCGGCTCGCAGCTGTTCGAGTGCCGGCAGCGCCTCGGCGAGCGCGAGGTCGAGGTCATGACGCTCGGGGTCGTGCAGGTACAGCAGGTCGATCCGCTCGATGCCGAGCCGCTCGCGCGACTCATCGAGGCTGGTGCGGATCCCCGAAGCCGAGAAGTCCCACACTCGCTGCAGGTCGTCGGGCACATGGAAGTCGTTCGCGGTGTCGAGGCCGCCGTCGTGGTCGGGGTTCGGTCGCAGCAGCCGACCGACCTTCGTCGACAGCACGTAGTCGCCCCGCGGCTTGGTCTGCAGGAACGCGCCCAGGCGTCGCTCCGAGAGCCCGAGCCCGTAGTGCGGAGCCGTGTCGAAGTAGCGGATGCCGCTGTCCCACGCCGCCTCCAGGATCGCCCACGACTCGTCGTCGCTGAGCGGCCGGAACAGGTTGCCGACGTTGGCCGCGCCGTACCCGAGAGCGGGCATCCCGAGAGCAGGAGCCGACAGCGTCTCAGATCCCGACATGCTGTCCCTTCCACGTGTAGGCGGCGATGCTGTCTGCCTTCATCTCCATGCCCGAGCCTGCCGCGGTCGGCGCCATGTACGAGCCGCCCTGGATGTCGGTCGGGATCACGAAGTGCTCGTGCAGGTGGTCGACGAACTCGATCATGCGTCCATCACGCGTGCCGGTGACGGCGACGAAGTCGAACATAGACAGGTGCTGCACGGCCTCGCACAGGCCGACGCCACCGGCGTGCGGGCAGACGGGCACTCCGAACTTCGCCGCGAGCAGCAGGTTGGCGATGTTCTCGTTGACACCCGCGACGCGCACCGCGTCGATCTGCATGACCGAGATCGCGTCGGCCTGCAGCAGCTGCTTGAAGATCACCCGGTTCTGCGCGTGCTCGCCGGTGGCGACCCTGATCGGCGCCACACCTCTCGCGATCTCGGCGTGACCGAGCACGTCGTCAGGACTCGTGGGCTCCTCGATCCACGCGGGGTGGAACTCGGCGAGCGCGTTCACCCACTCGATCGCCTCCGACACCTCCCAGCGCTGGTTCGCATCGATCGCGATCGGGAAGTCGGGTCCGCAGACCTCGCGGGCCTTGCGGAACCTACGGATGTCGTCGTCGAGGTCAGCCCCGACCTTGAGCTTGATCTGGGTGAAGCCGTCGGTCATCGCCTCGCGGGCGAGGCGCTCGAGCTTCTCGTCGGAGTACCCCAGCCACCCCGGGCTCGTCGTGTATCCGGGGTACCCGGTGGCGAGCAGCTCGCGCTCCCGCTCGATGCGGCCCGGCTCTGCGGCACGCAGGATCTCGAGCGCATCCTCGCGCGTGAGCGCATTGGTGAGGTAGCGGAAGTCGACGAGGTCGACCAGCTCCTCCGGTGTCATCCGGGCGAGCAGCTGCCAGAGCGGCAGACCGGCACGCTTCGCCTTGATGTCCCACAGCGCGTTGATGACCGCGCCGATGGCCATGTGCATGACGCCCTTCTCAGGGCCGAGCCAGCGCAGCTGCGAGTCGCCGATGATGTCGCGGAACGTCGTGCCCATGTCGTCGAGCAGCGGCTCGATCTCGCGACCGACGAGGTGCCCGGCGAGCGCGTCGATCGCGGCGACCTGCACGTCGTTGCCCCGGCCGATGGTGAAGACGAAGGCGTGGCCGTCGATGTCGTCCTCGGCATCCGTGCGCACGATCACGTACGCGGCCGAGTAGTCGGGGTCGGGGTTCATGGCATCCGATCCGTCCAGACTCAGCGACGTGGGGAAGCGGATGTCGGTCGTGTCGAGGGCGACGATGCGGCTCACGGGGTCCTCTCGTGCACGGGGTGGGGATTCGTGCAGATCTCTTGGAGTGTAAACATCCGATGTCTATACTGTCAACGAGACGGGCCGCGATGATGCGCCCCCGCAACACCGAATCCTCAGTGATCAGGAGAGACATGAAGTTCGCACGGCTAGGCACTCCCGGCGCCGAGATCCCCGTCCTCGTCGAAGGCGAGCGCTACCTCGATCTGAGGTCGGTGACATCCGATGTGAACGGAGACTTCCTCGCCTCCGACTTCCGCGCTCGCGTCGAGGCCGCTCGCGCCGCGGACGAGCTGCCTGTGCTCGACGATGCCGCAGCGCTGCGCATCGGTGCGCCGATCGCCCGCCCGAGCGCCGTCATCTGCATCGGTCAGAACTATGCGGCGCACGCGCGCGAGTCGGGCTCCGAGCCGCCGACCGTGCCGATCCTGTTCCTGAAGACGCCGAACACGGTCGTCGGCCCGAACGATGCGGTCACGATCCCCCGGGGCAGCGAGAAGACCGACTGGGAGGTCGAGCTCGGCATCGTCATCGGCGCTCGCGCCGCCTACCTGGATTCACCCGAGGATGCCGACGCGCACATCGCCGGCTACGTCACCGCGAACGACGTCTCGGAGCGCGCCTTCCAGATGGAGGTGTCGGGAGGCCAGTGGTCGAAGGGCAAGATCGCGCCCGGGTTCAACCCGACCGGTCCGTGGCTGGTCACCCCCGACGAGGTCGACGTCGACGACCTGCGGCTGCGCAGCTGGGTCAACGGCGAAGCGCGACAGGATTCGAACACGAACGACATGATCTTCGACGTGCGCGTGATCGTGCACCACCTGTCGCAGTACGTCACTCTCGAGCCCGGCGACCTGATCCTCACCGGCACCCCGCAGGGCGTCGCGTTCGGGGGCAGATTCCCGTACCTGAAGGCGGGCGACGTGGTCGAGATCGAGATCGAAGGACTCGGGCACCAGCGCCAGGAGTTCGTGGCATGGGAGGCACAGAAGTGACCAAGGCACTCGACGGACTCGTCGCGATCGTCACCGGCGGAGCATCCGGAATCGGCGCAGCCGTCGCCGCCCGACTGCACGACGACGGCGCTCAGATCGCCGTGCTCGACCGCGACACCGCAGGAGCGGACGCCGCATTCGCCGCGTTCACAGCCGACGTGTCGGACCGCGCATCGGTGGATGCCGCCGTGGCAGCCGTCGCCGAGAAGTTCGGCCGCATCGACATCGTCGTCAACAACGCCGGAGTCGGCGCGCAGGGCGACATCAGCGCGAACGATGACGACGAGTGGGCGCGAGTGCTCTCGATCAACGTCACCGGCATCGCCCGCGTCACATCGGCAGCACTGCCCTGGCTCAAGAGGTCGCCCCACGCGGCGGTGTGCAACACGGCATCCATCGCCTCGACGACCGGCCTGCCGCAGCGTGCTCTCTACAGCGCATCGAAGGGCGCCGTCTCGGCTCTGACGCGCGCCATGGCCGCCGATCATCTGCGCGACGGCATCCGCGTCAACGCCGTGAACCCCGGCACGGCCGACACCCCCTGGGTCGGACGACTGCTCGACTCGGCCGCCGACCCGGCAGCCGAACGCGCCGCTCTCGAGGCCCGCCAGCCGCACGGTCGTCTGGTCTCGCCCGACGAGGTCGCGGCGGCTGTCGCCTACCTCGTGAGCCCCGCCGCGGGTTCGACCACCGGCACGTTCATCGAGGTCGACGGCGGCATGGCGCAGTTGCGCCTCCGCCCCGTCGGCGGCTGACCCGGGTCGGGCTCCACCCCGGTCCCGGACAGCACAGCAGGCCCCGCTTCGCACACGATCCTCGGCAGTTCGTGTGCTGTTCGGGGCTATGTGTGCACGCCGTGACAGCCGGGGCGCGAGGAGCGCCCGCTACTCGCGATCGCCCCGCAGCCACCGCAGGAAACCGCGACGAGGTCGCTCCTCCCGAGCATCCTCGCGCGGGGGCCTGGCGCCGACGCGGTAGAACTCCTCGGCATTGCGCCACATGATGGCGTCGACGTCGTGGCTGCGGAGCTCGGCCCAGCCGGCCACGGCATCCGCCCACCGGCTGCGTGCCGTGGGCTGGTACATCGGGGATCCGTCTTCGTTCGCGTACGGGTCGTCGGCCTCGGCGGGGCCGATGACCGAGACGGGCCAGTCGCTGCCCCACATGAGCCGCTCGACCCCGAAGGCGTCGGCCGCGGCATCGAGGAACGGATGCAGCTGCTCAGCCGACCAGTCGCCCCCGGCCTCTGCCGGAAGCCCCGACAGCTTGCACCACACGTTCGGATGCCGTGCGAGATCGTCGAGATCGCGCACCCATTCCATCGTCGGCGCCGCCGGAGCATCCGCCGTGCCGACCGTCGGCTTGCCGAGGTGATCGAGCACCACCCGCAGCTCGGGCACCGCTCCCGCGAGGCGCGCGATCTCGGGAAGCTGGGATGCACGGATGCAGGCGTCGAAGGCCCACCCGTGCGCGGCGACCTCGCGGGCACCGGTCACGAAGGCGGCCGACACTGCGAGGCCGTCGGGCTCGCCCTGCAGGATGTGACGCACGCCGATCACGAGCGGCTCGGCCGCAAGGCCTTCGAGGTGGGCGGTGGTGTCGGTGCCGCGATCGAGGCGCGCGCCGGCGACGATTCCGACCACGCCGATGCGGGCGGCCAGACCCGCCACCCAGCGCACCTCGTCGAGGAAGTCGTCTTCGATGGTCTCGGCCTGCACGAAGACCGCCCGCTCCGAGGTCGCGCGACCTATTCGCGCGTGCTCGATCTCGGTCTCACCGAACAGCCAGCCGAGCGGTCCTTCGAGCCAGGTGTAGTGCAGAAGCTCGGGATCCCAGAGGTGCAGGTGCGAATCGAGTACGCGCATGCCCCCATCCTGCCGCAGACATCCGATGAATGGCTAGGATGACGCCATGGCAGTGACTGACGACGCGATCGAGAAGATCAAGGCGATGATCGTGTCGGGCGAGCTCGCCCCCGGCGATCGACTCCCTCCCGAGAAGGAGCTGTCCGAGCGGCTCGGCCTGTCGCGCAACTCGATGCGCGAGGCGGTGAAGGCGCTCGAGGTGATCCGGGTTCTCGACGTGCGCCGCGGCGACGGCACCTATGTCACCAGCCTCGAACCCCACCTGCTGCTCGAGGCGATCTCGTTCGTGGTCGACATGCACGACGACGATTCGATGCTCGAGATCTTCGCGGTGCGACGGATGCTCGAGTCTCAGGCGACCGGCCTCGCGGCCACCCTCGGCACCGACGAGGCGATCGCCGACCTCGAACGCGAGGTCGAGTCCATCGATCCGACGGTCAGCATCGAGGAGCTCGTCGAGCACGACATCCGCTTCCACCGCGAGATCGTCGGCATGGCGGGCAACGCCTATCTCGCGAGCCTCATCGAGCACCTGAGCAGCCAGACCGTGCGCGCCCGCGTGTGGCGGGGGCTCACCGAGGGCGGAGCCGTCGAGCGCACCCTCTCGGAGCATCGGGCCATCGCCGAGGCGATCGCCCGGCACGACTCGGGTCTCGCCACCTCGCTCGCCACCGCGCACATCGCCGGCGTCGAGCGGTGGCTGCGCCAGGCGGCATCCGCCTGAGAACAGCAGGCGTCAGGCGCCGAGTCGCCCCATCGCGGCGTCGAACTCGGCGGCCGAGCTGTCGCTGACGTCGTGGAACAGCATCTGCTCGATCACGTCGGGCGCCGCGGTGAAGTACGGCACCCCCGCGAGCCGCAGGCCGGTGATGTCGTCGGGTGATCGCAGGCTCGCGGCGAGCACGTTCGAGTCGCTCCCCTCGCACATCTCCTGCATCCGGGCGATCACGGCGTCGCCGTCGATGCCGGCATCCCGCATCCGTCCGAGGTAGGGAGCGATGTACTGCGCTCCGATCGAGGCGCACGCCAGCGCCTGGGCGACCGAGTACACGGCCGTGACGAGAACGGTCGCGCCCTCGCGCACCAGAGCGGATGCCGCGGCGAAGCCCTCGCGCGTGGCGGGCACCTTCACGACCACCCGGTCGCCGAGTGCCCGGATGCCCTCGGCGTTGCGCAGGAATGATGCGGTGTCGCCGCCCCACGTCTGGAAGAAGATCTCGCGAGCGCCCTCGCCTGACCAGCGGGCGTAGAGGTCGGGGATCTCGGCGGCGGTGCGGCCACCGCGCTCGAGGATCGTCGGGTTGGTGGTGACGCCGTGCACGACGCCCCCCGCGAGGAGAGACGAGACGCGGTCGACGTCTGCGCTGTCGACATAGAGACGGGGGGCCAGCGCGGTCATCGGGTCTCCTTGTGCACAACCTGTCGTTACAGGTTCGGATTCGGCTAATGTAATGACAGCCGCGGAGGATGTCAAAGCACCCCGCATCGACGACGATCAGGAGTGCCATGACAGCCGCCACCTCGCCCGATCGCACCGGCGTCGTCATCGTCGGCAGTGTGACCGCAGACGTGACGACCTTCTCGACCCGGCTCCCGGCCCGCGGCGAGACCATCCTGGGCGACGAGTTCACCCTCATGCTCGGCGGCAAGGGCGCCAATCAGGCCGTCGCGGCCGGACGCTCCGGAGCCCGCACGAGCTTCGTCGGATGCGTCGGAGACGACCTCTTCCACGACCTCGTCGTCGACGGGCTGAGCGAAGCCGGCGTCGACCTCGCGCACCTCCGCACCGTGCCCGGCCCGACGGGCATCGCGCACATCCGCGTCGACGCCTCGGCGCAGAACGACATCGTCATGGTGCCGCTCGCCAACGCCTCCCTCAGCACCGAGCAGATCGACTCGGCGCTCACGGCCCTCGCGCCGACAACGTCGGTGCTGCTCACCCAGCTCGAGACCCCGTCGGCACTCACCGCGCACATCACGTCACGCGGACGCGAGCACGGCATGACCGTCATCCTCGACCCGGCACCCGCCGCTCCGCTCGACGACGCGGTGTGGGCGAACATCGACATCGTGACCCCGAACGAGACCGAGGCATCGGTGCTCAGCGGCATCGAAGTGACCGACGCCGCCTCGGCCGCGCTCGCGGGCCGGTGGTTCCTCGACCGCGGCGTCGGCGCCGCCGTGATCACGCTCGCCGGTCAAGGCTCGTGCGTCGTGACGGCGGCCGGAGCATCCGTCATCCCGCCCTTCCCGGTCGAGGCCGTCGACACCACCGCGGCCGGCGACGCCTACGCCGGGTATCTCGGTGCGGCACTGGCGAACGGCCTGGAGCTGACGGATGCCGTGCGCATCGCCACCGCGGCCGGCGCCCTCGCCGTCACGAAGCAGGGCGCCTCACCGAGCCTGCCGCTGCGGGCAGAGGTCGAGGCGTTCCTGGCCGCACGAGAAGCCCACTGACACCCCCGAGGAGACATCATGCGCAAGACAGCGACGACGATCAACCCCGCGCTCTCGCGCGTGATCAGCGAGACCGGGCACACCGACCTGCTGGTGGTGACCGATGCGGGGCTGCCGATTCCCCCGGGGTCGGAGCGCATCGACCTCGCCTACCGGCCGGGTGCTCCGGCGTTCTTCGATGTGCTCGACACCGTGCTCGCCGAGCTCGTCGTCGAGGGCGCGACCGTCTCTGCGGAGGTGGCCGAGAAGAGCCCCGAGGTGCTGGCCGCGCTGCGCGAGCGCTTCGCCGATCAGGATTTCGAGATCGAGCTCATCCCGCACGTCGAGTTCAAGAAGCTGACGCACTCGGCGCGCGCGTTCGTGCGCTCGGGCGAGTTCACCCCGTATGCGAATGTGATCCTGCACGCAGGGGTGGCGTACTGACATGAACGACACGATCGACCGCCACTCCGCGGCACCCATGTACGACCAGCTTCGTCAGCTGATCGTCGACGGCATCTCGAGAGACGGCCTGCAGCCGGGCGACCCGCTGCCCGGCGAGCACCGCCTGTGCGAGCGCTACGGCATCTCACGCACCGTCGTGCGCCAGGCGCTCGCCCAGCTCGAGCACGAGGGGCTCGTCGAGCGGGTCAAGGGCAAGGGTACGTTCGTGTCGCGCCCCCGCACGAGCGAGAGCCTCGTGCACACGCTGGTCGGCCTGTACGACGACGTCGAGCGCCGGGGCGGGCACGTGCACAGCGACGTGCTGCGGCACGAGCAGACGCTGGCCGACGACGAGATCGCGGCGGCCCTCGAGGTCGAGGTCGGCGCACCGGTCGTGGTGCTCGACCGCCTCCGCCACGTCGACGGCGAGCCCTGGTCGCTCTCCACGACCTGGATGCCGGATGCCGTCGGCGGCGTCACCCTCGGCGTCGACCTGTCGGAGCGATCCCTGTATCGCCTGCTCGCCGATCACGACATCGTGGCGACCAGCGGCGTCCGCTCGGCCGAGGCGACGGTGGCGACCCACGAGCAGGCGCAGCATCTCGGTGTGAGTGCCGGCTCGGCCCTGCTGCGGCTGCGCAGCGTGAGCCGCGCCGCCGACGGCATCCCGATCGAGTACTTCGTGGCCCACCACCGCGGCGACCGCTCGCGCTTCGAGTTCCAGCTGCAGCAGGAGCAGTCGCAGGCGTCGCTGCTGCACGTCGACGACGCCGGCAGCGCCTCGCGGGCCGGCACGGTTCGCTAGCCGAGTTCGCCGAGGCCGCTAGCCTGGCAGCGGAGCACGCGTCGCACCGGGCGACGCGAGCAGGGGGGCAGACACGATGGTCGACGACGCGCACGCGCAGGGCTCTGAGCCCGAACCGGTCATCCCGCCGCCTCCGCCCGCAGCTCCGGTCGATCACTCGTCGGTCCCGCTGGCACCGCCCCTGAGCGGGCCGCCCGCGCCTCCCGCACCGCCGCTTCCCCCGTACGCCGCGGCTCCGCAACCGGGCCAATACCCGCAGCAGCAGCAGGGGCCCTATCCACCCCAGCAGCCGGGCCAGTACCCGCCGCAGCAGCCGGCCGCGTATCCGCCGCAGTACCCGGCAGGCCAGCAGCCTTCCGCTCCCTACGGCGCGGCGTATCCGTACCCCTCTGCACCCCCGAGCCCTCGCTCGCGCTCGGGCAGAAACGTCGGCATCGTGATCGCGGCGGTCGTGGTGTTCGTGCTGATCGTCATCGTCGGAGTCGGCGTGGCCCTGAGCCTGCTTCTGAGTTCGCGCGAGCCGGTCGCCGCGCCCATGCCGTCCGCGACGGCCGCAGCTCCCAACGCGCCCTCCGACTCCCCGACCACCGAGCAGCCGCCGTCCGACGACTCGGGTGACGCCGATGCCTCCGGAATAGCCGACGTCCTCCAGGCGAAGATCGACGAGTACAAGCAGCTGCGCGACAGCGGGGCACTGTGGAAGAGCATCCCCGACACCGAGTTCAACCGCACCGCCGTCTCGGCCTTCCTCTACTTCCTCACCGACATGAAGGTCGCGACGATCTGGGGTGTCGACGAGGCGCAGGCACAGGAGTACGAGGAGCGGATGACGATGCTCGAAGAGCGTCTGCTCGCTGAGCAGCCGCTCGGCGACGACATCCAGATCACCCTCGAGGACGAGGTCTTCACCTACGACGGCGAGACGGGCGAGGGCGGATACACCCCCAGGTAGAGGAGCGTTACGCTCGAAGGATGAGCGACTGGACCAGCACCGCGATCGCCCTGCTGGAAGCCGACGCGAACCGCAGTGCCGACACGCACCTGCACCTGTTCCCGCTGCCGCCCGAGTGGGGCATCGATCTGTACCTGAAGGACGAGTCGGTGCACCCCACCGGGTCGCTCAAGCACCGTCTCGCGCGCTCGCTGCTCCTGTACGGACTCGTCAACGGCCGCATCACGGAGCACTCGACACTGGTCGAGTCGTCGAGCGGATCCACCGCCGTCTCAGAGGCGTACTTCGCCCGGATGCTGGGGCTGCCGTTCGTCACCGTCGTGCCGCGCTCGACCAGCCAGGAGAAGATCGACCTCATCGAGTTCTACGGTGGACGCTGCCACTTCGTCGACCGCGCGGAGGACATGTCTCCCGAGGCCCAGCGCCTCGCGTCCGAATGCCACGGGCACTACCTCGACCAGTTCACGTTCGCCGAGCGGGCGACCGACTGGCGCGGCAACAACAACATCGCCGAGAGCGTGTTCAGCCAGCTGTCGCAGGAGCGGCATCCGATCCCCCGCTGGATCGTCGTGGGCGCGGGCACCGGCGGCACGAGCGCGACCTTCGGCCGCTATGTGAAGTACCGCCGCCACGAGACCCAGATCGCCGTGGTCGACCCCGAGGGTTCGGCGTTCTACGACGGCTGGGCCGGCACGGTCGATCCGCCCGTCGGGCGCCCCAGCCGCATCGAGGGCATCGGCCGACCGCGCGTCGAGGCCTCGTTCGTGCCCAGCGTGATCGACGAGATGATCCGCGTGCCTGATGCGGGGTCGATCGCCGCGATCCGGATGCTGCGCGAGCGCACCCTGCACCTCGCCGGCGGCTCGACCGGCACCAACCTGTACGGTGCCTTCCAGCTGATCGCCCGCATGCGCGCCGCGGGCGAGACCGGCAGCATCGTCACCCTCATCTGCGACAGCGGCATCCGCTACGCCGGCACGTACTTCAACGACGAGTGGGTCGCACAGCAGGGCTGGGACCTCGCCCCGCACCGCGCCCGCCTCGACCACTTCCTCGACACCGGCGACTGGGTCGACTGACAGCGCGGTTCACAATTCAGCACGAACACCCCGGACCGGCTGCCGGGCCGCGGTCTTCAGGCGCTTTCTGAGCGATGCTGCTGAATCGTGAACGGCTACGCTGGCCGCATGACTACTCTCATCCTCACTGTCGCGGGTGCCGATCGTCCGGGTCTCGTCGCGGCGGTCGCCAATGTCGTCGATGCCCACGGTGGCAACTGGGAGAACAGCTCGCTGGCCGAGCTCGCCGGAACCTTCGCCGGCGTGATCGAAGTCTCGGTCGCTCCTGAGCGCGCCGACGATCTGCAGACGGCTCTGCGCGGGCTGCAGGGTCAGGGGCTGCTGACGCTCGCAGTTCTGACCGGCGCGCCGGCCGAGTCGGATGCCGACGATCAGATGCTCGAGATCCGCGTGCTCGGCAACGACCGCTCCGGCATCGTCCGCGAGGTGTCGAACGTGCTGAGCGCGCATGACCTGAGCATCGAAGAGCTGGCGACCGAGACCCGGGATGCTGCGATGGCCGGCGGCCGCCTGTTCGAGGCGTCCGTGATCGCACGGGTTCCCGAGTCGGTCGACCTCGACGCCCTGCGCCGTGACCTCGAACGCATCGCCGCCGAGATCCAGGTCGACATCACCCTCGCCTGACACGTCACCCATGGCCGACGGAATCACCATCTCGATCGCGGACCGCCTCACAGCGGATGACCTTCGCCGGATCGAGGCACTTCTCCCTCAGCTCTCGGCGACCGCTCGATTCGACGCGGAACGGGTGCTCTCGTTGCTCCAGGCGCAGAACACCGACCTGTTCGTCGCGCGCGAGTCAGGCCGCATCGTGGGAATGGCCACCCTCGTGACGGCCCCGCTCATCACCGGATGGCACGGCAGCATCGAAGACGTCGTGGTCGATCAGAGCACCCGTGGACGAGGCATCGCACGCCTGCTGCTCGAAGCGATCATCGACGAGTCGCAACAGCGGGGGCTGCCGACACTCGACCTGACGTCCCGACCGTCTCGCGAATCGGCGTTGCGCCTCTACGAGTCCGTCGGCTTCGTCCGTCGCAACACGAATGTGCTGCGCTTCGCACCGCAGGGAGACTGAATCGAGGCGAGCATCGCGACCCCGCCGAACTCAGTCCGGCTCGACGGCCGACCCCTCGGCGACGATGTCGGTCTCGGTGTACCGCCGCACCCAGTACTCGGTCTGAGCCACATGAGCGGATGCCGCAGCCGACGCCGCAACCGGATCAGCCGCCGCGAGCCCGCGAAGAATAGCCCGGTGCCCCGCGTCCGAGTGCAGCTTGAGTTCGGCGGCGTCATCGGCATCCGGAATCCGATACGCCCGCGACCGTGAGCGCAGCACGTCGATGAGGCTCGTGAGGGCGTCGTTGCCGGCGACCTCCGAGATCGTCATGTGGAAGGCGTGGTCGAGGCGGGAGTGGTCTTCGAAGTCATCACTGGCCTCGATCTCGTCGAGCACGCCGCCGAGCGTCTCGATCGTCGCGGCATCGATGCGGGCCGCGGCGAGCGCCGCGGCATGCGGTTCGAGCACCCGGCGCAGCTCGGTCAGCTCGAGCACTCCGGCCATGGGCAGCAGCCCGACCGTCAGCGACAAGCTGCCGATGAGGTCGGCGGCGCGCAGTTCGCTGACATAGCTGCCAGACCCGTGGCGGGTCTCGAGCACCCCGAGTGCGGCCAGCATGCGGATGGCTTCGCGCAGCGATCCTCGCGAGACGCCCAGCGTCTCGCACAGCTCGCCCTCGCTGGGCAGACGGTCACCGGGGCGCAGTGCGCCGTCGGCGATCAGCGCACGCAGCCCGTGCAGGGCCGTATCCAAAGCACTCATCGTGATCCTCTCTGACACCGGCCACTCCCCTGCGAGTCTGTCGGACCCGCGCTCTTCATCAAATTCGTATGACAACTATGTTTCATCTTCACCTTTCCATAGCCATATCGGAACCTCTGTGGCAAAGTTGTGCAACAACTAGCCCGACGCACCGACGAGGACCGATGCCCGCACCACTCTTCCCCGCACCGCTCACGCTGAACTCCGGCATCCGAGCCCGTGATGCGTGGCCCCTCGATCCCGACGTGATCCACCTGAACCACGGCTCGTTCGGCGCTGTGCCCACCGCGGTCGTCGCGCAGCAGGATGCACTGCGGCGCCGAGCCGACCTCAGCCCGGTCGAGTGGTTCCCCCGCATCGCCGAGCGGGTGCGCGCGGCCCGCGAAGCCACCGCCCCGTTCCTCGGCGCCCACGCCGAAGACAGCGTCTTCGTTCCCAACGCCTCGGCCGCGGCCACCGTCGTCTACAACGCCATGCACCTCGAGCGCGGCGACGAGATCCTCGTCACCGACCAGGGCTACGGCGCGATCACGATGGGCGCGCAGCGCCTGGCCCGCCGCTTCGGAGCATCCGTCCGCGCCGTCGAGCTGCCGCTGCTGGCCTCCGACGACGAGGTCGTGCAGCGCTTCGCCGACGCGCTCACCCCGCACACCCGTCTGATCGTCGTCGACCAGATCACCTCGCCCACCGCCCGCATGCTGCCGACCCGCCGCATCGCCGAGCTCGCCGCCGAGCGCGGCATCCGCACGCTCGTCGACGGCGCACATGCCCCCGGGCTCGTGCCGGATGCCGCCGCGGTCGCCGGCGGTGACTGGTGGTTCGGCAACCTGCACAAGTGGCCCTGCGCCCCGCGCGGTTCGGCGCTGCTCGTCACGACCGCTCCCGACCGCGACGACCTCTGGCCGCTCATCGACTCGTGGTCCGCGAACGAGCCCTACCCCGAGCGCTTCGACACCCAGGGCACGATCGACGCGACGACCTATCTCGCCACCCCGGCATCGATCGAGTTCATCGAGGCCGAGTTCGGCTGGCACAACGCCCGCCGGGCCATGGCGCAGATGGCGGATGCCGGAGCCGAGATCATCGCCGAGGGCCTGCGCCCCTACGGCGACGAAGACCCCCTGACGCCGCTGCCCTCGCCCGTGCCGTCGATGCGGCTCGTGCGTCTGCCGCTCGGACTCGGCTCGACCCGCGAGGAGGCCGACGCTCTGCGCATGGACCTGCTCGACGAGACCGGCGTCGAGACCGCGTTCACCAGCTTCCGCGGCGTCGGCTACTTCCGCCTGTCGGCCCACCTCTACACCGAGGCATCCGACTTCGAAGCCTTCGTCGAGCGCTGCATCCCGCAGATCCTTCGCCGCGCCGGCATCCGCACCCCCGACTCGATCATCGTCTCCTGACCCGAACACCCGAACGCCTGCTCCACACATCACCCGACCCACCACCATCACCCGACCCACCACCATCACCAACTGAGAGGCACCTCGTGAAGAAGAACAGAATCTTGACGACCGCCGCGGGAATCGGCACCGTCGCCGCACTCGCGCTCACCGGCTGTTCCGCAAGCGGCGGCGACTCCGCCGACGGCACCGTCACCCTGCAGATGGTCGAGAGCCTGACCAACCCTGCACGCACCGACCTGCTCCGCGGACTCCTCGACGACTTCGAGAAGGAGAACCCTGACATCAAGGTCAAGCTGGTCTCGCCGCCCACCGAGCAGGCCGACGCGAAGATCCAGCAGATGCTGCAGTCGGGCAAGGGCGTCGACGTGCTCGAGGTCCGCGACATCACGGTCGGCCCCTTTGCGAACAACGGCTGGCTGCACGACATCTCGGGCGACCTCGAGAAGTGGGACGGCTGGGACGCCCTGACCGACAACGCGCAGGCCGCATCGGTGGCCACCGACGGCAAGAGCTACTTCGTGCCCTACGGCTTCTACGGTCTGTCGCTCTTCTACCGCACCGACCTGGTCGAAGAGGCGGGCTTCGACGGTCCTCCGCACAGCTGGAAGGATCTGCTCGAGCAGGCCAGCGCCATCCAGGACCCCTCGAACAACATCTACGGCTACGCGTTCCGTGGCGGTGCGAACGCGAACAGCAACGTGGTCGCCGCGATCGAGGCGTACACGATCGACGGCCTCGACGTCGATGACGCGTTCCTGATGGAGGACGGCTCGACGATCTTCGCCGCCCCCGAGGCGCAGGAGGCCGTCGACGACTACTTCGATCTGTTCAAGGAGGCCTCGCCGCCGTCCGCCGTCTCGTGGGGCTACCCCGAGATGGTCGCCGGCTTCACCAACGGCACCACGGCGTTCCTGCTGCAGGACCCCGAGGTCATCGCCACGGTGCAGGACTCGTCGCTGACCGAAGACCAGTGGGACACCGCTCCACTGCTCGTCGGGCCGTCCGGCAAGGCCGCGCAGCCGCTGGCCGTCGCCGGCTGGGGCGTCGCGGAGAACAGCGAGCACCAGGATGCCGCGGTCAAGCTCGTCGAGTTCCTCTCGTCGGCCGAACCAGCCACCGAGTTCGCCCAGGCCAACAGCCTCGTGCCGATCATCTCGGAGGCTGCGGATGACGAGTTCTACTCCTCGGGTCCGTGGACGAGCTACGTCACGATGACCGAAGACCCCGAGACGTACGTCAACGTGCAGCAGCCGCGTGGCGTGAGCTGGTGGACCGAGTGGATCCAGAAGTCCGACCAGGACGTGCAGAACGTGCTGCTCGGCAACATGTCGACCAGCGAGCTGCTCGAGTCGTGGGACGCCTTCTGGACCGAGAAGTACGCAGCGGAAAAGGGCTGATCCGTGACCCGGACCGCACTCGAAGGGGGCTCCGTCGGCACCGCCGGCGGGGCCTCCCCGTCATCCCGCCGGCGCCGCCCCTTCCGTGGCCGCCACGCGCTGACGCTGCTGGCCTTCATGGCCCCGGCGATCGTGTTCGTGTGCTGGTTCACCTACTGGCCCATGCTGCAGGGCGCACGCATGGCCTTCCACGACTGGAACCTGTGGGATCTCACCTCGACCCCCTGGGTGGGCTTCGACAACTTCGTGACCGTCTTCCAAGACCCGGCGTTCCCCATCGTCGCGTGGAACTCGGTGCTCTGGGTCGTCGGCTCACTCGTGCCGCAGCTCGTGATCGGCTTCCTGATCGCGCTCGCCCTGCGCAAGCGGTTCCGCTTCCGCGGGCTCTACCAGGCCCTCGTGTTCTTCCCCTGGGCGGTCTCGGGATTCCTGATCGGCATGCTGTTCCGCTGGATGTTCAACGCCGAGTTCGGCGTCGTGAACGACCTGCTCATGAAGGTCGGTCTGATCGACGCTCCGCTGCCCTGGCTGGCCGATCCGAAGCTCGCGATGTTCGCGGTCATCGTGGCCAACATCTGGTACGGCGTGACGTTCTTCGCGATCATGATCCTCGCAGCGCTCCAGTCGGTGCCTGACGAGATGCTCGAGGCCGCGAGCCTCGACGGTGCAGGCAAGGTGCGCCAGCTCTTCTCGATCATCATCCCGTACATCTCGATGACGCTGCTGCTGACGATCCTGCTGCGCATCATCTGGATCTTCAACTTCCCCGACATCATCTACGCGATGACCAACGGCGGGCCGGCGAACCAGACGCACATCATCACGACGTGGATGATCAACTACACCCAGCAGGGCAACTACGGCATCGCGAGTGCGATCGGACTCATCGTCGTCGCGTTCCTGTTCGTGTTCTGCGCGTTCTATCTGATGGCGATGCGGAAGGTGCAGCGATGACCATCACCGGCACAACAGTCACCGAGACCCGGCGTCTCACCGTTCCCGACATCGCGAAGGCGCCGCGACCTGCGCGCAAGGTGTCGGTCGGCGGCGTCGTGCGTGTGGTCGGGCTTCTGCTCTGGCTCGTCATCACGCTGTTCCCGCTGTACTGGATCGCACTGACATCGTTCAAATCGCCGGGCACGATCAACTCGTTCCCGATCGAGTACTGGCCGTCAGAGCCCTCGTTCGACAACTACGTCAGCCTGTTCGAGCAGAGCTCGTTCGGGGTGTTCCTCGGCAACTCCGCTCTCGTGGCGACGATCGCGGGCGCGGTCGCGACGCTGATCGCGCTGCTGAGCGCCTATGTGATCGCCCGCTTCGAGTTCCGCGGCAAGGGCACGGTGCTGGTCGCCTTCCTGCTGACGCAGATGATCCCGGCGTTCATCGCGCTGGGCCCGCTGTACTCGATGATGACCGACCTCGGCCTGGTCGACACCAAGCCCGGTCTGATCCTCGTGTACATCGCGGTCTGCATCCCGTTCTCCACCGTCATGCTGCGCGGGTTCTTCGAGAACGTCCCCGATGCCCTCGAAGAGGCGGCGATGATCGACGGATGCTCGCGCTTCGGCGCTCTGTTCCGGGTGCTCGTGCCGGTGATGACCCCCGGCATCATCGCCGCGTTCATCTTCAACTTCGTCAACTGCTGGAACGAGCTGTTCCTGTCGGTCGTGCTGATGAACACGGATGAGAACCGCACCGTGCCGTCGGCGCTGAACGGCTTCATCTCGACGTTCAACATCGACTGGGGTTCGATGTCGGCCGCGGCCGTGCTGACCATCCTGCCGACCATGGTGATGTTCGCTCTCGCGAGCCGCTGGATCGTGCAGGGCCTGACGGCCGGCGCCGTCAAGGAGTAAGCGCTCCCGCACACGACGAAGGCCGCCGTTCATCCCGAACGGCGGCCTTCGTCATGCGGCGGTCAGACCAGGCGCGCCTTCGGCGACACCGAGTAGGTGGCCTCGGCGTCGCGGTTGACCGTGTCGCCCAGCGCGGCGTCGATGGCCGCGAGGGTGTCGGCGTCGAGCGTCACACCCGAGGCCTTGACCGTCTCGGCCAGCTGCTCGGGGCGCGAGGCTCCGACGAGAGCGGCGGCGACGTTCGGGTTCTGCAGCACCCACGCGATCGCGAGCTGCGGCATCGACAGGCCCGCCTCTTCGGCGATCGGCTTGAGCTTCTGCACCGCGGTGAGGATGTCGTCCTGCAGGAAGCTCTTGATGAACTCCGAACCGCTGTGCGGGTCGGTCGCGCGCGAGCCCTCGGGCACCGGCTGGCCGGGCAGGTACTTGCCCGACAGCACGCCCTGCGCCATCGGCGACCAGACGATCTGCGAGATGCCGAGCTCTTCGGAGGCCGGCACGACCTTGCCCTCGATCACGCGGTGCAGCATCGAGTACTGCGGCTGGTTCGAGATGAGCTGCACGCCGAGCTGCTTCGCGAGCGCGTGGCCCTCCCGCAGCTGCTCGGCCGTCCACTCCGAGACGCCGATGTAGAGCGCCTTGCCCTGACGGACGACGTCGGCGAACGCCTGGAACGTCTCTTCCAGCGGGGTCTCGTAGTCGAAGCGGTGCGCCTGGTAGAGGTCGACGTAGTCGGTGCCGAGGCGCTTCAGCGAGCCGTTGATCGACTCGAGGATGTGCTTGCGGCTCAGTCCGGTGTCGTTCGGACCCTTGGGGCCGGTCGGGAAGTAGACCTTCGTGAAGATCTCGAGCCCCTCGCGGCGCTGTCCTTCGAGGGCCTTGCCGAGCACGACCTCCGCCGCGGTGTTGGCATACGTGTCTGCCGTGTCGAACGTGGTGATGCCGGCGTCGAGCGCCGCGTGCACCGTCTTGACGGCGGCGTCGTCGCCGACCTGCGATGCGTGGGTGACCCAGTTGCCATAGGTGATCTCAGAGACTTTGAGACCGCTGTTGCCGAGATAGCGATAGTTGACCATGCAACAACGCTACCCGCCGTCACCGACACCGGGGCCTGATCGCCGTGACCGGTCTCAGAACAGCAGGTGTCAGGAGATCGGCGCGGCAGCGTGCCGCCGTCTGCTCATGCGCCCGCGCTAGGGGCGGTCGCTGAGAGCATCCCGATACTCCTGCCACGCGACACCGAGCCGGCGCACACCCTCGGCGAGCACGTCGTCGGGCGCAGTGAACGGGATGCGGATGTGATCGTCGGGAAGGACGGATGCCGCGAACGCCGCGCTTCCGGCGATCGACACCCCGTGCACGGCCGCGATCCGGGCAAAAGCGCTGGCCGAACCCACCGGCAGGGTCACCCAGAGAGAGAGTCCGCCGCGCGGCTCGGCCCAGCGCCAGTCGGGCAGGTGCTCGGCCAGCAGCGACCGCACGAGTCGCAGACGCTCGCCGTGGATCCGGCTGGTCGCGGTCCGCAGGTCGACGGCCCTCGCGAGGAGGTCGAGTGCGAGGAGCTGACCAGGCACACTCGTCGACTGGTCAGCGAGCTGTCGTGCCGCGCGCAGCCTGCGCACCAGAACAGGGTCGGCCCGCAGCCAGCCGATCCTCAGCCCAGCCCACGCCCACTTCGACACCGACTCGACGACGATGATCGGCGCATCGGCGCGCTCCGCCGCCAGCGTCGGGGGCACGACGCCGTCGAACGAGATGCCCGCGACCACCCTGTCTTCGATGACGGGCACACCGTATTGCGCGGCCAGTTCGGCGACGCGATGTCGCGCGGCCGCAGGAAGTCTGGTGCCCGTGGGGTTCTGATGGTGGGGGTTGAGGGCGATCGCGACCGGGCGCAGCCGGGCGATCGCGACCTCGAGCGCATCGACATCGAGCCCGTCGTGCCCCATCGGGATGCCGTGCACCACGCCTCCGCGAAGACCGACCGAGTCGGTGACGCCCGGCCAGGTCACCTCCTCGGCGAGCACCACGTCGCCAGGCCCGACCAGCGCGTTGATCACGAGGCTGATCGCCTGCTGCGCACCGTGGGTGACCAGGATCTGCTCGCGCGTGGTCGGCGTCCCCTCCGCGCAGTACATGTCGGCGATCAGCTCGCGCAGCGCAGGCAGCCCGGCGGGGTCGGTCTCGGGGAGCAGCGCGAGCTCGAGCCGCGGCTGGTGTTCGCGGATCAGCTGGATGGCGAGATCGGAGAGCTGCGGCACCGTGCGCAGCAGATCGATCGTGTTCGGCGACGCCGAGAAGAGCGCTTCTCCGCGCCCTGGTCGCTGCACGGATGCGATCGCCGGCGCCGCGACTCCGGTGACACGCGTGCCGCTGCCCTGGCGGCGGTCGACGAGCCCGCGCTCGGCGAGGTCCGCGTAGGCTGCGACGACCGTCCCCCGAGACACCGCGCTCGCTGCGGCGAACGCCCGCTCCGCCGGAAGCCTGTCGCCCGCGCGCAGCTCGCCACCCGAGATGAGAGCGGCCACGCCCTCAGACAGCCGCGCCGCCAGAGTGCCCTCGCCCTGGGTCCATCGACCGAGTCGAGCGGCGAGACCCTCCGCCGACACCTCGCCCGCGCGCACGAGGGGCGCGACCCCATCGGCCGATCGCTGGGCCACTGGTCGACTATTGGCTCTGTCGATGACGCTCATGGCATCCAATTCTGGACCAATGACCCAGCCAATCGCCATCCAACGTCAAGATCTTGAACCAATCTCGCCCGAATGGACCATTCGAGAGCTCGTCGAATGGCTCTCGGAGGACTCCCGCCAGCACGACCCGGCGCTCCGCCGGTCGCTGATGCTCATCGAGACAGCGCTGACCGGTGCCACCTGGACGGGCGAGCCGTCGACGGTCGCGCTGATCCGCTCGCTCGCCGCCGCGGTGCGCACTCAGGGCGATCTGCAGATCGTCGACGTGCTCTCCCCGGCGTCACGGATAACGAGACCCGTCGAGCAGGTGCGGATCCGCGACCTCGCCGCACGCCTGCCGCGCCGCGTGGCCTGAGCCGGCAGACCGGAGCGTCAGACCCGGGGCTCGACCAGCTGCTCCTGCTCTTCGAGCGTCTGGGCCTGCGCACGCTTCTCCGCGAGCTCGCGCTCCTCGGCCTGCGCCCGCTCCTGCGCCACCTGAGCAGCCTCCTTGCGTTCCGCTCTGGTCTGCGGCTCGGCAGGCGAAGCATCCGCCTGGATCCCCTGCGACTGCACGGTCACGATCGCCGCTCGGTCGCGGAATCCCTCGGCCGTGACCTTGTCGAGTGCGACCTGCCTGCGGATCGCGGCGGCCTTCTCGTAGAGCGACGGGTCGCCGTACGACGTGAGCACCTTCACGAGCACAGGCAGCAGCTCGATCATGAAGAACAGCGCGGCGATCAGGATGTGCGCCCACAGGATCGTCGGCTCCTTCTCACTCAGCCGGTTGAGTCCGCTGATCTGGCTCAGCAGACCGATCGCTCCTGCGTTGCCGGATGCCACGGCCTCGGCCCGCGCGTTGTACGCGTCGAGCGCGGCGTCATAGCTGTCGCGCGCGGCAGGCAGCTGCGACTGCGCCTCCTCGCGGTTCTGCGTCTCCGACGTGCTGGTGTTCTCCTTGGCGGCGGTGCCGGCCGCGGCGAGCTCCTCGTTGGCGGTGCGCAGCTGCGCGGCGAGCGCATCGTAGGTCTGCTGCGCCTCGGCGAGCTGGGCCTCGGCGGCATCCGAGCTCGCGCCTTCGCCGTTCACGCCGGTGCAGCCGGGCACCGTGCCAGCGCCCTCACCCGTGAGCTCGCACTGGTAGAGGATGCGTGCCTGATCGATCACTGCCTGCTGGGCGGTCATCTTGGCGGTGAGATCGTCGACCGTGGCCTGAGCGGCGGATTCCGTCGCAGACGACGAGTCGGTGCCGGCGACGATGCCCGTCGCCGCCTGGTTCTCGAGTTCGGCGACGCGGTCGGATGCCGCATCCAACGCCTTCTTCTCGGGGCCCGTCTCCAGAGCCTCCTGGTCGGACTGCGCCTGCGTGATGTTCGTCGCCGCGACCTCGCGGGCGATGTCGTTGTGGAAGATCTGCAGCACGAGCGGCTCTGCGACGACGAAGCCGATGATCGCGGCCATGATCACACGCGGGATCGCGAGCCCGATGAGCTTCCAGACATTGCGCGTCGACGACATGGTCGAGGTCAGGAACCGGTCGAGGTTGAAGATGATCAGCGCCCAGACGACCGCCAGCGGCACGGCGAGCCAGATCGCGGCCTGCACTCCGGTGGTCAGCGCGAACAGCATCGAGATCGCCGAGACCAGTGCGGTGCCGGCGAGCACGAAGAACATCTGCACGAAACGAGGGGTCTCGCCGGGAACCCGGTCGAGGATCTCGCCTTCCGCTCCGCCGAGGATGGCGAGCTTGCGCAGTCGTGAACCAGGCACGCGTGGCGCGCGCTCGCGGGGCTGACGGCGGGGCTTCGGCTCGCGCACGGGCGGGGCGGATGCCGCGGCAGCCGGGTCCGCATCCGCTTCCTGCTCGCTCTCGCGCCGGGGGCCGACCGAATCCGGCGCCTGCAGATCGGCGCCGGTGGGCTCGTATGCACGCAGGAAGTCGAGGTCATCCGTGTCAGCGTTCGGGTCGCTGTCGAGGATGATCCGACCCTGCGAATCGAACCGTCCGGGGCGGTGAGCGGAATAGGGCATTCCGACAATCTACGAAAGGTCGCCTGTGGATAACGTGCACGAACCCTGTGTTTACGCCTCTGTGGGGCCACCCGCACCCGGCCGACGGTCAGCGCGGGAGCATGCGGGTGAGCGCATCGGCGCTCGCGGCGAGCGCGTCGTCAAGTGCGAAATGCCCGGCCGCGCAGAGCGTCGCGAGCCCGTTCACGAGGCCCCATACGCCGATGAGGCCGGTCTGCCCATCGAGTCCCGCGGCGACGGATGCGGCCCCCAGCAGCTCTTCGAGCTCGGTGATCAGCGGTGCCATGGTCTCGCTCGGTTCACCGGGGACGCAGACCGTGGGGTCATAGATCACGTCGAAGCCGTTCGGGTGCTCGACCGCGTAGCGGATGTATGCGGCGCCGCCCTCGATCACCGCGGACGCCGGGTCGGATGCCCCCTCGATCGCCACGCGCACCGCGGCGACGAGGTCGGCCATGCTCCGCTCGGCGAGCACCTTGAGCAGCCCACGGCGGTCGGAGAAGTGGTGGTACGGAGCGTTGTGGCTCACATCGGCGGCGCGGGCGACCTCGCGCAGGCTGATCTCCCCCGCAGGCTTCTCGGCGAGCAGCTGCATCGCCGCCGCCTCGAGGGCGTGGGCGAGGTCGCCGTGGTGATAGCCGGATCGCGAACTTGACACAAGCAACATTGTTGCCTATCTTGACAGTGTCCACCACTGCTTGACACTGTCAACATAGGAGTCCCCATGTCTTCCGCCCTGCTCATCGACGGCCACCCTGACGCCCGCTCCCTCGCCGCCGAGCTCGCCCGGCGCTACGCCGCAGCGCACGGAGACGCGCGCATCCTCGCCCTGCGCGATCTCCATTTCGATCCGTCATTGCGCTTCGGCTACCGCCAGCGCATGGAACTCGAGCCCGACCTGATCGACGCCAAGCGCGCCCTCGCCGAGGCCGCGACGGTCGTCGTGTTCACGCCGCTCTGGTGGGGGTCGGTGCCCGCGCTGCTCAAGGGGTTCTTCGATCGGGCGCTGCTGCCGCAGCAGGAGTACCGCTACTCGAAGCTCGGGCTGCCCGAGGGGCTGCTGCCCGCGCGCAACGGTCGGCTGTTTCTGCTCGCCGACACCCCGTGGTTCCTCACGCCGTTCACCGGGCTGCCGGCGCAGACGCACGTCGCCCGAGGGACGCTGCGTTTCTGCGGCGTCCGCTCGGTGCGCACGACCCGGATGCTGGGCGTCAAAGACGCGAGCCCCGAGCGCATCACCTCATGGCTCGACCGAGCCGAGTCACTCGGCCGCCGAGACGGCATCCGAGATCGGGCGAACGAGGCGGGCGGTTCTCAGGCCATCGCGGCGGACGCCGCTTCGTCCTCGGTCGTCGCGACGAGCTGACCGCACGCACCGTCGATCTCCTTGCCGCGGGTGTCGCGGAGGGTCGTCGGGATGCCGGCGTCGTTGAGCCTGCGCACGAACTCGTTCTGGGCCTCACGGGTCGACGAGGTCCAGATCGAGCCGGGGGTCGGGTTCAGCGGGATCGGGTTGACGTGCACCCAACCGCGGCCGCGCTCGTTCAGCTTGTCGGCGAGCAGGTCGGCACGCCAGGCGTGGTCGTTCATGTCCTTGATCAGCGCGTACTCGATCGAGACGCGGCGACCCGTCTTCTCGTAGTAATACCGGGCGGCATCGAGTGCCTCGTCGACCTTCCACCGCGAGTTCACCGGGATGAGCTCGTCGCGCAGGTGGTCGTCGGGAGCATGCAGCGACAGGGCGAAGGTCACCGGGATGCCCTCGTCGGCGAGCTTCTTGATCGCCGGCACGAGTCCGACCGTCGACACCGTGATGCCGCGGGCGCTCATGCCGAGGCCGTCGGGCTGCGGAGCGACCATCGACCGCACTGCATCCATGACGCGCTTGTAGTTGGCGAGTGGCTCACCCATGCCCATGAAGACGATGTTCGAGACGCGCTCCATCGAGTGGTCGTCGGACTTCTTGCCACCGAGTCCGCCTTCGGCGATCAGACGGTTGGCACGCACGATCTGCTCGATGATCTCGGCGGTCGACATGTTGCGCGTGAGACCGGCCTGGCCGGTGGCGCAGAACGGGCAGTTCATGCCGCATCCGGCCTGCGACGAGACGCACAGCGTGATGCGGCCGGGGTAGCGCATGAGCACCGACTCGACCAGGGCGCCGTCGTGCAGACGCCACAGGAACTTGATCGTGTCGCCCTTGTCCGTCTCCAGGCGACGCACCTCGGTGAGCAGCGGCGGCAGCATGCCGGCCACGAGCGACTCGCGGATGTCGGCGGGGAGGTCGGTCATCTCCGCGGCATCCGACGTGTAGTGGCGGAAGTAGTGGGTCGAGAGCTGCTTCGCCCGGAATCCGGGAAGGCCGAGTTCCTTGACCTTCTCGATGCGCTCGGCCGGCGTGAGGTCGGCGAGGTGCACCGGCGGCTTGCCGCGCTTGGGGCTCGCGAACTGCAGCAGCGGGCGCCCCTCGGCATCCTTCTGCTGGGTCCACCCCTCGGTCGCAGGGCGCACCTGCGCGACACCGGTGGACCGGACGGCCCCCGAACGGGACGACGCGGGTGCCGTGGCGGGGCGCGTCTCGCGCGTGCGGGGAGTCTCGGTCATACCTCCAGGGTACGCGGTGCCGGGTGGGAAGGCCCTGGGGCGGCGGCATGCGCATCCCTAGACTGAGCGAATGGACATCATCATCGCTGTCGGCGCGGTCATCGCAGCTGTCATCATCGGCGTGGTGATCGTCGGCGCAGCACTGCGATCGATGCGTCCCCAGGCTCCCGAGCCCCACGTGTTCACCCCCTCGCCGACGATGGCCCGATCGGTGGCCTCCACGTCGACGTCGACCGCCTCGGCGTCGCAGCTGACTCCCACGGCGATCGCCGAGATCGACCGGCTCGTCGCGTCGGGGCACAAGATCAACGCCATCAAGCTCTACCGCCAGCACACGGGCGTGCGCCTGCAGGAGGCGAAGGACCGGATCGACCACTGGTCGGTCAGCACCACGGCCCCGCAGCTCGCGGCCGTGTCGAACGCCTCGGCCGTGCACTCGTCGATCACGGCGACGCCGTCGTCGGTGCGCGGGGCGCTGCCGGCATCCGTCTCCTCCGAGGTCGACCGACTCGTGTCCGCCGACCAGAAGATCCAGGCGATCAAGCTCGTGAGGGAGCACACGGGCCTGAGCCTCAAGGAGTCGAAGGACCTCGTCGAGGCCTGGCCGCGCCCGCGTCAGTTGTAATTACAGGTTGCGGTCGGAGAGAATGGGACCGATCCCCCACTGAAGGAGCTCCGATGCCCGACCGTCTCTCCCGTGCCCGCGCCACCGGCGTCCTCGCCGTGCTCCGCGCGCCCTCTCCCGAGCTCGCGCTCGAGGCATCAGAGGCGATCATCCGCGGCGGCGTGACCGGCATCGAGGTCACGTTCTCGACACCGGACGCACCGGCCGTGATCCGCGAGCTCATCGCACGCCACGGCGACGCCGCCTACATCGGCGCCGGCACCGTCACCACCGCCGAGCAGGCCGCACTCGCCGCCGACGCCGGTGCGGAGTTCCTTGTCAGCCCCGGCACCCTCCCTGCGCTGACCCGTGCGATGCTCGACACCGATCGCGTCGTCATGACCGGCGCGATGACGCCCACCGAGGTCATGGGTGCGCTCGAGCTCGGCGTCGACGTGGTCAAGATCTTCCCCGCGTCGCTCGGCGGCCCCTCCTACCTCGGCGCACTCCGGGGCCCGTTCCCCGACGCCCCGCTGATGCCGACCGGCGGCGTCTGCCCCGACAACCTCGCCGACTGGTTCCGTGCCGGTGCCGTCGCTGTCGGCGCAGGCGGAGACCTGGCGAACGGCGCCTCTCTCGCCGCATCGGACTGGGCCGACATCGAGCAGCGCTCTGCTCGATTCGCCGCCGCACTCGCCGCCACCCGCAGCTGATGTGATCGAGCTCGCACCCCTCGCGTGGGCCGCGCTCGGCCTCGCCGCGGTCACGATCGGCATCTCGAAGACCGCGCTCCCGGGCGGCAGCATCCTGGCGATCGCCCTGTTCGCGACCGTGCTGCCCGCGCGCACGTCAACCGCCGCGATGCTCCTGCTGCTCATCGTCGGCGACGTGTTCGCGCTGATCACCTATCGCCGCCACGCGCACTGGCCGACCCTGCTGCGCCTGGCGCCGGCCGTGCTCGCAGGGCTCCTGGCGGGCTTCGCGTTCCTCGCGCTTGCGGGCGACGGCATCGTACGCCGCGCGATCGGCGTGATCCTGCTCGCGATGATCGCCGTCACGCTGTGGCGGCGCTGGCGACAGAATCGGGCGGATGCAGTGGCCCCCGCGCCCGGCGGCATCGTGCTCTCGGGCGTCTACGGCACGCTCGGCGGGTTCACCACGATGGTCGCGAACGCGGGCGGACCCGTCATGTCGATGTACTTCCTCGCGACGCGCACTCCCGTGCAGGTGTTCCTGGGAACCTCGGCGTGGTTCTTCGCGATCATCAACCTCGTGAAGATCCCGTTCCTCGCAGGGCTCGGTCTGTTCGACGGACACGTGCTGCTGATGGATGCCGCGCTCGCGCCCCTCGTCGTGCTCGGCGCCCTCGGCGGCATCCGCCTGGCGAAGCGCATGAATCAGGTGCTGTTCGACCGCATCGTGATCATCCTGACGATCGCCGGCGCCGTCTACCTGCTCTTCTGACTCGCGCGCCCGGGCTTTTCCTCGGAAACAGAGACCGATCGCCCTTCGCACGGCGCGTCGCCGAACGACACGCCGCGCCGCGCCGCATCCCGTCTGCGTTCTCCGGCCCGAGACCAGGACGGATGCTGTCAGCAGCCTGTCAGTCGAGGAAGATGTCGGGGAACAGCCGGTCGTCGGGAGTTCCCGGCACGGCGGCGTACTTCGAGAAGTCGGTGACGCCGTCGGCCTCGAGCACATCCTCGACGATCAGCGTCTGCCCGGTGTACTCGGCCGCGGGCTTGAGCAGCACCGCATAGGCGGCGTCGGCATAGATGTCGGGCGTGCGGCTCGCAGCCATGACCTTGTCGCCGCCGAGCAGGTTCTGCACCGCGGCGGTCGCGATCGTGGTGCGCGGCCAGAGGGTGTTGGCGGCGATGCCGTCGCGGGCGAACTCCGCCGCGAGGCCGAGCGTCACCATCGTCATGCCGAACTTCGCGAGCGTGTACCCGGTGTGCGCGCCGAGCCACTTCGGCGTGGGGTTCAGCGGCGGCGAGAGCGACAGGATGTGCGGGTTCTCGGCGTCCTTGAGAATCGGCACGGCCGCGCGCGACAGCATGAAGGTTCCGCGCACGTTCACGTCCTGCATGAGGTCGTACTTCTTCGCGCCGAGATCGAGCGAGCGCGACAGGTCGATGACGCTGGCGTTGTTGATGATGATGTCGATGCCGCCGAACTCGCCCTGCGTCTTCATCACCGCCTCGGTGATGTCGTCGTCGTCGCGCACGTCGCCGACGATCGGCAGAGCCTGGCCGCCGGCGGCCCTGATCTGCTCGGCCGCAGAGTGCACCGTGCCCTCGAGCTTCGGATGCGGAGTGTCTGTCTTCGCGAGCATCGCGATGTTCGCGCCATCGGCCGCGGCGCGCAGTGCGATCGCGAGGCCGATGCCGCGGCTTCCGCCGGACATGAGGATGGTCTTGCCTGCCAGTGTGCTCATCGGCCGCCTTCTCGTTTCGAATCGCGTGGATTGCTGCATGTCGGCTCGAATCGGGTCAGCTGCGCGATTCGGACGCCGGTGGGAGGTTTACTTCGGTGCCATGCGGATCGCGCCGTCGAGACGGATCGTCTCGCCGTTGAGATAGCCGTTCTCGACGATCTGCTGCACGAGGGCGGCGTACTCGTCGGGGCGTCCGAGGCGCGAGGGGAACGGCACCTGCTGGCCGAGCGAGTCCTGTGCGGCCTGCGGCAGACCCATCAGCATCGGGGTCTCCATGATGCCGGGTGCGATGGTGCAGACGCGGATGCCGTAGCGGGCGAGCTCGCGGGCGACCGGAAGGGTCATCGCGTGCACGCCGCCCTTCGATGCCGAATACGCGGGCTGGCCGATCTGTCCGTCGAAGGCCGCCACGCTCGCGGTGTTCACGATCACGCCGCGGTCGCCGTCGCCTGTCGGGTCGTTCTTCGCGATCACGGCGGATGCCTGCGAGAGCACGTTGAAGGTGCCGACGAGGTTGATGCGCACGATGCGCTCGAAGTCGGCGAGCACCGCGGGGTTGCCCTCGCGGTCGAGCACCTTGGCCGGCGGGGCGATGCCGGCGCAGTTGACCACGATGCGCAGCGGCGCTGCCGCCTGAGCCGCGGCGACGGCAGCCGCGGCATCCTCGGCGCTCGTGACGTCGCCCCCTGCGAAGACTCCGCCGAGTTCGTCGGCGATCTCGGCTCCGGCCGACGACGGCAGGTCGAGGATCGTGACCACGGCGCCTGCGGCGGCGAGCGTTCGTGCGGTGGCGAGGCCCAGACCGGACGCACCGCCGGTGATGAGAGCACTCGAGCCCTGGATCTGCATGCGGTTCTCCTTCGAAACGTGTGCGACTCAGTGTCAGTTTAGCTGATTCCGAGTTTCAGGCGACACGTCGGGAGTGTGGCATCCGTCGACCGTGTCGATCCCGAGCCTACGCCGCGCACGCCGAAGGGGCGGAGCCATGCCGGCCCCGCCCCTTCAGAGCGACTCGCGAGATCAGACCTCGATCTGCGCGGCGATGCCCTTCAGCTTGTGACGTGCGAGCGCGAGGTTCGCCGATGCGCTGTTGAGCACGAGGTAGATGAAGAGACCGCTGGCGCCCGTCGTGTTGAGCACGTTGATCAGGTGGTACTGCGAGCTCAGGGTGATGAGGATGTCGTCGATCTCGTCGGTGACCCCGAGGTCTCGCATGGTGGCGAGCTTGGCGCGCACGACGTTCGAGTTGCCGGCCGCGGCGATGCCCAGGTCGAACGAGGGGTTGCCGCCCTGGGCGAGTGCCATTCCGCTGCCGTAGTCGACGATCGCGGCGCCCGTGGCACCCTCGATGGCCAGCAGCTGCTGCAGGGCGTCGTCAAGTGAACTCATGTTGTACTGCTCCTCAATGGTGATGCGTGTGCTCTCGACGGTCTCGTCGGGAGCGGATGCGGGCGCGGATGCCTCAGCGTCTCCACTCCAGATCCACTCCACGAACTGGTCGAGATCCCGTTCGCCGGATTCCTGTGCCGAGATCACCGGCGCCTTCGGCAGCCCGATCGCGGTAGCCTGAGCGGCGTCCGAGCCGGGTGCCCCGGATGCGGATGAGGAGGCGTCGGCATCGCTGCCGTGCCGCCGCCACCACTGCGACCGATACGAAACGCGCACGAAGACCTCTGTGTGTCGAGTGGAATGGATGATGCGGCCGCCGACGGCGACCGGGACTGAGACTAACCGCGCACGGCCCCCCAGAACCGGGAAAATACGTGCATACCGATATACGTTCACACACGAGGTGAGTGACCCCATGAGCATCCCTTCCGTCACGACGGAGATACCGCCGATCGTGCTGGCTCTGGCCGCGGGCGCCGCGCTGAAGCCGGTGTGGTTGAACGGCATCGGCGGGCTGACATTCCGCACCGACGACGGGCGCTACATCAAGTGGGGGCCGCACGACGCCGAGGCGAACATGCGCGATGAGGCAGAGCGCATGCGGTGGGCTCGGCGCTGGATCACGGTTCCCGAGGTGATCGATCAGGGCGAGGACGACGCTCACGAGTGGCTCGTCACCGTCGCGTTGCCCGGCCACAGCGCCGTGGACCGCCGCTGGATCGACGATCCCGAGACCTCGGTGCGCGCCGTGGGCGCCGCTCTGCGGACGATGCACGACTCGCTGCCGGTCGCCGAGTGCCCCTGGACGTGGGACCCGGCGTGGCGGATCGCGAACGCCGAAGAGCGCGGCGTCACCGTGCCCGCCGACCTGCGCGAGCCTCCGCCCGTCGACCGGCTGGTCGTGTGTCACGGCGATTCCTGCATGCCGAACACGCTGCTCGACGACGCCGGTCGACCGCTCGCACATGTCGATCTCGCGGCGCTCGGCGTCGCCGACCGCTGGGCAGACATCGCCGTGGCCTCGATGAGCACCGAGTGGAACTTCGGTCCCGGCTGGGCCGACGCGCTCATCGAGGCCTACGGCATCGCCCCCGATCGGGAGAGGCTCGAGTACTACCGGAGGCTCTGGAACGAGTCCTGAGCCTCAGCCCTTCGATGCGGCGGCGGCCGATGCTGTCTTCGCGGCGGCATCGACGTCGGCATCCTCGTGCAGAACCACCCGGATCTCGGCGATCCGGCGCCGGTCGACGGCGGTGACGCGGATCGTCGCACCGGGCACCTCGACCGAGTCGCCGACCACCGCGAGGCGTCCGAGCATCTCGGTCACGAAACCGGCGACCGTGTCTGACGACCCTCGGGGCAGGGCGATGCCGGTGATCTCGGCGAAGTCCTGCAGGTTCAGGCGTCCGTCGAGCGGCCCACCGGCGTCCGACATCCGGTCTTCGGTGTCGTACTCGTCGAAGATCTCGCCGACGACCTCTTCGACGAGGTCCTCGAGGGTCACGATGCCGTCGGTGCCGCCGTACTCGTCGATGACGACCGCGATCTGGTGTCCGGCCGCGCGCATGCGAGTCAGGGTCGGCAGCACGCCCGCGGTCGAGGGCACGTACTCGACAGGGCGCATGAGGCCGAGCACCGCGCGCGTCGAGTCTTCCGCTGCGGCCTCGAAGAGGTCGCGCACGTGCACGAAGCCCACGATGTCGTCGAGCGAGGCGTCGATCACGGGGTATCGCGAGAACGGCAGTTCCCGCACCTCGGCGATGGCCTCGGCCAGCGTCGCCGCACCGTCGAGCGCGACGACCTCGGGGCGGGGTCGCATGACCTCGCTCACCTGGCGGCCACGCAGCGACAGCACGTCATCGAGGATCCGCCGCTCGTCGTCGGGGAGGCTCTGATGCGTCGCGACGATGTCGCGCAGCTCCTCCTCGCTGAGCTCGTCGGCGGCCTTGTGCGGGTCGCCGCCGAGCAGGCGCACGACCGCGTTGGTCGACACCGAGAGCAGCCAGATGACCGGCCGCATGAAGGTGGCGAAGCCGTCGAGCACCGGCGCGACGGCATACGCGAACTGGGCGTTGCGCTGGATCGCGAGGCGCTTGGGCACCAGCTCGCCCAGCACGAGCGAGAGGTAGGCGATCACCAGCGTCAGCAGCACGGTCGCCAGGGTCAGGGCCAGGGGCGCCGCGACGCCGAGGTTCTCGAGCAGCGGGGCGACCGACGGAGCGATCGACGTCGCACCGTAGGCGGCTGAGGCGAAGCCGGCGACCGTCACGCCGATCTGCACCGCCGAGAGGAAGGTGTTCGGGTTGCGAGCCAGGCTCGCGACCTTCTCACCTCGTCTGCCGCGGGCGGCGATCGCGTTGATCTGGCTCTCACGCAGCGTGACGAGCGCCATCTCGGTGGCGGCGAACACGCCGCCGACGAGCACGAAGACGAACACCAGGGCGATGTTCACCGCGAGGTCGCCCATCAGCGGATCACCTCATGCAGTGCGGGGGTGCCCGAGGTCATTCGGGCACCGGGTCTGTCAGGGTCTGCGGACGCGTCGGAGCGGCGCGACTGGTTCACGAGTGTTCCTTCTGGGTGTCGGTGAGGGATACAGAGGTGGAGGATGCCGAGGTGGAGGAAGCAGCGGGTGCATCCTCGACCGCGACCGGTGCCGATGCGGTCTCGAGCGCGTCGCGCTTGTCGTCTCGTCGCGTCTTCATGAGGCTCGCGATGGTGGCGACGGCGATGGTCGCGCCGATGAAGACCAGCGAGAACCAGATCGGGATCTCGGGCACCCACAGCAGCGGTTCGCCGCCGTTGATGAACGGCAGCTCGTTGACGTGCAGGGCGTGCATCACGAGCTTCACACCGATGAAGGCGAGGATGACCGCGAGGCCCTGGGCGAGGTAGACCAGGCGCTGCAGCAGACCGCCGATGAGGAAGTACAGCTGTCGCAGACCCATGAGGGCGAACGCGTTGGCCGTGAAGACGATGTAGGCCTCTTCGGTCAGACCGTAGATCGCGGGGATCGAGTCGACCGCGAAGATCAGGTCGACGAAGCCGATCGCGATGATCACGAGGAACATCGGCGTGAAGAAGCGCTTGCCGTCGCGCTGCACGGTCAGGCGGTCGCCGTTGTACTCGTCGCTCACCGGCAGGACGCGGCGCACGAAGCGCATGAAACGGCCGTTGGCGGGGTCGGACTCACCGTGGGCGAAGGCCTGGCGGTAGGCCAGGAACAGCAGCAGGGCGCCGAAGAGGTAGAAGATCCACGAGAAGTTCTCGATCAGCGTGGCACCGAGGGCGATGAACCCACCGCGCATGATCAGCGCGATCACGATGCCGATCATCAGCACCTTCTGTTGGTAGATCCGCGGCACGGCGAAGCCGGTCATCACGATCAGGAAGACGAAGAGGTTGTCGATCGACAGCGCCTTCTCGGTCAGGTAGCCGGCGAAGTACTCACCGCCGTACGTCCATCCCGACACGGTGCCGATGCCGACACCGAACAGCAGCGCGAGGCCGATGTAGAAGGCCGACCAGCGGGCGGACTCACCGATGGTCGGCTCATGGGGCTTTCGCACATGGGCGAAGAACTCGTACACGAAGAAGGCGATCGTGACGGCGATCGTGATGATCCACACGAGGGGGGTGATGTTCAAGGAGGTCTCCAGAAGACGAGGCGTGACGATGTCGACGCCAAGGTCTTCTCCATCCTCGAGAACGAGAACCGGGGACCCGGGATGCAGGGACATCCGTAATGACGAGCCGCCCGTGGTGGAGTACTCCCCTTGGGTTCACTCGATGCTAGCGAATACATCGGCATGTCAGCTATGAGAAAGCTGAGTGCACGCTGCCGGTCCGCCGCGTCCCGGCGCCTCAGGCGGTCGGGCCGAGGATGAAGTTCCAGGCCCCCGTCAGCACGGCGACCGTGATCGCGACCACCGGGATCACCGCCGCGACGACCACCAGCACCGTGTCTCGTCGGTCCCACCTCGACTCCCGCGCCCACGAGCGTCGGCCGGTGCCGCCGAAGCCGCGGGCCTCCATGGCGGTGGCCAGTGAGGATCCGCGGCGGATGGCCAGCACGAACAGCGCGAAGGCCATGCCGATCGCTCGGCGCACCCGCCCCTCGTCGGCGACGCCGCGCGCCCGCCGCGCGAGTGCCAGTGCACGCCAGTCATCGGCGAGCAGGCCCAGCATCCGCATTCCGGCGAGCGCGCCGACGACGAACCTCGCCGGCAGCTTCACCCGCTGAGCCAGGTCGTCGGCGAGGTCGGTGGGGTCGACCGTGATGAAGAGCACCACGGCGGGCAGCCCGATCGCGAGCACCCGCACGGCAGTCGCTGCGGCGAGGGCGAGCGATCCGTCGCTGACGCGCATGACCAGCCACTCGAAGTGCACCGTGCCGCTGGTCGCGCCGTAGAGGGCGATGGTGACCGCGCTCAGCGGCGCTGCGATCCACAGCACGGCGGTGCGGGTCCAGAACTCCTTGGCCCGCAGCCCCGCGAGAAGGAGCAGCGGGATCTCGAGCAGCAGTGCGACGGATGCCGAGACGACGTCGATCGTCAGCACGAGCGGCAGCGCGATCAACAGCGCGGCGGCGAGCTTTGCAAGGGCCGAGCGAGGGGCGATCGGCCCCGGTCGTTCGATGCGGGCGGTCAGCGGATCGATCATCGGCCGACCTCGATGCGCCGCGCGTGCAGCGCTTCCAGCACGGCCTCGTCATGGCTGATCGCCACGATCGCCGTGCCCTCGTCGCGCAGCCGTGCGATGAGGCCGACGAGTTCGGCCCAGGTCGTGGCGTCTTGCCCGAAGGTGGGTTCGTCGAGCACCAGCATCCGGGGCCGAGTGGCGAGGGCCGCCGCGACCGTGAGCCGCCGTTTCTCCCCTCCCGACAGCGTGTAGGGGTTGGCTCCGGCGAGCGAGGTCAGCCGCAGCCGTTCGAGCAGGTCGTCGACACGAGCGGTGATCTCGGCGTCCGGCAGCTTCAGCGCCCGCGGTCCGACCGACAGCTCGTCGCGCACGGTCGTTGTGAGCAGCTGGTGCTCGGGCGTCTGCATGACCGACGCGATGCGGGTGAGCAGGGCTCGAGAAGACCAGCGGATGGGGTCGGGCTTCTCTCCCGCTGCGAGCGCGGGCAGAGCCGAGACCCGGCCATCCTCGGCCGGGATCAGCCCGGCGAGTGTGAGCCCGAGCGTCGATTTGCCTGCGCCGTTCGCGCCGGTCACTCCGAGCACCTCGCCCGCGCGCACCTCGACATCGAACGGACCGGCTACCGCGAGCCCGCGCCGGCGGGCGACGGTGAGACCGCGCGCTGCGAGGAGGGTCTCCCCCGGCTCGTGCGCCGGCGCGGGCGGAACGGCGGGCGGGTGGCCGGGAACCCACACACCGGATGCTGCGAGCTCGGCCCCTCGCGCGCCGAGAATCTCGTCCGGGCTGCCATCGGCCAGCACGACCGTGCCCTCCGGCTCGGCACCGAGCACGATCACTCGGGTGACGAGCGGCAGCCAGACGTCGATGCGATGCTCGATCACCACGAGGGTGGCGCCCGTGGCGTCGAGGGCGGCGGCGACGGCATCGCGCACGTCCTGCACTCCCTCGGGGTCGAGGTTGGCGGTCGGCTCGTCGAGGAGGATGGCGCCCGGTCGCATGGCCAGCACGCCGGCGAGAGCGAGACGCTGCTTCTGACCGCCCGACAGCGCGGCCGTCGACCGATCGGGTGCGACGTCGAGCTCGACGGCATCCAGCGCCGCGCGCACCCGGTGCCAGATCTCGTCACGAGGGACGCCGAGGTTCTCGCAGCCGAACGCGACGTCGTCGCCGACCCTGGCGAGGATCGTCTGCGTGTCGGGGTCCTGCAGCACCATGCCGACCCGACCGCGCGCCTCGGTGGGCGGCACGCCGTCGACGAGCAGACCACCGTGCGTCTCGCCCTCGTCCGCGCCTCCGAGCACCCCGCCGAATCCCTGCAGCAGGGTCGACTTGCCAGAGCCCGAGGCGCCCAGCAGCAGCACCCGCTCGCCGGGTTCGATGCGCAGGGCGATGTCGCGCACAGCCCAGCGCAGCCGCGTCGCGTACCGCCACCCCCAGCCGCGTGCTTCGAGGGTGGCGGGAGTCGTGGGCGAGCTCACACCCGTGCGGTGACCTCGCGGCCGGCGGCGAACCGGCTGAGGGCGCCCGTGGCTGCGAGTCCTCGGGCGATCAACCACGCTCCGAGTCCGGCGATGACGGCACCCGAGATGGTCGTCGAGACGATGTACACGCTGGTGAAGAGCGTGTCGGCACCGGCGTACCAGAGGATGCGGTCGTTGATGCCGCACGCGAGTCCTGCGCCGGCACCCGCCAGCATCGCGACGGGCAGACGCCAGACGCCGTAGAGGAACACGAGGAAGATCAGCTCGGCACCGAGACCCTGCACGAGGCCCGAGACGATGGTGAGCGGACCCCACGCGTTGCCGACGAGGGCCGAGATGATCGCGGCGACCAGCTCGGTGTAGAGCGCGGCACCCGGCTTGCGGATGATCAGCGCGCCGAGCACACCGGCGATGAGCCAGGGGCCGGCGAGCAGGCCCTGCACACCGGGGAGCAACGGCTTCAGGATGCTGCTGGGCACCTCGTAGCCGACGTTCCAGAGCAGGAAGATCAGCGCACAGGCGACGGCGATGACGCTGGCGACGACGATGTCGACGACCCGCCAGCGCCAGAGTTCAGGGCGACCGAGGCCCCTCGGGGCGTGCGAGACGGATGCGGATTCCGTGGTGGATCCGGACGTGGATGTACTCATCAGTGACTCCTCCCTGCGCTGGCATTACCCAGATCAGGTTCGACGGTCGAAGCGCGATTCGCTCCCTCTCAGCCCGGCTCGCCGGACTCCCGTGGTTGTTCTGACGATCTTACCCAGTGCCGACACTCACGTCTGCTCCTGTTGCAGCGACACGGATCCCTGCGCGAGTTCGGTACCGTGAGGAGGTGACCGCTCCTGACTCCGCCGAGGCCACCGCCTCCGCCGTTCCTGCGGGCGACGCGTCAACGCCCGATGCGTCAGCGCCTGCCGGGTCGACGGCTGAAGCGTCGGCGCCTGCTGAGTCAGCGCCTGCCGGTTCGACGGCAGCCGGCTCGACGGCGGCACAGCCTGATGCCGACGTCTCGTCGGCCGGCCCCGTGGATGGGACATCCGAATCGGATGCGGGTGACGACGCCGCCGCGCTCGGCGCTCTGGAGACCGCTCTCGCCACTCCCGATCCCGAGACGACTCCCGATGCCCAGTGGGCGGAGGGCACCAGCGGTGGGACGCCGCTGACGTGGGTCGATGCGGTCGAAGTCGCTCGACACCCCGCGATCGAGGCGCTCGATGAGACGCCTCCCCCGGCGAGCGGCGGCGCACTTCTGACGGGAGCGCACCTGCGCCCCGCGATCACTCGCCCCGGCGTTCTGGTCCCGCTCGGTGTTCTCGTCGGATTGCTCGGCACCTATGTCGGGTCGGCCATGCTGTGGCCGTTGCACGAGGTGGCGCCGACGGTGCAGGCAGTGGAGCTCACGACCGTCGCCGCACCCGCGGCCGCGATCACCTGGCCCACCCAGGGAAGCGCGGCTGTGGGAATCGGCGGAATAGGCACGATGTCGTCGTCGCTCGATGCGGCTGCGATCGCGAGCGTCACCAAGGTGGTCTCGAGCCTGATGGTGCTCGATCGAATGCCTCTCGCCGTGGGCGAGCAGGGCCCGGAGTTCTCGTTCACGCGGGCAGACAACCTGGCGTACTGGGACTACCGCCGCTCCGACCAGTCGGCACTCGACGTGCCCGTGGGCGGCACTCTCACCGAGTTCCAGCTCCTGCAGGGAACGCTGCTCGGTTCGGCGAACAACTACATCGATCGTCTCTCGCAGGAGATCTGGGGCTCCCCGTCGGCATTCACCGCCGCGGCGGAGGTGTGGCTGCGCGACCGCGGCCTCGACGGCATCACGATCGTGACCCCGTCTGGCTTCGACGACCGCAACAGGGCCACGCCCGAGTCGCTCGTCGCGCTCGCCGAGCTGGCGATGCAGAATCCCGTGTTCGCCGGCATCGTCGGCACCCCGTCGGTCGATCTTCCGGGCGCGGGCACGGTGGTGAACACGAACGGGATGCTGGCGGATCCTGGCGTGGTCGGCGTCAAGACCGGCACGCTCGGAGACAGTTGGAACCTGTTGACCGCGAAGGTCATCACCATCGACGACACGACCGTGCACCTCTATGCGTCGGTTCTCGGGCAGGCCGACGATGAGCAGCGCCTCGCCCAGACCCGCTCGCTGTTCTCGCAGGTCGAGACCGCCTTGGAGCAGCAGGCTCCCTCTGTCGCGGCGGGCACGGTCGTCGGCACGGTCACGACGCCGTGGGGTGCGACCGCCGATGTCGTGACGGATGCCGACGCCGACATCGTGCTGTGGAACGGCGCGATGGCCGAGGCCTCGACCGACTTCTCCCTCGGCGACGACCGCGAATCGGGCGACGAGGTCGGCACGATGACGAGCACCGGACCGTTGAACACGGTGACGACGTCGCTGTCGCTCGCAGAAGACGTCGATGCCCCCAGCCCGTGGTGGCGCCTGACCCATCCGCTCGAGCTCCTCGGCATCACCGAAGCTCAGCGCTGAGGACAGCAGAATGCCCCGCCCCCGAATGAACGGGAGTCGGGGCAATCTGCTGATCAGGTCAGGTGCTGACAAGGTCGCGCGCTGACCCGGTCTGGTGCTGACCGGGTCTCGTGCGGATCAGGCCCTCTGGCCGCCGTCATCCGGACGCTCGACGACCGCCTGCGCGGCTGCAGCCTCGGCGGCAGGAACCTGCGCCCCGACCGAGACTCCGACCTGTGCTGCCGCAGCCGCTTCTTCGGCGTCGCCGCTGACGACGACAGGGGTCGAGCCCGTGAGCGCGTCCTCTGCGTCGATGTCGGTCGCCGCCTGCTCGAACTGCGACTGGTAGAGGCGCCAGTACGCGCCCTGCGCGGTGATGAGCTCGTCGTGCGTGCCCTTCTCGACGATGTCACCGTGCTCCATCACGAGGATGAGGTCGGCGTCGCGGATGGTCGACAGACGGTGGGCGATCACGAACGATGTGCGTCCCTGGCGCAGCGCCGCCATCGCGTGCTGCAGCAGCACCTCGGTGCGGGTGTCGACCGCCGACGTCGCCTCGTCGAGGATCAGGATCGACGGCTGAGCGACGAACGCCCGGGCGATCGTGATCAGCTGGCGTTCACCCGCTGAGACGTTCGACGCGTCCTCGTCGAGCACCGTGTCGTAGCCCTCGGGGAGGGAGCGCACGAAGCGATCGACATACGTCGCCTTCGCCGCCTCGAGAACCTCTTCGTCGGTCGCCGTGGAGCGCCCGTATCGGATGTTCTCGCGGATGCTCCCGGCGAACAGCCACGGGTCCTGCAACACCATGCCGGTGCGCGAGCGCAGCTGCTCGCGAGTGACCTCCGAGATGTCCTGGCCGTCGAGCAGGATCCGCCCGCCGTTCAGTTCGTAGAACCGCATGATGAGGTTGACGAGCGTCGTCTTGCCCGCTCCCGTCGGACCGACGATCGCGACCGTCTGACCGGGCTCGACCCGGAACGAGAGGTCGGTGATGAGCGGACGCTCGGGCGTGTACGAGAACGCGACGTTCTCGAACTCCACGACGCCCTTGCCGTCGGCGAGCTTCGGAGCGTCGATGGCATCGGCCTCCTGCTCTTCGGTGTCGAGCAGCTCGAACACCCGCTCGGCGGACGCCGTTCCGGACTGCACGACCGCGGCCATGCCACCGAGCTCCGACAGCGGCTGCGTGAACTGCTGCGAGTACTGGATGAACGCCTGCACGTCTCCGAGACGCAGCTGTCCGCTCGCGACCATAAGACCGCCGAGCACCGCGATGCCCACATAGGTGAGGCTGCCGACGAAGGTCATCGCCGGCATGATGATGCCGGAGAGGAACTGCGCCTTGAAGCTCGCCTGGAACAGCTCCTCGTTCTCGTCCTTGAACTTCTCGAGCGCATCCTGCTCGCGACCGAAGACCTTGACCAGCGCGTGGCCGGAGAAAGCCTCTTCGACGCGGGCGTTCAGTCGGCCGACCTTGCGCCACTGAGTGCCGAACGCCTTCTGCGACCGCGGGCCGATGACACCGAAGATCACGCCCATGAGCGGCAGTGCCACCAGAGCGACGAGCGCGAGCTGCCACGAGATCGAGAACATCAGCACCAGCACGCCCACGACCGTGAGCACGGCCGTGATCGCGCCCGACAGCGACTGCTGCATCGTCTGCGTGATGTTGTCGATGTCGTTGGTCACACGCGAGATCAGGTCGCCGCGCTGCACCTTGTCGAAGTACGACAGGGGCAGGCGGTTGATCTTCGCCTCGACCTCTTCGCGCAGGCGCCACATGGTGCGCACCATGATGACGTTGATCACGTAGCCCTGGAGCCAGCTGAGGAAGGCGGCCGTGACGTAGATCGCCAGCACAGCGATGATGATCCACCGCAGCGCGTCGAAGTCGACGCCGTCACCGACCCGGAAGCTGCCGAGAGCCTCGACCTGGTTGGCGAAGTCGTCCTGCCCGCCCTGGCGGAGCGCGTCGACGACGTCGTCCTGCGGGGTGCCTGCGGGGAAACCGGGGAAGTCCCCGTTCGCCTGAGCGAGCTGCACCGAGATGAAGCCCTTGTAGATGAGGTTCGTTGCCTCGCCGAGCACCTTCGGTGCCGCGACCGTCAGCACGACGCCGACGGCGCCGGCGATCGACACCAGGATGAACCACACGGCCGACGGCTTCAGCAGCCCGATCATCCGGCTGAAGCTCTGGCCGAAGTTGTCGGCCTTGCCGGGTGCGACGCTGTCCCAGCCGCCGCCGTCCTGGCGCGCCTTCTCGGCGAGCTCGGCCTCGTACTTCTCTTCTTCGGTCAGTTCGGGCTCGACCGCAGTGGTCGCGGCCGTGGCCTTGGCCGCGCGACCGCGGCGGGTCTGAGGAGTGTTCTGCTCGCTCATGCGTCCACCCCCAGCTGCGATTCGACGATCTCTCGGTACGTGGTGCTCGTCTCGAGAAGCTCCTCGTGCGTGCCGACGCCGACCATGGTGCCCCCTTCGAGCACGACGATGCGATTCGCATCGGTGATGGATGAGACGCGCTGCGCGACAACGATCTTCGTCACGTGCGGCAGCTCACGCCACAGGGCCTGCCTCAACCGGGCGTCGGTGGTGAGGTCGAGCGCCGAGAACGAGTCGTCGAACACCAGGATCTGCGGCTGACGGACGATAGCGCGGGCGATCGCCAGACGCTGACGCTGGCCGCCGGAGACGTTCGTGCCGCCCTGGGTGATGCGCGATTCGAGGCCCTGCGGCATCTCTTCGACGAAGTCACGGCCCTGAGCGATCTCGAGGGCGTGCCAGAGCTCTTCGTCGGTCGCGTCCTCTCTGCCGTAGCGGAGGTTCGACGCCACCGTGCCGGTGAAGAGGAACGGACGCTGCGGAACGAGGCCGATCGTCGCCCACAGCGACTCGACGTCCGCCTCGCGGACATCGGCGCCGCCGACGAAGACGGCTCCGCCCGAGACGTCGAAGAGTCGCGGGATCAACGACACGAGTGTCGTCTTGCCCGCACCGGTAGAACCGACGATCGCGACGGTCTCGCCGGGCTCTGCCGCGAAGCTGATGCCCTTGAGCACGGGAGAGTCGGCCCCGGGATAGGTGAACTCGACATCGTCGAAGGCGACCGAGCCGGGGGTCGGGAAGTCGGTGACACCGTTCGCCGGGCGCTCCATGCTCGACTGCGTGTCGAGGACCTCGCCGATGCGCTCGGCCGAGACCGCAGCGCGCGGGATCATGATCGCCATGAAGCTGGCCATGATGACGCCGCCCATGATCTGACCGATGTACTGCATGAAGGCGAAGATCGTGCCGACCTGCACCGTGCCGCTGTTGACCTCGATGCCACCGAACCACACGACCGCCACGATCGTGACATTGAGGATCAGCATGAACAGCGGAAACAGCAGGACGAACAGGGAGCCGACCTTGCGACCGACCACCATGATGTCGGTGTTGGCGCCGCGGAAGCGCTCTTCTTCGATGTTCTCTCGGACGAACGCTCGCACGACGCGCACACCCGTGAGCTGCTCGCGCAGCACTCGGTTCACGGTGTCGAGCTTGCCCTGGTAGCTGCGGAACAGCGGAACCATGCGGCTGACCACGAGCCCGGCGACGATCAGCAGCAGCGGCACGGACACGGCGATGAGCCAGCTCAGACCGATGTTCGTCTGCACGGCGAAGATGATGCCGCCGATCGCGAGCAGCGGCGCGGTGACGAGCATGGTGGCGCCCATCATCGCGAGCATCTGCACCTGCTGCACGTCGTTCGTGTTGCGCGTGATGAGGGAGCCGGCACCGAACTGCGACACCTCGCGCTCGGAGAATCCGCTGACCTTGGCGAAGACGTCGGCGCGGATGTCGCGCCCCGCGCCCATGGACGCGCGGGCGGCGAAGTAGGTCGCGATGACCGAGGCGATGATCTGGCCGAGCGAGACGGCGAGCATGAAGAGCCCTGTGCGCCAGATGTAGGCGGTGTCTGACTGGGCGACGCCCTTGTTGATGATGTCTTCGTTCAGGCGCGGGAGGTAGAGAGTGGCGAGCGCGCTGGCGAACTGGAACACCAGGACAGCCGCGAGCAGCCACTTATAGCGGGCGAGATAACGGAGGAGGATTTTTCCCAGCACAGGCGGACTTTCTAGGAAGGATGAATCGGCGGATCTCCCGACGGGCGGACGCAGGCCGACGATCACGCACTTGCAAGAGTGGCATGAACTTCGGACATTCGTATCCCCCGATGGGCGGACCTTCGCTGACAGCGAACCATTTCACCTACGGCCAGCGGTTTATGCACCGCGGAGAACAACCGCAGATATACCGAAATACCTCAGAACAGCGAGTGCTCGGGCACGAAATCCCGAGCCTCGGCTCCGGCATCCGACGGAAGTTCAGCGATGGTCGCCGGGTTCCACTTCGGATTGCGGTCCTTGTCGATGAGCTGGGCGCGGATGCCCTCGACGAGATCGGGATGCCGCGTCACGAACCACATCACGCGGCGGTACTCACCCTCGAGAGCAGCACGCAGGTTCGGCAGTCGACGCGCCTCCCTGATGGCGTCGAGGGTGACGGCGAGTCCGGTCGGGGCCAGGCTCTCGAGCAGGTCTGCGGTCGTCGCGGCATCCGCAGCCTCCTCCGAACGCAGGCGCGACACGATCTCCGTGATCGTGTCGGCCGAGAAGGCGCGATCGATCCAGTCGCGTGAAGCCGGCAGAGCAGACGGCTCAGGAGTCTCGTCGAACAGCAGCACGATCTCGGCCGGCCCGGTCGGGTCGGCGCGATACGCGAGCGCCTCGCGCAGCGCGTCGAGCCGATCGGACGGCACGAAGTGGTCGGCGAAGCCGAGCAGCACGGCATCCGCTCCGTTCATCGTCGAGCCCGTGAGTCCGAAGTACTCGCCGAACCGGCCGGGCATGCGCCCCAGCAGCCACGTGCCGCCGACATCCGGGGTGAAGCCGATCCGCGTCTCAGGCATCGCCAGCTTCGAGCGCTCGGTCACGATGCGGATCGCCGCGTGACCTGCGAGTCCGACGCCCCCGCCCATCGTGATGCCGTCGGCGACAGAGACGATGGGCTTCGGGTACTCCGCGATCATCGCGTTCAGCGCGTACTCGGCGCGGAAGAACTCGGTGGTCTCCTCGGTGCGTCCCGCCACGATCTGCGCATGCAGTCCGCGGACGTCTCCCCCGGCGCACATGCCCCGCTCGCCCGCGCCGTCGATGACGACGATCTGCACATCGGTGTCGTGACGCCAGTTCTCGAGTGCCTGCGTCAGCAGCTGGATCATCCCGGGGTCGAGCGCGTTGATCGCCTCCGGCCGGTTCAGGGTCAGCCTGCCGAGGGCTCCTTCGGTGCGGACGAGGACCCGGGGAGCTGCACTGGATTCGGTCACGGGTGCCAGGCTACCCGGTGGACGGACCCTTGCATCCGGCCGCGTTTGTAGGGTAAATGCACGATCCTGCGGCTTTTCCGGCAGGATAGACAGAACTGCCCACTGCAACGAGAGGTCGCAGATGCCCGACGGACAGGTGCTCGAGTTCACGCACGTCACGAAGCGCTTCAACGACGTGACGGCGGTGTCCGACTTCTCCGCGCGAGTCGAGCCCGGTGTCGTGACCGCTTTCCTCGGCCCGAACGGCGCCGGAAAGACCACCACCCTGCGCATCCTCCTCGGGCAGGTGCGCGCCACGAGCGGCACCGCCACGATCGGTGGAACCGCGCATTCAGAGCTGCGCCACCCGCTGCGCACGATCGGATCCGTCCTGGAGGAGACCGCTTATCGCCCTCGCCGATCGGCCTCGCGCCAGCTGACGATCGCGGCCAAGGCCAACGGCATCCCCCTCTCGCGTGTCGACGAGGTCCTCTCGCTGGTCGGTCTCGAGCACGAGGCCGACGGGCGCATCGGCAGCTTCTCGCTCGGAATGCGTCAGCGACTCAGCGTGGCCCATGCGTTGCTGGGCGACCCCGGCGCTCTGGTCTTCGACGAACCGGCGAACGGCCTCGACCCGGAGGGCATCCGCTGGATCCGCCTCCTCCTGCGCCGCCTCGCCGACGAGGGCCGCACGGTTCTCGTCTCCTCGCACGTGCTGAGTGAGATCGAGCAGGTCGCAGACCACGTGCTCGTGCTCTCGAAGGGCCAGCTCGTGCTCTCGAGCGGCATCGAGAAGCTCGCCGACCCGTCTGCAGGTTCGGTCGTCGTCGACGCGGCGGATCGTGGCGCGCTCAAGTCGGCGCTCTCGGCGGCCGGCCTCGAGGTCGAGGTGCTCCGCTCGGGTCTCACCGTTCGCGGCAGCAACGCGGGAGCGGTCGGCGCCATCGCGGCTTCGGCCGGCATCGCCCTCGCCACCCTGGTGCAGCGCGGCCCCACTCTCGAGGACGTCTTCATCGAGCTCGTCCGCGGCGGCAGGCTCGCACCGCAGGCCATCACCGCCGCGCCGGTCCCCGATTCCGCACCGGTCACGGATGCCGAAGCGCCGGTCGCGGATGCCGAAGCACCGGTCGTCGGTGTCGCGGCGGCGGTCGTCGGTGTCGCAGCGGCACCCGATTCGCAGGTCGAGGCTGACTCCGAGCGTGCCGACTCCGAGACCTCCCCGACTCAGGATGTCGCCGAGCCTGATGTCGCCGAGTCCGATTCGGTCGACTCTGATGTCGCCGAGTCCGATGTCGCCGAGTCCGATGCGGCCGCGTCCGATGCGGCCGCATCCGATGCGGCACGTGCAGAGGCTGACGCGGCGGATGCCGAGGCCGACGCCGCAGCGGACGCGGCGGATGCGGCTCGCGATGTCGAGTACGCCGCGGCAGAGCTCCGCTACGCAGCGGATGCCTCGGATGCGAACGATGCGGAGGATGCGGCCGACGTCGCCTCGGAAGCAGCGCATGCACACGGTGACGATGCCCCCGGCGACGATGACTCGGCAGGCGGATCGACTGAGCCGGCGACGCCCACGGATGCCGAGGAGAAGGGCGCCCGGCCGTCGTTCGACGACATCCTGTTCGGCACCGTCCCGGCCGATGGGGCGGACGCTCACGTCGACGAAGACACCGACACCGACACCCCCGACGCCGACGCCGACGCCGCTGACGAGACCGACACGACTGCGAACGTGGACGGCACCGGCGAGCACTCCGGGGTCGAGTTCTTCGCCGAGGTGCACGACTCCGACGAGTCCAATGAGTCCGACGAGTCCGATGAGTCCGACGAGTCGGCGGATTCCCGGACTTCCGATGACGACCCTCGCTCGGCGGCCGTCACCTCGATGCTCGCCGCCGCTGCTCGCGCGTACTACGAGGACGAGCCCAAGGACTATCCGCTCGGAGACGCCGACGCATCGGCGGAGGCAGACGCGGATGCCGCTCCGGAGGCGACCGACGGTCGCGATGGGCAGCAGCACGAGGGCGAGCACCACGACGGCGAGCAGCATGAGCAGCACGAGGGCCAGCACCACGAGCACCACGAGGGCGAGCACGACCGGTCCTGAGGCCGCCTCGAACAGGCCCCTGATGCGAACGCCCTCCGCGCCACAAGGCTGCGGAGGGCGTTCGCTCGTTCTCGGGTCGCTCAGGCGGGCCGCGGGCGGATCACCGGACGGCGACTCCCCTTCGAGGTCGGCGTAGGCGCCGTCGCGACGATCTCCTCGACGTCCGCCGGCTCATCGGACACCTCAAGTCGGAGCGCCTGGGTCAATGCGAGGCCGTGCCTCGTCGTGAGGATCAGTCGTCGGTACTGCGCGTCACCCGAGAGGTCGATGACCACGCTGGGACGTCGGCGGCGGATGAGCACGAAATCGACGCTGCCCGCGGCCTTCCACGTTCCTGCGGCGAGCACGCCGGGAATGTGCGTTCCCGGATTCGGCACCCCGCGCAGCCAGGTCCACGCGTCGTCGATCAGCTGCACCTTGGTGATGGTGTCGCGCACGAGCCGCACGTTGTCACGGTGGAAGCTCGCCGCACGCTCGATCGGCGAGAGCACGATCTCGAGTTGCGTCTGGTCCAGCAGCAACGTCACCATGCGTCCAGTCTGCCAGCGGCACCCTTCCAGATGTCTGTGTCTTGTTCACAGGAAGGCAACGATCCCTTGTCGGTTCCCACGATTCCACCCCTCTTCCATTCCGATGTTCTGCTCGACCTTCGAACAAATCTACTAGAATCGAAGCATGACATCCGCCACCGATCCCGACCTCGAGCAGCGCGCTGAGCTGCTCGACTCGTGGGTCGAGAAGCGGCGACAGATCGCCAGCCTCGAAGCTGAGGCGTCCGATCTTCTCGCTGAGCGGATGCGCCTGAGCCGGTCGGACTCCGACGAGAATCCGTTCCACCGCGATGCCATCCACAGATCGATGATCGCGGAGTACTCCGCAGCGGGCCGCCTGAGCCAGGGCAGCATCGAGTACGCCTTCACCGATGCCGGATTCCTCGACGCCAGCCACCCCGGCGTTCGCTCGGCTTTCAGAGCGGGCAGCATCACGGCCGCGCACGTCCGCGAGATCGTGCGTGCCGCCGGAGTGGTCCGCGAGGCCGTCAACAACGGGCGAGCGGATGCCGACGTGCTGCCCCTGTACGACACGGTCGCCGTCATCGTGGCCGAGGGCGAGACTCCTGCCCGCACACGAGTGCACCTGCGCGAGCTGGCAGCCGTCCTGGCAGGCTCCACGGTCGCCGAGCGCCATGCGCGCTCGAAGGCGGAGCGCACCGTCACAGTGCGGCCGGCAGGAGACGGCCTCTCCGTGCTGACGGTCGTGCTGCCCGAGCATCTCGCGACGGCGATCCTCGACCGCCTCACCCGACTCGCGCGCGCCGTGATCGATGGACGGAACGACCGTGAGCCGACTCTCGATCCGATCGACGACGGCGAGAATCCGATCCGCCCCGAAGACATCGCGCAAGACGACCCGTCCCGCGACGATTACGCGATCTTCGGCGACGGGACTTTCACGACCGACCCGACCGAGCCGACAGTCGAGCACATCCCCTGTGACAGCCGCACGATCGATCAGGTTCGGACAGATCTGCTGATCGACCTCCTGCTCGCCTCCGATCCGAGCGCCGCGAACGGCTCAGGACTCGACAACATTCAGGGGCGCATCCACGTCACCGTCGCCGCCACGACGCTCGCGGGCTGCGACGATCGCCCCGCGCAGCTCGACGGACACGGGCCGCTGCATCCCGATATCGCGCGTGATCTCGCTGGCCGCAACGGCGGGTGGACCCGGTTGTTCCTCGATCCGACCGGACTGGTCGTCGAAACCGACACCTACCGGCCGACAGAACCCATGCGACGGTTCCTCCGAGCGCGAGATCAGCACTGCCGGTTCCCCGGCTGCAGGATGCCGGTGCATCGATGCCAGATCGACCACACCTTCGATCACGCGAAGGGCGGGCGGACCGAGATCCACAACCTCGCCCATCTGTGCGCCCGGCACCACTCGCTCAAGCATCCGGATGTTGCTGACGACCATCGCTGGACCGCACAGCAGCTTCCCGACGGCACGATCGACTGGTTCAGCCCGCTCGGCCGCACCTATCGGGACTCACCACGGCGACGAGTGATGTTCGCCTGAGGTTCTGGGCGCTGCTCAGGCCTGAGCGCGGGCCGCAGCAGCTGCGCGCGCGGCAATCGGAAGGGCCGCTTCAATGCGCTGAAGCTCTTCCTCGCCGTGCGCGGCGGTGAGGAACCAGGCCTCGAACACGCTCGGCGGCAGCGCGACTCCCTGCTCGCGCATCGCGTGGAAGAACGGTGCGTACCGGAACGAGTCCTGAGCCTGCGCGTCGGCATAGTCGCGAGGCGCAGAAGCACGGAAGGACGCACTGAAAAGGTTCCCCGCGTGCGCGACGGCGTGAGTGACGCCTGCGTCCGTGAGAGCGGCGTCCAGAGCGCTGGAGACCCTGGTTGCCGCGGCATCGACGGTCGCATAGACCTCGGGGGTCGCGAGCCTCAGCGTCGTCAGGCCTGCGGCCACCGACAGCGGGTTGCCCGAGAGCGTGCCTGCCTGGTACACGGGGCCGAGGGGGGCCAGCAGGTCCATGACCTCGGCACGTCCACCGAGTGCGGCCAGGGGCATGCCTCCGCCGACGACCTTGCCGAACGTGATGATGTCGGGCAGATAGTCCTCGCCGGCTGCGGCCTGGAGACCCCAGAAGCCTGCAGGGTGCACGCGGAAGCCCGTCAGCACCTCATCGAGGATCAGCAGAGCGCCATGAGAGTGTGCGGTCTCGGCCAGCAGTCGATTGAACCCCGGCAGCGGCGGGACCACGCCCATGTTCGCGGCTGCGGCCTCGACGATCACCGCTGCGATGCGCGGGCCGTGCTCGGCGAAGACGGCCTCGAGCGCTTCCGGGTCGTTGTAGTCGATGACGAGTGTCTGCGCGGCGATCGGCGCGGGCACCCCCGCGGACCCTGGCAGGGCGAGAGTCGCGACGCCGGAACCGGCAGCAGCGAGCAGGCCGTCTGAGTGCCCGTGATAGTGGCCGGCGAACTTGACCAGCAGGTCGCGCCCGGTGGCACCGCGGGCAAGACGGATCGCGGTCATCGTGGCTTCGGTGCCGGTCGACACGAGCCGCACCCGTTCGACGGGCCGGATCTCGCCGAACCGCACGCGATCCGCGATCAGCTGAGCGAGTTCCACCTCACCCTCCGTCGGAGCGCCGAACGAGAGTCCTCGAGTGGCTGCCGCCTGCACCGCGGCGACGACCTCAGGTTGCGCATGACCGAGCAGCGCGGGACCCCACGAGGCGACCAGGTCGACGTACTCGTTGCCCGCGGCATCGGTCACCGTCGCACCCCTCGCGGACGCGAGGAAGCGCGGCGTGCCGCCGACGGAACCGTAGGCGCGCACCGGCGAATTCACACCACCGGGGATCACCGTGCGGGCAGCGGAGAACAGGTCGTCATTGCGGTCGGTCACAGCACACTCCTCAGCGATGCGCGGAACTCTCCCGCCATCACTTCCAGGCTAGTCCGCAGACCTGAGGGAGGGACTCAGATCACCGCGTGACGAGTCTACGAAGCGCGATCAGGGGCGCAGCCAGCGCGCGGCTTCGGTCGCCCAGTAGGTAAGCACGACGTCGGCGCCAGCGCGGCGGATCGACAGCAACGACTCGAGGATCGACGCGCGGCGGTCGATCCAGCCGTTCGCCGCAGCGGCCTCGACCATCGCGTACTCGCCGGACACCTGGTATGCCCACACCGGAATATGCACGGTGTCGCGCACCTCGCGCAGCACGTCGAGGAAGGCCATGGCGGGCTTCACCATGACGATGTCGGCGCCCTCTTCCTCGTCGACGACAGCCTCCCGCACACCCTCGCGGCGGTTGCCGGGGTCGAGCTGGTACGTGCGGCGGTCGCCCTTCAGCTGCGAATCCACGGCCTCACGGAACGGGCCGTAGAACGCACTCGCGTACTTCGCCGCGTAGGCGAGAAGCAGCGTGTCGGTGAAGCCCTCGGAATCGAGAGCCTCGCGGATGACGGCGACCTGGCCGTCCATCATTCCCGACAGTCCGAGCAGCTGAGAGCCGGCCCGGGCTTGGGCCAGGGCCATCGACGCGTAGCGCTCGAGAGTCGCATCGTTGTCGACGGTGCCGTCAGCGGCGAGCACGCCGCAGTGACCGTGGTCGGTGAACTCGTCGAGGCACAGGTCGGTCTGCACCACCAGGGCGTCTCCGACCTCGGCCGCGAGCACCTCGGTGGCGACGTTCAGAATGCCCTTCGGGTCGTCGGCACCCGAGCCCTGAGCGTCTCTGACGGCCGGCACTCCGAAGAGCATCACCCCGCCGACACCCGCCTCGGCAGCCTCGACGGCTGCGGCACGCAGAGAATCGAGCGAATGCTGCGCGACCCCGGGCATCGAACCGATGGGGGCGGCTTCGGTGACTCCCTCGCGCACGAACAGCGGGAGCACCAGCTGCCGCGGCTCGAGAGAGGTCTCCCGCACCAGGCCCCGGACGGCAGGAGACTGCCTCAGGCGACGCAGTCGGACGTCGGGGAAGCTCACGGTGCCAGCTCGTCCGCCGCGTGCGGGAGCGTGTAGCTCGACACGGCATCGATGAGCGCGTCGACCGTCTGACGATCGGCGACGACCGTGATCGGAAGACCCGCCTTGTCGGCGTCCTTCGCAGTCCGCGGGCCGATCGCAGCCAGCAGCGTCTCATCCGGGATCAGGGGGAACTGCTCGCGCACCTGCTCGGCGACCGAACCGCTCGTGATCAGGATCGCGTTGATGCGTCCGTTCTCGACGTCGCGCTTGATGCGGTCGGTGACCGGCACGCCGACCGTTCGGTAGGCGACGACGCTGTCGACGTCGTGACCGGCCTCCTGCAGCAGGACGCTGAGCACGGGCTTCGCGATCTCGCTGCGCAGCGCCAAGATGCGACGCGGCTCGGCCTCGAGGGCGATGAGCTGCTCGGCCATCCCCGCTGCTGAATTGTCTTCGTCCGGCACCATCGCGACTTCGTACCCGACGGCCTGCAGAGCGGCCGCGGTCGTCTCGCCGACTGCCGCGATCTTCGTGCGACGCGGCACCACCGCGCGGTGCGCGAACATCACGTCGACGGTCGTCGCGCTCGTCACCGTCAGCCAGTCGTACTCTCCGGCAGCCAGTCGGGTGAGCGCCACGTCGAGCGCGGCCTGATCGGTGGTGGCCGCGAAGTTGATCAGCGGCGCGACGACCGGCACCGCTCCACGGGAACGCAGACTGGCGGCGACGCCGTCGCCCCACGGGCCTCCGCGGGGTACGAGGATGCGCCAGCCGTCGAGCGGTCGGTCCTGCTTCGAATTGGTCATGATGAGGAATGCTCTCGGGAGACGAGGTCGGCCGCCCCTTGCTCGAGCAGCCGATGGGCGACAGACAACCCGAACTCGCGCGCTGTGCGCATCGGGTCTGCACCACCGGCAGCATCCGCTCCATTGCCGCTGCCGTTCCGACGAATATACTCCCCGTTCAGAGTCTCCGTGACGTCGAGGCCGATCCGGCGACCGCCGTCGGTCGAGTAGACGACCGTCCTGAGGCGGATCTCATCGCCCTCCACGACGGCATGAGCGGCCATCGGCGCCTGGCATCCGGAGTCGAGTCCTTCGAGGACTCCGCGTTCGACCGTGATGGCCAGCCGGGTGTCATGATCGTCGAGTTCGGCGAGCGCGGCGAGCAGCTCAGCCGGAGCGTCGGAGCGGGTCTCGACAGCCAACGACCCCTGCCCCGGCGCGGTGGGCCATTCGGAGAGTCCCAGCTCCTCGCGGCGAAGCGGCGAATCTGTTCCGAGGCGCGACAGCCCGGCGGCAGCGAGGATGACGGCATCCAGCTCGCCGGATGCGACCCGCTGCAGACGTGAGTCGACGTTGCCGCGGATGTCGACGACCTCCGCGTGCGGGGCCCTGCGGTGCACCTGGGCGATGCGGCGAGGAGAACCCGTGCCGACCTTGCTGCCTGAACGCAGCTCGTGCAGAGGCGTCCCGCCACGCGTGATCGCGACGTCCCTGGCATCCTCGCGCACGGGGGTGGCCGCGATGACGAGCCCCTCGGGGATCGCCGTGGGCAGATCCTTGAGCGAGTGCACGAGGAAGTCGCACTCCCCCGCGAGCAGCGCCTCACGCAGGCGTGTTGCGAAGATGCCCTGGCCGCCGATCTCCGACAGCGACGCACGATTCGTGTCGCCTTCGCTGGTGATCGGCACGAGCTCGACGGGGCGCCCCGAGATCTTCTCGAGGGCGGCGGCGACATGACCCGACTGCGCCTGCGCGAGCGCGCTGCGGCGGGTGCCCAGTCGGATCGGGACGGCTGTGTGGCTCTGAGTGCTCATCGTCGACCTACTGCAGCACGTCCGCGATCTCGTCGAAACGAAGGCGACGGCCCGTGTAGAACGGGATCTCCTCCTTCACGTACAGACGCGCGTCGGTGTAGCGCAGGTCACGCATGAGGTCGACCAGCTCGGTGACCTCGTCGGCTTCGAGCGGCAGGATCCACTCGTAGTCGCCCAGGGCGAACGCGGCGACCGTGTTGGCGATGACACCCTTGAAGGCGGCACCCTTGCGACCGTGGTCGGCGAGCATCTTGCGACGCTCCTCCTCGGGCGCGAGATACCACTCGGGCGTGCGGACGAACGGGTACAGGCACAGCCAGTCCTTCGGTTCGACACCGCGGAGGAATCCCGGCACGTGCGCACGGTTGAACTCAGCGTCCCGATGCACGCCCATGACGTTCCAGACAGGCAGCAGAGTGCGCAGCAGCTCGGTGCGGCGCAGGCGCCGCAGGGCCTTCTGCAGATCTTCTGCGGTGTCTCCATGCAGCCACACCAACAGGTCGGCGTCGGCCTTCAGGCCGGAGACGTCATAGAAGCCGCGGACCGTGACGCCCGAGTCCTCGATGTAGGAGACGATCGTCTCGAGTTCGGTGGAGTCGGACTCGGTGACCGCGACGTCGGGGTTTCGTCGCCAGACGGCCCACAGGGTGAAACCGGACGGGTTCTCTTCGCGTGCATCGGACATGGATCCAGTCTGCCCCCTTTGTGAATCACTCGCGAACGCGAGTCAGGATGCGAGAATTCGCCCCCGGTCAGCGAGAGAGCGCGCGGGCGATGACCCAGACGAGGCCGCCGACGGTCACGGCGACTCCGACGGCTCCGGCGATCGCCGCGGCCGGGTTGCGGTCGGCGAAGACCCGTGCCTTCGCTGCCGCGCGCTTCGATGCCTTGTCGATCCGCCGAGGGAAGTTGCCCTTGACCTCGATCGCCGCAAGCGCGGCCTTGAGCTCGGCGCGGGCGGACTGCACCGGATCGACGATCCCCGCGGGGACAGCCGTCTTGGGCAGCGGCCGCGTGATCTCAGAGTTCGTCATAGCCGGCTTCCTTCACGAGTCTGATGTCCTCGCCCACCGCCTGGGCGGGGTTCTTGCGAGCGAGCACCTTGCGGAACTTCAGGATGCCGAGCAGCGCGAACAGCAGCACGGCGAGGATCAGGATTCCGAAGACCGCCAGCGCCGAGAGCCAGACCGGCCACCACGACGACAGCCCGGCGATCGCGAAGACCAGGATCACCGGCACGGCCCAGAACAGGAAGAAGAGCGCGACGAGGAACCAGACGGAGCCGATCCCCGCATCCTTCGCGGTCTTCGAGATCCACGTCTTGGCTGCGTTGATCTCGGCCTTGACGAGGCCGCTGATGAGCTCCGGAAGATCGCCGATCAGGGACAGCAGGCTGTCCTCGGCACGATCGCGGTATCCGCGGGGCATGTCAGCTGCCAGACTTCGCGGCGGTGGAGCGCGGGGATGCCGGCTTCTTGGCCGCAGGCTTCTTCGCGTCGTCCTTCTTCGCGGCGTCCTTGACTTCTTCGACGGCGTCTTCTGTGGCATCGACGATGTCGTCAGCGGCTTTGCGGCCGGCCGCGACAGCGGAGTCGAGTCGCTGGCCGGCGGTCTTGTCGCCGCCGCTGGCCGACTTGACGACCTTCTGCACGCCGGTCCAGATCGCACCGGGCACCGCCGCCGCCTTGTCGCCGACGTAGCCCTTGACCTTGACGACCTGCTCCTGCACGGGGTCGAGGTTCCAGACCTTCAGCCACTGCGTCTTGATCTGCTCATAACGCTCGCGCCCTGCGCGGGTTCCGAGCACGTATCCCACGCCGATTCCTACGACGAGTCCGATCTTCCCCTTCATGGGGTCTCCTCACGTTGTTCCGGTGTGAACGCCAGGGGCGAACCGACGACATGGAGCCGCCTGCCAGGTGTCCAGCGTAGCCCCGTATGCCGATTTCGGCATCTGTCAGGCAGAGGGTTGACAGCAGAGCGACTTTCGGGTTGACCTCATGTGGCGCGTCGTGCTCGCGGCAGCGCGACCTCAGGGTGCGCCGACGCGGGGCGTCAGTCCCAGAGCAGCGAGCGACGCAGCCGATCTGCCTCGTCTCGCGCGTCGGGGATCACCTGCGCGAGTCCGGTGCCGGCGAGCCATGCACCCACCGCTGCCAGGCCGGGGACGGCCTGGATGGCCGACCGTGCCGCCTCGCGCCGCTCGCCCGAGCCGATGATCGACGCGGGCTGCGACTGCACGAACCGTGAACGGTGCGCACCGATGAGATCGCCGGGCGCAAGCGGGACGCCGAGCAGAGCGGATGCTTCGCGGAGCGCGAGACCCGCAGCCGCGTCGTCATCGAGGCCCGCCGTCGCGGCCGGCTCTCCCTGAGCGCCGAACGAGACGCGCACCAGCTGCCGATCTCCGGCGGCGGCCCTGAGCCACTCCCACTTCGCCGTCGAGTGCGTGAGCGCCTTCGCGGTGTGGCTGCCTGGCACTGTCAGGACGCCCGTGCCCCGGGGAGCGCCCTGCAGGGCGGAGCCCTGGAGCAGCAGCGTGACGATCTCGATCTCCGGCGCATCCGCCGGCGTGGTCTCGGCGAGTGCAGGTGCGATGTGCTCGACCAGACGCCGCGCCACCGCCTCAGAGGTCGCGAGCACCACGCCGTCGGCGGTGAACTCGAGTGCCTCCGGGGCCGAATCCGCATCCACATCCGAATCCGAATCGGCGAGCGGCTCCCCCTCGGCACGCACGGTCCAGCCCGCAGCGGACTGTGCGATCTCGGTCACCCGGACGCCCGTGCGGACGGCGCCGCCGAGCTTCTCGATGTCGGCGACCAGCGCCTCGATCAGCACCATCATGCCGCCGGCGAGGCCTTCGACAGCAGCACCGGGCGCCTGTGCCGCAGCCGCCTGCGACGCACGCGCCGCGCTCTCGTCACGCAGAGCCTGCACAGCGCCCGACAGCGAACCCACGCGCGTGAGCGCGGCATTGAGCCCGGGAGCAGCGATGTCGACATCGACGTCTTCGGGTGACGCGGAGTACACGCCCGTCGTCACCGGAGCCACCAGCCGGTCTCGCACCTTGACGCCCATTCGCGAAGACACCAGCTTGCCGAGGCTCTGGTTGTGGCCGATCGTTAGGGGCGGGCGCACGCGATCGAGGTAGGCGCGCCACACTCCCGACCAGCCGATGATGCGGCGCACGTCCTCCTGGAACGGATTGCTCGGGATGCCGAGGATGCCGCCGACCGGCAGCGGCGCAGCTCCGATGCCGGGGATGCCCGCGAGCCAGGCGCTCCCAGCCGCGGGGGTGACGATGCGATCGGTGAGTCCGAGTTCGGTCAGGAGCGCTCGCACTCGTCCGCCGCGCGTCGCATAGCTCTCCGCACCGGCATCCACGACGACACCGTCGATCTCGGCCTGACGGATCGCGCCGCCGACGGCATCCGACCCTTCGAGCACGGTGACATGCATGCCGACCTTGACGCATTCGCGAGCCGCGATCAGCCCACCGACGCCTCCGCCGATGACGACGATGTGGCGCGTGGCCGCGCGCGCTGCCAGGGTGGCGGGCTCGGCTCGGGACGACTCACGGTTCGCGGAATTCGACGGCATGCGTCAATCCTTTCACCCGCGACCCGGATGCCTCGCCGGTTGCGACCGGAGAAACGCGCACAGCACGCAGAATCCTCGAGGAGCGCTCAGACGTGGATGCGCGGGTTCAGGCCTCTGCAGCTGCAGTCGCGGTGCGTCCGGAGCCGCGCTTGCGCACCTCGCGGAGCACGATCTGCTCGGGGCACACCGCCCGCTGGTCGCCAAGACACAGGCGCGGATGCTCGCGGAAGGAGTGAGCGAGGCGCTGCCCCCTGCCCCGGAACCGCCCATCGGCATCCGCCCGTCACGGCCGTTCAGCGACACCGCGATCCGCGAGGCACTGCCCGAAGGCCGCTTCGGTCTCGACGACCTCAGGATCGTGCGCCGGGCGAGGCGCCGCGCAGCGAAGGCGTGAGCCCTCAGATCGAGTGCACCAGCTCGACGATGCGGGTGAGCTGATCGGGATCCGTCTCGGGCGGAACGCCGTGTCCGAGGTTGACGATGTGCCCCCTGGCCGCGCGCCCCCGCTCGACCACGTCGCGCACGTGCGCCTCGAGCACCGGCCACGGCGCCGAGAGCAGCGCCGGGTCTATGTTGCCCTGCACCGAGACATCGGGGCCGAGGATCGCGGCGGCCTCATCGAGCGGCAGCCGCCAGTCGACGCCGACGCCGTCGGCGATGCCCCCGAGACGCATGTCATCGAGGAAAGGGCCGGTGCCCACGCCGAAGTGGATGCTGGGCACGCCGACGCCGTCGAGCGCCACCCGGGAGTGGGGGGCGACGAAGGCGCGGTAGTCGGCCGTGCTCAGGGATCCCGCCCACGAGTCGAACAGCTGCACGACGGATGCTCCGGCGTCGCGCTGGATCTCGAGGAACCGGCGTGAGACCTGCGCCAGCCACCCGGCGAGACGGTTCCACGAGTCGGGGTCGGCGTGCATCATGGCGCGGGCACGCAGGTGCTCCTTCGAGGGGCCGCCCTCGACGAGGTATGCGGCCAGCGTGAAAGGTGCTCCGGCGAAGCCGATCAGCGGGGTGTCGCCGAGCTCTGCGGTGACGATGCCCACAGCTTCGGCGATCGCGGTGCCGTCGAGCGAGAGGGGATCGATCGCGGTGATGCGATCGACGTCAGACGCGGTGCGCACGGGGTTCGCGAACACCGGCCCGCGGCCGGCTTCGATCTCGACCTCCACGCCGGCCAGGCGCAGCGGGATCACGATGTCGCTGAAGAACACCGCGGCATCGACCCCGTGGCGTCGCACCGGCTGCAGCGTGATCTCGGCGGCGAGATCGGGCGTGAGGCAGGCGTCCAGCATCCGTGTTCCGACCCGCAGCTCGCGGTACTCGGGCAGCGACCGGCCGGCCTGTCGCATGAACCACACGGGGGCATGCTCGGGTCGGGGGCCGGTGAGGGCGCGCAGCAGCGGAGCGTCGGAGAGGGGCATGCATCCATCCTCCCACCCGCCCCTGGGCCGACCTGCATGAAGCCTCAGGTAGAATCGAAAGGTGCTGCTGGTTGTCACGGCGAGTCACAAGACCGCCCCCTTCGAATTGCTCGAACGCCTGAGCCGCACCCCCGATGACGTCGCCTCCACGGTTGTGGACATGGCGTCCTGCGTGCAGGGTGCGGTCGTTCTCGCTACCTGCAACCGTTTCGAGGCCTACGTCGAGATGGACGAGCCCGTCACGGCTGCAGGCGCGATCGGCGTCGAGGCGGTGCTCGAAGCCGTCGAGTCGTCGACCGGCATCCGCGCCTCCGAACTCGACGGCGCCTACGAGGTGCACTCCGGTCGCCGCGTCGCAGAGCATCTCTTCTCCGTCGCATCCGGTCTCGAGTCCGTCGTCTCGGGCGAAGGCGAGATCGCTGGCCAGGTGCGCCGAGCACTGAAGGCCGCACGCAAGGAGGGCACCACCTCCCCCGAGCTCGAGCGCCTCTTCCAGCGGGCCAGCCAGGCACAGCGCAAGGTCAAGAACGTCACGGCACTCGGTCGCGCCGGCCGTTCACTCGTGCGCCTCGCTCTCGAGCTCGCCGACAGCCGCATCATCGACTGGTCGGCCGAGCGCGTGCTGCTCGTCGGCACCGGCGCCTATGCGGCAGTCACCCTCGCGACGCTGCGCGAGCGAGGAGCCGTCAACATCTCGGTGTACTCACCCTCGGGTCGCGCAGAGAAGTTCGCAGCGAAGCACGGCATCCGTGCGGTCTCTGCAGAGGACTACGCGCGCGTCGCCTCGCGATCGAGCCTGCTGATCACCTGCACGAACGCGGCCGCTCCCGTGCTCACCCCCGAGCACCTGCAGGCTCCGACCGGCATCGCCCCCGAAGGCTGCCCCGTCGCGTCACACAACCAGATGGTCGTCGACCTCGGCATGCCGCGCAACGTCGACCCCGCTGTCGCCGCGCTCGAAGGCGTCGCTCTGCTCGACCTCGAGACCATCAGCCTGCACGCACCGCTCGAGGAGCTGCAGGCGACGGATGCCGCACGCACCGTCGTGCGCGAAGCAGCAGACACGTTCCACATCGTCGGCAGCCGACAGAGCGTCACCCCATCGGTCGTGGCGCTGCGGTCGCACATGTTCGCGCTGCTCGAGTCCGAGATCGCGCGAGCGCGCGCCCGGGGCGACGATGACGGCAAGGTCGAGCAGGCCCTGCGCCACCTGACCGGTGTGCTGCTGCACGTGCCGACCACTCGCGCGCACGAGCTCGCCGCCACCGGCCGCGCAGACGACTTCGCCGCCGCGCTCTCGACGATGTACGGTATCGAGCCGATCGAGCCCGCGCAGGCGTCCGACGCAGACGACGCCGCGACCGCCTGAGGGCCTCACCCTTTCTGCACGATCGGTCTCCGCGGAGATCTCTCACCCGGCTCCGGGGATCTCGCCTCGGACGCCCGCACGCACCGCCCGTGCTTCATATCGTCGAACCATGACAAAGCCCATCCCCGTGCGCAGACTGGGAGGATGCTCGTGGATCCGAACCTGATCGGCATCGCCATCGCCCTCTTCGGCGTCACCGCCACCGTGCTCGGCGGCGTCTCCCGAATGCTCGCACGGCAGGCCAGAGGGCTGGACGTCCGGTTCGACAGGATCGATGAGCGGTTCACGAAAGTCGAGACGCAGATCACCGATCTCCGGGTCGAGCTCAAAGGTGACATCGCCGAACTCCGCACGGAACTCAAAGGCGACATCGCTGACGTCAAGGCCGAACTCAGGACCGAGATCGCCGACGTCAAGACCGAACTCAAGGCCGACATCGCCGACCTCAAGACCGAACTCAAGGCCGACATCGCCGACGTCCGGGTGTCGATCGCGCGGCTCGAGGGCCCGCTTCCGAAGCTGCAGCGCATCTGACTCCACTGCCGCGATCGGGGGTGCCAGACTGGAGGTATGGCCCTTCACATCACCGGAGACACCGCCGCCGACGCACTGCTCACCGACAACCCGCTCGCGCTTCTGGTCGGGATGCTGCTCGATCAGCAGGTGCCGATGGAGACGGCCTTCGCCGGACCGCTCAAGATCGAGCAGCGCACCGGCGCGGCCGACGCCACCACGATCGCCCGCATGGACCCTGATGAGTTCCTCGAGGCGTTCAAGACGACCCCGGCCGTGCATCGATTCCCCGGCTCGATGGCGGCGCGCGTGCAGACGCTCTGCCAGGAGCTCGTCGATCAGTGGGGCGGAGACGCCTCGGCGCTCTGGACCGAAGGCGACCCGTCGGGCGCCGAGGTGCTCAAGCGCCTCAAGGCTCTGCCCGGCTTCGGCGAGCAGAAGGCGAAGATCTTCCTGGCTCTGCTCGGCAAGCAGTACGGGTTCACCGGCGCAGGATGGCGCGAGGCCGCGGGCGACTACGGCATCGAGGGTTCGTACCGCAGCGTCGCCGACATCGTCTCGCCCGAATCGCTCACCAAGGTGCGCGAACACAAGAAGGCCATGAAGGCCGCGGCGAAGGCGACGACATGAAGCCCACCGGCGATGACGTCGCCGGACTCATCGCGCGCTCCACTCCGGCGGTCCGTCGTCGGGATGCCGAGACGCTGACCGCCCTCATGCAGGAGATCACGGGCCGCGATCCTCAGACCTGGGGCACGATCATCGGATTCGGCAGCTGCCACTACCGGTATCCGACCGGCACCGAGGGCGACAGCGGACTCCTCGGCTTCGCCCCGCGCAAGGCGGCGACGACGATCTACCTGTTCGACGGCCTCGACGCTCACTCCGAGGCGCTCGAGAAGCTCGGCCCGCACAGCACCGGCGTCGGATGCCTCTACATCAAGGATCTCGAGAAGGTCGACCTCGACGTGCTGCGCGGCATCCTCGAGCGATCGCTGGCCTGGGTCGAGGCGGGCGGCACCGATCAGGTGCAGCTCACCGTCACCGGCTGACGCGAGAGGCCCGCCGTCCTCTCGGACAGCGGGCCTCTCGTTCGGATCTCCCGGGCGTCAGGCGCCCTTGAGGCGCTCTGCGAGGTACTGGTGCAGTTCGTCGATCGAGACGCGCTCCTGCGCCATCGTGTCGCGGTCGCGCACGGTGACGGCACGGTCGTCGAGCGAGTCGAAGTCGATCGTGACGCAGAAAGGCGTGCCGATCTCGTCCTGTCGGCGGTACCGGCGGCCGATGGCACCCGCGTCGTCGAAGTCGACAGCCCACGAGCTGCGCAGCGTGTCGGCGACCTCACGAGCGAGCGGCGACAGTCGCTCGTTGCGGCTCAGCGGCAGCACGGCCGCCTTGACCGGAGCCAGACGAGGGTCGAGCTTGAGCACGGTGCGCACGTCGGTGCCGCCCTTGGCGTTCGGCACCTCCTCTTCGCGGTACGCGTCGACGAGGAACGCCATCATGGCGCGCGTGAGCCCGAACGACGGCTCGATCACGTACGGCGTGTAGCGGTCGCCCGTGGCCTGGTCGAAGTACGTCAGGCTCTGGCCCGATGCCTCGCTGTGACTCGACAGGTCGTAGTCGGTGCGGTTGGCGACACCCATGAGCTCGCCCCACTCCTTGCCCGTGAAGCCGAAGCGGTACTCGACGTCGATGGTGCCTGCGGAGTAGTGCGCGCGGTCGTCTTCGGGCACGTCGAACTGGCGCATGTTCTCGGGGTCGATCCCGAGATCGATGAACCAGTTCCAGCATGCCTCGACCCAGTGCTCGAACCACTGCTGCGCGTCGGCCGGCGGGGTGAAGAACTCGATCTCCATCTGCTCGAACTCACGCGTGCGGAAGATGAAGTTGCCGGGGGTGATCTCGTTGCGGAACGCCTTGCCGACCTGGCCGATGCCGAAAGGCGGCTTCTTGCGGCTGGCCGTGAGCACGTTCGAGAAGTTCACGAAGATGCCCTGCGCCGTCTCGGGGCGGAGGAAGTACAGGCCCGACTCGTCGTCGACGACACCGAGGTACGTCTTGACGAGACCCGAGAACGACTTCGGCTCGGTGTACTGGCCCTTCGTGCCGCAGTTGGGGCACGGCACGTCGGCGAGGCCGTTCTCTGCCTTGCGGCCCTTGCGCGCCTCGAAGTCCTCGATCAGGGTGTCGGCGCGGAAGCGCTTGTGACAGCTCAGGCACTCGACCAGCGGATCGGTGAAGGTGGCGACGTGACCCGACGCCTCCCACACGCGCTTGGGCAGGATGATGCTGGAGTCGAGGCCCACCATGTCGCCGCGGCCCCGCACGAACGTCTGCCACCACTGGCGGCGGATGTTCTCCTTGAGCTCCGTGCCGAGGGGCCCGTAGTCCCACGCGGACCGCGAACCGCCGTAGATCTCACCCGCCTGGAAGACGAACCCGCGGTGGCGGGCAAGGGCGATGACCTTGTCTAGACGGGACTGTTCGGCCACGGTGGCTCCAATGGTCGGCTGCGGGAAAGCCCGTGATCACGGGCACGTCAATCTTATCCGCGACCGGTTCGCGTCAGGACCCTGGCCAGGTCGGGGCCGAGCCGTCAGGCCGTGAAGAGGTAGCCCTTGTCGACATCGAACCCCGAGAGCGTCAGGCCGCTGCTCAGCAGGCCTTCCATCTGCGCGCGCAGACGGGTGCGCCATTCGTGCGCGGCATCCGGGTCCTCGACGCGGATCGTCTCGATGTCCGACGGGATCTCCAGCGTCTCGACGACCGCATCGGATGCCGGCGACTTGGCGATGTCGGCGAGCGCCCATTCGACGTCGAGCCGGTCGCTCTCGTCTCCGGCATCGCCTCCTCCGAAGATGCCGTAGCGGTTCACCGAGTACCCGGTCACGCGGGCACCGAGAACCGTGAGGAAGAAGTGCGCATTCCGGGCGACGAGCGGGTCGAACGTCCACGTGATGCGACCGACGTCCCGCGAGAACGCCCATTGGCGCTGGTGCTCCTTGAGCTCTCGTCCCCAGCCGCGTCCGCGGTACTCGGGCAGCAACGCCGTGATGTGCGAGTGCATCGCCCGGCGTCCGGGGGCGCCGAAGAAGGCGATCGAGGCACCCACCATCCGCTCTTCGCCGTCCTCGGCGTCGAAGAGTCCGACGACGTAGTTGCCCGACTGCTGCAGCGCTCGCAGAGTGCCCGCGTCGATCACACGCTCGGGGCCGCGGATGGAGTCGAGCAGGCCCTGCGCGGCGATGATGAGTTCAACGGTGTCCAGATCACGGATGGTTCGCACGCCCCCAGTCTGCCCCTCCGGTCGCAGATATCGGAATCGAACACGTGCGAGAGGGCTGGGAACCACGCCGCGACCCGGCGTACCGTGGAGGAATGGCAACCAGCGATACGACGGCCGAGAAGTCCGACACACGGTTCTTCGGGCAGCCCTGGGCACTCGTCCACATCTTCGGCGTCGAGATGTGGGAGCGGTTCAGCTTCTACGGCATGCAGGGCATCCTGCTCATCTACTTGTACTTCTCGGTCACCGAGGGAGGCCTCGGCCTCTCGCAGGCCGTCGCCGGCGGGATCGTCGGTGCCTACGGCGGGTCGGTCTACCTCTCGACGATCCTCGGTGCCTGGATCGCCGACCGGATGCTTGGCTCGGAACGGGTGCTGTTCCTGAGCGCGATCGTGATCGTCGCAGGACACATCGCCCTCGCCCTTCTTCCCGGGTTCATCGGCGTCGGGGTCGGCCTCGTTCTCGTCGCGCTCGGCTCGGGCGGCCTCAAGGCGAATGCGACCTCGGTCGTCGGCACCCTCTACAGCGCAGACGACACCCGTCGGGATGCCGGATTCTCGCTGTTCTACCTCGGCATCAACCTCGGCGCCTTCCTGGGTCCGATCCTCACCGGCATCCTGCAGTCGTCCCTCGGATTCCACTACGGATTCGGACTCGCCGCGATCGGCATGACGCTCGGACTCGTGCAGTACTCGTTCGGCCGCAAGGCGCTGCCCGACGAGGCGCGACGTGTGCCGAACCCGCTGCCGTCGTCGCGGTATCCGCTCGTCGCGATCATCGCGGTCGCAGCGGTCGCACTCATCGCGGCGCTGGTGCTCATCGGAGTGATCAGGGCCGACAACCTGGCGTCCATCGTGATCATCGGAACGATCGTCGCGACGGTGGCCTACTTCGCGGTCATCCTCAGCAGCCGCCGGATCGACGGCACCGAGCGGTCGCGCGTATGGGGATTCCTGCCGCTCTTCGTCACGAGCGTCGCCTTCTGGTCGCTCTACCAGCAGCAGTTCACCGTGCTCACGGTCTACTCCGACGAGCGCCTCGATCGCAACATCTTCGGATTCGAGATGCCCGTCTCGTGGGTGCAGTCGATCAATCCGGTGTTCATCATCATCCTGTCCGGCGTCTTCGCCGCGATCTGGACGCGCCTCGGCCGCCGTCAGCCGTCGACTCCGGTGAAGTTCGCCCTGGGCGCGATCATCATGGGCGCCGCCTTCCTGCTCTTCCTCCCGTTCGCGGGCGGGGGCGCCAACTCCACCCCGCTGATCGCGATCGTCGGCATCCTGTTCGTGTTCACGATCGCCGAGCTGCTGATCTCGCCCGTGGGCCTGTCGGTGACCACGAAGCTCGCCCCGAAGGTGTTCCACACCCAGATGGTGGCGCTGTTCTTCCTGTCGATCGCGCTGGGCACGGCGATCTCGGGTTGGGTCGTGCGGTTCTACGACCCGACGAACGAGGTGCCGTACTTCTCGATCCTCGGCGCCATCGCGATCGTGGTCGGGCTCGGCCTTCTCTTCGCCGTCAAGCCGGTGCTGCGACTGATGAAGGGCGTGAGCTGACGATCGCATCACGCGGGCTCGCGCCTCGGGGGTCTCAGACGCCGATAGCCTGAAGCGATGGGAGAGAACGATGATCGCGCGCGCAGAAGACTCTCCCGAACATCACCGAAGTGGGCGATCGTCGCGGTGCTCGCCTTCGCCGGGCTCTGCTCGTCGTTCATGTTCACGCTCGTCGTGCCTCTGCAGGCCGAGCTCCCTCGCCTGCTGAACGCATCGCGCGAAGACACCACCTGGGTCGTCACGATCACGCTGCTCGTCGCTGCGGTCGCCACCCCGATCTCGGGCCGGCTCGGCGACATGTACGGCAAGCGCCGCGTCGTGATCGTGCTGCTCGGGCTGCTGATCCTCGGCTCGCTGATCGCGGCCCTCTCGGGCTCGATAGTCGGCGTGATCATCGGGCGCGCGCTGCAGGGCGCGGTGACCGGCGTGGTGCCGCTGGGCATCGCCATCATGCGCGACGTGCTGCCGCCCGAACGCCTGGGCACGGCCGTCGCCCTGATGAGCGCCACGATGGGCGTGGGTGGTGCGATCGGGATGCCGGTGGCCGCCCTGCTGGCGGTGAACGCCGACTGGCACTGGCTGTTCTGGCTCGCCGCCGCTCTCGGCGTCGTCGGCCTCGCCCTCGTGCTGCTCGTGATCCCCGAAGACGTGCTGCGGTTCCCCGGGCGCCTCGACGTGATCGGCGCGATCGGACTCGCGATCGGTCTCACCGGCATCCTGCTGTTCGTGTCGCGCGGCGCGGAGTGGGGCTGGACGGCTCCACTCACGCTCACGTGCATCATCGGCGGCGTCGGCGTGCTGCTGGTCTGGGGCTGGTATCAGCTGCGCACCAAGGATCCGCTGCTCGATCTGCGTGTCGCCGCCCGCCCCGCTGTGCTCTTCACCAACATCGCCGCGATCGGCATGGGCTTCGCGCTGTTCGCGTCGAACGTCACGTTCCCGCAACTGCTCGAGGGGCCTGCCGCCTCGGGTGCGGGCTTCGGACTCGACATGGTCTCAGCCGCACTCGTGATCATGCCGGCGGGTCTGGTGATGATGGTGATCTCGCCACTCTCGGGCTGGCTCGAGCGCACCGTCGGCCCTCGCCCGCTGTTCACCGTCGGCGCCGGCGCGATCGTGCTCGCCTACGTGTTCGTGCTGCTGTGGTCGAGCGAGGTCTGGCACATCCTCGTCGGCAACCTGCTGATCGGCGTCGGCATCGGATTCACATTCGCCGCCATGCCGATGATCATCATGCGATCGGTGCCCGCGAACGAGACGGGCGCGTCGAACGGGTTGAACGCGCTCTTCCGCTCGGTCGGCACATCGAGTGCCTCCGCCGTGATGGGCGGCGTGCTCGCCGCCATGAGCATCGACGTCGGTGGAGTCTCGGTGCCCACGAGGGCGGCTTTCGATCTGTGCTTCTGGCTGGCGATCGCGGCCGGCATCGTCGCCCTCGTCCTGTCGCTGTTCATTCCCCGACAGCGTTCGGCCGAGCCGCATCCCTCTCTGCCCGGGTGACCCCCGCCTGAGTTCGGGTCAGAACACCCGCGGGTCGGGGTCCGTCGGCGACGGCGGACGAAGCCGATCGGGGGCCGGCCAGGCGAGCACGTACTGCTGCGTGAGCGGGCGGGTGATGTCGCCGAAGTCGTCGATCTTCACGACGATCCGTCCCGATGCACGGTCATCGTCCGGCGTGACCTCGAGGATGCGGACGCGCAGCGGACCTCCGGCTTCGCCGTCGAGCATCCACGGGTCAGCGAGCCACGAGATGCCCCGCTCCTCGAGTGCAGCCTCGGCATCGAGCCACTCGGTCGGCTCGGACGCGGCGCGTCCGAGCACGTCGACGGCGACCCACTCGTCGCCCTCGGGGTGGATCCAGCCGAGCAGCTCGCCGTCATCGCGGCGATGCGGCGTCCAGTCTGTGCGGGGCATGCCTCCAGGCTAGCCGCGACGGGATCGGCCGGAGCTAGTGCGTGTACTCCATGAGCTCGACCCCCAGGACGCGGAAGGCATCGTGTGCACGCAGCCGGTGCGTGATCGACAGGTCGTCGAAGCAGACGATCAACGAGTAGGCGACCCCTGCGCGGGGCCCGGCGAGGACTCCCGCCTCTGCCCGCACACCGCGATCGCGACCGGTCTTGTTGATGAACAGCAGACCGTGGGCGTCGTGGTCGTGCGCGAACGGATCGAGGCCCGTCGACGAGGCCACCAGACTCAGGTCCTGGTTCAGGCTGAGCCACTCGGCCACCTGAGCACTCACCGAAGCACCCACCACTTGTGAGTTCACGAGTGCCGAGAAAAGCCCTGCGAACTCGCGCGCGGAGCCCACGGCGACCTGGGGCGCGTCGTCAGGGCCCCGTTCGTCGCGGAATCGATCGAGAAGGGCCGTGCGGCGGAGGCCGAGAGCCTCGATGCGTTCACGCACGCGATCGTGGCCGACCCGCTGCAGCAGGGCGTTGACCGCGATCGGGTCACCGGCCGTCGCCGCGAGCACGGCGAGGTCTTCGAGCGGCAGCGCGGGCGCATGAAGGTGTCGCCAGAGACCCGAGGTCGACACGGGGTCGACGGCGGTGCGCTCGACGATCTCGAGCGGGTCGAGGGTGCCGGCCTCGAACGCTGCCGCCACCTCGATCAGCAGCGGTACGACGCCGAGCCCCGCGACCGGCATGGTCACATGGTCATCACCCGAGAGGACGTGCGCGTGACTGTCGAGATCGACGACATGCACCGATACCTGGGCCCCCGCGTCGGCGAGCTGTTCGAGCGCCCGCAGCGTCGAGGTGAACGACCGACGCCCCGTCGCCGCGCGACGCGGCAAGCGTCGGCTGGGCCGCTGAGAGCGGCGCAGCGAGGCCAGTGGCAGGCCGTCGGCAGGCTCGGAAGCACCCACGCGTGATCCTTAATAGGGGGGTTGGATTGGCGGGATGCTGCGGTGTCCATCCTCCGCAGCACCGATATCGTAACCCCGTCAGGTGAGGATGCCCTACATACTCCGGTATACGGTCATCAGATCGTCATGCAGGAGACAGCAGGGCACCCGTCGAGACCCGATCGGCTAGGCCGAACGACTCACCAGATCGTCACTCGCGAGCCCTGCGGCAGCCACAGCGCGTCGGATTCGGCGACGTCGAACGCCTCGTAGAAGGCGTCGATGTTGCGGACGATCTGGTTGCAGCGGAACTCGTTCGGCGAGTGCGGGTCGATCGTGAGCAGTCGCAGCGTCTCGGCGTCGCGGCTCTTCTGCTGCCAGACCTGCGCCCATGACAGAAGCAGGCGCTGCACGCCCGTGTAGCCGTCGATGACCGGGGCCTCCTCGCCGTCGAGCGCGATCTCGTACGCCTTGAGCGCGATGCCGAGGCCGCCAAGGTCGCCGATGTTCTCGCCGATCGTGAGGGCGCCGTTCACGTGGTGCTCGGCGTCGAGGCCCTCCGGCACGAGTGCGTCGTACTGCGCGATCAGGGCCTTGGTGCGCTGTTCGAAGGCCGTGCGATCCGCATCCGTCCACCAGTCCTCGAGCTTGCCGTCGCCGTCGTAGCGGCTGCCCTGGTCGTCGAATCCGTGACCGATCTCATGGCCGATGACCGCGCCGATGCCGCCGTAGTTCGCAGCCGCGTCGCGCGATGCATCGAAGAACGGGTACTGCAGGATCGCCGCCGGGAACACGATCTCGTTCATCGAAGGGTTGTAGTACGCGTTGACCATCTGCGGCGGCATGTGCCACTCGTCTCGGTCGATCGGCTTGCCGACCTTCGCGACGTTGCGGTCGTGCTCGAAGATCGCCGCGCGCCGCACGTTGCCGAACAGGTCGGCGCGGTCGATCTCGAGGCTCGAGTAGTCGCGCCAGACGGCGGGGTGCCCGATCTTCGGCGTGAACGAGTCGAGCTTGGCGAGCGCTCGCTCGCGGGTCTCGGCGGTCATCCACTCGAGGTCGGTGATGCTCTGCCGGTAGGCCTCGATGAGGTTCGCGACGAGCTCGTCCATCGCCGCCTTCGCCGTCGGCGGGTAGTGCCGCTCGACGTAGACCTTGCCGATCGCCTCGCTCAGCGCGCCTTCGGTCACCGAGACGCCCCGCTTCCAGCGCTCGCGGATCGAGGGGACGCCGGTGAGCTCGGTGCCGTAGAACGAGAAGTTCTCCTGCACGAAGTCGTCGGTCAGATACGGAGCCGCGGCGTGCACGACCTGCGCGCGCAGCCAGGCCTTCCAGTCGTCGAGGCGCTCGGGGGTGAGCAGGGATCCGAGCCCTTCGAGGAAGCTCGGCTGCGAGACGACCACCTCGGCGAAGGCCTCGGGGTTCCCCGGCGCCACGGAGTCGCGCCACGGCTCGAGGTCGACACCGGCGAGCTCCTGGATCTCGGCCCACGACTTGAGGTTGTAGGTGGCGACGGCGTCGCGGCTGCGCACGTTGTCCCAGTGGTGGCCCGCGAGCTCGGTCTCGAGAGCGATCGAGCGGTCGGCGGCGCCAGCGGCATCCGCGATGCCAGCGAGCGCCAGCAGCCGCTCGAGGTGCGCGCGGTAGGCCGCCCGCGTCTCGGTGAAGGTGTCGAGTCTGAAGTAGCTCTCGTCGGGCAGCGACAGGCCGGACTGCACGATCACCGGAAGGTAGCGCTCGGGGTTTCCGGGGTCGCCGTCGACGTAGAACCCGATCAGGTGCGCCCGACCGTCGCGGTCGTAGGTGCCGACCGTGCGCAGGAATGCGGGGATGTCATCGATCGCCTCGATCTCGGCGAGAGTCTCGGCGAGCGGCGCGACGCCGGCCGCGGCGATGCGCTCGGTGTCCATGAAGCTCGCGAACAGATCGCCGATCTTGCGGGCGAGGGTGCCGGGCTCGGCATCCTGCGACTCCTCGATGATCGCCCTGACGTCTTTCTCGGCCTGCTCTGCGAGCAGATGGAACGAGCCCCAGCGCGCCTTGTCGCCGGGGATCTCGGTGCGGGCGAGCCACGCGCCGTTGACATGGCGGTACAGGTCGTCCTGCGGGCGGATGTCGGAGCTGAACTCGGAGGTCTCAAGGCCAGAGGGAAGCACGTCGGTCATGCCGACCAGCCTAGGCGTCGCTCCGACATTCGGGCAGGATCGGGGCTGGCGCTCCCCGATGACCTCAGCCTCGGCGACGGATGCCGAAGCGGCGCCTGCGGGGCGGAATCGGCTCCTGCGTCGGCCGGGCGGCCAGGCGCGCCGCGCGACGCTCGGCCCACGCAGCCACCTCGGCATCGATGTCGCGAGGATCCGTCACGACGGGCGGGCCGCCCTGCAGCTGACGTCGAGCCTCGATCACCCGACGGTTGAAGTCCTCGAGCACCGCCCGCACGTCGGCCTCGCGACCGAGCAGATCGAGCTGGCCGTCGAGCTCTCGGTTCTCGGTCCGCAGCAGGATGGCGGGCGGGCCGAGACCCGTGAGGTTCTCCTGCTCGATCTTGCGCCGGATCCACCAGTCGGGGTCGTGGTGGGTGCCGAGACCCTCGAGCGGCTTGCCCGCCCCGGGAAGATCGTCGAAGTCGCCCCTGCGGATCGCGACCTGGATCGCCGTCTCGATGAAGGCGGCTCGGTCGGTGGCTGCGGCGATGCCGGGGGCCGTGCCGTGTTCGGCGTCACCCTCGCCCTCGCCCTCGCTCTGCTGACGCGCGCGGTACCGCGCCGCGGCCTCTCGTGGATCCGTCATGGGCACCTCCTCGGCATCAGGGTTCCTCCAGGGTACGACTGCACGAGATCGGACGGGCGAAGCGCGGGCGTGCTGGACTCTGTCAGGTCGACGCCAGCCCATAGGCTCGGAGGATGACCGAGCGCACTCTCAACCGCGAGATCCTGCACCTCGCCGTCCCCGCCCTCGGCGCCCTGATCGCAGAGCCCGCGTTCCTCATCGTCGACGCCGCGCTGGTCGGGCACCTCGGCACGACGCCGCTCGCCGGCCTCGGCATCGCGGGTGCGGTGCTGCAGACGATCGTCGGGCTCATGGTCTTCCTCGCCTACTCGACGACCCCGGCCGTCGCCAGGCTGTTCGGCGCCGGCAGGCCGGGAGAGGCCGTCTCGGTCGGCATCAACGGCATGTGGCTGGCGCTGGCGATCGGAGCCGTGCTCGCCGCGGCCGGGGCCGTGGCATCCCCGTGGCTGGTGTCGCTGTTCGGTGCGAGCGACGCCGTGGCCGCCGATGCCAACGCCTATCTGGTCGTCTCGATGTGGGGGCTTCCGGCGATGCTCATCGTGTTCGCCGCGACCGGACTGCTGCGCGGGATGCAGGACACCATGACGCCCCTGTGGATCGCCGGCATCGGCTTCGGCGCCAACGCGCTGCTCAACGTGGTGTTCATCTACGGCCTGGGCTGGGGCATCGCCGGATCGGCGGCCGGCACGGTCGTCGCCCAGTGGGGCATGGTCGGCGCGTACGTGCTGGTGATCCGGCGTCTCGCGGCGACGCACGATGCGTCGCTGATGGCGCAGCGAGCGGGCATGGGCAGCACCGCACGCTCGGGCGGCTGGCTGTTCCTGCGCACGGTGAGCCTGCGGGCCGCCCTGCTGGCCACCGTCGCCGTCGCCACGGGCATCGGCACCGAAGAGCTCGCCGGGTGGCAGATCGTCTTCACGATCTTCTCGGCGGCCGCGTTCGCTCTCGATGCTCTCGCGATCGCGGCCCAGGCTCTGATCGGCAAAGAGCTCGGGGCAGGTGACGAACGGCAGGTGCACCGCGTGCTCAGACGCACGGTCGCCTGGGGGGTGTGGTTCGGCGTCGTGGTCGGCGCGCTCATCGCGGCGCTCTCGGGCGTGCTCGGCATCGTGTTCACGGGCGATCCGTCGATCGCCGCACTCGTGCAGCCGGCGCTCCTCATCCTCGCCGTGGCTCAGCCGATCGCCGGTGTCGTCTTCGTGCTGGACGGGGTGCTGATGGGTGCGAACGACGCGCGCTATCTCGCGATCGCGGGCGGGCTGAACCTCCTGCCCTTCCTCCCGGCGCTCTGGATCATCGCCGCGACGGGCGTCGACGCGGCCGCAGGTCTCATCTGGCTCTCCGTCGCGTTCTTCGGCGTGTATCTGCTCGCACGGCTGCTCACCCTCGGCTGGCGCGTGCGCTCAGGACGCTGGGTCGCTGCCGGGGCCTGACGCCACGGCCCTTCCTGCACGGATCCGCTGCGGCGAGAGTTATCAACGCATGCCGGAATCTCGCGAATCGGGGCACTCCGGCCGTGGCATTCTCGTCCGAGTCGGTCGAGAATCGGAGGGTGCTGACAATGAACGAGCCTCAGGTGTGGGTGCTGATCGGCGTCTTCGCCGCCTCGATGTTCGGCATGATCACGGTCGTGTCGACGCTCTTCGTCCATGTCGTGAAGACGGAGATCCGGAGCGTCCATCACAGGATCGACACGCTCGACCGCGACGTCACCGCGCTCTACCGGAACACGTTCGGCATCGACCGGGACTGACGTGCCAGGCGATCAGGCGTTCTCGAGCTCGGCGATCACGATCTTCTTCATGTGCATGAGCGCTTGGATCTGCTCCGGCCTCTGCTGAAGCAGATCGAGGCCTGCGGGCACGACCTGCCAGCTGACCCCGAACCTGTCCTTGCACCAGCCGCACGCCTCTGCCTCCGGCACGGCCGAGAGCGCCCGCCAGTAGTGGTCGATCTCGGCCTGGTCCTCGCAGCCGATCACGAACGAGATCGACTCGTTGAACGCGAACTCAGGACCGCCGTCGAGGCACCCGAACGGCGTGCCGTTCAGCGTGAAGTCGCCGTTGAGCACCTTGCCGCTCATGCCCTCGAAATGTCGATCGAGCGATTCGTCGGGGTAGAGCACCACCTGGTCGATCGACGAGTTCGGGAACACCGAGACGTAATAGTCCATCGCCTCCCGCGCACGCCCGTCGAACCAGAGGAACGGGCGGATGGGACTGATCGCTGCCATGTCGACCTCCTCAGATCGGCACTCACGCTACGCCCGAGCAGGGGCCGTGTCGAGAGGGTCCGTGCACGACGTCAGGCGGCGTATCTCCGACACCACTCGTACATGATCACGGCGGCGGCGGCGCTCGCGTTGATCGATCGCGTCGAGCCGTACTGCGTGATCTCGACATGGGCGGATGCTGCGGCGAGCGCGGCATCCGAGAGCCCTGGCCCCTCCTGGCCGAACAGCAGCACGCAGCTCTGCGGCAGGTCGGCGCGGTCGACCGGCACTGCGCCGTCGACGTTGTCGACCGCGATGATCGGCAGCCCCTCTGCCGCGGCCCAGGCGGTGAAGGTCTCGACGTCTTCGTGGTGCACGACGTGCTGGTAGCGGTCGGTGACCATGGCGCCCCGTTTGTTCCAGCGGCGCCGCCCGATGATGTGCACGGTGTCGGCGAGGAACGCGTTCGCGCTGCGCACGATCGAGCCGATGTTCATGTCGTGCTGCCAGTTCTCGATGGCCACATGGAACGGATGTCGCTTGGTGTCGAGGTCGGCGACGATCGCGTCCATCCGCCAGTAGCGGTAGCGGTCGATCACGTTGCGCGTGTCGCCGACGGCCAGCAGCTCCGGGTCGTACTGCTCTCCGGCGGGCCATTCCACCTCGCTGCCGGGCCAAGGGCCCACACCGTAACCGGGCTGCGTCGACGATCCGCCTGTCTCCGCCGCATCCGCGGGCGCCTGCTCTTCCATTCCGCCAGGCTATCCGCCGCGCACCGCACAACATATTTAGGTGCGCCGAAAAGTCCGCTAAGGTTTCGGCATGCCTAAAAATTCCGCGCTCGCGACGTCGGCGCCGACCGCTCGCGCCACCGCGCCCCGCAGCCTCTGGCTTCTCGGACCCGCGCTGGTGGCCGGCGTCGCCTATCTCGATCCGGGCAACGTCGCGAGCAACATGACCGCGGGCGCCCAGTACGGGTATCTGCTCGTGTGGGTCGTGGTCGCCGGCAACATCATGGCGTGGCTGATCCAGTACCTGTCGGCCAAGCTCGGCGTCGTCACCGGCCAGAGCCTCCCCGAAGTGCTGGGAGAACGCCTGAAGAACCCGTGGGCACGACGCGCGTACTGGCTGCAGGCCGAGCTCGTCGCGATGGCGACCGATCTGGCCGAGGTCATCGGCGGCGCCGTCGCGCTCTACCTGCTGTTCGACATCCCGCTGCTGCTCGGCGGGATCATCACCGGGGCCGTGTCGATGGTCCTGCTCGCGGTGCAGAGCCGCCGCGGACCCCGCCCCTTCGAGTTCGTGATCATCGCGCTCATGGTGATCATCACCGTGGGTTTCATCGCGGGTCTCTTCGTCGCGCCGCCGGATGCCGCGAGCATCGTCGGCGGCCTCGTGCCCCGCTTCGAGGACACCGGATCGGTGCTGCTCGCCGCATCGATCCTCGGGGCCACGATCATGCCCCATGCGATCTACGCGCACTCGTCGCTCACCCGAGACCGCTTCGGCTCGGCCACGACCGACGCACCGGTCGAGGCCGCGCGCACCGAGACCTCGCGCATCCGTCGCCTTCTCACCGCGACCCGCTGGGACGTCTCGATCGCGATGGTGATCGCCGGCACGGTGAACCTCGGCATCCTGCTGCTCGCCGCCGCCAACCTGGCCGGCGTCGCGGGCACCGACTCGCTCGAGGGAGCGCACGCCGCGCTGGCCGCCGGGCTCGGCCCCGTCGTCGCGACGTTCTTCGCCGTCGGACTGCTGGCCTCCGGTCTCGCCTCGACGTCGGTGGGCGCCTACGCCGGGGCAGAGATCATGCACGGACTGCTGCACGTGCGCATCCCGCTGCTCGCGCGTCGACTGGTGACGCTGATCCCCGCGCTCGTGATCCTCGGCATCGGCTTCGATCCGACGCTGGCCCTCGTGCTCAGCCAGGTGGTGCTCTCGTTCGGCATCCCGTTCGCCCTGATCCCGCTCATCGCGCTCACGGCTCAGCGCCGCACGCTCGGCGTCTGGGCGAACCGCGTGTGGACGACGGCGGCCGGCATCATCGCGTCCGTCCTGCTCATCGCCCTCAACGGCGCTCTGCTCTGGCTGGTGCTGACGGGGGCCTGACACCGCACCCCCTCAGGCAGACGCACACGAGAACACACGCAAGGACGCACAGAACCGCCCCGAGCCGGCACGGGAAGAGTCGGCTCGGGGCGGCGTCCTGTCACCGCGGCGGTCAGCGCGAGCGGAGGTTCTCCGTCCACTGCGAGGTCGCACCGTCGGCGATGCGGTAGCCGGCGTCGGGCACAGCCACCACGGTCACCTCACCGGTGACCCGCACCTTGCCGTTGCGGGACTCGACCTTCTCGCCGTTCACGTAGTAGCTGATGCCGATGATGTTCGTCGGCACCTTGACCTCGTCGCGCGAGGTGCCCGGCTTGTCCGTGAACTTCGGCGTCTTCGGCTCCGTCGGGGTGGTCAGCACCGGCACCTGCGACCAGTCGAGGTCACTCGCGAGATAGAACGAGGTGTACGCCGGCTGGTTGTAGGTCGTCTGCTGACGCGCGGTCTCGACCCGGTACTGCACGTCGTGCATGAGAGTCGTGAGCTTGTGCGCAGTGGGTTCCGTCGTGGTGAAGAACCGCAATGCGCTCGAGTCCGCCGTGCGCACCAGAAGCTCCTCGCGCCAGTCGCCCAGCACGTCGGCGACGAGCGAGGGGTTGCCCTTCGTGCCGTTGTTCGTGCGAGTGTCGACCGCCGTGAGCACGGTGCCCCGCGTCCAGTCGTCGATCGTAGGCGTCTGGTCGCCGCTGCCGTTGACCAGCTGCGTCGTCAGGTCGCCCGCCCAGCGGATCGACATGTTCGTGCCGGGTGTCTGTGCCTGCAGCACCTCGCCCGCGGCGCTCAGCAGACCGCTGCCCTCGGTGCCGCCGGGCATGCTCGACCACACCTCGATGCCCGGCACGTCCGGGCGCACGTCGCCGATCATCGCCCGACCCGTGTCTCGACCGGAGTAGGCGCCGAACAGCGACTCTCCCGTCGCGGCGTCACGCATCACAGACCCGTAGGGTGCGCTGGTCGCACCCTCATGGGCTGTCCAGATCTCCACACCAGGGCGGCTCGGATCGATGTCGGTCACGTGCATCGCGTCTCCGTGCCCGAGACGCACGGTGGCACCCGGGTCGGCACTGCCCGCGGGCAGCACATCGAACGAGCTGTAGAGCAGGCTGCCGTCATCGTCGATCGTCGCAGAGCCGTAGACCAGCTCCTGCCTGCCGTCGCCATCGACGTCGGCGAAGCTCAGCGAGTGATCGCCCTGCGTCGTGATGGTGCCGAACTCGGGGTCGGTGCCGTCCCGGCCGTGCGGGGAGTCGTTGAACGGATTGGTCATGGGCACGTGTCCACTGTCGACATCCCAGCGCTGCGTCAGCCGCTTGCCGTCCCAGTCGAAGGCGGCGACGGTCGTGCGGGTGTAGTAGCCGCGAGCGAAGACCGCTGACGGATGCTGGCCGTCGAGGTAGCCGACACCGGCGAGGAAGCGGTCGACGCGGTTGCCCGGTTCGATGCGCGACATCGCGTAGTCGCCCCACAGCAGGCCGTCGTCGCCGCGCTCGGTCGGATACGGGATGGTCTGCAGCTCCTCGCCCGTGGCGCTGTCGAACACCGTCAGGTACTCGGGCCCATCGATGATGAAGCCCTCGAACTCGCGCAGCAGGTTGCGAGCGCTGCGGCTGGGTGCGTAGACGTCGATGAAGGTGGTGGCGAGCTCCTGCGCAGACTCCTGCGAGAGCGGATACTCGTGCGTGATGGGCATGCCCCACGCCTCTTCGAGAGTGGCCGGCCACTGACCCGACACGACCTCCTCTCGTTCACTCCATCCGAGGAACATCTCGACGAGGTGCTGCTCGTAGTCCGCGGCGCTGAGGCGGTAGTCGTCGTCGTTCGAGTACCCCGCCTTGCGGTCGGCTTTCGGCAGCGTGATGTACGACTCGCTCGCGACGGTGCCGTCGGAGGAGTACTGGACTGACTTGGTGCCAGGGGCCGTCTTCAGCATCGTCTCGGAGCGTCCGTCGCCGTCGAAGTCGTAGACGAGGAACTGCGTGTAGTGCGCACCCGCGCGGATGTTCACCCCGAGATCGAGGCGGTTCAGCAGCGTGCCGTCGAGCTCGTAGGTGTCGAGGTAGACGGGGCCCGTGTAGCCGCGCTGCGAGACGTCCTTCGAGTTCGAGGGATCCCATTTGACGACGTACTCGTACTGCCCGTCGCCGTCGACATCGCCGACCGACACGTCGTTGGCCGAGTACGTGTACGCCTCGCCCTTCGGCGTCACGCCGTCTGCGGGCTTCTGCAGCGGAAGGTCGTAATGCCCCTCGGCCCACGCAGAGACGGATGCCGAGGCGGATGCTGTCAGCTCGACGCCGTTCACCACCGGCACGACGGAGTACTGTGATGTGGCCGCGCCGTCGGCATCCGCGTAGTTCGTGCTGTCGGTGACCGTGGCGATCTTCGTGCCGTCGCGGTAGACGGCGAAGTCGGGGCCCGCGAGCCCGGTGTCGGTCGCGCCGCTCGCCTCGGTGGCGAGCAGTCTCCAGCTGAGGAAGACTCCGTCGGCGGTCGAGACGGCGACGAGACCGCGGTCGAGGGCTTCGAGCTGCGGAGTCTTCGGCCCGGAGTCATGGCGGCCGGCCGCGGGTGCTGTGGGTGAGGCGGCGGTCGCAGTCTGCGCGCCTCCCACGAGGAGGCAGCCGGCGGCGGCCACCGCCACGGCGGCGCGGAACGATCGGTGTCGGATATTCATCGTCGAAATCCTTCTCTGGGCATGCAGCCCGCTCGGATAGCGTTTTCCCGTGCCCGTCGAAGCTACCCGCAGGGCTCGTGTCCAGTCAAGGAATCCGGCTCGATTGACACGATTCACAGCGTGCGCGACGAACCCTGCCGACGGTTAGGCTCGAAGAATGTCTGCCGAAACCGCGCGCCGCAACGTCCGCATCCTCACCTGGATCGGCATCGCGACCGGCGTGATCGGCGGGCTCCTCGTCGCCTTCCCGACCGTGCTGCCCTTCGGCGGCCCCTGGGTGCAGCTCGCCCTGGGCATCGCGACCCTCGTGCTGGCCTTCCGCGCGCGCAAGATCGGCATCGCCGAGATCGAAGGCGTCGACGGTCGCCTCTCGCTGTTCGCCGCGCTGCTCGGGTTCCTCATCGTGTTCTTCGCGGGGCAGGTCGCCTTCGGCATCCTCGTCGACGTCGCGAACCCCTGATCTAGGCTGAACCCGTGGCATCTCCGGCAGCAGACGACTATCTGAAGACCGTCTACGCGCACACCGAATGGCAGGACGCGCCGATCACCCCCTCGGTGCTCGCCGCGAAGCTCGGCATCGCCCCGTCGTCGGTGACCGAGATGGTCAAGAAGCTCGCCGCCGCCGGGCTCGTCTCGCACGTGCCCTACGGCGCGGTGCGCCTCACGGATGCCGGCACGCGGCGCGCCCTGGCCATGGTGCGTCGCCACCGCCTGATCGAGACCTGGCTGGTGCAGGAGTTCGACTACGGGTGGGACGAAGTGCACGACGAGGCCGAGGTGCTCGAGCACACGATCAGCGATCGGCTGCTCGAGGGCATCGACGCACGCCTCGGACGCCCGCGGTTCGACCCGCACGGCGACGCGATCCCCGACGCCGCGGGTGTCGTCGAACGCGAGCCCTTCGTTCTTCTCGCCGACGCTCCGGCCGGTCACGTCGGACGCGTGCTGCGCGTCGATGACCGCGACCCCGAACTGCTGCGCGCTCTCGAGGCCGCGGGTGTCGCCGTCGCGGCCAACATCACGACCACCCCCTCGGGCATCGAGCTCGACGGCACCGAGACCGAGCTCCCTGACGGCGCCGCGCAGGTGGTCTGGCTCAGCGCCTGAGAACCTCGTCAGAACCTGACACCTGCCCGTAACCGCCGCCGCATAGGCTGTGCACATGGCACACCGCGACAACATCGAATGCTGGCTGACCGACATGGACGGCGTTCTCGTGCACGAGAACGACGCCATCCCCGGAGCGTCCGAGCTGCTCGCCGGGTGGGAGCAGAACGACATCCCCTACCTGGTGCTGACGAACAACTCGATCTTCACGGCGCGCGACCTGTCGGCCCGCCTCCGCGCCAGCGGGCTCATCGTGCCCGAGGAGCGGATCTGGACCTCGGCTCTCGCGACGGCCGACTTCCTCGCCCAGCAGCTGCCCGGGGGCTCGGCCTTCGTGATCGGCGAGGCGGGCATCCTCACGGCCCTGCACGAGGCCGGCTTCATCATGACCGAGACGAACCCCGACTTCGTGGTCGTCGGAGAGACCCGCAACTACTCGTTCGAGGCGATCACCAAGGCGATCCGACTCATCATCAAGGGCGCGCGCTTCATCGTCACGAACCCGGATGCCACGGGGCCCTCGGCCGACGGCGTCATGCCCGCGACGGGCGCGATCGCCGCCCTGATCACCAAGGCCACGGGCAAGGAGCCGTATGTCGTCGGCAAGCCGAACCCGATGATGTTCCGCTCGGCGCTCAACAAGATCGGCGCGCACTCGAAGAAGACCGGCATGATCGGCGACCGCATGGACACCGACATCATCGCGGGCATCGAGGCAGGGCTGCACACCGTGCTAGTCATGACGGGCATCAGCGATGAGGCCGAGGTCGAGAAGTACCCGTTCCGGCCCGACGAGATCGTCGACTCGGTCGCCGATCTGCTGCCGACGGTCACCGAGTCGATCCCGACGCTCGACGAGGACTGACATGGGTGCGCTCGACGAAGGAGAGCGGGTCGTCGCAGCGGATGCGGCCGCCTGGCGCGCCTGGCTCGAGGAGCACCACGAGCGCACTTCGGGCGTCTGGCTGCTGAGCGTGCGCGGCCAGAACGTCGGCAGGGTGGGATACGACGACGCCGTGCGTCAGGCCCTCTGCTTCGGGTGGATCGACGGCCCCGTGCGCACGTTCGACGACGAGACGGTGGGTCAGTGGTTCTCGCCCCGTCGTCGCGGCAGCGGGTGGGCGGCGACCAACAAGGCGCGGCTGATCGACCTCGAGGCCGCCGGGCTGCTCGCACCCGCCGGCATCCGGGTTCTCGAGGCCGCCAAGGCCGACGGGTCGTGGACCATGCTCGACGGTCCTGAGGCGGGTATCGAACCCGCCGAACTGACCGAGGCGCTGGATGCGGTTCCCGCCGCGCGGGCGAACTGGGACGCCTTCCCGAAGTCGGTCAAGAAGTTCGGCCTGACGCACATCGCGATGGCCAAGCGTGCAGAGACGCGATCCGCGCGGATCGCGAAGATCGTGGCGGATGCCGCCGAAGGGAAGCGCCCATGAACCAGTCCGACGTCATGTTCCTGGTGGTCTTCCTGATCCTCCTCAGCACCCTCACCGTGTTCATCGTGCAGTTCGTCCGCTCCCGCCGTCGCGGCGGCGGAGGCGAGGGCGGCGGTCGCGCCGGCTGGTGGGAAGGCCCCTGGGACGACGACGACCGCAAGCGCTGAGCGCGGCCGACCTCTGGATCAGCTCAGAGTCAGGCTGCGCACGCGCTCGACGGGCTCGGGCATGCGCAACGGCCCGGCGCCCGGTGTGATCGTGCCGAGGATGCGGGGCTCGCGAGCTCCGGTTCCGCCCGGCGTCACCGCGGCGACTCCGTGCATGGTGCACCAGCCGATCAGCGCGAACAGGATCGCCTCCTTGCTGTCGACAGGGGCACCGAGCTCATCGGCGAGCACGACCTCGACGCCGGGGAGCGCATCGCGCAGTCCCTGCATGATCAGGGGGTTGTGGCATCCGCCTCCCGAGACGGCGAGGAATCCGATGCCGGCAGCGCGCACGTCCTGCGCCACGGTGCGAACGGTGAGTTCGGTGAGGGTGCGCACGAGGTCGGCGACCGAGATCTCTCGTCCGTCGGCGGCCAGCCGATCGAGGTGAGCACGCACGTAGTCGAGGTGGAAGTGCTCCTTGCCCGTGCTCTTCGGGGCGGGGAGCGCGTAATAGGGGTCGGCGAGGAGCGCGGCCAGCAGCGCATCGTCGACCGTTCCGGTGCGGGCGATCGCGGCATCCGCGTCGTAGCCGCGCTCGTTCAGTCCCTCCGCCACGACGACAGCGTCGACCAGCGCGTTCGCCGGACCGATGTCATACGCCGAGAGCCCGTCGGGGCCCACCACGGTCATGTTCGCGATGCCGCCGAGATTGACCGCCGCTGATACCCCGGCGCGACCGCGCAGCAGCAGTTCGTCGAGGAACGACACGAGCGGTGCGCCGTGGCCGCCTGCAGTGATGTCGCGGATGCGGACATCCGACACGACCGGCGCGCCCACCCGCTCGGCGATCCATGCCGGCTGACCGATCTGCAGGGTGCCGAGCGCGTGGCCGTCGGCGACCCAGTGGAAGACGGTCTGCCCGTGCGTGCAGACGGCATCCACTCCCCCGACCGCGTCGGATGCTGTGGCGGCGACGTCGGCGAAGGCCTGCCCGATCAGAGTGTCGAGCTCGCAGACCTCGGCGAGGGTCGTGGGCGCCGGGGGCAGCGCGGCCACGAGTCGAGCCCGGAGCTCTGGAGCGTACGGGATGCTGTCCTCGTGCAGCACGGTGCCGCGCAGCGCGCCGTCGCTTTCCTCGAAATCCACGACCGTGACGTCGATGCCGTCGTGTGAGGTGCCCGAGAGCAGTCCGAGTACGCGCATGCGTGTTCCTTCCGTCGCCTCCTCCGAGCGTAAGGCTGATTTGTTAGGGAGGCGAACGGAACGGATCGATCTCTTCTGCACGATCACTTTCTAGACCGCGTTCTCCCTAGTGCACGAAGGATGACCTGCACCGCCGGCGGCCCCCGGTCGTCGCCCGCGTAGCATTCTGCGAGACCTCGCCCTCCACCCCCAGAATGGGAGCATGTTCGTGTCCGTCGAGATCATCACGATCGTCATCAGCGCAGTCGGCCTCCTGCTGGCGCTGGGCGGCACTATGTTCGCGGGCTTCGCCTGGTGCATCCGCCGATCCGACTCCCTCCGCACCGATCTCGCAGGCGTCGAGAAGTCGCTCGGAGCGCGGATCGACGGAGTGGAACAGAAGCTCACCGCACGCATCGACGGAGTGGAACAGAAGCTCACCGCACGCATCGACGGAGTGGAACAGAACCTCACCGCACGCATCGACGGAGTCGAAAGCTCGCTCGGCGCACGCATCGATGCGGTCGCCGTCGACACGACCGAGCTCAAGATCGCGATGGCCAGACTCGAAGGACCACAACGTCATCTGATCGTCGCGTCGCGCTGACCCGCTCTGCGCTGAGGCGTCAGCGCAGGACGAGCGCCGCGGCGCCGATGAGCGGCCCCTCGTCGCCGAGACCCGAGCGCACGACACGCGTGCGGCGGGAGTACTCGTGCGCCGCGCTCGCGGTGAGGGCCTGCTGCACGAGGTCGATGTAGTCGGCCGAGACCCGCGAGAACCCGCCGCCGATCGCGACCATGTCGAGGTCGACGAGGGTCGCGGCATCCGCCAGCGCTTCGCCGACCGCCTTCGCCGACCGTTCGATGGCCGCACGGGCGATGGAGTCGCCTGTAGCGGCATCCCGCGCCAGGTCTTCGCCGGTGGCTCCGGCCCAGCCCTGCTGCTGTGCCCAGGCGGCACTCGCCGGACCCGAGGCGATCTCCTCGAGCGTGAGTCCGCCCTCGCGGCGCACCTGCCCGAGATGCCCGGCGTTGCCGGTGGCGCCGGGGATGTACGCGCCGTCGACGACGAATCCGCCGCCCACGCCGGTCGAGACGACGATCGACAGCGAGGCACCGGCATCCTGCGTGGCACCGAGCCACGACTCCGCCAGTGCCAGCGCACCGCCGTCGTGGCCGAGAATGGTCGGCACTTCGCGGCCGAGCGCACCGGATGCCGCTGAGCGCACCGACTCGGCGAGACCGAAGCCGCGCGCGAGCGGCATGTTCACCGGCATGATCGCTCCGGCGCCGCGGTCGATGGGGCCAGCACTTCCGGCTCCCGCGCCGACGAGCTCGGCATCCGCCGGCAACGCGGCCAGGGCGTGCGACACGATCGCGATGACGGCGAGGTTCAGCGACTCGAGCGTCGCTTCGCGGCCTGTCGCCTGGCGCGAACGGCTGCCGTCGACCAGCGCGCCGTGCTCGTCGACGAGCGCGGCCTCCATCTTGGTGCCGCCGACGTCGACGGCGAGCGCGTAGCGGGTCACTGGGGGTCGAGTCCGAGGTCGTCGAGGTCGAAGGCGGCACGCCATTCGAGACCCTCGGCTTCGATCGCGGCCTGAGCGCCGGTCTTGCGGTCGACGATCACGGCGACGGCCACGATCTCGGCACCCTCCTTGCGTAGCGCCTCGACGGCCTTGAGCGCGGACTGACCCGTGGTCGAGGTGTCTTCGAGCACGACGACGCGCTTGCCCTTGACGTCTGCGCCCTCGATCTGGCGGCCGCGGCCGTGATCCTTCGGCTCCTTGCGCACGACGAACGCGTCGAGTGGCTTGTCGGCGGCGACCGAGGCGTGCAGCACCGAGTTGGCGATCGGGTCGGCGCCGAGCGTCAGGCCGCCGACCGCCACGACGTCGAGGTCGCCGATCAGGTCGAGCATGATCCGGCCGATCGCGGGGGCCGCGCGGTGGTCGAGGGTGAGCTTGCGCATGTCGACGTAATACGTCGCCTTCTTGCCGCTCGAGAGGGTGAAGTCTCCGTGGAACACGGCCTCGTCCTTGATCAGGTCGAGGAGGGTCTGGCGGTCTGCGTCGAGTGCGGTCACGGCATCCAGTGTAGGAGGCAAGCCCTAGGCTTGACGCATGCGCTTGGCCACCTGGAACGTCAACTCCATCCGCACCCGTGTCACCCGCACCGTCGAGTTCGCCGTCAGAGAAGACATCGACGTGCTGGCGATGCAGGAGATCAAGTGCAAACCCGAGCAGTTCCCCTACGGGCCGTTCGAGGAAGCCGGGTACCACGTCGAGGTGCACGGACTGAATCAGTGGAACGGCGTCGCGATCGCGAGCCGTCTGCCGATCACCGACGTGCGCACCGCGTTCGACGGCATGCCGGGCTTCGCCAAGGGGCATGAGGGGCCGGATGCTCCGCTCGAGGCGCGCGCACTGGGCGTGCTCGTCGACGGCGTGCGCGCGTGGAGCCTGTACGTGCCGAACGGCCGTTCGCTCGACGACCCGCACTATGCCTACAAACTGCACTGGCTCGAGGCGCTCAAGCAGTCGACCGCGGCCGAGCTCGCGGCGAACCCCGATCTGCCGCTCGCCCTGGTGGGCGACTTCAACATCATCCCGTTCGACAAGGACAACGGCGACCCCGACATCGTCGAGGGCGTCTCCACGCACGTCTCGCCGCAGGAGCGTCAGGCCTTCTTCGCGTTCAGCGACGCGGGAGTAACCGACGTCGTGCGCCCGCTGATCCCCGAGGGCTTCACCTACTGGGACTACCAGCGACTGAAGTTCCCCCGCAACGAGGGCGTCCGCATCGACTTCATCCTCGGCTCGAAGACACTCGCGGATGCGGTCACCGGCGCATCGATCCACCGGGACGAGCGCAAGGGCGAGCAGCCCAGCGATCACGTTCCCGTGGTCGCCGAGTTCGATCTGGGCAGCGCCGACGAAGACGACGACGACCTGCCGATGATCTTCTCCTGAGCACCGACACCCGAAGGGGTCCCATGGCCGTCCGCCTGATCGCGACCGATCTCGACGGGACCCTTCTCGACTCCTCGTCGTCCGTCACGCGGCGGACCCGTGCGGCGCTCGACGCGGCGCGGGCCCGCGGCATCCACGCCGTCCCGGTGACGGCCCGTCAGCCGATCGGCCTGCGCGCGCTCGCGGGGGATGCGGGATTCGACGGGTGGGCGCTGTGCAGCAACGGCGCCTATGCGACGCACCTCGACGACGGGCGGATGCTGTTCGCCGAAGAGCTTCCGGCAGAGACGATCCGCGCCCTGGCCGATGCGCTGCGTGCCAGCATCCCCGGGCTGCTGTTCGCGAGCGTGCGCGAGGGCGGCGAGACGTTCGTCGCCCAGCACGGCTATGCCGAGATCGCCGACCTCGCCGACCACAAGCGCGATCCGCGCACGATGGGCGGCGTCGCCCTCGACCACGTGCTCGCCGCCCCCAGTCTCAAGCTGGTGATCCGGCACCCCGAGCTCGCCCCGACAGCGCTGTTCGACGCCCTGTGCGGGCTCGGGCTCACCGGCTTCGAGGCGACGCTCTCGGGTGCGCCGTTCGTCGAGGTCATGGCCGAAGGCGTGACCAAGGCCACCGGACTGGCGCGCCTCTGCGAGCACCTCGACATCGAACGCCGCGACGTCATCGCCTTCGGCGACGCCCTCAATGACGTCGAGATGCTGCGCTGGGCCGGCCACGGCGTCGCGATGGCCGGCGCGGCGGACGTCGTGCAGGATGCCGCCGACGAGACGACCACCTCGAACGACGACGAAGGGGTGGCGAGGGTTATCGAGCGGATGCTCGGCTGACCTGAGGACCGGGCAGCAGGTCAGTCGCGGGGCATGTCGCAGGGGCTGTCGCTGATCTCGCCCGAGTGATAGACGAACTTACCGTCCTCTAGGGTCTTCAGGTCGATGTTCTTGAAGGCCATCTCCGCTCGAACATCCGGCCCCGTCAACACCAGGAAAACGGTGATCGTGCCCGCCAAGGATGAGAGGGGGATGTCGTTGGCTTCCAAGACAGGAAGACCCGCGAAGGTGGTCTGCAGGTCCACCGGCATCTGCGGCGCGAACTCCACCGTGTCCTCGTCGTCGCCCTCCGCAGTGAGGACCGGCCATTCCCGTTCTTGTCCGGTCTCCTCCTGTATACGCGCAGACACATACGTCACTCGCATGCTCTCGTCGAGACATTGCACCCAGGAAATGCGATCGCCCACGGCCGTGACGCTGATCGGCTGGAGCGCGAGCGGACGAGACGGAAGGATGGGAATACACCCGACGAGCACTACGGACGCCACCAATGTCGTTGCAACTACGCCGAGGGCTTTGCACCGAAACGGAGTCAGCAAGACGAGTACCTCCCTTCTTGCAGACCCGCGTCGAACTCGAACCAGTTCGCGCAGCCATAGCTTCCCGTGAGCACAGTCGACTTGAGTACCTCCACCCCGTAGAGAACGGGATACAGAATGTTCCCGTGTGCGGCCCATTGCGCGGCGTGGCGCGTCTCATGAGAAAGCAGAGCCTCTGAATTAGCACTTCCGTTTAGCGCTTCAGCCTTGGAGACCTCGTTGGTCAAGAAAACATCGCCCACAGTCGTTCCTCCCTGCTGCGCCAGCGGACTGCCTTCGCAGACGAAGAGTCCATGCCCGGAGCTGTAACCGCACTTTCCACCTGCCAACAAGACCGAAGCAGCCGCGACGGACGTGGCGGGAAGGTTCGCCAGACTGCGGAAGAAGCGGTTACTCACCATGAAATCAGCCTTCGGCACCAAGCCCTTGATCTGCACGACTGGATTGACCCACGCATCCTTCTTCTCACATTTCCTCGAGTTGAAAGCGCGGCAGGGGTTGACCTCACCGGACGAGACCCCGTCGTTCGCTCTAGGGCTGGATGCGCCTCGACATCCGACGGAACCCCACTTGCACGACTGCTTCCCAGAGGTTGTTGCTACCCCAGGAGAACCGCTCTTGGGCTTCACAACGTTCTTGATCGCACTCGAGCACCGCACGCCGCAGTCGATCTCGAAACGCAGCCCGCTCGGGTCCATGTACGTGGTCGGGTTGTTGCCCGAGTACGTGTAGCCCGTGTTCTGCTGCGGCAGGTTCGTGTCGATCACCGGATCCACCGACAAGAACTTCCCCAACACAGGGTCATACGTACGGGCACCGACCGTCGTCAGCCCCGTCGACGCGGTGACCGGCTTGTTCATATACCCGGTACCACTCGACCACACACCGTTCGACCCACCAATCGGCGCACCATACGGATCACGCAACGTTCGGGTCGTCGTCCCCACGGCATTCGCGACCGTCTGCACGTCCACCGTCCCCTCCAAGTTCGAGAACAACCACGTCAACGTCGTCCCCGTGGTCCCGGTCTTCGCCGACTTCTCCGCAATCGGCTTACCCTCCGCACCAGAATACGTGCGCACACCCGACACCACCGAAGAACCCGGCGCCTGAGACAGCACCGTGTCACCGACGAACAACGACGAACCCTCCTTCGTGCTCTTGCGCAGAAGAAGACTGCCATCGACGTTGTAGACGTTGTCCTGCGTCACCGACCCGGTGACGACCTTCGACACCTTGCCGACGTCGTTGAACGTGATCGTCTGCCCCGGACGACCCGTCATATTGCCCGCCGCGTCATAGGTGTAGGAACCCGGCCCCGTGCCCGCAGGACCCGTCACCGTGTTCACCGAGTGCGGGCGGTCCCCGCCCGCAGCAGGATACGTGTACGCCGCCGTCGACACCGCGCCCATCGTCGACCGCTTCACCAGACTCGTGCGGTTGCCGGTCTTCGTGTCATACGTGTAGTCGTGCCAGTGCGGCTCGAGCCCGCCCATCGCACCCGCCGATGGCGCCGCCGTGCACGCCGTGGCTGCATTCGGCGTCCAGGCTCGCGTCAACTGCCGCAGACCGTCGTAGGTGTAACAGGTCTTCTGCGTGCCGTTCGTCGGCAGCACCGAGTTCATCGTGGCCGACGTCACGTTGCCCACAGCATCTCGTGTAAAGATGCGGTCGGCGACGTAGTGCCCGACGCCGCCGAACACGGCGTTGTCTTTGATCGACAGCACGGCGCCTGTCGCCGGATCGTAGCCATAGGTCGAGTACGCGCTGCTCGTCGATCCGTTGAGCCTGTTGAACTGCGAGAGCTGACCGATCGGCGAATACACCGTGTTCGCGAGGATGATCGACGTGCCCCGCACGCCACTCAGCTTGCCCCACGAGTCGTAGCTGTACCGGATCAATTCCGACGGGAGCCCGCCCATCGCAGGCGTCTGCTTGGCCTGCAACGACGAATCCGGGTTGTAGTACAGCGTCGTCTTGTAGCTCGTTCCCGCGAACGCCGGGGCGCCGGCCGGGATCGACAGCGTCGTGTCGAGCGGGTTGCCTGCCGCATCGTAAGCGCCCACTGTCGTCGCGTACGCGAGGCCGGGAGTTCCGGGTGCCGACCCGGTGTACGACGTGGACGTCGTGACCAGACCCTTCTTCACGGAGTCATACGTCCACGACGACAGCATCGACCCCGAAGCCGTGCCGGCGTAGGTCGCCTTCTTGCGATTGAGCTCGTCGTACGTGGTGGTCACCGTCTTGCCACGTGCATCGGTCGTCGACGTCATGTTGCCGACGAGGTCGTAAGTCGCCGTCGAGACGCCCGAGTCCGCATCGTCCTGGCCCACGCGGTTGCCGAGGAGATCGAACGTCCACGTCCAGGCGTTGCCCGCAGGGTCGGTCATCTTGGTCATCCGGTTGCCGCCGTCATACGCGAATGTCGTCGACTGCCCCGTGCCGCTGATGGCACCGGTGAGGTACTGCACGAGCTTCGTCTTCTGACCCAGGGTGTTCGTGAACGTGCTCGTCGCCGTGCCGCCAGTCGGCGGAGTGGTGTCGACCCGGTCCGCGCCGGCGTAGGCGTTCACGGTTTTCGAATGCACGGTGCCCGTGGTGTTGAGCGTCGAGGTCAGGGGCCGCCCGACCGCGTCGTAGGCCGTGATCACCTGCGACGGCACGTTGTTCTCAGTCACCGGGGTGAAGAACGCCGTTCCGGGCGAGATCGATGCCGTCCAGTAGTCGTTGTCGACGAAGTAGACGCGCCCCTGGTCGTCGTAGTTCGTCGTCTTCACGACCGTGCCGCCGCCGACCGCGAGAGTCTGCGTCTGCGTGGCACGCCCGAGCCCATCGAAGAGCTCGAACTTGTCAACGACCCCTCCACCCGTCACCGTGCTGGTCTTGATCGCATTCGGCGCGGTCTGCGACAGAGTGTAGGAGAACGCCATCGAGGGCGAACTCGGGTTCGTCGCCTGCGGACGCAACGGCAGCCAGACGTTCGTCGTGCGCCCCAGACCGTCGATGGTGATCGTCGTGGTCGAGCCGTTCGGATCCACGACCTTCGACGTGGCGCCGGTGGTCGGCTCGAACGACGTGACGGTCTGCCAGGAGAAGGGAGCGGGTTTCGTCTCGGTCGTCGACAGCAGCGGCTGAGCTGCGGCTGGCGTGTATGCCGTAGAGGTCTTCCGCCCCAGCGCATCCGTCTTCGTGAGCGGTCGCCCGAGCGCGTCGTACGTGCTGGAGCCGGCGTTCACCCAGTGCGGCTGACCGTTCTCGTACTTGTCGACAACCTGCGACGACGTCGCAAGGCCTTTGCTCGGCGCCGCACCCCACGCCAGACCGTCATACGTCGTCTTGACGTCGCTGACGAGATCGCGGGGGAACTGCGCCGCCGCGAGATCCGCGCAGGTCGTGTTGACCGCGCGCTCCTGGCTGGGCAGGCCGATGATCCAGGCCGAGGTGTTCGGTGCCGCATAGGTGGTCGTCACACACTTGCCCGCCGCGTCGGACGGGATCGTGGACACCGTGAGCGGATAGCCATAGGTCGAGTCGAAGGTCGTGCGGGTCTCGAGCGTGCGGTTGCCGCCGGTGGAGAGCGGCTCAGTCACGATCGTCTTCTGAACACCCGTCTTGCGCGCCTGCCGGGTGCCGTCGTTGGCACTGATGCCCGATGCCCACGGCGTGCTGATCTGGTCGGTGACCAGCGCGCCACCGACGCCGTTGAACGTCTGCTGACGATATGTCTGCCCGGCGAACCATCGGTCGTCGGGGATGCTGGTGCCGGTGACGTTCACGGCCTTCGTGCCGCCGGTCGCCGTAGCGCGGTCGCCGTTCATGCCTTGGTAATAGGTGTATTTCGACACCTTCTGCGCGGCAGGCGTGGCGGGGTTGCCTTCGCGGACCTCGACGGTGTCGACACCGGCTAAGACGTTCCACGTTCGCGCGTTCGCGACCGTGAGCGGCGAATCGTTGTAACGCCACTTCGGGGTGCCGTAGAAGTACTGCGTCTGCTGCACCTGACTGAGTGGACCGCCTGTCGCCCCGTTCACGAGGATCGACGACACCGGGTACTTGTGGAACAGGTCCTGTCGACCACCGAGCGGGATCGTCGACTGCGGCACCCACCATTCGGGGAAGCACCATCGGGTGTTGTTCGCGAGGTCAGCGAGGATGGCTGGCGCCTGCGCTGCGGTGCACTGCTGCGGACGGTAGTTGACGCTGATGGTGGCGCCGAGACTCGTCTTGATCGAGGTGAGTCGCCACTTGTCGAGAGGAGCGAGACCATCGACGACCCACACACGGTTCTGCATGGTGGCGCCACTGAAGAGGGTGGGGGGCTCCGCGATAGCTGTCTGACCCGCGGCCGTTCCGGTGCGCTGCACCTTCGTGAGCCAGAGAGCGGCAGAGGTGTTGTCACCTGGGTCGGGGAAGGAGTGCGACAGGGCCCACGAGTCGACTGTCGAATAGGCACCCGAGACCTTCGCCTGCGACGTGACCTTCGCCAGGCTCGCGTTCGTGAAGAAGGTCGGCACGATCTGGGATGCCGAACACGACGTACCCGTGCAGAGCTGATCCCAGGGTACGTCGGGGTACTTCGCCGGGTTGGCCGGCGCGACCGCGCCGTCTAGGGTGCCCGTGGTGCACGTGGCACCGGACGCGTCGTTGCATCGCCCCTTCGCGTCGTAGGTGAAGAGCACGCGGTAGCCTGCGGCATTCGCCGCGAAGATCTCGGTCGAGCGGAATCCGTACTCGATGCGACTGAGAGCACCGCCGCGGTGGTATGCCGTGGCGCCGGAACCGCCCTTGGCGTACTTGTTCGTCTCCGCCGTGTAGTACATCGTCTGGGCGTTGCCGTGCACGTCGACCACGTAGTCGAGGTTCCACCGCCACGCCTGGTTGCACGAGGACGTGGCGAAAGTGGCGGCATGACACGGTTCGCCCGCATCGTTGCCGAAGACCGGAACGGTCCAGGTCGAGTTCGTGGTCGGCTTGCCGCTCGACCACCCCGGCAACTGGTTGAGTCCGAAGAAGTACCGAGTTCCGTCGCTCGTCGTCATGCGCCAGCACTCGTTGTTCACGGTTCCGTTGGGCGCACAGCCCTGGGCGGTGCCGACGAGACGCTCGAACCGTGTGCCGTCGTCGTTCTGCAGACGCCACACGCCTGACGCGGCATCCTTGATCAGCGCTCCCGACCGACCTGCCATCGAGACCGTCGCATTGTCGGTGCGCCAGCAGAGGTCGCCGGACGTCGCGACAGCGCCGCTCGCTCCGTCGTCTTTCGCGCAGGGGATGTAGCTGCGCTCGATGAACCCCGCTCCGGTGAGCTCCCATCCTTCACCGACTGCGGACGGCTGATTGTTCGTGGACGCCGTCAGCCCGTCGACGGACTGGGAGTTGTACGAGAGCCCGACTGACGGCACCGGTCCTGCTCCGGCGGAGGGCACCCCCATCTCGTAGTTCCATGTGAACGCGCCCGTCTGCTCGGCGACATCCCACGTGGACGACGACTTCAACGGCGTGGCGGCGTAGGACCCGGTTCCACTGCTCGAGCTGGCTCCCGCGAGCGCCGCGAGCAGCATGGGCTCGGCCGAGACCGCAGGCGTGAGCACGAGGCCTTCGTCGGTCGACGCGGTCGCGACGCTCACGGACTCCTTGCGAAGATCCGAGGCCTTCGTGTCGGCCGGCACCTGCACCCATTCGAGCCTGCTGTCGAAGTCCGCCCCGTACGCTCCGACGAGGAGGGCGTCGGGAACGCGGACCGCGACCGGCGCGGCATCCGCCTTCGCATCCGCATCCGCATCGGTCAGGGACACGACGATGCCGTCGAGCCCCTTTGCCTTCGCAGCCTTGTCGCTGAGAATCTCCACCAGGACCCGTGGTTGCGTCGCATCCTCATCGCCCGGTGCCCCGTCATCTTCGGGCTTCTCGTCCTTGGGCTTCTCGTCTTTGGGCTTCTCGTCCTCCGGCTTCGGCGTCTCGTCCGGCTTCAACGTCTCGTCGGGCCTCGGCGTCGCGTCCGGCTTCGGTGTCTCCACCGGCTTCGGTGTCTCTACCGGCTTCGACGTCTCTACCGGCTTCGGCGTCTCCACCGGCTTCTTTGGTTCCGGGGTCGCTCCGGCATCGGTTGATGCGGGGGCCACGGCGATGCCTGAGTCAGCCACCGGCCGCCATTCACCCGCAACGGTGGCCGACACGGCACCCTCCGGCGCATCCGTGGTCACACCGCGCACGGAGGTCGGCTCGAGCACGATGTCCGTCTCAGGAATCGGAGACACGACGGCGGCATCCGGCGTGTCCGCGCTGACCGACGATTCCGATACCGGGCCCTCACCGGCCGCACCGAGCACGGAGCCCGGGACAGGATCGCCGAAGACCGGAGTCTCGACGGTCGGAGTCGGGGTCTCTGCGAATGCGGCACCGGGCGTGGCGACGAGCAGACCGCATGCCAGCGCGAGTGAGGTTGCGATTGTCAGCGCCTTGCGCGCCGTCGAGCGGGTCACGATCATCGTCAGCGTCCGGTCAGTTGGTGAAGGGGATCTCGAAGGCGCCAAGGCGCGCGAGCTGGGCGTGGTCGATGACCGCGGGGACGATCACGGGGTTGGCGATGAGGCCGATGAATCGGAGGCTGTCGGGTCCCGGGCCGAAGATGACGGGGCCGCTCGCCGTGCGGTCGCCGGATCCGTTGATGTGGCCGGTGACGGCGACCGGAGTGATCGAGTTGCCGACGTGGAGGCGGAGCTGCTGATTCGTCGCGTCCCAGATGCCCGTGACCATCTGCCAGGAGCCGGGGGTGACTGTGCCCCCGACGACGCAATTGTTGTCGCGGGCTGTATTGCTCAGGTTGACATTCGCCTCGCCGAGACAGAACGCGTACTTCCCGGTTGTTGTGATCTGCAGCTGCACGGTCCCTATTCCCGGTCCGCGCTGGATGGCAACGACCTGGGTCGCGGTGGACGATAGCTTCGCGGGCTTGACCCACACGCTCGATGTGAAGCTCTTGGACGCGTCGACGGGCGCCGCCGAAGAATGGACCTCGTCGGCAGCTGAGGCGACCGCAGTCGACAGCACGGGCGTGGCGACCGGCGGGTCGGGGAGGTCAGTGCTCGTCGTCGACGCGTTGGGCGGGATGATCAGGTTGATGCCGGCGGCTCCGATCCAGGGGTTCGAGTCAGGGATCGTGTTGGGAAGGGGCGAGCTCATCGCAGTGAGCTGCCAGGCGTGGCCAGCGTCGAGGTTCGCCGATGCGGCAGGGGTGCCGATGTTGCCGCCGGGATACAGAGGGAAACCGATGGCGGCTGATTGGTTGCCGGCCTTGTCGTAGGCCGAAACCCAGAGCGTCGAGAGGGAATCGATGGGGGCGACGGTGAGCGTCGTCGCTCCCGATGCCGCCTTGCAGGCCCACCGGACGCTGTTGGTGACTGTGCCGGAGCAATTGGGGAGCGCTGCGGCGACCGAGATCGTGCCGTCGGTGGGCACCGGCGGCGCGGGTGCCACGAGCTGAGTCGGAGTCGCCCAGTAGACATAACCCGCGACGTCCGCCGCGCCCGTCACCGACAGCTTCACGCCCTGCCCCACCGTGTACGTGGACCCGGCTGGCGCGGTCACCGCAGGCGCAGCGGGCTTCGTCGTGTCCACCGTGAAGTAGCACCACGCCGTGAACCCGACTCCGTCGACTATGTGGTCGCTTCCCCACGCGCGCCAGGCGTACACCTCACCGTTGGTCAAGCCTGTGAATGTGACCGACTTCAACCCCTGATCGCCGAGCCCCCCTGCTTTGTCCTGGATCTTCACGCCCAGGTTCGAGGCTTTCGCGAGGTGGAAGTTGGTGTCGACGTTCCCGGGGTCGGGGTCGGTCTGGTGCACCTGGACGACGACGTTCGCCTGGCCCAGGACCGCAGGGGACGCGGCCGTGCCGCACTGCCGGCTGGGCGAGGTGAACACAGGATTGGTCGGGACATTGGGTGCAGAGTTGTAGGTCACATAGAGCGTCGCTGCCCTGCTGAAGTGGCGGCGAGACAGCGCGTTCTCGTCCTGCGGCGCGAGCCCCAGCTGAATGGCGTGCGCTCCGAGACGAGAGCGGACACCAGCAGTCACATCCCATCCCACGGACTCAGGACCGCTGTTGCACGAGCCCGGATTCTTGGTGTCCAGAACGGGGCCCCACAGTGCGTGGTTCTGCTGGTTCCACGTGAAGCCTGCGGCCTGGAGACCGAAGGTGCGCACCTGCACAGGGCTGTTCGGGCACGCAGCCCACGTGAGCTGCGTCGCACCGAGCCGTGCGGCGATGATCTGCTTGCCGTTCAGAGCGCTGAGGGGAAACTCGAAGAAGGCGTTTCCGCGGTTCGTGCTCCACCGCCCCATGCGCAGGACGTCTGAGGCGCTGGCGTTGAGGTACGACTGATTCGGGAACGCCGCATCCGTGTACCAGGACTGGACGCTTCCGGCCGCCCAGTCCGGATCGACGAAGATCGGATAGGTGACGTCGTCTCCGTCGCGTCGCTCCTCGGCTGCCACCGATGCGCCGACGTCGAGGGCCACATGGTCATCGCCCACGTCGTGCGCAACCGGCAGAATGGGCTCGATTCCGCCTGGCTCCCGGTATGTGCCGCCGTCGGACGAGTCCCACCACAATGGCTGGCCGGCCACGACCTGCGATCCGTCTGCCAGCTCTGCCTCGACGGTGCCGTTCGGAGTCGTGGTGAGGTCGGCGTCCTCGATGATCACGTGGAGGTCGTCGAGCTTCGCAGACCGCGCGGCCTTCTCTGTCTTGACGACGTAGATGGATGCCTGGCCGGTCTTCGTGGCGACCATCTTGAGGTCGACATCGGGCAGCACATCGGGGTATGTGGCGGTGTCACCGTCGATGATGGGGGCGGGAAGCGTGCCGTACGGCCACCGTTCGGTGATCCACTCACCCGTCTCTGTCTGCACCTGGGCTAGTTCGTCGGTGCCGCCGGGCGAGAACCGCACGGGCGCAGCAGAAGCAACGGGCTCGACCCAGTCTCCGACGCGCACGAGAGTGGTGTCGACGGCGACCCACTCGCCGTTCTGCTCGACACGCACGGGCACGGTGGATGCTTCGTACTGCAATGTGCCGTCGGGCATGGCGAGAGTCTGCTCGGTCGGCGTGGTCAGCCCGTCGACGGCGACACCTTGCCCTGTGGCCGCGGCCGCGGATGCCGCCGCGCTGATGGCAGCGCGTTGGACATCACGGAAGGAGGTCGCAGGCGTCATCCTGCTGGGTCCCGCAGCAGCAGAGATCGGTGCGGCGGATGCCGAGATCGGCGCACCGCCGAACACGATCGCAGCCGCGCAGACAGCCGCGATGAGACGAACAGATCCAGAGGTGGTGTACCTAGTGCGAAAGCGAGTCACATCTGAAAGCTATGGTTGCGCTGAGAGTCGCAGCAATATTTAGCGCCCATTGAAGGTATTTGTAAGGTATTCGCCGCAGCCGCCATACGTCCGCTGTCAGCAGCGTTCAGGCCGCACCGATCATCGGCTGCCGGCCGGGCAGCTCTGACCTCGAGCCGACGTCGCGTCCGAGCTCTCCGATGAGCTTGGCGCGAGCTCGGCTGAGGGTCGTGAATACCGAAGCCTGCGAGCAGCGATCGAGTTCTGCGATCTCGCCCGCGGCGAGCCGACCCCAGTAGAAGAAGATGACGAACCGTCTCTCTCGGGGCGTGAGAACCGAGTCGATCGCGTGGCGCACGGCGAGAGAATCGAGCAGGTCATGTGCTCGGGCCCCCTCGGCCATACGGCGGACGGCCTCCATGGCCCCTGCCCGAGCACGGAGCGTTCGATCGCGGTCCTTGAGCTTGTTGTCCGCGGTCCTGAGCAGCCAGATCAACCCCAGAGGCCTCAGTACGTCGAGCTTCACCCAAGCGAGCGAGAACACCTCGGAGATGAGGTCCGAGACCTCGTCGTCGTCATCCAGCACGCACTCCACATGGTGCCGGACTGCCCCCCAGTGCGCGACGAAGATCTCATTGAACACGCCCACGCGCTCGGCGTGAGCGACTTCCCCCCGGGTACGCACATGGAGGATCGTACTGCGACCGCGCCGGCTCGGACAGTAGCCAAAAGTCGCTATCTCCGATCATCCCGGGGAATGGTCTCGCCCGGATCGCGCGAGCCTCAGCCTTCGAACGTCCCGACCTCCGGCACCCGATCCGTTCGTCCGTACCGCAGCAGCATCACACCTGTGTCGTCGACGACCGGCGGCTCGAGCAGTCGCAGCAATGACGGCATCGCGCCGTCATCGAACACCTTCTTGCCCCTACCGAGCAGGATCGGATAGACCCACAGGTTGAGCTCGTCGAACAGCCCCTCGGCGAGCAGCGAGTGCACGAAGTCGATGCTGCCGATCACGTGCACCTCGTCGTGCTGCGCCCGCATTTCGGTGATCTCGGCGGCGAGATCTTCGCCGATACGGTGACTGTTCTGCCACGCGAGCGCGATGTGCGCGTTCCGCGACGCGACATACTTCGGCACCCGGTCGAAGAGCCTGCCGATCTCTCCGGACGGGCCATCGGTGTGATGCGGCCAGTACGACGCGAAGATGTCGTACGTGCGACGTCCGAGCAGCAGCGCGTCGAGCCTCTGCATCCCCTTCGAGACGGTCTCTCCCATGCCCGACGAGGTGTACCCCGCCTGCCAGCCGCTGAATTCGAACCCTCCGGACGGATCCTCGTCGGTGCCGCCCGGGCCCTGCGCGACGCCGTCGAGGGTCATGAAGAGGTCGATCACGATGCGTCCGGTCATCAGAGTGCTCCTTTGCGCGAGAAGGCGGCGATGCTCACTGGGCGATGTTCACAGTATGCGCTCGTGCGACGGCGACGCGGAGTCCGATCCTTCCCCGCCCCAGCGCCCGAGCGCGTCGACCGCCTCGCGCAGTGCGAGGCCGCGATCGGTGAGCGCGTAGGCACGCGTGTTGTGTCGCAGGGGCAGCCGGCTCAGCACCCCGGCTGCTTCGAGCTCGCGCAGGCGAGTCGCGAGCATGTTCGTGGGCACCCCGAGCTCGCGCTGCAGATCGCCGTATCTCTGCGGCCCATCGAGGAGTCGCTCGACAATGAGCAGCGCCCACCGCGCTCCGACCACGTCGAGGGCTGCGGCGAGGTCGCTCACGTGTTCTGATCGGAGTCCGACTTCATCCAGAACGGCGAATAGTGGTACCCGTCGGGGTCGTCGAATTGACGCTGGTACATGAACGGGTAATCGTCCGTGTCGCCGATCCTCCCGCCCGCGGCAGCAGCGCGCTCGACGAGCTCATCCACGGCCTCACGGCTGCCGAGGTCGAACGAGACCGTGACCTTCGATGGCGTATCGGGTCCGCCGATCAGCTCCTCGCTGCCGCCGACGCTCGCATACATCTCGCGGCTGCCGAACATGACGTACTGCTCGGGCGCGATCGCGAAGCACGACACGTTGTGATCGGACATCTCGGCGTTGAGGGTCCAGCCGAGAGCGGTGTAGAAGGCGGTGGCCCGGTCGACGCTCTCGACGGGGCAGGTGATGAAGATGCTCATGCGCCCACACTTGCAAAATGCAAGCGCGGCGTCAAGAGCCTCCGTCGACGACATCCGATCGCTCCGGGACGGCCGTCTCTGCGCGACGCCGCAGCCCCACGAGCGCAAGCACTCCGGCGCCGGCCGTGAGCGCGGCGACCACCCCGAGGCCCACGCCGGGAACGGATGCCGTCGCCACCGCTCCTGCGACGAGCGGCCCACCCGCATCACCCAGCTCTCGCCCGAGTTCTGCGCTGCCCATCGTGCGGCCCATGCGCTCGGGCGGCGTCGATGCGGCGAGGTGCGAGAACGCGATCGGTGTCGCGACACCGACTCCGACGCCCACCAGCAGGGCCGTCGCGATGAGCGCCACAGGAGACTGCGTGACCGCGGCGAGCGCGATTCCCGCCGCGATGAGCAGCAGGCCGCCGACCGCTCCGGTGCGCACCGAGATGCGTCCTCTGTCGTGCGCCGCGCCCACGAACGGCTGTGCGACGCTCGATGCGATCGCGAGCACCGTGACGATGGCCATGCTCCCCAGCGTGTCGAGCCCGACCTGACGCCCGAGCAGCGGAAGGAACCCGACAGCGACCGCAAGCGCACCCGTCGTCGCAGCCAGCACGAGGGTCGGGACCAGGAATCCGGGGGCGATCAGCTCTCGACCGAGATCGACGAGCGTGACCCTCTTGCGCGGCAGCACGGCGACCGGCGGCACCGCGACAGCGACCCAGGCCGCGGCGCCGAGACCGAGCACCGCGAGCGCCCAGAACAGAGCGGGCATTCCGCCCCAGACCACGAGCACCGCGCCGATGAGCGGTCCGAGCGCATAGCCGAGGCTCTTCCATGAGCCGTAGCGGCCGAAGTACTTGCCCCGGGTGGCGTCGTCGGTCAGCCGAGCGACCGCAGCCGACGACGACGGAGAGAACGCCGATGCTGCGGCACCCTGACCGAACCTGCCGATGGCGAGTCCGAGCATGCCGGGCACGACCGCTCCCACGACAGAGAATGCTGAGAACGCCAGCAGGCCGCCGATGATGACCGGGCGCACGCCGATTCGATCGCTCAGCGCGCCGAACAACGGCTTGAGCAGCACCTCGGCGAGGTCGTAGAGCGCGAGGGTGAGCCCGAAGGCGAGCAGCGTCCAGCCGATGTCCTCGGTCTCCGCACCGAGGGCCGCCGCGATGCCGTGCGCTCCGAACGCGGTGGTGAATCCTGCGAGGTACAGCGGGGCGAGGCGGGGCTTCGCAGCGGGCGGGGTCGAGGTCACGCTCGATTCTCGCAGGATCCCCAGGTCGACAGGATTGCCAGGTCGACAGGATCGCCAGGTGGGCAGCACGATCCCCCGTGCGGGGGATGCCGCCGCATCCGCCCCGGCTCTACGGTGGGGGGATGCCTGCAGTGCCGTTCACCCGCATCCCCAGCGTCCGCGAACAGCGTGGCGATCTCGTGCTCGCTGCGGTGATGTTCGTCGGCGCCGTGCTGAGCGCCGCACTCTCGACGGTGGCTGAGATCTACGGCGACACCAGGGCAGAGCCGTGGACGGCGCTGGTCTATGCGGTCGCCGTCACCGCGCCGCTCGCTGTGCGACGCCGCTGGCCGGCTCCGGTCGCGATCGCCATATCAGTGGCGTACTTCCTCGCGATCTCGTTCCAGGTGCCCGAGATCTACGTCGGCAACATCGCCATGTTCGTGTCGCTGTACACGGTGGGCGCCTGGATGAACAACCGCCGAGCCGCCGTGATCGTGCGCGTCGCGATCATCGTCGGCATGTTCGTCTGGCTGATCATCACGATGTACCGCGAAGCCATCGAAGAGGCCGCGAAGGCCGAGGTCGCCGCGGGGCTGCTCTCTCCTTATCTCGCCTTCATGCTCATCCAGCTGCTGCTGAACGTGCTGTATTTCGGGGGCGCCTACTACTTCGGCGAGCGCTCGTGGCACGCGGCTCAGGAGCGCGAGGTGCTCGAGCAGCGCACAGCCGAGCTCGAACGGGAGCGCGAGGTCACTGCAGCGCAGGCCGTCGCGCTCGATCGCGTGCGCATCGCCCGAGAGCTGCACGACGTCGTCGCGCACCATGTGTCGGTGATGGGCGTGCAGGCGGGCGCCGCCCGACTCGTGATCGATCAGGACCCTGAGAAGTCCAAGCGCATCCTGAGTGGCATCGAAGACTCGGCGCGCGACGCGATCCACGAGCTGCGGCAACTGCTCGAGACGCTCCGCGCCCCCGGCGGTGAGACGACGGATGCCGCGTCGACGGTGACGCTCGACGACATCCGCTCGCTCGTCGACGCGTCGTCCGAGGCGGGACTGCCCACCGACTACGCGGTGATCGGCACCCCGAAGCCCGTGCCCTCGATCGTTGCCGTGAATCTGTATCGCATCGCCCAGGAGTCGCTGACGAACGCCCGCCGTCACGCCGGCGTCGGCGCCACCGCCGATGTGCGCGTGCGCTACGACGACGACGGCGTCGAGGTCGAGATCGTCAACACCGGCCGCGCGGTGGCGGTGCTTCGCCCCGGGCTCGGCCAGCTCGGCATGCGCGAGCGCGCAGCAGCATCCGGGGGCACGCTCGATGTGGCTCCGCGCGCGGCGGGAGGGCTGCGCGTGCGGGCTCGGGTTCCGCTGTCCGGCACCGGCAGCGCGCAGACCGAGCCGACCGCGCCCATCGAGCCGGCCGAGCCGCTGATCGAGACGAGCACCACCCCATGAGCCAGACCGACGCGCCGATCCGGGTCCTGCTGGTCGACGATCACGCGATGCTGCGGGCCGGATTCCGGACGATCCTCGACACGCAACCCGACATCACGGTGGTCGGCGAGGCGGCGACCGGCACCGAAGCGGTGGCGCAGGCATCGACTCTTCGCCCCGACGTGATCACGATGGACGTGCAGATGCCCGACATGGACGGCATCGAGGCCACCAGACGGATCGTCGCCGACCCCGGGGTCGGCGCGGCCATCGCGATCGTGACGACGTTCGATCGCGACGACTACCTCTACCAGGCACTGGATGCCGGAGCGAGCGGGTTCCTGCTCAAGAACGCCGGTGCGGAGGATCTCATCGCCGCAGTCCGGGCTCTCGCCGCGGGCGACGGGATGCTGGCGCCCGAGGTCACGCGCCGGGTGCTGGCTCGATTCACGACGGCATCCGCGACGGCATCCGCGACAGCATCCGCCACAGCATCCGCACTGGAATCGACGCACACCGTCGCGCCCGCGCAGGTCGCCCCGACCGTGCTGCTCGACCCGCTCACCGACCGCGAGGCCGAGGTGCTGGCGCTGCTGGCGGACGCCCGCAGCAACGCCGAGATCGCGGCAGCGCTGTTCATCGGCGAGGCCACCGTGAAGACGCACGTCTCGCGGATTCTGCAGAAGCTCGGCGCGCGCGACCGCGTGCAGGCCGTCGTGCTCGCCCACCGGATGGGACTCGCGTAACGCCGATCCCGATACTCTCGGATCCATGACGACCGCCGCACCTCTGTCTCGACCGATCCTGGCGGGGGTGGTCACCGCACTGGTCGGATTCACGAGTTCGTTCGCCGTCGTGCTCACGGGTCTCGGCGCCGTCGGGGCCACGCCTGCGCAGGCGGCCAGCGGGCTGCTCGCCGTCAGCCTCACGATGGGGCTCGCCTGCATCGTGCTCGCCTGGCGGTATCGGATGCCGATCACCGTAGCCTGGTCGACCCCCGGCGCCGCGCTGCTCGCCGCGACCGGAGTGGTCGACGGCGGATGGTCGGCCGCGGTCGGGGCTTTCCTCGTGGTGGCCGCGCTGATCCTGCTCACGGCCCTCTGGCCCGCACTCGGTGCGCTGATCGCACGCATCCCGCCATCGATCGCGCAGGCGATGCTCGCCGGAGTGCTGCTGCCCCTGTGTCTCGCACCGATCACCGGACTCGTGGCGAATCCGTGGGGCGTGGTTCCCGTCGTGCTGACATGGCTGGTCTTCGCGCGCCTCGCGCCACGGTGGGCCGTGCCGCTCGCCTTCGTCGCCGCCGCGGTCGTGGTGGCCGTCTCGCTGATCCAGGAGCGCTCAGCAGTCGACGCGGGACTTCTCGTGCCCAGGATCGAGCTCACCGCCCCGACCTTCACCCTCGGCGCTCTCATCGGTCTGGCGCTGCCGCTGTTCATCGTCACGATGGCCTCGCAGAACGTGCCGGGCATCGCCATCATGCGCAGCTTCGGATACGAGGTCCCCTGGCGCCCGGCCATGCTCGTGACGGGTGTCGGAACGGCGCTCGGTGCGACCGCCGGCGGCCATGCCATCAACCTCGCGGCGATCAGCGCCGCCCTCGCCGCCTCGCCGGACGCCGACCCCGATCCGAAGCGCCGCTGGGTCGCCGGGGTCTCGACCGGAGTCTCGTACCTGGTGCTCGGCGGCTTCTCGGCAGCCTTCGCCACGCTGGTGCTGCTGGCCCCCGAGGCGGTGATCCCCGCGGTGGCAGGGCTCGCGCTGTTCGCCGCGTTCGGGTCTTCCGTGCAGCAGGCGATCGACGACCCCGGCGAGCGCATCCCCGCGGTCGTGACCTTCCTGGTCGCAGCATCCGGCATCGCGGTGCTGGGAGTCAGCGCCGCCTTCTGGGCTCTCGTCGCCGGCCTCGTCGTGCGCACCGTGCTGCACACCGGGCGTCGCTGACACAGGGCATGCACTGACACAGGCGGCCTGACGCCGCACCGGGGGCCCTCGGCTACCGTGGACGCGTGACAACTCCCATGCCTGCTCCTGCGCCGTCGGCCGGTGCGCCAGCCGGATACTTCGACGCGCGCGCACTGCTCGACCCGGTGAACCCCGTCGAGGTCGACGCCTTCGCCCGAGCGCAGCGCGCCGCCAACCCCACCACGGCGGGCCGGATCGTCACGTGGGTGGTCGCGGGGTTCGCTCTGCTCTGCGTGGTGCCCGTCCTCGCGATCATGATCCTGGGCGCGGGCTACGCGATCGGTCGCGGCACCGGCGTCGCGGTCGCCGCACTCATCGGACTGGTGCTGCTCGTCGGCCTCATCATCGGCATCGTGATGCTGGTGCGCCGCAGCATCCGCCTGCGCAACCTCACCCGGTTCCGCCTCGCGCGCTTCGCCGGTGCGAACGCGATGAGCTACATCGAGAGGATCGACGCCCCACCCCTGCCCGGCATGATCTTCTCGTCGGGATCGAGCCGCATGTCGACCGACGTGCTGCGTGGGGTCGAGCCGCGGTTCGTCGAGTTCGGCAACTACCAGTACACGACCAGCAACGGCAAGCAGTCGACGACCCACCGCTGGGGATACGTCGCCGTGAAGCTCGACGTGCCGCTGCCGAACATCGTGCTCGACGCGCTCGGCAACAACACCCTCGGGAGCACGCTCGCAGCCGCGTTCAGAAGCGACCAGCGGCTCTCGCTCGAGGGCGACTTCGACCGGTACTTCTCGCTGTACTGTCCGACCGGATACGAGGTCGATGCCCTGTATCTCTTCACCCCCGACGTCATGGCGCGGTTCATCGACCACGCGGCGCAGCTCGACGTCGAGATCGTCGACGACTGGCTGTTCCTCTATGCACGTCGCAACCTGTCGACGCTCGACCCCGCGACCTGGGCGTGGCTCTTCGGCGCGGTCGGGGCGCTGCTCACGAAGCTCGATCAATGGGCGCGCTGGCGCGACGACCGGCTGCGGCTCGCGGCACAGCATCCGCCCCTCCCGACCTACGGAGCCCCGTCCCCGGCACCGGCCGGAGCACCCGCATTGCCGTTCGCCGCTCCGACGGGGATGCTGACCCCGCCGCCCATCGGCGTCGCCCCGCCCGGTCAGCGGCTCAGGCGCCGCAGCCCCTGGCTGATCGTCGCAATCATCCTCGGGGTCACTTTCGTCGTGACCATGGCGCCGTTCGCGCTCGGGATCTTCTCGGTGCTGTTCTTGCGCTGAGAACCTCGCTGTCCCCGCTCTCCCCCGCACGGCTGATGACCGCCCACGCGGGGCAATCGCGGATCCCCTCACAGATCCGCCACAGGGGGGATGCCGAGGCCGAGCACCGCGCCATAGCGTGAGGGCATGACCACAGGAAAGCTCGTACTCACCGGCATCACCAAGAGCTACGGCTCTCGGCGCGTGCTCGACGACGTCTCGTTCGAGGTGTCCCCCGGGCGCCTCACCGGGTTCGTCGGCGGCAACGGCGCCGGCAAGACCACGACGATGCGCATCGTCCTCGGGCTGCTCGGCTCTGACGGCGGACGCGTCGAACTAGACGGCGTCGCCCTGACCAGCGCAGACCGCCGCCTCTTCGGGTACATGCCCGAGGAGCGCGGCCTGTACCCCAAGATGAAGGTGCTCGAGCAGATCGTGTACCTCGCCCGACTGCACGGGATGAGCAAGGCGGATGCCACGGCACGGGCGACCGCCCTGCTCACCGAACTCGGGCTCGAGGAGCGCCTCAACGACACGATCGAGTCGCTGTCGCTCGGCAACCAGCAGCGGGCGCAGATCGCGGCTGCTCTCGTGCACGACCCCGAGGTGCTGATCCTCGATGAGCCGTTCTCGGGCCTCGACCCGCTCGCCGTCGACGTCGTCGCGTCGGTGCTGCAGGCATCGGCCGCCAAGGGCGCGTCGATCCTGTTCTCGTCGCACCAGCTCGACGTCGTCGAGCGGCTCTGCGACGACCTCGTGATCCTCGCCGGCGGCACGATCCGTGCGTCCGGCTCCCGTGACGGGCTGCGCGCACAGCACGCCGGCAACCGATACGAGCTCGTCTCGGCAGGGGATGCCGGTTGGCTGCGCGCCGAACCCGGTGTCACCGTGGTCGACTTCGAGGGTGGCTACGCCCTGTTCGACGCCGAAGACGCCGACACCGCCCAGCGCGTGCTGCGCACCGCCGTCGAACGCGGCGATGTCGCGAGCTTCGCACCCAAGCATCCGTCCCTCGCCCAGATCTTCAAGGAGGTCATCCAGTGAGCACCTCGAACGCCACCGGCTCGTCGTCGCAGGCATCGCTGATCTGGCTCGTCGCCGAGCGCGAGATCGGATCGAAGCTGCGCAGCAAGGCCTTCCTGATCTCCACCGGCATCCTGCTGATCCTCGCCCTCGCCGGCATCGTGATCGGCGGCTTCGCGAGCAAGAACACCGACGCGATGCCCGTGGCTGTGACCTCTGAGACGGCATCCGTCGTGTCGGCCCTGCCCGCCGTCGAGATCACCGAGGTGGCAGACCAGGCCGCGGCCGAAGAGCTCGTGCGCTCGGAGAAGGTCGACGCCGCGGTTCTCCCCGGTGACGGCGCGACCGGGTTCACCGTCGTCGCTCTCAAGGACGCACCGTCCAGTCTCGTGTCGGCGCTCTCGCAGGCACCGGACATCGAGATCCTCGAACCCGCGACGACGAACCCGCTGCTGCGCTACTTCATCGCGATCGCCTTCGGTCTGGTGTTCATGATGGCGGCGGCGACTTTCGGCGGCACGATCGCCCAGAGCGTGGTCGAAGAGAAGCAGACCCGCGTGGTCGAGATCCTGCTGTCGACCATCTCGGCCCGCACCCTGCTGGCCGGCAAGGTCATCGGCAACACGATCCTCGCGATGGGGCAGATCCTCGCCCTCGCCGCGGTCGCCACGATCGGGCTCATAGCGACGGGTCAACGCGAGGTGCTGTCGACCCTCGGTGCCCCCATCATCTGGTTCGCGGTCTTCTTCCTGTTCGGGTTCATCCTGCTCGCGGCGCTGTTCGCCGCCGCCGCGTCGATGGTGTCGCGTCAGGAGGACATCGGCTCGACCACGACCCCGATCACGATGCTGGTGATGGCGCCGTACGTGCTCGTGATCGTCTTCAACGACAACCCCCTGGTGCTGACGATCATGTCGTACGTGCCGTTCTCGGCTCCGGTCGGAATGCCCATGCGACTGTTCGTGGGCGAGGCGCAGTGGTGGGAGCCGCTGCTCAGCCTCGTGATCCTGCTCGCCAGCTGCGTCGCCGCGATCATGATCGGCGCGAAGATCTATGAGAACTCGCTGCTGCGCATGGGCAGCCGGGTCAAGCTGGGCGAGGCGCTGCGCGGCTGATCGGCACGCTCCGCCCCGCTTCACGGGCACAACTTCGGATGCCGCGGCTGACACGCCGCGGCATCCGTCGTGTGCGGTGGCGTGTCCAGCCGCAGCTCCGAAGTTGTGTCCGCCTGGGAGGCCGGGACCGGTCCGGACCGGGTCAGACCGAGTCAGACCGGGGGCCGGGACCGGGTCAGATCAGTCCATCGGACAGGGCGGTGGGGTTGCCGAACCGGTGGTTGGTGATCGACACGGCCTGCTCGTGCAGGAACGGCAGCATCTCGACGCGACCGGCACCCGTGACCGCGTGCGACCAGACGGCGACATCGGGTGTTCCGCCGAGGGCCTCGAAGAGCGCAGACGCGCTGCCGCCGACGAGGCGCACGCGCTGCCAGCTGTGCTCGGCCTTCGCCGCAGCCTTCGCGTAGCGCTTGACCCAGGCGGCGTCGCTCTCGAGCTTCGGAGTCACGCCCTGGGCGCGCAGCGCCTTCTCGACCCGCGAGGGCAGAGCGGATGCCGACACCGTGAACGGGCTGCCACTGCGCAGGGCCGCGGCGATCACACGGATGCCGCCGGCGAGCGGTGCGTCCTCGGCGATGCGCACGTCGACGGCGACCGGGCGGTACCGGAACACGTTGCGCTCGACGCCGAGACCCGACTTGTCGCTCACGGTGCCGAACTCGTCGACCCAGGCGCGCTCGTCGGAGGCGGCGGCGCGGTGCAGCCACTCGATCTCGACGGCGCCGAGGTCGGAGCCGGCCGCGCTGAGCACCGCGTCGACAGCGGCGTTCACCGCGGCCCCTGGCGCCGCGGCGGGAAGTTCGGCCGGAGCCCACTCGCCGAGGCCGAACAGGTAGTTGGGCCCACCGGCCTTGGCGCCGGCGCCGACGGCGGAGCGCTTCCACCCGCCGAAGGGCTGGCGCTGCACGATCGCCCCGGTGATGCCGCGGTTGACGTAGAGGTTGCCGGCCTCGACACGGTCGAGCCAGGTGGCGACCTCGTCGGAATCGAGCGAGTGGATGCCGGCGGTGAGGCCGTAGTCAACGGCATTCTGCAGACGGATCGCCTCGTCGAGGTCCTTGGCGTGCATGATGCCGAGCACGGGTCCGAAGAACTCGGTCAGGTGCGTCGTCGACCCGGGGGCGACACCGATCTTGACGCCCGGCGTCCACTGCTTGCCCTCGTCGTCGAGCTTCTTCGGCTCGACGAGCCAGCGCTCGCCCTTCTCGAGGGTCGTCAGCGCGGTGAGCAGCTTGCCGTTCGCCGGCTCGATGATCGGACCCATCTGGGTGGCCGGGTCTTCGGGCAGTCCGACGCGCATCGAGGTGACCGCATCGACGAGCTGACGCTCGAACCGCTTCGAGTCGGCGACCGAGCCGACGAGGATCGCGAGCGATGCGGCCGAGCACTTCTGCCCCGCGTGGCCGAACGCACTACGGGCCACATCGGCCGCCGCCAGGTCGAGGTCGGCAGACGGCGTGACGATGATCGCGTTCTTGCCGCTGGTCTCGGCGAGCAGCGGCAGGTCGGAGCGGAACGAGCGGAACAGCTGAGCCGTCTCATACGCACCGGTGAGGATCACGCGGTCGACCTCGGGGCTGGCGACCAGGCGGGTGCCGAGGTCGCGGTTCGCGAGGTCGACCAGTGCGAGAAGGTCGCGCGGAACGCCCGCGGCCCACAGCGCCTCGACCATGACCGCGCCGCAGCGCTGCGTCAGCTTGGCCGGCTTGATGATCACGCCCGAGCCCGAGGCGAGGCCCGCGAGCACACCACCGGCGGGGATCGCGACCGGGAAGTTCCACGGCGGGGTGACGACGGTCACCTTCGACGGCACGAACTCGGCGCCGGAGATGTTCTCGAGGTCGAGGGCGCGCTCCGCGTAGTAGTGCGCGAAGTCGATCGCCTCCGAGACCTCGGGGTCGGCCTCGGCGATGGTCTTGCCCGCCTCGTGGGCCATGATCTCGATCAGCTGGCCACGACGTGTGGCGAGCTCGTCGCCGGCACGGTGCAGCACGGCGGCGCGCTCGGCGGCCGGAAGGGCTGCCCATCGAGCGGCGGCGGCGGATGCGGCGGCGAAGATGCCGTCGAGTTCGTCGGTCGTCTCGACCCTGGCGAGAGCGATCGAGTCGAGACCGAGGGTCGAATCGACCGAGCGCTGCAGGATCTCGCGACCCCAGGTGCGGTTCACGGCGATCGCCGGGTCGCTGTCGGCCTGGTTCTCGAACCCGGTGGTGACGGCCTCGCCCGCACCGGCGGCTGCCTCTGCGGCGCGGTCCTGCACGCGGTTCGACGAGGGCACCGAGCGGTCGGCGTCGAGGCCGGCGAGCGAGCGCTCGAAGCGCTCGCGCTCACGGCTGAGCAGCGCGGGGTCTGAGGCCAGCTCGAACACGGCCGACATGAAGTTCTCGGGGCTGGCGTTCTCTTCGAGACGGCGCACGAGGTAGGCGATGGCGACATCGAACTCCGCCGGGTTCACCACGGGTGTGTAGAGCAGCAGCCGGCCGACGTCCTTGCGGACGGCCTCGGCCTGGCCGGTCGCCATGCCCAGGAGCATCTCGTACTCGACGGCATGAGTCACACCGCGCGCCTGCGCGAGCAGCCACGTGTAGGCGATGTCGAAGAGGTTGTGACCGGCGACGCCGATGCGCACGGCATCCAGTCGCTCGGGGGTCATCGACCAGTCGAGCACGCGCTTGTAGTTCGTGTCGGAGTCCTGCTTGGTGCCATAGGTGGCCAGCGGCCAGCCGTGCACCTTCGAGTCGACCTCTTCCATCGCCAGGTTCGCGCCCTTGACGACGCGGACCTTGATGGGTGCACCGCCCTTGGCACGCCGGGCGGCGGCCCACTCCTGCAGCTGCTGCATCGCACCGAGCGCGTCGGGCAGATAGGCCTGCAGCACGATGCCGGCCTCGAGCTTCTCGAGACCCGGCTGGTCGAGGATGCTGGTGAACGCCGCGATCGTCAGGTCGAGGTCGCGGAACTCCTCCATGTCGAGGTTGATGAACTTCGTCTTGCCTACGGCCTCCGAGGCTGCCGCGAGCTCGTAGAGCGGGGTGAGCTTCTCGACGACGTCGGCCACGGCCTCGTCGAACGACCACATCGACAGCTGGCTGACGACGCTCGAGACCTTGATCGACACGTAGTCGACGTCCTTGCGGGCGAGGAAGTCGTAGGTGCCCTGCAGGCGACGGCCGGCCTCGCGCTCACCGAGCACGGCCTCGCCGAGGAGGTTGAGGTTGAGGCGGTTTCCGCTCTTGCGCAGCTTCGCGATCGCCGGGCCGAGCTTCGACGGGGTCGCGTCGAGCACGAGGTGTCCGACCATGGCGCGCAGCACGCGCCGCGAGATCGGCACGACGACGCCGGGGAGCTTCGGCGCCCAGAACCCGCCCGTCTTGATGGCGGCACGCAGGTATCCGGGCAGCAGCGAGGGGGTGATCTCCGAGAGGTCGGCGAGCGCACGGCCGGCGACGCTGAGGTCTTCGGGGCGCATCACGCCGTCGACGAAGCCGACGGTGAACGCGAGTCCGTTCGGGTCCTTGAGCACCTCCGACAGGCGCTGGGCGGCGGGCTCGACGGGGTGGGTCTCGCTCTCGGTGAGCCAGCGCTGCACGAGGGCGGCGACCTCTTCGGTGCGGGGCGTGGTGTCGGGGGTGGTGGTGTCGGCGGCGACAGTCATCGGGCAACCTTCCAGGGGGATCGCACACCCGGGTACGTGTGCGGCTCGATCATTGTCAGGCGCGCGAGTAGGCTACGTCTATCAACCGATTCGCGAGCATTCTGTTCATTCAGAGTGAACGATCGGGACCACTCTGAAAGGGAGCGGATGCTCGACGTCAACCGACTGCGGATGCTGGTTGAGCTGTCGCGTCGAGGAACCCTCTCAGCCGTCGCAGACGCCCTCTCATACAGCAAGGCCTCGGTGTCTCAACAGCTCAGTGCGCTCGAACGAGACGTGGGGGTTCCGCTGCTCCGCCGCGTCGGGCGAGGCGTGCAGTTCACCCCGCAGGGCAACGTGCTCGTGGCCGAGGCCATCGGCATCCTCGATCAGCTCGAGCACGCCGAGGTCGCTGTCGCCGAATCGCTGACCGAGGTGACCGGAACCGTGCACATCGCCGTCTTCCAGTCCACGGCGCACTCCCTGCTTCCGGGCGCGCTCAACGCGCTGCGCGAGCAGCATCCGGCCCTCCGCGTCGAGGTGACCGAGAGCGACCCCGAGACCGGACTCGTGGGCGTCTCGAGCCGCGACTTCGACCTGATTCTCGCCGAGCAGTACCCGGGCCGCACCCGCCCGATCCATGCCGACCTCGACCGCGTGGTGCTCGTGCACGATTCGATCGCGCTGGCCCGGCACCCGGGCACGCCGCAGACGGCGGATGCCACAGCCGCCGATGCCACAGCGGCGCTGTGGTCGACGAGAGACGAGCCCTGGGTGCTCGAGCCCGCGGGCACGGCGTCACGAGCCTGGGCGGAGCAGCTGTGCCGCACCGCCGGCTTCGAACCCGATGTGCGCTTCGAGGTCGCCGACCTCACCGCCCACGTGCGACTGATCCGCGCCGGACTCGCGGTCGGGCTGCTGCCCGAGCTCGTGTGGGCGGGCGAAGCGCCCACCGTGGCGCTCACGCCACTGCCCGACGAACCGCGTCGGGAGATCTTCTCCTCGGCCCGCCGGGTGTCGGCCGCAGCCCCGTCGATCCGCGCGGTGCGCCGCGCACTGGCATCCGCCGCATCCCGCAACCTGCTGGACTGAGGCGCCTGCCCCTCGCCGGCGTTCTGCGAGCGTCACGCGACGTCATCGGGAATATGCATTCACATACATCTGTTGAGATCCTCGTACCCGGACGAAGGAGTCCGATCGACTCCTTCTGAAAGGCACCTCTGTGAGCACTCCTGTGATCGACCGCACCGCCCCCACCGAGCACCCCGTCCTCGACGTCCTCGCCGGGCGCTGGAGCCCCCGCGCCTACGACGCGCAGAACGCGATCGACGAGGCCAAGCTGAACGCCGCCCTCGAGGCCGCGCGCTGGTCGCCGTCCGCATACAACCTGCAGCCGTGGCGGTTCATCGTCGCTCGGCGCGGCACCGCGCTGTTCGACCAGGTCGTCGACTCCCTCGTCGAGTTCAACCAGCTCTGGGCCTCGAAGGCTTCGGCGCTCATCGTCGCGATCGCCGAGACCGAGTCCGAAGAGGGCAAGGCCATCAGCCATGCCGTCTACGACCTCGGCCAGGCCGTGGCGCACTTCTCGGTGCAGGCTCACCACGAGGGTCTTCTCGTGCACCAGATGAGCGGCTTCGACCCCGAGGCCGTGCGCGAGTTCGCCGACCTGTCGCCGCGATTCTCCGCCATCACCGTGATCGCGGTGGGCGAGCTCGGCGACGCCGCAGGTCTTCCCGAGGGTCTCCAGCAGGGCGAGACGGCACCGCGCGTCCGTCGCCCGATCGGCGAGACGGTCATCCTCAGCGCCTGACGCAGCAGCCGCTCCCGAACCGACAGCGTCCCGCCACACCACGGGGTGGGACGCTGTCGTTCGAGTGGAGCAAGGACCGAGTCACGCGATTCCTTACGGCCCGAAAGCACCGAAAGCCACGACATTGATTCCGTCGGGACGTCGATAGGACGGACCGAAACCCGTGACGACCGTGAGTACGGGGGGATCTTCGGACGCGACATTCGCCGCGAAGGCACGCAAAGATGCGGCGGCTTCCTCGACGACGTGAGCACTGGCGCCGAGCTTCACCTCAAACCCCGCCCATCGGCCCGATGGGAATTGCACGATCACATCCACTTCACGTCCAACCGAGTCACGTGCATGGAAGACCTCACCCCCCAGAGGCTGAGCCAGGATGCGGAGGTCATGCACCACCTGCGACTCGAAAGCCTGACCGGCGAACGCGAGATCGCCGCGCAACGCAGTCGCGTCCGCTCCGAGCAGCGCGAGCGCGAGCGACGGGTCGGCCAGATGCCGCTTGGGTTCCTTCCTGAGCATCGCGGAAGAGCGAAGATGAGCCGACCATGCGGGTTGATCCTCGACGACGAAGATCCTGGTGAGGGCATCGATGTACTCGCGCACCGAATCCCTCGAGAGGGATGCCTCGTCTCGAGCGAGGGTCGAGATCGAGACTTCGGTTCCGACTGATCGCGCGAGCGCGCGGAGCAGCCGATCCACCCGCAGGGGGTCTCGCACCGATCGAGTGGAACCGATATCCACGGTGGAGATCGTCGCGGCGTAGTCACGGGTGCTGGCGAGAGCTTCGACATCCTTCAGCCCGATCTGCGCCGGCCACCCACCCCTCGCGATACGGGCGAGGAGTCCGTCGAAGGTGAGGCGAGACACTCCCGCCCGGGGCGGCTCGCCCTCAAGAAGCGCACTCAGTGACACGTTTCCATCCGAATCACCACTCTCTGCCAGCGAGAGAGTGCGCATTCTCAAGCGGGCGAAGCGGCCCGCACCGGAATGACGCACCGCATCCGCCCCCGGAACCGTCGACCCGGTGAGAATGAACTGTCCGCGCTCGGGCGCATCGTCCACGGCTCGTCGAACCGCGTTCCATAGTTCGGGGTGAACTTGCCACTCGTCGAGCAGTCGAGGCCTGGCGCCCTCCAGCACCATCGAAGGATCGACCAGAATCTGAGGGAGAACCGTCGGGTCTGTGTCGACCCGAACACTGCTCGCTGCGCGGCGACTCGCGGTGCTCGTCTTGCCGCTCGCCTTGGGACCCTCGATCAACACAGCTCCCGCGCGCGCGAGCGCCATCCCCAGCTCATCGTCAGCCACCCTGTTTACGTAGGCCATGTCACCTCGATCGTCGATCTGCATCCGACTACGTCGTCAATATGGAAGTACTGTACTCGTCAATTTGCAGGCTTGCTGTTCGTCAAATTGCAAGTTGTCCCCAGTGCCAGGCTCCGGCACCTGAAACGACGGATGAATCGGTACGGTCGCTCGAATGATCAAGAAGTCACAAGTACCGCCATCACAGACGCCCGGATCCATGGCCACCTGGACCCTATGGCCCGTTCTCACGGTGCTTTTCGGAAGCGTGCCGTTCGTCATGGTCCTCGTTTTCAGCACGGGATCAGACCCGCTCGTGGCGGACTACTGGGGGGGCGATCAGAGAGATCGGAGGATGGCTCGAGCCAGCCTTCAACAACGGCTTCAGCGCCTTGCAGACTGTCGGCATGTTGTTGGTAGCCGCGGCTGCGATCACGGGGCTCGCCGGAGACTGGACGACAGTTCCGCTTAGAGCCCGCAGGCTGATCCGCGTTCTCGCCGCGGTGTCGACCGTCACGATCGCCACAATGGGATCCCTCGCAGCACCGATGATCGTTCACGATCCAACAAAGGCATCGGCGACGGTTCTGCTTTGGCTGTGCGGTTGGGCGGTGATGCTGTTCGCACTTGGAATCTCGGAGATCAGCCCCCTCCGCCGTCAAATGATTCTCGCAAGAGCGCGGCGGGTGCGAGCTCTTGCACTGATCGGTGACAGCCGCGCGGCGACTCCTACCCAAGCGGGTTCATTTGCGGTCGCCTCGATCGTCGGGTTCCTCCTTCCTCCAGTTGCTTGGTACGCGACCTGTGTCGTCATCGCGATTGCGAGCGGCAAGACCTGGTTGCTACATCCAGCGCTCCTGCTGCTCTCATACGCGGGTATCGTCTCACATCTCGGGTGGCTGATTCGCGCCGATCGGACGCAGAGTTCGGGCCTGCGCAGTCTCGGAGTCGTCATCATCGTTCTCGGCGGATCCATCGGGATCATCTTCGGCGCCGCTCTGATGAACGTGCCGGAGGTGGGGATTGCATTCATCATGTTGAGCGTTGCGGGGACGACCGCGCTACTCACGCGAGGAATAGCGGTTCACATCTGGCCCTATCGAGTGATATCAGCACACGCGACCAACCGGGGATGGAAGGCTGTCGACGAACAGGCCGAACGCGCGCGGCGAGCCTGGCTCCGCGAACGTGGGCGCACCAAGAAGGCAAGGACGCGTCGAGGAGTTCGCGGCGCCATGGACCGCTGGCTCGCGGCCTAGGAGCTCCCGTCAGGGAGCACACAAGAGGGGCGGATGCCACGGCATCCGCCCCTCTTGTCGTCCCCGGATCAGTCGTCGAGCAGTTCGGCTTCGATCACCTCGTCGTCGTCACCGGACCCGAGGTCGGGCTCGGGCTCGGGCGAAGTCGACGTGAGCACGAGTCCCGCGCCGTCGACCGCGACATCGACCCTCACCAGGTCGCCGTCGTGCACGCCGCCGGAGAGCAGCGCGGTGGCGAGCTTGTTCTGCACCTCGGTCTGGATGAGACGCCGCAGCGGGCGGGCGCCGAACATCGGGTCGTAGCCGCGCTCGGCGAGCCACGACCGGGCATCGGGAGTGACCGCCAGGGTGAGCCGACGATCGCGCAGCCGATCGTGCAGCTGATCGATCGACAGTTCGACGATCTGGGCCAGGTCGTCTTGACTGAGCGCCGAGAACATCACGATGTCGTCGAGACGGTTGAGGAACTCCGGCCGGAACGCCTGATGCACGAGAGCCATCACCTGCTCGCGCTTCTCATCGGGCGACACCGTCGGGTCGATGAGGATCGGCGAACCGAGGTTCGAGGTCAGGATCAGGATCACGTTCGTGAAATCGACCGTTCGGCCCTGGCCGTCGGTCAGGCGACCGTCGTCGAGAACCTGCAGCAGCACGTCGAACACCTCGGGGTGCGCCTTCTCGACCTCGTCGAGCAGCACGACGCTGTACGGACGCCGCCGCACGGCCTCGGTCAGCTGCCCGCCCTGCTCATAACCGACGTATCCGGGAGGGGCGCCGACGAGCCGCGAGACCGAGTGCTTCTCGCCGTACTCTGACATGTCGATGCGCACCATGGCACGCTCGTCGTCGAAGAGGAAGTCGGCCAGCGCTTTCGCCAGCTCGGTCTTTCCGACACCGGTCGGCCCGAGGAACAGGAACGATCCGGTCGGGCGACCGGGGTCGCTGATGCCGGCCCGCGAACGGCGCACCGCATCGGACACCGCCTTGACGGCATCCTTCTGCCCGATGAGGCGCTTGCCGAGCTCGGATTCGAGGTGCAGCAACCGCTCGCTCTCGCCCTGCAGCAGTCGACCGACGGGGATGCCGGTCCACGCGGCGATCACGGCGGCGATGTCCTCGTCGGTGACCTGCTCGTTGACCATGCGCCCCTCGGTCGAGACTGCCGCCTCGGCCTGCTCGGCCTCGGCGATGTCGCGTTCGAGTCGCTTGATCGTCTCGTATTCGAGCTTCGAGGCACGGGTGTAGTCGGCCTCACGCATCGCGAGGTCGCGCTGTGTGATCGCGTCGTCGAGCTGCTTCTTGAGGTCGCCGACCCGATTCAGACCCTGGCGCTCGCGCGCCCAGCGGGCCTCGAGCTCGGCCAGCTGCGCTTCCATTCCCACGAGCTGCTCGCGAAGGGCCGCGAGTCGCTCTTTCGAGGCGGCATCCTTCTCGCGCTTGAGTGCGAGCTCTTCGAGCTTCATGCGGTCGACCTGGCGCTTGAGCTGGTCGATCTCGACGGGAGACGAATCGATCTCCATCTTGAGCCGCGACATCGACTCGTCGATCAGGTCGATCGCCTTGTCGGGGAGCTGCCGAGCGGGCAGGTAGCGGTTCGACAGCGCCGCGGCGGCGACCAGCGCGCTGTCGGCGATCGTCACCCCGTGGTGCGCCTCATACCGACCCTTGAGCCCGCGGAGGATCGCGATCGTGTCTTCGACCGTGGGCTCGCCGACGTAGACCTGCTGGAAGCGACGCTCGAGAGCAGCATCCTTCTCGATGAACTCGCGGTACTCGTTGAGAGTCGTCGCGCCGATCAGACGAAGCTCACCCCTGGCGAGCATGGGCTTGAGCATGTTCGATGCCGCCACCGAGCCTTCGCCACCACCGGCACCCATCAGCACGTGCAGCTCGTCGATGAAGGTGATGATCTGCCCGTCGGATTCGGTGATCTCCTTGAGCACGCTCTTCAGCCGCTCCTCGAACTGCCCGCGGTACATGGCACCCGCGACGAGGGCCGAGATGTCGAGCGACACCAGCTCCTTGTCTTTGAGCGACTCGGCGACATCGCCCGCGACGATGCGCTGGGCGAGTCCTTCGACGACCGCCGTCTTGCCGACGCCGGGCTCGCCGATCAGCACCGGGTTGTTCTTCGTGCGGCGCGTGAGCACCTGACTGACGCGGCGAATCTCGCTGTCGCGTCCGATCACGGGGTCGAGCTTGCCCTGGCGGGCGCGGTCGGTGAGGTTGATCCCGAACTGCTCGAGGGCGGACTGCTGGTCGTCGTTCTGCGTGCTCTGTGGGCTGGGCATGGGTTCCTCCTGGGGAGACTCCTTCTGATCACTGTCTTGTTGTCATGGTCCGCAAAGTTGAGTGGACTTGACTCAAGTTTAGCGCATACTGCGCACGGCATCCAGGATCGCTCGTGCGACCGCGTGCTTTGAGCCTGACGCGGATGACACGACGGCGCCACCCCCTCCTACGATCTCGACCGCGTTGTCACGCTTCTCGAAGCCGTGCTCGGCGTTCGCGAGGTTGACGGCGAGCAGGTCGACGCCCTTGCGCTCGCGCTTGCGGCGAGCGCGAGCGCGGCGTTCCGCAGGGTCCTCCGAGGTCTCGGCGGCGAAGGCGACGATCGTCTGCCCCTCCGGGGCTCGGCCCTCGGCGCGGGATGCGGCCAGGGCGGCGACCACGTCTTCGTTCTCGACCAGATCGACATGCGTCAGCACGCCCTGCTCCTTCGTGAGCTTGTGCTCCGACACCGTCGCGGGGCGATAGTCGGCGACCGCGGCGGCCATGATCACGATGTCGGCCGCCGGCGCTGCCTGCTTCATCGCGTGGGCGAGCTCAGCCGCGGTGCCGACCGGGACGACCCGGATGGACGGATGCCGTGCATCGGCGAGCACATCGGTCGAGATGTTCGCGGCGACCACCGTCACGTCCGCGCCGCGGGCTGCGGCATCCGCGGCGAGCGCGATGCCCTGCCGACCACTCGACCGGTTGCCGAGGAACCGCACGGGGTCGATGGGCTCACGCGTTCCACCCGCCGAGACGACCACCTGAAGCCCCTCGAGGTCGCGCGGCGCGAGCAGGGCGAGGGCGGCCTCGAAGATCTGCTCCGGTTCCGACATGCGCCCGGGTCCGCTGTCGCCGCCGGCGAGCTCGCCGTCGGCCGGGCCGACGAGGTGCACCCCGCGGGATCTAAGCGTCGCGATGTTCGCCTGCGTGGCGGCGTTGCGCCACATCTCGGCGTGCATCGCGGGCGCGAGCAGCACCGGCGCCTCGGTGGCGAGCAGCGTGGTGCCGAGCAGATCGTCGGCGATGCCCGCGGTGATCTTGGCGATCGAGTTGGCCGTCGCGGGGGCGACGACCACGAGGTCTGCACCCTGGCCCAGCGCGACGTGCCGCACGCGGGCGACGTCGTCGTGCACGCTGGTCGTGACCGGATGCCGGCTGAGCGCCTCCCAGGTGGGGGTGCCGACGAAACGCAGAGCATCGTCGGTGGGAACGACGGTCACATCGTGCCCCGCCTTGGTCAGCAGACGCACCAGGTGCACTGTCTTGTATGCGGCGATGCCACCTGTAACCCCGACGACGATGTTCACGGTTCGATTCTGCCCCAGCATCCATCGCCGCGGGCCCGAGACCGCTCGGCCGCTTCTAGACTGAAGCCCGTGTGCACCGTGGTGATCGATGTGGCCGGACCCGAGACCGCGCGGTTGCTCGCGGTGCGAGACGAAGACCCGCAGCGCGAGTGGGATGCCCTCGGCGAGTGGTGGCCGGAGGCGTATCCCGGAGTCTCGGGCATCCGCGACCGACGAGCGGGCGGCGCCTGGCTCGCGGTGAACCCCGCTGAACGACGACTCGCGGTTCTGCTGAACCGCGCTGACGTCGTCGACCTCGCAGCCGACGTCGCCGTGTCGCGCGGTTCGCTCGCCCTGGATTCGGTCATGGGCCGCTCCCCGGTCGCTCCGCTGCCCATGCACGGCTTCAACCTGCTCGAGGTGCGGCCGGAGGGGGCCCGTGTGCTGAGCTGGGACGGCGTGGAGCTGCGGGAGACATCGCTCGCAGACGGCATCCACATGATCGCGCACGATGACCTCGACGACCTCGGCACTCCGCGCATCGCCGCCTGGCTGCCTGAGTTCCGAGCCCTGGGCGCGACAGGCGACAGCGCCGACTGGGCAGGCGAGTGGACGTCGCTGCTCGCCTCTTCCGCTCGACTCGACCCCGAGGACGATCGCGCGATCATCCGCGACAACCGTCCGCATGGCTATCCGACGCAGTCACTGCTGTACTGCACCGCGGCGGTCGCCCCCGACGGGGTCGACGTCGACTATCGCGCACTGCCGAGCCCCGGGCACTGGGACCACTGAGCGCAGCGCGCCTCACAGCGCTCCTCGCCCGGCGACCGGGCGGTCAGGCCGAGCGGTCAGGCCGCCGACGACTCCGCATCGTCCGCGCACGAGAACCGGGCGCGATAAGCCGTCGGGGTGGTGCCGAGCACCCGCGAGAAATTCTGTCTCAGCACGGCCGCCGACCCGAAGCCGCACTCGTCGGCGATCTGCTCGAGTGACAGATCGCTGCGCTCGAGCATCCGCTGGGCGTGCAGCACGCGCTGTCGCGCGAGCCAGGCCGCAGGAGTCGCGCCGTACTCGGCCTTGAACCGGCGGGCGAAGGTGCGGGGAGACATGAGAGCGCGGGCCGCGAGCTGGTCGACGCCCAGGTCATCGCGCAGGTGCTCGACGGCCCAATCGGCGACGGCAGCGAGCGAGTCGTTCTGGGCGACCGGGATCGGGCGGTCGATGAACTGCGCCTGGCCGCCGTCGCGCTGCGGCGGCACGACCATGCGGCGGGCGATGCGATTGGTGAGCTCGGCACCGAGTTCGATGCGCAGCAGGTGCAGGCAGGCGTCGATGCCGGCCGCCGTGCCGGCGCTCGTGATGATCCGGTCGTCCTGCACGAAGAGCACATCGGGGTCGATGTCGATCTCCGGGTACATCTCGGCCATCACCTCGGAGTACATCCAGTGCGTGGTCGCACGACGCCCGTCGAGCACACCGGCGGCACCGAGGATGAACGAGGCGCTGCAGATGGTCAGCACCCAGGCACCGCGGGCCACCGCGTCTCGCGCGACATCGAGGAGCAGCGGATCGATCTTGCCCCAGTACTCACGGGGCACGGGACAGAAGATGACGAGGTCGGCCTCGTAGGCGAAAGAGAGGTCGTGCTCGACGTTGATCGAGAAGCCCAGTTTCGAGGTCACGACGCCAGGATGCGGCGCGATGACCCGGAAGTCGAAGTTCGGCACACCGTCGTTCGACCGGTCGAGGCCGAACGCCTCGCACGCGAGACCGAACTCGAACGGGGCGAACCCGTCTTGGACGATGCAGGCGACGGTCTTGATCATGGCTCTCTCCCGGTTTGGCAGTTTTCCTACGAGCAGAGTCTATTCTGCCACTCGTGGCAGATCAAGAGTGATCGTAGCGTTTCTGCCATGATCCTCATCATCGCACTCATCGCCCTCGCCATGTGGGCCATCGTCGCCACCGTCATCGAACTCCGCCGCGACGGACACCGACGCGTTCCCACCGACTGGACACGCGTCGCCGAAAGGGATGCCCTCGACCGCGCGGAGACCGGGCACGTCTATCGCTGACCCGGGGTGAGCAATCTCCCCCATCCGACGACGCACGCGGCTACGCTCGTGAGCATGAGCGAGCCTCAGCAGCCTCCCGCGCAGCCACATGGAACTCCCCCGCAGTTCGCGGGCTCGCACTATCCGGCACCGCCGTCGCAGCCGCACACCGGCCAGCCATACGGTGGGCAGGCATACGCGGGGCAGGCGTACGCGGGGCAGCCATACCCGTCGCAGCCTTACCCCGAGCAACAGCGTCCGGCCTCCTCGGGCGGCTCAGGACTGGGCCGTATCGCCTTCCTCCTCGCCGTGATCTCACTCGGGGTGGGACTTCTGGTCACACTGTCGTATCCGCTGATGTACCGGATGCTGGGCGACCCCACATCCATCGGCATATTCGGAGCGGTCGGCAACGGGCTCGTGCTGATCGTCGCCGTCGTGGGCCTCATCCTCGGACTGATGTCGATTCGTCGGCCAGGGCCGCAGGTCCTCGCGGGCATCGCGATCGGCGTCACCGCGTCGCAGCTCGTCGGGATCGTCATCTCGTGGGTGTCGAATCTCTTCTACGCGTTTTCCTTCTGATCGTCCGGAGAATCGATGAGCGAGCAGCAGCAGAATCCAGACCGCCCGCAGAACGACGGGCAGATCCCGTATCCACCGCAGCAACCAGGCCAGCCGTACGCCCAATCCGGCCAGCCGTACGCGCAGCCAGGCCAGCCGTACGCGCAGCCAGGCCAGCCGTACGCCCAACCCGGCCAGCCCTACGCACAGCCAGGCCAGCCGTATGGAGTCGCGGCGCCGCCCTATGCCCAGGGCCAGGCGACCGCACCGCGCTCAGGAGGCCTCGGTCGCACGGCTCTGGTCGTCGCCGTGAGCGCCGTGGCGATCGGTCTGCTCTGGCAGCTCATCACCCCGTTCCTGTACGCGAGCGTCGGGTTCGGCGCCGTCGAGCTGCTGTCGAACCTCGTGAACCTCGTCGTGATGGCCGGCGCAGGCGCTGCTCTGGTGCTCGGAATCATCGCCCTTCGACGCCCGGCACCTCATCTGCTCGCGGCGATCGCCATCGGCGTGGGCGGCAGCACGGTCCTCGGCACCCTCGTCGCGTGGGCGTCGAACGTCTTCTACTACTTGGGGTTCTGAGCCAGGGAGTCAGCCCTCGAGCACGCGCTCGTAGACCTCGATCATCGCTGCGGTGCGCGACGACTGCCGGAACGACTCCGAGACTTCGCGCATCGGCTGCGGCGCGAGACCGGCGGCGATGTCGGATGCCGCGCGGCGCAGCGTCTCGATAAGGCCCACCGTTCGCTGATCCTCAGTGCCGGCCGCTCCGGGGACCACCCAGAGACCGCCGCCGAGCTCGGCCGCGATGTCGGGGTCGCTGATCACCGACGGCGTGCCGAGGGTGGCCGCCTCGAACGGCGTCATGCCCTGCGTCTCGAAGCCGATCGACGTCTGCACGAGTGCGTCGGCGGCGGCGATACGGGCAAGGGTGTCGGGGTAGCTGAGCTTGCCGGCGAAGTGCACGTTCGGCACGCCCGAGACGATCTTCTCGGCGGCGGCGCGCTGGGCGCCACCCCCGATGATCTCGAGGTCGGCGTCGACTCCCGACTCGACGAAGGCCTCGAGGAACGGCAGCAGGCGCTTCTCGGGGCTCATGCGTCCGAGCCACACGAAGCGGGGGCGCCCTGGCGCGCGTTCCGTCGGTGCAGCGGCGAGCGTCGCCTCGCGCACGTCGTCGTCGATGCCGTTCCACACCACGTCGACGGGGTTGAAGACTCCGTACTCTTCGAGGCGGCGCGCGAAATGGGTCGAGGGGGCGGTCACGGCCGACGAGCCACTCGCGATGCCACGCAGAAAGGCCCAGCCGTCGTTCCCCCGCACCTGCTCCGCCGCACCTCGCAGCACGCGACGCCGCCAGAGGTTGAGCGCTCGGAGCACCGGGCCGTGCAGCGGCGTGACGGCGGCTATCCCGACATCGACGCGGTTGTGCAGGGTGTGGACCACGGGGATGCCGTGGCGAGCCGCGTACCTGTGACCGATGAAGGCGCCCCAGAAATCTGCCTGCACGTGCACCAGATCGACCGGCGGGCGGTGCGTCATCGCGCTGTCGAGCGCACGGTCGGTGGCGCGTCCGGGCCAGCTCATCGAGTACTCGCGGTCGGTGGTGATCGGCACGGACGGCAGATCGACGTTCGACGGGTCGGAGATGCGCGAGGCGCGCGACCCGTGCATCTTCGGTGCGACGACGGTCACCGTGTGGCCCGCGCGCTCGAGGAACTCCCGCTGCAGCCGCATCGAGACTTGGGCTCCGCCGAGGGAGTCCAGGTGCTGATCCCCGAAGAAGACGATGTGCATGACGCGCGTCGTCACTCGGGAAGCGGCTCGTCGCGGTACAGCGCCTCGAACGTGTCGAGCGTGCGGTTGATGTCGTGAATCGCGACGCCGTCGAGCGATGCCTGCTGCATCCGCGCGTACTCGCCTGGCGATGCAGTGAGCACGTCGGTCAGTCGCGCGGCGAGGGCATCCGCGTTACCCGGCTCGAACAGGTGGCCGTTCTCGCCGTCGTGCACGAGGTGCGGCAGGGCGACGGCATCCGCTGCGACGATCGGCAGCGCCGATGCCATGGCCTCCATGGTCGCGATCGACTGCAGCTCGGCGATCGAGGCGATGGTGAACACCGAGGCACGCGACAGCAGCGCACGCAGCTGCTCATCCGTCGTGCGGCCGTGGAAGGTCACGCGGTCGGCGAGGCCCAGCTGACCCGCGAGGTTCTCGAGCTGCTTGCGCTGGTCGCCGCCGCCGACGATGTCGAAGGTCGCATCGAGCGCCGGGTCGAGCTTCGTCATCGCCTCGAGGATCACCTCGACCTGCTTCTCTGCGGTCAAGCGTCCGACGAAGATGATGCGGTTCTTGTCGCGAGGAGCGATCACCGGGGTGTACTGCGTGCGGTCGATACCGCAGCTGACCGGAATGACGCCCGTGACCTCGACCGTGCGCTCGAGGAAGTCGGCGGCGCGACGCGTCGGTGTCGTGATCGCGCGCGTCAGGGCGAAGGTACGCTTCGCGTCGGCCCAGGCGAAGCGCAGCACCAGGTCGTCGATGAACTTCGGCATGGTGGTGTGGTCGAGGATGTTCTCGGCCATGACGTGGTTGGTGGCGATCACCGGGATGCCGCGCTCGTGCGCGATGCGAGAGAGGCCGCGGCCGATCACGATGTGCGACTGGATGTGCACGATGTCGGGCTGCACGGTGTCGAGGATCTTGCGGGCGTAGTGCTTCACGCGCCACGGCCAGACGAAGCGCAGCCAGTCGTGGGGCGCCCAGCGCACCGACGGCAGCCGGTGCAGGGTCATCGGCTCGCCCTCGATGACCTCGGTGCGCGGTGCGGCCTTGCGGTAGGCCTGGTTCGGTGCGACGACGTGCACGTCATGACCGCGCTGCACGAGCCCCGCGGCGAGACGCTCGGCGAAGCGGGCGGCGCCGTTGATGTCGGGCCAGAAGGTGTCGCATCCGATCAGGATGCGAAGCGGACGCTGCCCGGAGTCGGGGGCGACGTCGGGAGCACTCGTCGGATCGGAGGTAGAGGAGGACATTCTGCCTTACGGTACGGCGGTCAAAGAGCCCGATCGGGCGCTCGCCACTCTACCCGAGGGGCCTGATCCGGCCGCCGAGGCATACCGGCATCCCTCAGCCTCACCCCCTAGCGTGGAGGCATGCGACTGACTGCCGACGCCGACTCCAGGTTGTGGATCCCCGTCACCGATTCGCTCGGCTGGAAGGGGCGACGACACCGCAAGGCGGCCATCAGGATGCTGTTGGGGCAGGTCAACTCGGCGATCGGCGTCACCGAACGCCCGGGTTCGCGGATCGGCGCGTGGGCGATGAGCCAGGCGGCGCCGATGCTGATGCGTCGGGCGGACGGTCGCGTGCTCGTGTGGACCTGGAAGGCCGACCCGGAGCTGGTCGTCGCGATGGCGACCGTGCAGGCGTTGACTCCGCAGGTGCGGGTCGCTCGCGCATCGATGCCGATGGACTATGACGACACCCAGTCGTTCTCGAGCCGTTGGCTGGGCACGGGCGAGAAGCTCGTGGTGGCGATGCCGCCGTCGCCCGCGTCACCGCCTTTCGCCACCTACACCTGGGACACCGGCACGCATCTGGTGACGCTCACCGCGATGTGCAGCGACCGCGAACGTTTCGGCACACTCGACGGCGCTCTCGACGACCTGGCGCGCAGCATCCGCGTCGTCGACGAAGTCGCGGGCGGCGAGTCGCCTGAGGTCCTGAGGCTCGACCCGGCGTGATCCCGCCTGGGCGTGCGTCGGTCCCACTCGGGCGTGCTCAGAGGCGAAGCGGGGTGCGGGTGACCCGAGGGGGTGCAGGCAGGCTGAGTTTCGGGGTGCGCCATCGCTGTTCGGGGTCCCACCATGCCGGTCCGCGCACCTGCGGGAGCCCGTCGTTCATGCGGATCTCCCACCCGGAGGTGCCGAGGGAGCGGTGATGCCACCAGCACAACGGCACACCGTTATCCGTATGCGTCGGTCCGCCGCGTGAGTGTTCGGTCACGTGGTGGATCTCACACCAGGACGCGGGCACGTGGCATCCGGGGATCAGGCACTCTTTGTCGCGGGCGATGATCGCCCGGCGCTGGTGCACGTTGAAGATCCGGTCGGTGGTCGTGATGCCGATGATGCGGCCCTCATCCATGAGCACCCGCTGGATCGCTCCCGAGCAGGCGACCTGCGCCGCGACCGAGACGGGGACGTGGGCACCGGATCCGGGGATCGTCGCCCACCCACCATTGCCGCTCGCTCCACTCGCTCCGGCCCCAGCGGCTCCAAAGGCGGCACCGGTCGCACCGGTGGCGTGGGTGGCGAGGTCTTTCGCGTCGACGGTGACGACGACGACCGGTGATGCACCGCCGAGGGTGGGCATGTCCTTGTGCCGGGCAGCGATGCCGAGAGCTGCGGTCAGGGCGTCGTGGCGCTTCTGCGACGCGGTGCGGTCATCGAGCACACACCGCGGGTCGGAGTTGAACGGATCAGTCTCCTCCGGATCCGCCGCCATGTCAGCGTCAGCGTTTGCGTCAGCGTCAGCGTCCGCGTCAGCACCCGAAAAGTCGGCGTCGCGAGACTCCGTATCGGGAGAATCGGCCTCGGCATCGGCGCTCGGGGCGAAGAACACCCCGGGCATGGGCGGGCCGTCACCCTTCGGGTTGAGCATCGCATCCATGATCACCTGCAGCTGGGCGGCGGCTTCCGGGGTCAGGTAGCCGCGGATCGCGTGCATGCCATCTTTCAACCGGCCGATGGTGATCCCCCGACGACGCCGCGCGTCCTCGTCTTTCGGCTCCTCGCCGTCCGGGTCGAACATCGACGCGAGATCCTCCGCGAGGCTCTTCAAGTCCTGCACGGTCGGTGACGGACCGGCTCCCTCTTCGTCGACATCCGGGTCTTCATCGGGCCCCATGTCGAGTCCGTGACCGCGGGCGCACCCCGCCAATGCGACGTCCGCCGCCAACCGCTGATCGACCGTGAGCCGGTCCCACACCCGCTCGATCGGACCCGTCGCCGCCAGGAACCCCGCGATGCCGACCACCCCGTCGAGCAGCGCCAGCCGCATCTCCGCCCACCGCGCCGGCATCCTCTCCCCCGCCAGACTCAGCGGCCGCCGCACCAGATCGACGACCTTGTCGACCCGGGTCGCACCACGCACATCCACCAACAGCGTCCGCTGCAACAACTCATTCAGACCCCGGCACCCGGCCGAATGCGGAAAGTCGCCCATGTCCCCCGTTGCGACGGTCTCCACGATCACGGCCTCGACCCGTCGGAACGCCGCCCCCGCACCCTGCAGCACGGTGACCCGCTGCGCATCCGACAACCCCGCCAACGCATCATCGGACAGCACCGCATCGAGGTCGGCGATGACCCGATCCAGAAGCTCCGCGGTGCTGTTCATCCCCCTAGTCAACCGAGGGCCGCCGACATTCGAGACCCGAAACCACGCCTATTTACCCCAGCTCAACGCCATATTCCAATCTCCCGATACAGCGCAGAGAACGACGCGCGACCGGTGGCAGCGAACAGCAGGAAGCGAGAACGAGGAAGGCGAAAAGGAAAAAGAGAAGGAGACAGAGAACGAGACAGAGAAGGCGGAAAGAAGAGGGAGAAAGAAAGGAGACAGCGGGAGGGCAACTAGTGAACATAGGTAACAATGTAGTAGCATCACAATCATGGAACCGCTCTTCGTCGACCGCCTGCTGCTGATCGCAGACCTCTTTCAGAGGGACATGGCCCGCGCCTTCGACGGCACCGGCCTCACGACAGCCCGTGTGCACCTGCTCTGGGTGCTCCAGCACGCCGGGCCGTCGACGCAGCAGGCGCTGGCACAGCTCTGCGAGGTCACCCCCCGCAACATCACCGGTCTCGTCGATGCGCTCGAGAAGTCGGGGCATGTCCGCCGCACTCCGCACCCGACCGATCGACGCGCCGTTCTGGTCGAGCTCACCGACACGGCCACCGAGACGATGGCGCGGATGCAGGAGGAGCACGCGCAGCTCAACGAGACTCTGCTGTCGGCGATCGAACCCTCCGACCGCGCGGCCGTCGAGCGAGGCCTGTCGGCCGTCGCCGCACACCTCGAACACCTCGTGACCACCGCGGCAACCTCCGCCCCTGAAGACGCACGCGCGACCACCACCGCCGAGGACACACCATGACCGAGCAGCTGCAGACGACCGCTCCGAGCCCGACCCCGATCGCGCGCATCCTCAACTTCCTCCATCGTGCATGGATCGCCGAGCTTCGCGTCTATTCGAGCATCGCGCGTGCGGTCGCCCGCCGCCCCGCCGTCCCGAAGGGCGGCACGGGGATCGGCTACCACCGCCCCGTGCTCACGGTGCTGTTCATCTTCATCGGCCTCTCCGCTGTCGAGATCCCGATCCTCGACCTGATCGTGCACCAGTGGCCCGCCGTGCGGATCACGCTGCTGGTGCTCGGAATCTGGGGCGTCACCTGGATGGTCGGCCTGCTGTGCGCGATGCTCATGCGGCCGCACTCGGTGGGGCCTGACGGCGTGCGCGTGCGCAGCGGGCTCGAGCTCGACGTGCCGATCGGCTGGGCCGACATCGCATCGGTGGCGATCAACCGCCGGGTCGACGAACCCAAGCAGCCCCGGGTCATCGGCTCGGAGTACGCCGAGCGGATGCAGGACGAGACCAACATCGAGATCGAACTCGAACGCCCGGTCGCGATCCGGCTCCCGGGTCTCGCACCGAAGGGCGGAGTGCACCACGTCGACCGCATCCGACTGTGGGCCGATGAGCCTCGCGCCTTCCTCGATGCTGCCCGGCCGTTCCTGACAGCGGCCTGATCAGTCCAGGCCGCGCTCGGCGAGCCACTGCTTCGCGACGAGCACCGGAGCCCGCACGAGCCAGGCATCCGCGATGATCTCGGCCAGTCGGTCGCGGTCTACCGCGTCGAGCTGCACCAGCAGACCGGGGTACCCGTCGAAGTGCGGAACCGAGAAGAGTCCCTCGGGCTCTGCGGCGAGCAGCGCCGCCTTCTCTTCGAGGCTTGCGACTCGCACGCCCAGCACCGGGCCTTCGGGCCACACGAGTCCGAGATCTGCGAGCTGGCGCAGATCGACCTTGCTGGGTCCGCGCACCCAAGCGATCTGACCGCTCGGCAGTCGCCAGGAGGGCTCGCCGGTGTGACCGCCGACGCGCTCGGTCACACCGGGCAGCGCCAGAGCGATCTCTCGGACGTCATCGACGGTCGCCATCCGCCTATCGTCCTCCCGCGGGGCGACGGCCACAATGGTCGGCACTGCGGGCCCCGCAACCTCCCGAGGCGGTCACGGGGCCGGAACAGCCTTTACTCAGCGCACGATGCGCAGCGTGCGCACCTCGAACGGACGCAGACGCAGCTCTCCGCCCACGCGCCCGTCGTCGAGCGCATCCTCGATCAGAGTGACCTCGCGGATCTCGCGGTGCGTGAAGTCGGCGACCAGCGACCCGACCGCGCGGCGCCCGAGCGCCTCATAGAGTCGCACGATCACGTCGCCCGAACCGTCGTCGGCGAGCTTCACGCCTGAGACCACGATGCCCTCGCCCTCGACGGTCACGAGCGGTGCGACCTCACGAGCGCCGCGCACCAGCGTCGGCAGCGAGTTGAGTCGGATGCCCTCGGCGGTCGCGATCGCAGCATCGGCGCCGACCACGAAGCCGATCTCGATCTGGTGGTGGCCGTGATCGGTGTCGGGGTCGGGGAACCGGGGCGCCCGCAGCAGCGAGAGCCGCACGGTCGTCGAGACCGCGTCGTCCGACACCTCGCGCGACGTGTCGTACCCGTAGATCGAGTCGTTCACGAGCGCGACGCCGAAGTCCTGCTCGCGCACCAACACGAAGCGGTGCATCGAGGTCTCGAACTTCGCCGCCTCCCAGCTGGTGTTCGTGTGCGTCACCCGCGACTGATAGCCGAACTGCGTCTCGGCCTCGGTGTGCGTGGCCTGGATGTCGAGCGGGAACGCGAGCTTGAGCAGCTTCTCGGTCTCGTGCCAGTCGATGTCGTTGCGCAGCAGCACGGTGCGCTGACCGGGCGCGAGCGTGATGGTCTGCTCGATCTTCGACTCCGAGAACGACCGGGTGACGGCGACCGATGCGACCCCGTCGACGACGGATGCCGAGATCGAGTCGACCGCGGTGAGGTCGTCGACGCTGTTGCGGTAGTACTTGTCGATGTCCCACGCGTCCCACATGTTGGGGAAGTCCTGGTGCAGCTGGAACAGGTTCGCCGCGCGCCCCTCGGCCACCGCCTCGCGACCGGTCGTCTTGTCGACCGCCGAGACGATGAGCCCCTCGGAGGAGATCAGCACGGAGACGAGCTCGTTCTCGAGGCGCCACCCACCGTCTTCGCCGGAGAGCATGACGGATGCTGCGGCGGGCGCCTCGACGAAGCCCGCCCCGAGCGCGCGTCCACCGCCGACGACACCGCCGACGCCGGCGGAGGTCGGCACGAAGCGCAGCTCGCGATCGCCCTCGCCCGCGAGCGAGCGCCGAGCGGCAACCGAGATGTCCTCTGCGTCCGACAGCACGTTCGTGAGCACCTCGACGGCCTCGCGGTGCACCCAGGCGATCGACGTGCCGGGAAGGATGTCGTGGAACTCGTGCAGCAGCACGGTCTCCCACAGCCGGTCGAACTCGGCCTGAGGGTATGCGGCGCCGGTGCGCACGGCATCCGTCGCCGCCCACAGCTCTGCCTCGACCAGCGCGTGCTCGGCCCAGCGGTGCAGTGCCTTCGTGGCGTGCTGGCTGGTGAGGGTTCCGCGGTGCAGCTCGAGATAGAGCTCGCCGACCCACACGGCAGGGTTGGGCAGCTCGGCGCGGGCCGCATCGAAGAAGGCGTCCGGGTGCTCCCACACCACTCGCGCGCTGCCCTCGAGGTTCTCGAGGCGCTTCGCCTTGCCGGTCATCTCGCGGGTGGTGCCGCCACCGCCGTCGCCCCAGCCGACCGGGGCGATCGACCGCGAGGTCACGCGGTTCTCCTTGAACTGGCGGGAGGCCTTGGCGACCTCCATGCCGCTGAGCTGCGAGTTGTAGGTGTCCATCGAGGGGAAGTGCGTGAAGACCTGCGACCCGTCGATGCCCTCCCAGAGGAAGGAGTGGTGCGGGAAGACGTTCTGCTGGTTCCACGAGATCTTCTGCGTGAAGAACCACTCGAACCCGGCACGGCGCATGAGCTGCGGCAGGGCCGGCGAGTAGCCGAAGCTGTCGGGAAGCCAGACGCCCTTGGAGCGGATGCCGAACTCGCGCTCGAAGAACCGCTGGCCGAACGAGAACTGCCGCACGAGCGATTCACCCGACGGCATCACAGTGTCGGATTCGACCCACATTCCGCCGAGAGGCAGGAAGCGCCCGTCTGCGACCGCGGCCTTGACCCTGGCGTAGACCTCGGGCCGGTGCTCCTTGAGCCACGCGTACTGCTGCGCGCTCGACATGCCGTAGAGGAAGTCCGGCTGCTCGTCGATCAGCGTCGTCATCGACGAGGTGGTGCGGGCCACCTTGCGGATCGTCTCGCGCACCGGCCACAGCCAGGCGGAGTCGATGTGCGCGTGGCCGATCGCCGAGAGGCGGTGCGCACTGGCCTCGGCGGGCGCTGCGAGCACGTCTGCCAGCCGAGCGCGGGCGTCGGATGCCGTCTGCACGATGCGCTGCAGATCGAGCACGTCGAGGGCGTCGTCCATGGCCTGCAGGATCTGCATGCGGCGGGGCGAGGTCGCCGGCAGCTCGGCCTGCAGCTCGAACAGCACCTCGAGGTCGAGGGACAGCTCGAACACCTCCTGCTCGAAGACGGCGAGGTCGATGCGGCGGGTGCGATAGAGCGGCTCGCGTGACGACGTCTGGATGTCGCCCTCCTGCGTGGGCAGGAAGGGGTGGTAGTCGAGCAGCACGGGGTTTGCTGCCGCCTCGAGGTACAGCTCGACGGGTTCGTCACCGTGCGCGTCCTCGGTGATCGGCAGCCACTGGTTGCGCGGGTTGATGCTCTTCACCGGACTGCCGTCAGGCCGGTAGACGAGCGCCTCGCACTGGAAGCCGGGCATGTTGATGTCGAATCCGAGGTCGATGACGGCCTCGACCCGGCGGCCGGCCCATTCGGCGGGCACTCGTCCGGTGATCTTGAACCAGGTCGTCGACCAGGCAGGGCCCCACATGCTCGGCACGGATGCCGGTGCGAAGTCGAGAGCGAGCCCCTCGGCGGGGCTGATGGGCTCACCCACAAGCTCGTTCACCTCGATGGTGAGGGGCACGGACGCGGAGTGGACGGCCGGGCGGATGCGCTCGTCGAGCACCCGCTTGACGCGGCCGACGGTGAGCGAGGTGTCGTCATGCATGGTGTGATTCTCCGGGCTCGGCGGTGAGTGGGGGGCGTGACTCGCGCCCAGGAGCGGGGCGGTTGCGGACAATGCTATCGGATTTACTAAAGCGATCTAGTAAACGGTTCGAAAACCGTGTCCGGCGGCTTCCGAGCGGCTAAACCGATCAAGTAGTGTGAGGCGCATGACTTCGGCCAAACGCGTCACCATCGCGGACATCGCGCGCATGGCCGGCGTCTCGCCGGGAGCCGTCTCGTTCGCACTCAACGGGCGCCCCGGCGTGAGCGACGAGACGCGCCAGCGGATCCTCTCGATCGTCGAAGAGAACCACTGGCAGCCGAGCTCTGCGGCACGTGCCCTGGTCGGCGCCCGCGCCAACACGGTCGGCTTCGCGCTCGCGCGTCCCGCCCGCTCGCTCGGATCCGAGGCCTTCTTCACCGACCTCATCGCCGGCATCGAGTCGCGACTCTCCGAGAGCAAGGTCAGCCTGCAGCTGCGCCTGGTCACCGACATCGCCGAGGAGATGGAGGTGCACCGGCAGTGGCGGTCGTCGAACCAGGTCGACGGCATCATCCTCATCGACCCCCGCGACGACGATCCGCGCAGCGACCGCATCGCGGCGCTCGACGCTCGCGCGGTTCTGATCGGCTCGAAGCCCTCGCCCGAGGGCGCAGTGCCGAGCGTCTGGATCGCCGACGACGAGGTGGCCGAGACCCTCTTCTCCTACCTCGCAGCCCTGGGGCACACACGCATCGCCTATGTCGCGGGCCCCGCCGAGCTCGAGCACACCCGCCTGCGCGCCGAGGTGCTCGACCGCATGGCGGCCGACGGCATCTCGGGCGACGTGATCACGACGGACTTCTCCCCCGCCAGGGCTTCAGCCGTCACACGCTCCCTGCTCTCGGGCCGCCTGCGCCCCACGGCGATCGTCTACGACAACGACGTGATGGCTGTGGCAGGCCTCAGGGTTGCACAGGAGATGGGCCGCGCCGCTCCCCGTGACGTCTCGATCGCGTCGTTCGACGACTCGGTGATCGCCGGCCTGATCAATCCCTCGATCACGGCGATGACACGCGACACGTTCGAGCTCGGCGAGCAGGCCGCGACACTGCTGCTGCAGCAGATCGTCGCCGGGATCAACCTGCCCAGCGCTCAGGGTCCGACGCCGACCCTCACCGCCCGCGAGAGCACGGCTCCGCCGGCGGCAGCATCCTGACGACGGTTCTCCGGCGTCTCGCGACGTCGCCGTCAGCCGCTGACGACGGTGTTGACGGAGCCGTAGGGGTCGACACCGCTCGTCGACAGATCGGGACGGATGAGACGACGGATGCCGCGCGCGGCGAGCGCCGCGTCGTCGCTAGCCGTCTGCGAGGTCACGAACGCGGGGTCGACGCCGGCCTCGCAGGCATCCACCCAGGCCTGGAACACCGCACCCCCGGGGCTGAGAGCCGCCCGGCTCACCGGCACCTCGTGCTCGTCGACATCGATCACGATCGCCGTCTCGCGCGCGGGCGCCGCGGTGCGCTCGCGCAGTTCGGGGATCAGCTCGGCGAACCGCCGACCGATGGGCTTGGCCGCACCGCTCTGATCGATCAGACCGAGCGAGTACTCCAGTTCGGGGAAGTCGCCGAGGTCGCGGCTCACGTCGTGCGAGCACCACCAGGTCACGCCCCAGAGGTTCTCGGTGCGCACCGCCGACCGCAGGGTCGCCTCGAGGAACCCGGGCATCTCGCTCTCGTCGAGGCAGTTCGACGGCGCCCCCACCTCCTGCAGCCAGACCGGTCGCTGCTGATCGGTGGCGAAGGCGCGGGACAGCTCGATGAGGTACTCGGCGTGGCGGTCTGCGGCGACCGACCGACCGCCGTAGCGCTGAGCAGTGCCGTTGAAGATCCAGGAGTGGATCGTGGTCATCTCGCCCAGACGCGATGCGTGCGCGGGGGTGAAGCCATGCCCGTCCATGTACCAGACCGCGTCGTACTCGCTGTGGACGTGCGCGAGACCGGGTGCCGCTCCCTCGGCGGCGGCGAGCAGCGACTCGATCCAGTGCCCCGCTTCGCCTGTCGTGACCGGCCAGGGCGACGGATGCGTGTGCGCCGAGAACTGGTTCGTCTCGTTGCCGAGAGTCAGCCCGAGGAAGTTCGGGGCGTCGCGCAGCGCACCGGCGAGCGTCTGCACGAGGTCGACCTGCCCGCTGAGCGCGGTCGGGTCGGTGAACATGTTGCGGTCGTGCCAGGTGTAGAGCCAGGAGGGCACGAAGTCGAAGCTCGACAGGTGTCCTTGGATCACGTCGACGCTGGCATCGAGTCCGAACTCGGCCGCGATGTCGACCATGGCGCGGACATCGTCGATCGCCTGCGTGCGGATGAGCGTGCGGTTCGGCTGCAGCACCGTCCACAGCGGGAAGACCCTGACGTGGTCGAGCCCGAGCTCGGCGAGCGCCGCGAAGTCGCGCCGCACGTCATCGGGCGTGAAATCGAGCCAGGAGTGCATCCAGTCCTTCGACGGCGTGTAGTTCGCCCCGAATCTCAGGCGAGCATCGAGAGCGCGGCGCTGCGTCATGTGTCCGGACCTTTCCGACAGAGCCCTCCGGCGAGGACAGTTCGGAACACTATAACGCTTGAGCAGCAACGCGCTACCCGGAATACCGCTACCTGGCTGAGAGACGAGTCGCGAGACCTTGACAGACACCGCATCCGATGGTTTCATCTGCTAAAGCGTTGTAGTCCGTCGGACGGACACCGCCAATCGCCCGCCTCGAGGAAGAAGCACGATGAAAGTTCCCGCACGCATTGTCGCTCTGGCAACATTCACGATCGGCGCCATGGCGCTCGCCGGCTGCACCGGAGGCGGCGCCACATCGGGTGCCGCCGGTCCGATCGACACCTCCGGTGAGCTGAGCGGAACCATCCAGTTCCAGACCTGGTCGCTGAAGAACGAGAAGTTCACCCCCTACTTCGAAGACCTGATCGACGCGTTCGAGAAGGAGAACCCCGAGGTCACTGTGGAGTGGCTCGACCAGCCGGGTGACGGCTACCAGGAGAAGATCCTGAGCCAGGCGAACGCCGACACCCTCCCCGACGTGCTGAACCTGCCGCCGGACATCGCGTACCCCCTCGTCGCCGCCGGTAAGCTCGTCGACCTCGAGACGGCCGATCCCGATCTGAAGTCCGGGTACAACGCCGGCGCGTGGGACGCATACAGCCAGTACCCCGACGCCGAAGGCACCTACGGTCTGCCCTGGTACCTCTCGAGCGACGCCTCGTGGTGGAACCTCGCACAGCTCGCCCCCTACGGCGTGACGGAGGAGAACCTCCCCACGACGGTCGACGAGCTGCTCACCCTCGCGAAGGACGTGGCCACCGAGTCGGGCGGCAAGGTGCAGCTGCTGTCGTCGATCCCCGCGCTCGACACGTTCACCTCCGCAGGCATGGAGGTCATCAACGACGAGGGCGAGTTCGACTTCAACACCGACGAGGCCGCAGCGATCATCGAGAAGTATGCCGACGCATACGCGGCCGGAGCGATGCCCGCCGAGGCCCTGACCGGCGACTACGGCGGAAACGCCGAGGCGTACATCCAGGAGAAGGTCGCGTTCACCACAGGTGGCACCGGCTTCACGACCGACCTCGCCAAGGACGCACCCGCGCTGCTGGAGAACACCGTCGCCACGCAGCGACTGGGCATCCCGCCGCTCTACGTGCAGGGACTCAACATCTCGGCCGACTCCGACAACAAGGAGGCCGCGCTCGCGTTCGCCGAGTTCGCCACGAACGAGGAGAACCAGGTCGCCTTCTCATCGCTCGCTGTCGGCACGGCGCCCGGCACGTCATCCGGTGGTGACGCCGTCGTCGAGAACATCTCGTCGTCGATCACCGACGAGAAGCAGCTCACCGCCATCGACACCGTGTTCACCGCGATGGAGGGCGCCAAGGCCATTCCGTTCCAGTGGACCTCGGACATGGCGACCTACATGACCCAGCAGATCGCGCTCGCCGTCAACGGCGAAGCCGACGCGCAGGAGCAGCTCGACAAGATCGTCGAGTACGCCAACGCGAACCGCGTGGACCAGTAAGCCATGAGCGCGCACACCAGCATCCGGAGCCGGAAGACGACCATGCGGTCGCACAGATGGTTCACCCCGTGGCTGCTCCTCGGCCCCGCCGTCATCTGGGTGCTGGTGTTCGCGCTCTGGCCCTTCCTCAACACCGTCTTCCTGAGCTTCACCGACGCGCGCCCCCTGCGGACCCCCGAGTTCGTCGGCGCAGCGAACTACGAGCGGATGTTCGGCGACGAGATGTTCTGGAACGCCCTCACCACGTGCATCATCTACGTGGTGGTCTGCGTGCCGTTGCTCACGATCCTCCCGCTGTTGCTGGCACTGCTCGTGCAGAAGAAGCTGCCGGGTATCGCGTTCTTCCGCACCACCTTCTACTTCCCCGTCATCGCGTCGGTGGTCGTGGTCGCGCTCATCTGGACCTGGCTGTTCGACAGCCGCGGCATCATCAACCAGACGCTCGAGTTCCTCGGGCTCGTCGACAAGCCGATGGCCTTCCTCGTCGATCGCTGGCTGCTGCTCGGCTGCGCGATCCTGCTGACGGTGTGGAAGGGGCTCGGCTACTACATGGTCGTGTACCTCGCCGCCCTCGGCAACGTCGGCAAAGAGCTGCATGAGGCGGCGATGCTCGACGGCGCAGGCTCGTTCCGGCGCTTCCTCTCGGTGACGATCCCCTCGGTGCGCGGCGCCATGCTGCTCATCGCGGTGCTCATAGCCGTCTCGGCCATGAGGGTGTTCGCCGAGCTCGACGTGCTCTCGAAGAGCACGGGCGGGCCCGGCGGCTACGACATGTCGCTGGTGATGCTGATCCGTCAGGTCGGATCGGGTCTCAACGGCAACATCGGCTACGCGTCAGCGATCAGCGTCGCCCTGTTCCTCCTCACCCTCATCCCGCTCGCCGCGATCGCCATCATGAATCGCGAGAAGAAGGCGAAGGTCCCCGCATGAGCACCCTCAGCCCGCCCCGCGTCGACGACGACCGTCACCCCGACGACCAGCCCGCTGCGACCACGCGCGAACCCATCTTCCGCCGCCGCGGCTCGGGCGACTTCAGCAAGCCGACGCTCAGCGGGCTGATCGGCCGATACGCGCTGCTGCTGTTCGTGCTGGTGATCGTCATCGGCCCGTTCCTGTGGCAGCTCTCGACCTCGTTCAAGGGGCCGCAGGAGAACATCTACTCCTTCCCACCGAACCTCATCCCCCGCGAGCCGACGCTGCAGAACTACGTCACGGTCGCCGAGATCGTGCCGGTGTACCTCTACGCCTGGCACTCGCTGCTCGTCTCGGTCGGCACGGTGCTGAGCAACGTGATCCTCGCGACGTTCGCGGGCTACGCACTCGGCTGCATGCGGTTCCGCGGAAAGTGGATCGTGATGGCCGTCCTGCTCTCGACCCTGCTGTTCCCCGGCGAGGTCACCGTGACGAGCAACTTCCTCACGATCCGCGCGCTCGGCCTCGCCGACACCCTGTGGGGCGTGTTCCTGCCCGGCGCCATCAGCGCCATGAACGTGCTGCTCGTCGCCACCGCGTGCCGGATGATCCCCCAGGACGTGCTGGATGCCGCGACCGTCGACGGCGCCACGACCTGGCAGCGCATCCGTCACATCGTGTGGCCCAACATCCGCGGCATGGTCTCGGTGGTCGCCGTCTTCGCCTTCATCGGCGCGTGGGACGACTACCTCTGGCCGCTCATCGTGCTCTCCGACCCGGCGAAGTACACGTTGACCGTCGGAATGGCGTATCTGAACAGCAGCTTCTCGGTCGATCCGCGTCTGATCGCGGCGGGCACCATGATCGCTCTCGTGCCGATCGTGATCATGTTCTCTTTCACGCAGCGGTTCTTCTTCAAGGGCGTGCAGGAGGGCGCGGTCAAGGGGTGAGCACCGTGCACCTCGCGCCCGCCGACGGGCCGGCAGATCCTCCGTCGTCCCGTCCTCGGGCGGGAGTGCTCCCCGGGCAGGTCTTCGCCTTCTCCTTCGACCCCACGGCGGGCGAGCAGCGGGTGGACGTTCCTGGATTCGCAGACATCCCCGTCACTCCCGACACCGTGCTGCACTGGGCGTTCTACGCCGCCGGCGACGAGGCGACGCTGGCCCCGCACGCGGCACTCGCGGTGACGGTCGATGTGCGCGGCGCCGACGGCACGAGGCTCGGCGAGATCGCCGCCGTGCGCGACCGGTACGACTTCCCGCTCACCGCGGATGCGCAGTTCGCGGCACGCTGGAGCCTGCCGGAGCAGTGGAACGCCGACACCGTGTCGCTGGCCGCGATGCTGCCTGCTCGGATGCCGAACGCCACCGGCACCGGCACCGGCACCGGCACCGCCACCGGCACCGGCACCGTCGAGATCGTGTTCGGCACCGCATCCCTGACGGCCGAGGCGGATCTCCCCTCGCGCGTCAGCGGCTTCGTGCAGTGCGTCGTCGAGGAGATGCCGCAGGCGGCCGCGGCGGCGGCTGACGTTCCCCCGGTCGAGCGCGTCGACACCCGTCGAGGCACGCACTCGGGCCCGCGCTTCTCGCGCGGCAACACGATCCCCGCGGTGGCCGTGCCGCACGGCTTCACGTTCGTCACCCCGGCCACGGATGCGTCAGACACCCGCTGGCCCTACCGCCCCAGCATCCACGACGACCCACCGGGGCGGCGCCTCGAGGCGCTGCAGTTCTCTCATCAGCCGAGTCCGTGGATCGGCGACCGCTCGGTGCTCCAGCTCATGCCGTTCGACGGGCGCCCGACGTCTGACCGTGCGGAGCGTCGACGCTGGATCAGCCCCGGCAGCGAACGCGCGCGCCCGCACGAGTACGCCGTCGATCTCGGCGGACTGCGTGCAGAGATGACCGCGACCTCGCACGCCGCCGCCTTCCGGGTGCGGGGCGCCGAGGCCGACGCCATCGTCGGCTTCGTCATCGATCAGCCGACCGACGAGGGCCGCCTAAACTGGACGGATTCCGGCGGCTTCGAGGGATGGACGCCCGAGGGCCCCGAGGACTGGGGCAACGCTCCGCGGTGCTACTTCGTCGGAGTGGTGCTGCGCAGCGAGGGCGACGACGCCCCGGGTCCGCGTGGCGCGCTCGACGACGACGGGCGGGCGCGGGTCGCCGGCTACGTCGGCGGGCGCGGGTCGCTCGAGGTGCGGGTGGCGGTGTCGTTCGTGTCGGTGGAACAGGCCAGGCGCAGCCTCGAGCTCGAAGCACCGGCAGAGGTGACCTACGAAGAGCTGCGGGCGACATCCGCAGCATCCTGGAATCGGGTGCTGGGGCGCGTGGCCATCCCACCCCTCCCCGAGGCGGAGGCGCCGTATCGCCGACTCGCGTTCGAGGAGCATCTGAGTCGGATCGCCGCGGCCCTGCACCGGATGCATCTCTATCCGAACACCGCCGCCGAGAACGCGGGATCCGCCGATGCCCCGCACCACCGGTTCGCCGACGTCTTCGCGGCGCGAGAGGCGTTCGGAGAACGCGCCACCAGCACTCCGGTCGTCGATGGCGAGCTCGTGGTCAACAACGGATACTGGGACACCTACCGCACCGAATGGCCGGCACTCGCGCTGCTGGATCCTGCGCTGACCGGCAGGCTGCTCGACGGACAGCTCGAACAGCATCGCCGCGGAGGCTGGATGGCCCGGTGGAGCGCTCCGGGTTACGTCGACAGCATGGTGGGAACCTCGAGCGACCAGATCTTCGCCGACGCCGCCCGGTGGGGAGTGCAGTTCGACCGCGCGGAGGCATTCGAGAGCGGCTGGCGCAATGCCTGCGAACCGGGGCCCGATGCGCTGCGCGGACGCAAGGGCATCGCCCGCGGGCGTTTCACGGGATTCATCTCATCCGACGTGCCTGAGGGCATGAGCTGGACCATCGAGAACGCCGTGAGCGATGCCGCGCTGGGTCGGTTCGCCGCGCAGCTCGCGGCCGACGCGGAATCAGCGCAGGATGCCGCGCGCTACCGCTCTTTCGCCCGGTACTTCACGAATCGGGCGCTGTCGTACCGCACACTGTTCGATGCGGACTCCGGCTTCCTCCGCGGCAAGGACGCCACGGGCGCCTTCGCGCCGGACTTCGACCCGCGCGTCTGGGGCGGCGACAACGTCGAGACGAACGCCTGGGGCATGTCGGTCGGCGCCGTGCACGACGGAGCAGGGCTCGCGGCGCTGCATGGTGACCGCGGCGCCTTCGGTCAGCATCTCGACGACCTCTTCGCCGAGCCCGAGACCGCCGACGAGCGATTCGGCGGGGCGTACGGCACGGTCATCCACGAGCAGCGCGAGGCGCGGGCACTGCGCTCGGGCATGTGCGCGATCTCGAATCAGCCCGCCCACCACATCCCCTTCATGTACGCGTTCAGCGACCGACCGTGGCGCGCCGCGGCGATCGTGAATGAGCTCGCCGGCCGTCTCTTCGCGGGCGCGCACATCGGTCAGGGCTTCCCCGGCGACGAGGACAACGGCGAGATGAGCGCGTGGTGGCTGTGGGCTGCCCTCGGGCTCTACCCGCTCGAACTCGCGTCGGGAATGCTGCGGATCGGGTCTCCCCTCTTCGACGACATCCGCGTCGATCGCGCCGACGGCTCGTCGCTGCGCATCCGGTCTCACCGCAGCGGGCCGGCCGCCCATGTGCTGCAGAGCGCGCGCCTCGACGGGGTCGATCTCGCACGCGCCGAGCTGCCCGTCGAGGCGTTCGTCGGCGACGCCGAGCTGGAGCTGGTCTTCGGAACCGACCCCGCGGATGCCCTCGAGACGGGCGACCGCGCACCGGCAGATGTCGCAGCGTGGTGCCGCGATCTGACGGCCGACAGAGCAGATGTGATCGCGTCAGCATCCGTCGTCGATGCCGGGCGTCTCTTCGACGACGGTGATCCGAGCGGTTCGAGCGGAGTAGCCCTCGCCTCCGGCGAATGGGCGGGATGCCGCTTCGCCGAGCCCCGTGCCGTCAGCGACCTCACCGTGACGATGGTGGCCGCGGCCTCGTCGTCGTGCCTGCGGTGGGAGGTCATCGATGAGGACGGCGACTGGACCGCGGCACCGACCACGCACGACGCAGAGCTTGCGGCAGACCGCACCACCCCGTTCGAGCTGGTGTCACGGGTCGTGACCCCGGCGATCCGCGTGCGGGCGGAGGCCGGGGTCACGATCCGTCAGATCGAGGTCTTCGACCTCGGGTGATCAGCGCGGGTGGTCACTTCGAGAGGATGAACGACACCTCGGTGGTGTTCCCTGCGACGTCGACGACCTGCAGCGTGTTCGCACCCGCGACCGCGCCGAAGGCACCCGGCTTCACGAAGTTCAGGTCGCTCCACGCGTCGTCGGTGAGGTCTTTCAGCACGCCGTTGACGTAGAGCCTGTCGATCTTGCCCTCGTCGTACAGCTTGAAGCTGACGCGCTGATACGCCCCGTCCGTCTTGCTCTTCGTGAACTGGGCGCCTTCCTTGACCGTGACCGTCGGCGCCGTGGTGTCGCGAGGCTCGGCCCGGTACTCGGTCGCCTCGCCCTTCAGCGCCTCGGTGATGCTCGAGAGATACGCCGACTGGTCGGTCGCGGTGAGGTTGTAGGCCACGTAGACCCCGTAGCCGTCTGCCACGGTGCGGGTGGCGAAGTCTGCCGCCGTCGCCGCGCTCGTGTTCGCCAGGTCGATGGCCGCGGCACCGAGCAGACCGCGGTCCTCGAGCCCGGGAACGGTGGGCGCGTCGTAGGTCGGGTAGTAGGGGTTCCACGCATAGTCGAGCACGCTCGCGGCGTCGAAGAGCGTGAAGTCGGTCGTCGTATACGTCGGGCCGATCGCATAGAGGCTGATGATCTTGTCAGGGCCGAGGCGATCGCGCAGCGCCGTGGCCAGCCATCCGAACGATTCCGCGTTGGGCTGCGGGGTGCCGTTCGCGCCGTAGTTCGTCCACTCGTCGTCGAAGTCGATGCCGTCGAGCCCATAGGTGGTCACGGCGTCGGCGAGCTGGGCGGCGAAGGCATCAGCCTGCGCATACGAGGTGAAGTTCGCGAAGCCTGCGCCCTGGTGGTTGCCGAGCACCGAGAGCAGCACCTTGGTGCCCTTCGCCTGCACAGGGCGGATCTGCGTCTCGGCATTGTCGAGTGTCTCGGTGACGCGCTCGTTGAAGTGCAGGTATGCCTTCTCGCCGTCGTAGTTGATGTTGGCGGCAAAGATCATCGCCATGTCGATGGCGGCTTCGCCGGACTCCGCAAGCGTGTAGTCGGCGACATTGGCTAAATCGTTCGAGTTCACCTCGACGTAGACGGCGAGCTTCGGATCGACCGGCTCTGAGGTCTCGGCGGCGGCTCCCAGTGAACCGGTGAGAATGCCTGCAGCAGCGGTCGCGAGCACTCCCAGCCCGGCGATGCTCTTTCGCAATCGGTGGTTCCTGACGTTCTGACTCATGGCGGATCGTCTCCTTCGGCGTCGTTGTCGAATCCGGTCGCACCGTCGCGACCTGCCGCCGACTATAGCGCTTAAGCACGCCACACGGAAGAAGTCCGTCCCAACGATCGGAAGGGGCGGATGCCGCAGCATCCGCCCCCTTTCCCGGCTCTTCGGAGTCGACCCGGAGGCCACCGGTCAGATCGTCGCGTCTCCGACCACGTTGACCTTGATGCCCATGCCCGCGAACATCGCGGCTTTGGCGACCAGCGCCTTGTCGGCCGTCTCGGCATCCGGCGCATAGACGAGCTGCGCATGATTGGCCTTGTGACGCGCCATGAACTGGTCGCGCGAGATGCCGTGCAGCACCACGTGCGCGATCGGCCACTCGGGGTTCGTCGCGTCCTTGCGGCGCTGCGTCTCCGCTTCCGGCAGCTCGACGACGGATGCGCGGAAGATGTCGGCCTGCAGGATGCCGTCGGCGATGAACACGCGCGACAGCACGATCTCGCCGGGCTTCGATACGCCGTTGATCGTCGCGCCGCCCGCGGGGAAGAAGACGTGCCCCTGACGCCACCCTTCGGCGTTCTGCCAGCCGCCGAGGTGCGACGCGGGCACCGACCCCGAGATCTCGTAGACCCAGACGAACTGACCGTCGTGGTCTTCGCCCCAGCGCACGTCGTGCAGGGTGTTGTCGGGCACGAGGCCCATCGCACGCCACACCCGATCGGTGACCAGCGCGTCGACCGCGACGCCTTCGTCGGCCTCGTTGAAGTGCGGGAAGGCGCGGCCCTCGTGCAGCACGCGCGAGCCGTCACGCGAGGTGACGGGCGGGCGCTCAGTGGAGTTCAGGATGCCCTCGGCCAGGTCGGACGCCGGCACCAGATCCTTCAGGCCCTGCTGATACTGGATGCCGACGGCGTCGAGTCCGAAGTCGTCGGCGATGCGGAGCGCCGCGATGTACATCTTGAGCTGCCACTGCACCTGCTCGCGGGTCAGCTCGGTCTCGGCGTCCTCGCCGTACCGGAACGTCATGCCTGCGTCGATCAGCCAGTCGTAGGCGGCATCCGCCTCGTCGTCGCCGACCTCGAGCATCTCGGCGTACAGAGCCGACTGCGAGAGGCGCTCCTTGTAGATGCCGGTCTTGTTGAGCAGCTCGTCGTCGAAGATGGCGTTGTACATGCCCATGCAGCCCTCGTCGAAGACGCCGATGATGGCCTTCTCGGCGCGCAGCTCTGCGGCGAGGGCCTCGCCCAGCTGCTTCTCGGGGCTGTCCGGAAGCTCGGGCAGCGGACGCACGTGCGATGCGTCGTGCGTGATCGAGCCGGTCTTGGTCCACTCCTCGATGCCCCGCTTGAACCAGTCGTCGGTGAAGTCGACCGACCAGATCGTGGCGTAGGGCTTGTCCATCTTGGTGAGGCCCGCATTCAGGCCGAGGAGTCCGACGAGGCCGGGCCAGTCGCCCGCGAAGTTCGCGACGGTGAGGATCGGGCCCTCGTGCGTCCGCAGCCCTGCGAGCACGTGGTGCGAGTACTGCCACACCGCCTCGGCGACGATGAGCGGAGCATCGGTCGGGATGTTCTTGAAGACCTCGAGGCCCATGCGCTGGCTCGAGATGAACCCGTGACCGGTCGCGGGGTCGACGTCGTTGGCGCGGATGATCGTCCAGCCGAGCTCTTCGAACACGCCGGTGACGCCGGCCTCGAGCTCGACCTGCACGGGCCAGCCGCCGGTGTTGGCGGCCTCACGCAGGTCGCCGGACGCGATGAGGTACGCGGTCCGGGGCGCGGATGCCGGTCGGGATGCCGTCGTCGGCAGGGTATAGGTCATGACTCGCGTCCTCCTTGATCGCACGTGTTCTGCAACTGTACGCGAAATCGATTTCATGGCACAAGACGCGAAGTGTCGATCGCTCCTGCACCGGAGGGCGATGCGAGCGAGTGACGCACGAGGCGTGGGAACTCCGGCATACAGCGCGGGACCCCGAGGACATCCTGAGTCCCGCGACGAACAATGGAGGTATGGACTTGAGCGATCCGCAGGCCTGGACGATGATCGGCATCTTCACGACCGCGATGCTGGGCGGCATGACTCTGATGACCACGCAGTTCAATCGGGTGCTTCGCGCCGAGATCGGCGGGCTGCGAACGGAGATGGGCGCCGGCTTCGAGATCGTGAACGTGCGGCTCGACTCACTCGACTCGAGACTGACTCGGGTCGAGGGCAAGGTCGACGATCTCGACACCGAACTCACCAACCTCGCGACCCGCTTCTGGCGGTCGCAGTAGCGGCGCTGATCGTCGCGGGGCGACCCGTCAGACCCTGACCGCGCTGGCCGATCGGATCTCGTTGCGCAGCACCACTGTGCGCGACGGCTGATCGTCGCCACCGATGCGCTCCAGCAGCATGCGCGCCGCCGTCACTCCCATGTGTCGCGCGGGCAGCCGCACGACAGTCACGGCTGTGGGCGAGAGCGTGGTGAAGGGCAGCGAACCGATCACCGCGACACCGACCTGCGGCGGAGTCAGACCGTGTTCCGTCAGCACCTGGATCGCCCCGACGCCGATGAGGTTGTTGCCCGCCACCACCGCATCGGGCGGCTCGGGGAGTGCGAGCAGCTGCTCCATCGCCTCTCGTCCGCCGTCGACGCGGAACGTGGCGAACCGCTCGAGGTCGTCGAGGTCGAGATCCGGGTGCGCTGCGCTCAGCGCCTCCCGCCAGCCCGCCGCACGCTCGGCCGCAGTGTCGATGTGCTCGGGCCCGCCGATGTAGGCGATCCGCCGGTAACCGCCATCGATCAGGTCTTTCGCGGCCGAGGTGCCGGCCGCTCGATTCGCCATGACGACGCCGTCGATGTCGTAGGTCGTGCTGCGGTCGACCGCGACGACGGGCCGACCCGTCGCGAGGATGCTGTCGAGGTCGGAGTGCTCGTCGGCGGTCGCGATGATCACCCCCGACATGTGCTCGGCGATCGCGATCCGCAGGTACGTGGCCTCTTTCTCGACCTGAGCGTCCGAGTTGCAGAGCACCACCGAGTAGCCGGCCTCGGATGCGACGTCTTCGACCCCCCTCGCCATCTCGGTGAAGTACGGGTTCTCGATGTCGGGGATCACGAGGCCGATGACCTCGGAGCTCTGCCGTCGCAGGTTGCGGGCCGTGCGGTTGGGCGTGAAGTGCAGCTGCTCGGCTGCGCTGCGCACGGCGGCGACCTTCTCTTCCGAGACGCTGGTGCCGTTGAACACACGGGACACCGTGGCCGGCGAGACCTGCGCGAGTCGAGCGACATCGTAGATCGTGGCCATCGGCACACTGTAACCGATTTCAGTTGCGGCGGGGAGCTCGCGAGCAGGGGCACGAGGCCCCCGCGGTCAGTCGGCGAGCATCCGATCCCGCACCTGGCGGCGCAGCACCTTGCCGATGAGCGAACGAGGAAGCTCGTCGACCGCCGTGATGCGCTTGGGCACCTTGTAGGGGGTCAGCCGGGTCCGGCAGAAGTCGCGCAGCGCACCAGAGTCGAGCGTCGCGCCCTCGCGGAGCACGACCGCGGCGGCGACCTCTTCGCCTCCGCTCGATCTCGGAAGACCGACCACCGCGGCGGCGACCACGTCAGGGTGCGCCTCGAGCGCATCCTCGACCTCGCTGGGCGAGACGTTGAACCCGCCGGTGATGATGAGCTCTTTGAGGCGGTCGACGATCGTCACGAAGCCGTCGGCCGAGACCTCGGCGATGTCGCCCGTGCGCAGCCACCCGCCGGCGAGCAGGACATCGGCGGTGTCACCCGAGCGCCCCCAGTAGCCCTGGAACACCTGCGGACCGCGGATGAGCAGCTCGCCCCGTTCGCCCACCGGCATGTCGACATCGGTGTCGGCAGGATCGACGACACGGATCTCGGTGCTCGGGAAGGGCACGCCGACCGTGCCGGGGCGGCGACTGCGGCCCATCGGATTGCCGAGCGCGACGGGTGAGCTCTCGGTCATGCCGTAGCCCTCGACCAGCAGGCCTCCTGTCGCCTCCTCCCACCGCCGCACGGTCGCGACCGGCAGGCTCATCGCACCGGAGATCGCGAACCGGACCGTCGAGAGATCGATGGTTCCGCGTGACGCGGCCCGCGCGAGCTGGTCGTAGATCGGCGGCACGGCGGGGAGGAAGGTCGGCGGACTCGTGCGCGCCGCCTTCGTGACGAGGCCGAGGTCGAAGGTCGGGAACAGCACGAGCTTCGCGCCGATGCTCATCGCGAACGTCAGGCACAGCGTCATCCCGTAGGCATGGAACAGCGGCAGCACACCGTAGAACGTCTCTTTGCCGTCGACGAGCCCCGGCACCCACGCCCGACCCTGCATCGCGTTGGCGCGCAGGTTCGCGTGGGTGAGGATCGCGCCCTTCGGGTCGCCCGTCGTTCCGCTCGTGTACTGCAGCAGTGCGGTGTCGCCCAGCGTGGGGCCCTCGACGCGGCGCGCGAGAGGGCGATGGTCGATCAGCTTCTTCCAGGCCAGCGCGCGACGCGCCTTCGGGGTGGCCGTCAGCTTGGCGCGTGACGCCCGCGCCTTGGGCATGGGCAGCCGCAGCAGCAGCCGCTGCGAGGCAGGCATCGCCTCGGTGAGATCGACGCTCACGATGTGCTCGACCCGCAGGTCGGAGGGGAAGTCCGCGATCGTGTCGACCGTCTTGTCCCAGACGATCGCGACCTTCGCGCCGTGGTCCTCGAACTGGTGCCGCAGCTCCCTCGCCGTGTAGAGCGGGTTGTGCTCGACGACGATGGCGCCGAGGCGGAGTGCCGCATAGAAGGCCACGACGTGCTGCGGGCAGTTGGGCAGCACGAGCGCGACCCGGTCGCCCTTGCGCACACCCAGGCGGCGCAGCCCCTCTGCCGCACGCAGGATCTGCTCCCCCAGCTCTCGGTAGGTCGTCACCGCGCCGAAGAACTCGAGCGCCGGCCGACGGCCGAACGTCGCGACGCTCGCGGATATCATCTCGGGCAGCGTCTGGGTCGGAGCCTCGATCTCCGCAGGAACGTCGTCTGCGTAGGAGGCGAGCCATGGCCGGGATTCGTGCGGGTTGACGGACATGCCTCCATCCTGCCCCGATCGGCTATGAGAAGGGGCGACGTGGCCGAAGCCACGCCGCCCTTCTCTCCGCACTTTGACGGTCGCCCCTCCGAGGCGTCTAGCGGTGCGCCGCCACGACCCGGGCGACGGCCTCGCGCTCGGCATCAGTCGGCTCGGCGATGGCCATGCGGCAGTGCGTGTCGACGACGTCGAGCACGCGGTAGGCCTCTTTCATGCGCGCCATGTCTCCGCCGATCAGCGACACGACGTCGTCGACGGCGGCTTGCGCTGCGGCGATCGCGTCCGCGTCGCCCGAGCGCCCGGCATCCGCCAGCGCCCGGAACGGCTTGGGCGTGACCGACGAGACCCCCGAGACGACGCCCTGCGCGCCCGCCTGCACCGCGGCGATCAGGTCGCGGTCGGCCCCGGTGTAGAGGTCGAAGTCGGCGGGAACCGCTGCGCGGTAGGCGGCGATCTCGTCGAGGGACAGCTCACTGACCTTCGCACCGACGATGTTCGGCAGCGCGGCCAGTCGCGTCAGCAGCTCGACTGACACCGGATTGCCGCTGCGCGCCGGGTAGATGTAGACGTAGAGGCGACCGTCGCCGACCGCAGCCGACAGCGCTTCGAAGTACTCGAAGATCGACTGGTCGGTGGCCTTCAGGTAGTACGGGGTGAGGGCGGCGAACTCGGTCGCGCCGAGGCCCTTCGCGATCTCGACCAGCCGCAGCGCCTCGAACGTGCTGGGCTGGCCGACATGCACCACCACGCGCATCCGGTCTTTCAGCTCGGCCAGCGCCGCCTCGACGATCGAGGCGAACTCGGCGGCGTCGACCGCGGGGAACTCGCCCGTGGTTCCGAGGACGAAGGCCCCTTCGTTTCCTGATTCGGCGACGAACCGGAAGATCGCACGCGAACCCTCGAGATCGAGCGCGCCGTCGCTGTGGAAGGCGGTGGGCACGGCGGTGAGGATGTCGTAGCGGGTCACTTCTCGTTCTCCTTGGAGTTCTTGCGGGTCTTCCGCGTGCGCCGCGCAGGAGCGTCGACGTTGCGGACGGTCGACGTGAGCAGGTCGGGGTCTGCCGCGAGCTCGCCGTGCGCCTTCTCGATCTGCTCGCGGCTCTCGGCGGCGAGGATCGAATCCGAGAGCGAGGCGCGCTCGGCACGCGGGGTGCGGGCGGCGCGGATGGCCGGCATCACGATCGACAGCACGGCGAGCGCGAGCAGCACGATCGCGATCGGGCTCACCACCTCGAAGAACGGACGCGTCGGCAGGATCGCCAGGGTGCGAGCCAGATTCTCTTCGGCGAGAGGCCCGAGCAGCAGGCCGAGCACGATCGGGCCGGCGGGCACCTGCATCCGCTTGAGCAGCACTCCGATCACGCCGAAGACGAGCATGGTGACGACCGTCGAGAGGCTGTTCGAGGTCGCGTAGGTGCCGATGATGCAGAAGATCAGGATGCCGCTCCACAGGTACGGCTGCGGCACATCGAGCAGCTTCACCATGCCCTTCATGCGCACGAGGCTCAGCGCGAGTGACAGCAGCGTCGCGACGAGCATGATGCCGACGATCGAGACGACGAGGTCGGGTCGATTGGTGAACAGGGTGGGCCCCGGCGTGATGCCCCAGATGATCATCGAGCCGATCATCACGGCCATCACCGAGTCGCCGGGGATGCCGAGGGCCATCGTGGTGGTGAGCGAGCCGCCCAGCGTGGCGCTGGAGGCCGTGTCGGAGGCGGCGACGCCCTCGATCGAGCCCTTGCCGAACATCTCGGGATGCTTCGACGCCTTGCGGGCACGCTCCCATCCGATGAGTCCGGCGATGTCGCCACCGGCCGCCGGGATCAGGCCGACGCCGAGACCGACGGCTCCACCGACCGCGGTGGCGCGGCCGCTCTGCTTCAGCTCCGAGCGGTTCGGCCACCACCGGCCGAGGCTCGAGATGGGGCGCACGTTGCTCTTGCGGTACGTGAGCAGCTGGTCGAACAGCTCGGCGATGCCGAAGAGCCCGATGATCACCGCGATGAAGTTGACGCCTTCGACGAGTTCGAGCACGCCGAAGGTGAAGCGCTGGTCAGCCGTCGCCGCATACGTGCCGACGGTGCCGAGCATGAGCCCGAAGAGACCGGCGAGGATGCCCTTGAGCATCGACTTCGACGAGATGCCGATCATGATCGAGATGCCGAAGACGACCAGGGCGAACAGCTCGGGCGACTTGAAGTAGTCGCGGGCGAAGCTGGCGATCGGCACGGCGGCGACGGCGAAGAGCACGAGCGAGGCGAGGATGCCGATGGCCGACACGATCGCCGAGATCGTGAGGGCCAGACCCGCGCGACCCTGCTTCGCCATCGGATAGCCGTCGAGCGTCGTCGCGATCGAGGCGGGCGTGCCGGGGGTGTTGATGAGGATCGACGGCACCCGGTCGCCGAAGTTCGCGGCCACGTAGATGGTCAGCAGCACGGCGAGACCCTGGACGGGCTCGAGCGTGAGCGTGAATCCGGCGGCGAGCGCGACCGCCATGGTCGCGGTGATGCCGGGGAAGGCTCCGACCATGAAGCCGAGCAGGAGCCCGACGAGCATGTAGAGCAGGATCGAGATGTCGAGGAGCGAGTTCAGCCCCTCCATGAGCGCGTTCACAGGGGAATCCTCAGGAGCATGCCGAACACGACGTAGACGAACGCGGTGACGGAGGCGGAGTAGATGATCAGGCTCAGCCAGCGACGGTGGCCGTAGAGGAGCATGAGAGCGGCCATCAGCACGGCGGCGGCCACCGGGAAGACCTCGATGCGGTATCCGAACAGGATGACGGTGCCCAGCGACCACACCGCGATGAACGCTCCGGTGATCGCGAGGGTGGCGACGACCCTGACCATGCCGCCCGGCTGGATGCGGTCGAGATCCTCGCGCCCCGGCGCGGGGCGGGTGACTGCGAGTGCCAGGATCGCGAGTGAGATGACGACCGCGGTGACAGCGATGACCATGGGCCAGAAGCGTGCGTCGATCTGACCGGGCAGCGCCTCCCGCCGCAGCGGGATCTGCGTGGTCAGGAAGAGATAGCCGGCGCTGAAGGCGAGGGCGACGCCTCCGAAGATGATCTCGAGCGGTCGCGAGGGGGGTGCTCCCTGGTGAGCGTCCTGCTCGACCGTAGGGGTGGCATCGGCGTGGGACATGGTGATCCTTCCCTGATCTGACGTTCGGCGTCTGACTGCGGGGCCGGCTGTTCGGCCGACCCCGCAGTCCGGGCCGGTCAGCCCAGGAGGTCCTTGAACAGGTCGAACTGCTCGTCGACGAACGTCGTCCACTCGGCGGAGTCGCGGTAGACCACGAGGTTGCCGGCGTCCTTCTGGAACTGCTGGTAGGTGTCGGACTCGACGGCCTCCTTCACGGCTGCCTCGAGCTCGCTCTTCACGTCGTCGGGCAGGCCCTTCGGAGCGTAGATTCCGCCCCATCCGCCGAAGACCACGTCTTCACCGATCGCCTCGTCGGCCGTCGGCACGTCCTCCGCGTCGGGGTGACGCTCATCGTTCAGGACGGCGAGGATGCGCACGGCTTCGCCCTGCGCGAGAGCTTCGCCGAGGCCCGACACTGCAGCGACGGTCTCGCCGGAGGCAGCGGCCGCGACGGCCGTGGCGCCGCCGTCATAGGGCACCGGGGTGAAGGCGGCACCGGTCGCGTCACCGAGGCCGATCGTCGCGGCCTCCCAGATCGAGCCTGCTCCGGAGTTCGCGACGGTCACCGCGCCGGATTCCGCCTGGGCGACCAGGTCTTCCAGCGTCTCGATCCCGCTGTTGGCGCCGACGGTCACGACGCCGGGGGCGAGCATGATCTGACCCAGAAGGTCGAAGTCCTCTGGCAGCACGTTCGCGCTCTGCGTGGTGTTGAGCATCGCGATCTCGACCGGAGCGAAGCCGATGACGTAGCCGTCGGGGTCTTGCGCTCCGACGTACTCCATGGCGAGCGCACCTGCGGCACCAGGCATGTTCTCGGGGATGACGCTGACGCCGAGGATGCCCTCGAGCTCGGTCGCGAGGGCGCGAGACGACAGGTCGGATCCCCCACCGGGGTTGGCCTGGATGATCAGGCGGATGTCGTTCTCCGGAAAGGTCGACGTTGCTTCCTCCCCCTCTTCGACCTTGGTGCAGGCCGACAGGACGAGAGCGGTGGCGGCGACGGCCGCGAGAGCGGCGGCCGCCCGGGTGATGCGCTTGCGGGGCATCTTTGCTCCTCTACGTGGGTCGACCTTGTTGTCGACGCACTGACCGTATCAGTGTTGACTGTTAACAGTCAACACTCTCTCACACAGTCCCCCGCGCGGCTCGCTGTGCTCACCAGCCTCCAAGATGCCAGGATGAGAGCAGCTACGAGGGAGGCGGAGCATGTTCGACGAGCTCAGAAGACAGCAGGCGTTGGAAGAACTCGGGATCCTGGACACCCCACGGGATGAACGAGTCGATCGAGTGGCCCGACTGGCCCAGCAGATGTTCGGCGTGCCGATGGTGAGCGTCTCGCTCCTCGACGGCGATCGCCAGTGGCGCAAATCCGAGATCGGCCTCGGCGGTGACGAGGCACCCCGCCAGGATTCGTTCTGCGACTACACCGTCGGCCAGGACCGCACGGTCGTGATCGAGGATGCCAGCGCGACCGAGATCTTCGCCACGAACCCCTTCGTGGTCGGCGACCCGCATCTCCGGTTCTACGCCGGACACCCGCTCCATGCTCCCGGCGGAGAGCCGGTCGGCACCCTGTGCGTGCTCGACACCGAACCGCACTCGTTCTCGGAGGCGCAGCGCGGCCTGCTCCGCGACCTCGCCTTCTGGGTGCAGAGCGAACTCGCCTCCGACGCCGAGCTCGATCAGGCCACCCTGATCCAGAGCGCGCTGCGACCGCAGTCGACCCCCACGATCACCGGTTACACGATCGCGGGCGGCGGCGCCTCGCTCGGCCGCCTGGCAGGAGACTTCTACGACCTGCGAATGCATGACGGTGCCCTGCGCATCACCCTCGCCGACGCGATGGGCAAGGGCACGGGTCCTGCCATCGTCGCGGCCGGGGTGCGCGCATCGCTGCGCACGGCCCCCGACCGCACCATCGCCGAAGCGATCGCCGACGCCGACCGCCTTCTCGAGGAGGATCTCTCGGAGACGACGATGTTCGTCACGGCCGTCCACGCCGAGCTGCATCCCGAGACCGGTGACCTGGAGGTGATCGACGCCGGACACAGCCTGGCGTTCATCCTCCGCCGCGACGGCTCGTGGGAGCATCTCCGTTCGACCGGCCTTCCGCTCGGAATGGGGGCCGCACTGCCCGACCATGGTGCTCGGGAGTCGCGGCGCACTCGCCTCGAGCCCGGCGACGCGTTCGTCTGCTGCAGCGACGGACTGCTCGATGTGCTCGACGTCGATGACCCGTTCGCCCACGTCGCCAGGGTGCTCGACACACTCGGCCCGGAGGGAGCGATCGGCGAGGCGCTGCGCCTCATCTCCGACGACCGCGCGACCGACGACATCACCGTGGTCGTGGTGAGGCGCGACACATGACGGCTCGCTTCGCCGCCATCCGGGTGATCGCGGTTCTCTCCGTGCTGCTGGGAGTGAACTACGTCGCCTGGCGGTGGTTGGAATCTGTCAACTGGTCGGCATGGTGGATCGCCGTGCCCCTCGTGATCGCAGAGACCTACAGCCTGATCGACACCTTCCTCTTCTGCCTGACGATGTGGCGGGCCAAGGAGCGGCCGGCTCCCGTGTCGGCACCACAGGGCACCGTCGACGTGTTCATCACGACCTACGACGAGCCGATCGAGCTGGTGATGACGACGGCCCGCGCCGCCCGCGGGATCGCTTACCCGCACACCACCTGGATCCTCGACGACGGCGCCCGCCCCGAGCTCGAGCGGGCGGCTCGCGAGGCCGACATCGGCTACCTCACCCGCTCGGACGACTGGACGGGCAAGCCGCGCCATGCAAAGGCGGGCAACCTCAACAGCGCGCTGTTCGAGACCGACGGGGAGTTCCTCCTCATCCTCGACGCCGACCAGATCCCCGACCCGCTGATCCTGCACCGCACCCTGGGGTATTTCGCCGATGACCCCCAGGTGGCCGTGGTGCAGACGCCGCAGTGGTTCCACAATGTCGACGACGCCGACCCGCTCGGCAGTCAGGCACCGCTGTTCTACGGCCCGATCCAGCAGGGCAAGGACGGCTGGAACGCGGCGTTCTTCTGCGGATCCAACGCCGTGCTCCGGCGCGATGCCCTGATGCAACTGGGCATCATCGGCTACGTGCGCGAGGTGACCGACACCGCGGCCCGCGCGCTGCGCACCTCTGAAGCCCTCATCGAGAAGGAGATGCGCTCGGCATCCGACCCCGAGCTCCGTCGCGAGCTCTTCGCACTGCACGTGGCGATCGGCCGGAGCCGTCGCGATCTCGCAGGCGGCGCACCCGTCAGGGAGGTCGCGGATGCCGTGCTGGCCGCAGTGCACAACGCCTCGGTGATCCTCGTCGCCAAGGACCTCGCCGGGATCCGAGCCGATCTCGCCGAGCTCGGCTCGCTGCCGATCGCGCACGACGCCCAGCTCGATGCGATCGTCGTCGACGAGGCGGGTCTCATCGCACTCGCCGACTCCGATCTCTCGCCCATCACCGCCCTGGATGCCGTGAAGGCACTTCTCGACGCCCTCCGACTCGACCGGGGCGATGAGGCGCAGCCGATCCTCCCCCTCGCCACGATCTCGGTGACCGAAGACATGGCCACCGCCATGCAGCTGCACTCGCTCGGCTGGCGCAGCGTCTATCACCATGAAACCCTCGCGAAGGGGCTCGCCCCCGAGGATCTGCGCACGATGCTGACGCAACGACTGCGCTGGGCACAGGGCACCCTGCAGGTCATGCTGCGTGACAACCCGCTCGCCAAGCGCGGGCTGTCGATCGGCCAGCGACTGATGTACTTCGCCACGATGTGGAGTTACCTGTCGGGATTCGCCGCCATCGTCTACCTCACGGCGCCTGTGGTCTACCTCGTCTTCGGCGTGCTGCCGGTCACCGCCTGGTCGGTGGACTTCTTCGTGCGGTTCCTCCCCTACTTCCTCGTCAACCAGGTGCTGTTCCTCGTGGTCGCCAGAGGCCTGAAGACCTGGCGGGGGCAGCAGTATTCGCTCGCGCTGTTCCCGGTCTGGATCCGCGCCTGCTGGTCGGCGTTCGCCAACGTCGTGTTCCACCGCCCGCTCACGTTCGCCGTGACCCGCAAGGACGGCCGTGATCCGCGAGGGGTGCCCTGGCGCGAGATCTGGCCTCAGCTGACCGCGATGGTCGTGCTCAGCATCGCACTCATGATCGGTGTGGCCAGGGTCATCATGGGCACCGGCGACGGAACGGGCACCCTCGTCAACACGGTGTGGGTGCTGTACGACCTCATCGTGCTCAGCGTCATCATCCAAGCCGCCCGCTACCGCGGACCGGCCCGAACCCTCGAGGAGGAGAACCATGGATCTCAGAACTGACATCAGAGACGGCTTCGCCGTGATCGCCCTGTCCGGCCGCCTCACGGCAACGGGAGCACCGCTGCTCCGCAAGGCGGTGAACGACCTCGTGGCCGGTGGCGAATCCCGGATCGTCATCGACATGGCCGAACTGCAGTTCGTCGATTCGTCGGGGCTCGGCGCTCTCGTCGGCGGGCTGAAGAGCGCCAGAGTCGCGGGGGGCGATCTGCGAATCGCCACAGTGCCCGAGGCCGTGCGGACGGTGCTGCACCTGACGAACCTCGACCGCGTGCTCCTCGACCACCCCACGCCTGAGACGGCGTTCGATGGACGCTGACCAGCGCACCGCGCACGTCGCGGGCCTCGCCGGGCCCGCCTTCGTCGAGCACGTCCTCGATGCCCTCGACGCGCTGTGGGAGACCGCCCCGCATGTGGCACCCGAAGACCGAACGCTGTTCGCGCTGGCGGTCAGCGAGGTGTCGACGAACATCGCCGCACACGGTGAAGCGGAGGCCGAGCCGGATGCCGGCATCACCGTCGAGGTCGACATCGCGGTGAGCACGGATGAACTCGTCGCCACCTTCGTCGACACCGCCGATCCGGCCAGGATCGACTGGGATGCGGTGACGATGCCTGGCGTCGACAGCGAGAGCGGACGCGGTCTGGCCCTCACGACGGCTGTGCTCGACGATTTCGAACACAGCGGCGACGCGACCGGCAACACCTGGGTGCTGCGGCGCCGTCTCGCACCTCCCGCCTGAGCCCGGCGGGATCTGCGGCGATCACCGAGGTTCTCGGCGTACCAGCGCGGTGGAGACGAGGAAGAGAACAACGCCCACCACGACGGCGGCCATGGCGGTCATCATCACGGCTGCATCCTGCGGCAACATGGCGCAACCTGCCGAGGTGTCCTCGTAGTCGCAGGTGCGCCACGGCTGGAAGAAGTACACGGCCGAGACCACTGCGCCCGCGACGACCATCACGATGGCTGCGATCTTCAGCCCCAGTGCCGAACGATGTCCCATCGGCACAGAATACGGCAGCGGAGGGTCAGGCCGGCCGGTCGGCCAGTTCGCTGAGCATCCGATCGCGCGCGCCGTCGAGGTGCGCGGTGAGCACCGCGGCCGCCTCCTCGGGCGTGCCCGAGCGCATCACGTCCATGAGCTTCATGTGGTCGTCGGATGACTCGTGGAGGTCGTCGTCATGGTTGATGGTCACCTCGAGGAGTGACGCGAAGGTCGGCAGGTACTGACTCCACGCACCCTGCAGGCGCGGATGGTCGGCGAGCACGTAGATCTCCGAGTGGAACTCGAGGTCGGCGGCGACGAACGCCGCATGGTCGCCCGCGTCGGCGGCCCGACTCATGCGGTCGACGGCGGCCGCCATCGACGCCCACCGCGTGTCGTCGTCGACTCTCATGGCACGCGAGAGCGCGAGCTGCTCGAGAGCGCCGCGCAGACTGTAGAGCTGATCGACGTCGTCCTGAGAGAGCCCGGTGATGTAGACGCCGCGGGGGCGCTGCACCTCGACGAGCTTCTCGAAGCTGAGCTGGGTGAGTGCGTCGCGGATCGGGCCCCTGCTCACCGAGAACTCCTCGGCGAGCGCCTCTTCGGTGATGCGCGCCCCCGGCGAGAGCTCGCCTCGGACGATGCGCTGACGCAGGACCTGCGCCACCTGCGCGCCGAGGGACTCTCCGCGCTTGACGGTCTGTGTCACGGCGACCTCCTGTTAACTGTTGACAGGATACACACCGATGAGGGGGCGCCCCGCGGGACGCCCCCGTTACCTCAGCTGAGCCAGGCGGGAACCCGGCCGCGAAGCAAGGCGCCGTCGAGCGAGAAGCGCCCGGCGCCGGTGAGCGCGAGAGCCAGCGCGGCGGCACCGAGCACGGCGACGAACTCGTATCCGCCCTCACCGACCCAGAGCCCCGCGGCGAGGTGCACGAGGACCAGTGCCACGACCATGTCGATCGCGAGCAGGATTCCGGCCAGACGGGTGAAGAGACCGAGCACCAACAGGATGCCGCCGATCAGCTCGACGAAGGCGACGAAGGGCGCCGCGATCTCGGGCATGGGCACCCCCATGCCCGCGAAGCTGCCGATCGTGCCGGGGATCGTGTATTCGAAGATCTTCTGCGCTCCGTGAGCGGTGAAGACGGCGCCGACCACCACGCGCAGGACGAGGAGTCCCAGCGAGGCGGCGGCAGAGGGGGCGGTGGTGTTCGTCATGAGGAGGTGTTCCTTCGTGGCAGGACACCGCGCGCCAGGCGCGGAGCAGGGGCTATCCCTGCATCAACGCTATTCAGACGACTTTTCCGTCTCCTGTGCACAGGCCGTCGTCGCCACCCTCTCCGGCGCCTTCCGTAGACTCGCCGGATGGGAGATGCGCCGTCTGGACGACGATGCGCACAGCCGGGAAGGGGCACGAGGCGAGAGTGAGGGCACGATCGGCGTTCGGCGTGCTGCGCTTGGCCACGGCCGCAGTATGCACCGTCGCGCTCGTGCACCGGCTGTTCTGGGGCCTGAGCTCCCGATCGATCGCGGGCGAGAACTTCTTCGCGTATCTCACGGTCCAGTCCAACTGCGCGCTCGTGGTGGTGCTGCTGATCGGCGCGGTGCTCGCCTTCATCCGAGCGACGGATCCTCGCTGGTTCACGGTCGCGCTGGCGCTCGTGCTCACCTGGACCATCACGGCCGGACTCGCTTTCGCGCTGATCGTCTGGCAGGCGGGGCTCCGCGGCATCCGCGTCGACGTGCCATGGTCAGATCAGGTGCTGCACTTCTGGCTGCCGGCGTGCACCGCCCTCGCCTGGGTCCTCACACCGGGGCACCGCGGCGTGCCGTGGTGGGTGGTGCCCACGGCGCTGACCTTCCCGCTCGCGTGGGGCGGAGTCACGATGTGGCGCGGCCCGTCGGTGGGGTGGTATCCCTATTACTTCCTCGACCCCCGACAGGTGTCAGGGCCTCCCGAGTTCCTGCTCACCAGCGGGGTGGCGCTGGCGATCTTCGCGCTCGTCGCGACATTGATAGTGCTCGTCAGCCGGATGCGACGACGCGGCCAGGAGCGCCCGGAGATCTGAGCCCGGGTCAGGCCGGATGCAGGTCAGGCAGGCGCGGCGAGGAACGGCGCGAGCGAGGCGATCGCCGCCTCGAGCGCCTTCTGCTCATTCATCTCGGCGAACGTCTCGGCCGCTTCACCGCCGACGATGCCCACCACGACGTTCTCGCCGGTGGCCGGTGCGAGGTTGATCCAGGTGCGGATCAGCGCATCGCCGCCGACGACGTGCCAGAGCGTCGCCTCAGGCTCGGCGGCCGCGGCATCGTCTTCGGCCTCGTCTTCGGACTCTGGTGTCGCCACGATCAGGGGATCGTCGAAGCGCAGCCAGACGGTCTCGATGCGTCCCATCCCGAGCTCGGCGATGGCACCACGATGGCCGAAGGGCAGCGCCGGAGCGAACTCCAGGCTCTCGCCCTTCAGCACGCCGAGCGGCACCGTGATCAGCACGCGGTCGAACGACAGCGACTCGCCCGAGGCGATTCCCAGGCTGACGCCCGCCTCGTCGTAGGCCACGCGGCTGACGGGCGACGAAAGGCTCAGCTTCGCGCCCTCGAGAAGCTCGTCGATGGCCGGGGTCAGGTCGCCGAGAGGCGCGATCACCTCGTCGGCGGGAAGCCGCGGGGGGAACCATGTCGATTCGTCGGAGGCATCGGCCCCTGATGCGGCCGCGATCGAAGCGAGGAGCGCCGCGAGTCCCGGCTCTTCAGGATCAGCACCCGCCGCCGTCAGGGCATCTTCGAGAGACGAGTCGGTCGGCCCCTGCTGGGCGGTGGCGATGGCCGCCTGCACCGGTTCGATCGGCACCGGCTCGACGTCGCCTTCGGTCGATCGCCACAGCGAACCGGAGATCGTGGCCGTGCGGATGTCGAGTGTGTCGAGGGTGTCGAGCAGCACGTCGTCGGAGGAACCGAGCAGCCAGCCGCCCAGCTGCGCGGGGAAGGGCCAGGCCTTGTCGTCGACGACCGAGTGGATGCGTCCGCCGACCCGGTCGCGCGCCTCGAACACCGTGACCTGCAGACCCTCTGCGACGAGGCGCGCGGCGGCGGCGGCACCGGCGAGACCCGCGCCGACGATCGCCACGCGCTCACCGCTGTCGGCTGCTCGAAGAAGCTCGTCGGCGGCCCGTTCTCCGGATCGGAGCGCGGCGGCGATCGTGCCGGGCGCCTCGACGTCGGTCGCCTCGCCGGAGATGAAGAGGCGGTCGTCGATCGGTTCGGCCAGCGCCTCGCGGGCACTCGCCTGGGTGCCGACCGGTGTGAAGCTCACGGCGCCGAGCGCGAACGGGTCGGTCGTCCACGAGCTGCGGGCGAACGCGGCGGGGGTGATCGCACCGGCGGTCGGCTTCGGAGTGGGCGAGCGGTCGGGCGTGGGCGACGGCGCCGGCTCGGGCGTGCAGGAGGCCAGCAGGACTCCCAGGACACCGGCTCCGGCGCCCATCAGCAGTGTGCGACGCGTCATCCTCATCGTGTCGCAACGATACCGCGCGCGGATGGACGACGCGTGCGGGATGAGGTCAGCTGCGACCGCTACCCGGGTGCCAGAGCACGATTTCGGCCGAGCGGCGGATACGGCGGCCGCTCGGCACCGGGATGACGCCGGCGGATCCTGCGGCGAACACGCGCATGCCCGGACGATTGTCTCGCTCGGCGCGCAGTGCGGCGTCGAGCTCGGCGACGCGGTGGCGCAGCATCCGGTTCTCGTCTTCGAGGTCGAGCACGCGCGCGATCGCAGGAAGGCTGACGCCCTCGGACGACAGCTGGGCGACCTCGCGGAGCTGTTCGATGTTGCGGGTCGAGTAGCGACGAGAGCCGCCCGACGTGCGACCGGGCACCACGAGGCCGATCCGGTCGTACTGCCGCAGGGTCTGCGGGTGCAGACCCGACAGCTGGGCGGCGACGGCGATCGCGAACACCGGGGTGTCGGCATCCATGGGCTGGTCAGCCATGTTCCCTCACCTCTTCCTCGGTGTTCGCGTTCGTCATCGTCCTGTGTTGCGGAGTCGAGTCGTCTAGCGACGAGCCTTCGCCATGAGATCGGCTCGGGGGTTCTCTGCGGGTTCGAGCGACTGGAACTTCTCCAGCGCCTCACGAGCGGCCTCGTCGAGGTGCGACGGCACCGCGATCTGCAGCTCGGCGAGCAGGTCGCCCGTGCCCTTCGAGGTCGTCACGCCGCGACCCTTGACGCGCAGGACGCGTCCGGACGGCGTTCCCGGTGCGACACGGAGCTTGACCGTGTCGCCACTGAGCGTCGGGACCTCGATCGTCGCGCCGAGTGCCGCCTCGGTGAAGGTCACCGGCACGACCACGCGCAGGTTCAGCCCTTCGCGGGTGAACACCGGATGCGGTCGCACCGCGATCTGCACCACGACGTCGCCCTTCTCCCCGCCGTCGGGCGAGGGTCGGCCGCGTCCGCGGAGCCTGATCTTCTGCCCGTCGGCGACACCTGCCGGGATCTTGACCTTGAACGGCTTGCCGTCTTCACTCTGCAGGGTGATGGTCTCGCCCTGCACAGCCGTCACGAAGTCCAGCGTGGTGCGCGCCGTGACATCGGCGCCCTTCTGGGGGCCGCCGAAGCCGCGGTATCCGCCTGAGGTCTGCCCGAATCGACCGGAGCCGAACGTGCCTCCCTGACCCTGATTGAACATCGCGAAGATGTCCTCGAAGTCGGCGGACTGCTGCTGCCCGCGCCCCTGCTGCCCGAACCGGCTGAAGACGTCTTCGAAGCCGCCCGCGCTCGAGCCGCCCGCCGTGAAGCGTGCGCCCGAGCCCATGGCGCGGATCTCGTCGTACTCCTTGCGCTGTTCGGCATCCGAGAGCACCGAGTACGCCTCGCTGACCTCTTTGAACTTCGCCTCTGCCTTCTCATCACCCTGATTGGAGTCGGGGTGATACTTGCGAGCGAGCTTGCGGTACGTCTTCTTGAGATCGGCGTCGCTGACGTCCTTCGAGACCCCGAGGGTCTTGTAGAAGTCCTTGTCGAACCAGTCCTGGCTAGCCATCGATCACCTACTCCGCAGGTACGGCGACGACGACCTTCGCGGGGCGCAGCTCGATATCACCGAGGCGGTAACCCACCTCGACGACCTCGAGCACCGTGGTCTTGTCGACGCCCGGGGTGGGCTGCTGGAAGATCGCCTCGTGGCGCTGCGGGTCGAATTCCTCGCCCTTCTCGCCGTACGAGACGACACCGAGACGCTCGACGATCACGCGCACCTTGCCGGCGATCACGGCGAAGGGCGTGCCCTCGACCAGATCGCCGTGCTGAGCTGCACGGTCGAGATCGTCGAGCACGGGGATGAGGCCCTTGGCGGCCTCGCCCTTCGCGCGCTCGATCTCGACCTGACGCTGCTCTTCAGTGCGTCGGCGGTAGTTGGCGTATTCGGCCTGGAGCCGCTTGAGATCGTTCAGCAGCGTGTTCTCGGCGTCGGCGATCGCGGCATCCCCCGCAGCGGCCTCAGCCGTCTGGTCGGCATTCAGGATGTCGTCGATCGTGAAGTCCGCGTCAGAGCCCTCCGCAGCCCGGGCCTCGTCAGAGTCCGGGTTGTGCGGCGCGGGGCCGGATGCCTGAGCATCCGACCCCTCGCTGTGACCTTCGGCGGGCTCAGGAACCTGATTGTCGTCGAAGTTCTTGTCCGTCATGATTACTTCTTCTCGTCCTCGTCGTCGACGACCTCTGCATCGATGACGTCCTCTTCGGAGGAGGAGTCATCAGCAGGGGCCTCTCCCGCAGCGTCGGCGCTCGGGGCGCCTTCGGTCTGGGACTGCGCGTAGATCGCTTCGCCGATCTTGCCCTGCGACTGGTTCAGCTTGTCGAACGCGGTCTTCACGGCCTCGTCGTCTTCGCCGGCCAGCGCCGTCTTGAGCGCGTCGACGTCGGCCTTGACCTCGGTCTTCACGTCTTCGGGCAGCTTGTCGTCGTTCTCGGTGATCAGCTTCTCGATCGAGTATGCGAGCGTCTCGGCCTGGTTGCGGACCTCGGCGGCCTCACGGCGTGCCTTGTCTTCGGCCGCGTGCTCCTCGGCCTCGCGCACCATGCGCTCGATGTCTTCCTTCGACAGCGAAGAGCCGCCGGAGATGACGATCGACTTCTCGGTGCCCGTGCCCTTGTCCTTGGCGGACACGTGCACGATGCCGTTGGCGTCGATGTCGAAGGTGACCTCGATCTGCGGGATGCCACGGGGAGCCGGGGCGATTCCGGTGAGCTCGAACGTTCCCAGCGGCTTGTTGTCGCGGGTGAAGTCGCGCTCGCCCTGGAAGACCTGGATCGCGACGGACGGCTGGTTGTCGTCTGCCGTGGTGAAGGTCTCGCTGCGCTTGGTCGGGATGGCCGTGTTGCGCTCGATGAGCTTGGTCATCATGCCGCCCTTGGTCTCGATACCGAGGCTGAGGGGGGTGACGTCGATGAGCAGAACGTCCTTGCGCTCGCCCTTGAGGACACCGGCCTGAAGGGCGGCGCCCACGGCGACGACCTCATCGGGGTTGACGCCCTTGTTCGCTTCCTTGCCGGTCTCGCGCTTGACGAGCTCGGCGACGGCGGGCATGCGGGTCGATCCACCCACGAGCACGATGTGGTCGATGTCGGCGACCTTGATGCCGGCTTCGCGGATGACATCCTCGAACGGCTTCTTGGTGCGGTCGAGCAGGTCCTTCGTCAGGTCCTCGAACTTCGCGCGGGTGATGGTCTCGCTCAGCGACACCGGGCCCGACTCGGTCAGCGACAGGTACGGGAGGTTGATGCTGGTGCTGGTCGAGGAGGAGAGCTCCTTCTTGGCCTGCTCCGCTGCCTCCTTGAGACGCTGCAGGGCGATCTTGTCACCCGAGACGTCGACGCCGGTGGTCTCCTTGAACTGCTTGATCAGGTGGTCGACGAGGCGCTGGTCCCAGTCGTCACCGCCGAGGCGGTTGTCACCCGCGGTGGAGCGCACCTGGATGGTCGAGAAGTCGTCGTCCTTGCCCACCTCGAGCAGCGAGACGTCGAACGTTCCGCCACCGAGGTCGAAGACCAGGATGAGCTCATCTTCCTTGCCCTTGTCGAGTCCGTATGCCAGAGCTGCGGCGGTGGGTTCGTTGATGATGCGCAGGACGTTGAGTCCCGCGATCTCGCCGGCCTCCTTGGTGGCCTGACGCTCGGCGTCGTTGAAGTACGCGGGGACCGTGATGACGGCGTCCGTCACCGTGTCGCCCAGGTAGGACTCGGCGTCGCGCTTCAGCTTCTGGAGGATGCGCGCCGAGATCTCCTGCGGCGTCCACTTCTTGCCGTCGACGTCGAACGTCCAGTCGGTGCCCATGTGGCGCTTGACGGATGCGATGGTGCGGTCGACGTTCGTGACGGCCTGGCGCTTCGCGGTCTCGCCGACGAGCACCTCGCCGTCCTTCGTGAACGCGACGACCGAGGGGGTGGTGCGGAAGCCCTCGGCATTGGCGATGACCTTCGGCTCGCCACCCTCGAGGACGCTGACGACGGAGTTCGTCGTACCGAGGTCGATTCCAACAGCACGTGCCATGTGATTCTCCTTTGTTGCTGAGGTTGATGTGGGTCTGGAAATCCGGGGCGATCAGGCAAACCTGAGTCGCGATGACTCAACTGTACTCCGGCCTCCGGATGCTGTCAAATGAAGTTGATACGAGACGACTCAACTTTAGTCTTCGACCCACAGAGATGGCAGACTGGAGCCGTGCGAACAGCTGACACGGACACCTACGACGTGCTCGTGATCGGCGGTGGTCCTGCCGGGCTGTCCGCCGCGCTGAACCTGGGCCGTTCGCTCATGCGCGTGCTGGTGGTCGATGCCGACCGTCCGCGCAACGCCGCCACGCTGAACTCGCACGGGTTCCTCACCCGAGACGGTGTGGCTCCGCACGAACTGCGCCGCATGGCCCGCGACGAGCTCACCGCCTACCCGAACATCGAGGTGCGCACGCGCATCAGGGTGCTCGAACTGCGCAGGTCGGCTTCCGCGGCGGATGGGGAAACGGATGCCGGGTTCACGGCATCCGTCGGCCGCAAGGATCCGACCGACGTGGTGACTGCCCGCAGCGTGCTGCTCGCGACGGGTCTGCACGAGACACTTCCCGACGTCCCGAACCTGCGCGGCTTCTACGGCATCAGCCTCTTCAGTTGCGCGGCCTGCGACGCATGGGAACTGCGGAGTCGACGACTCGCCCTCATCGGAGAGACGCCCGACCTCGCCGACCGCGCCCGGCTCATCTCGCGCTGGACCGAGAGCCTCACCGTCTTCACCCTCGGAGCAGACACGGTCACGGCAGCAGAAGAGGCCGAGCTCGCCGCGTCGGGGGTCGCCGTGCTGCGGCATCCGATCGCCGAACTCGTCGGAGACCGCGGGCGCATCGAGGCGATCAGGCTGACCGACGGCACCGTCGTCGCGGTCGAGGGCGGATTCGTGCGGCCCGAGTGGCAGACCGATCTGTCGTTCCTGCACGGCTTCGCACCCGCGATCGACCGCGACGGGCACCTCGTGACCGATCGGTCGGGGCGCACCGACATCCCGGGACTCTATGCCGCCGGCGATGCGGCGATCCCCGGCCCCCAGCAGCTGATCGTCGCAGCCGGCGCAGGCGCGAGGGTCGCATCGGTCATGGTGCACGATGCGGTCGGCATCGCCACGGCGCACTGAATCAGCCGTCATGTCGGCGACTAGGCTGACCGGCATGACGCGCATCTCGCAGGCCCCGCAGCTCGTCCGCCTCGCCGCCCTCTCTGTGGTCGCGCTGGCTGCGCTGTCGCTCAGCGGCTGCCTGTATGCGCAGATCCCCGTGAACGTGCCGAACGGCGACGGGCCGGAGCCCTCCCCGACAGCGATCCCGTCTGAGGAGCCCTCCGGCGACCTGCCCTCGACCATGACCTTCGCAGACGGCGCCGACATCTCCCCTGACGCGTACATCCAGTGGGGCGACGGGTTCATCGTCGACGACGGCTGGAAGATCGTCAAGCCCGATGACGGCAACGGAGGCTGGACGTACGGCACGATCGACGACACCTGCACGGCCCAGTTCTGGCAGGGCCTGATTCCCGATGTGCCGACTGTGGCCGGTGACGACAGCGTCAGCTCGGATGCCATGCTCGCCGTCATCCTCGGCGAAGCCGACGCCGCCACGATCACCCCGCTCTCGACGACGGGTTCTTTCAGCTATCAGGTCGGCGGCAACGCCGACGTCGAGAACCGACAGGTCGTCGGTGAAGAGGCCGATCGTCAGTGGGCGATGGCCGCACGGGCCTTCACCGCGACGGGGGTCGGGCTCTACGTGATCGTCGACTGCACCGGCGGCGACATGCAGGCGACGATGGCCGAGGTCATCGACAAGAACGCTGTCGTCATCCAGTGACGCCGGCCGCCCGGCATCCGCTCTGCTGAGCGCGGGAGAAGGTCACTTGCCGCCCGGCGGGCCCACCAGCAGCAGGATCACGTACAGCGCGACGATGCCGACGGCCAGCAGGATCGCCAGCACCCACGGGCGGCGCAGGAACCAGCGCATGAGCCGGTCGTACCAGCGCGCATCGCGCGGGTCCTGCGTCTGCTCGAGTCGCCACTCGCCCGCCAGGCGGCCGGTGCGGTGCAGCCAGATCTCCATCGGGATCGTCGCGTAGGGGACGACGGCGCTCGCCACGGCCAGGATCGCGACGCCGAGGTGCCAGCGCTGGTTGAGCGCGACGAGCACTGCGGTCGCCGCGTATGCGAGGAACACGAATCCGTGGATGCCACCGCCGATCGTGACGACGATTCCCGGCGCACCTGCGGCACGGGCGATGATCGCCGAGATCAGGACGGTCCACGTGATCGCCTCCGCGATCGCGAGAACACGGAACAGGCGGTCGGGTGTGCGGAACACGGGACTCCTCGGGTGGGGGTCCGTCCAGCGTATCCGGAATAGCTATGCATCCCCGGGCGTTGCCGAAGGCATGGTGACAGTCGACTCCGCAGCCCTCGGGCACGTGCTCGACTCGGTCGACCTCCGCGTCGGCATCGCTCGACGCGTCGCACTCGCGACCGGCGGGCTCCTGCCGATCCCCTCGGGCTCGGCGACCCTCGTCTACATCGCCTCGGGCTCGGTGCACGGGCATCCGCCGCTGACCACCGGATGCCGCCTCGACGTCGACCGCGCAGCGCAGATCGTCGCGGTGGACGATCGCCCGCTGCGCGCGAATCTGGTCGCGGGAGACGCGTTCCTGACGCTCGGCCGCGCGGCAATCGCCCTCGAAGCCGATGGGGTGACCGACCTCGTCGTCGTCGACCTCGAGTTCTCCGACAGTGCTGCCATGATCGCCGCGCTTCTTCCCGATCCGATCACCGTCATGTCGTTCGCCGCGTTGGAACCCGCTGCAGCCGCACTCGCCGGAAGCATGGGGCCCACCGATCCCTCGACGTGCCCGTCACGCCAGGGCGACCCGGTGATCTGCCGGATGATGGCGCAGACCGTGCTGCTCTCGGTGATCCGTGCGTGGGCCGCGAACGGCTGCGCGCCGGCCGGCTGGCCCTCCGTGTCGAACGATCCGTTCCTCGACCGGGTGGTCGAGGCGATCCATGAGCAGCCAGGACGCGACTGGACGGTCGAGCGCCTCGCGGGTGTCGGTGCGATGTCACGGTCGGTGTTCGCCGAGCGATTCCGCAGCGCGATCGGCCGCTCGCCCGCCGACTACGTCACCGAGGTGCGCGTCGACGCGGCGAAGCGGATGCTGAGCGCAGGCCGCTCGGTCAGCGAGACGTCGCGCGAGCTGGGCTACGCCTCCGACGAGGGCTTCAGCCGCGCGTTCCGCCGCCGCACCGGGATGACTCCGTCAGCATGGCGGGTGTCCGAGTCGACCGCCGTCCCCGCCTAGAACCCCAGTCAGGCCCGCTTCGCCGCCGCGACGCTCATTCGGTTCGACGCCCCGAACAGCACCGCGCCCACCAGCAGCGCGATCGCCCCGAGCACGTAGACGAACTCGACGTCGAGGGTGTCGACGAGCAGTCCGCCGACCCCGGCGGCGATCGTGATCGCTCCCTGGAACCCCACGACCACGAGGCTTCCGCCCGCCTCGAGCCGGTCGGGCGTGCGGTGCCCCACCCAGGTGTTGATCACGAGCAGCCACGACGAGAAGAAGAAGCCCCATACGAGCACGACGATCCCGATGCCGAGAACCGAGCCCGAAAGGAAGATCATCGACAGCACCGACACGGCGATCACCAGCGGGGCGAACACCGCGAAGAAGCCGAAGGTGCGGTCGATGACGAACCCGAGCCCGAGGTTGCCCGCGAGGCCACCGAGTCCGAAGAGGGCGAGAAGCAGGATGATCGTCGACGGCTCGATCTCGGGGATGCGCTCGAGCGCGAGTCGCACGTACGTGTAGGCGAGGAAGTGACCGAGCACGACGAGCACGTGCCCGCCCATGCCCAACCCGATGCCCGGACGACGCAGCGTGTCGACGAGGAGCCGGATGCTGGCGCCCTGCTCGGCCGGCACCGACGGGAGCATGAACCGCAGCGCCACGGCCAGCAGCACCATGAGCACACCCGCGATCGCGAACACCGTCTGCCAGTCGACGATCTCGCTGAGCATCACACCGAGCGGCACACCGGCGACCGTCGCGAGCGAGACGCCGGCGGAGGTGAACATGACGCCGCGCCCGAGGTGCTCCGGGCCCGCCAGGCGCACGGCGACCGTGATCGACATCGCCCAGAAGGCGCTGATCGCCGCACCCAGCAGGAACCGCGCGAGCAGCACGATGATCAGGTTGGGCGCGATCGCGACGATGAGGTTCGACGCAGCTGCGGCGAGCGCCATCCAGACGAGCAGCGACCGGCGGTCGAGACGGGGGAAGATCAGCCCGACGGTCGGCGCGACGATCAGGCCGACGAGCGCGGTGACCGTGACGGTCTGCCCCGCCTGGCCGGGGGTCACTCCGAGCGCGTCGGCCATCTCGGTGAGCACGCCGTTCGGCAGGAACTCGGCCGTGACGAGCAGGAAGCCCATCAGCATCAGCACGATGAGCCCGCCGTAGCGGATGCGCTCGGTGCGGGCGGTCGTCACGGGTACGGGCGCGGTCGTCGTCATGGTTCAACACTCTCAGCCGCGGGGTTCCGTCGCCCGACGCGGCGTCCACGGCATCCGACCATTCGTCCGGACTGCGCGGTGAGACGGGGCACCCGGGTCTGGACAGCATCCGCCCTCGCCCCCTAGGCTCGACGACGCACCGGGGTTCTCCCGGAAGGCAAGAGCGAGAGGAGTGGATGACATGAACACCGTCTCTGTCGTGCCCCTCGCCGACATCCTTCCTCTCGAGGCCTCTCGCTCCTGATCCGCGCGTGGCCTCCCTCTCTCGGAGCCACATCGTGTCTGATCTCTTCGCTTCTTCCGAAGCATCCCCCTCTTCTTCCTCCTTCTTCGACGCATCCCCTTTCGAATCCGTCCCCACCTTCGCCGACGTCGAACCGGGCGAGCGCCAGCGCTGGTCGACGTGGCCGACGATCACCCCGTCGGAACGAGGGCCGCTCCCGTGGCCCGAGTGGGTCGTGACGAGCGCCGGCGCACTCGACACCGAGCTCGGCATCCTGAAGACCGGCAAGGAGGCCGACGTGTTCCTGCTCGAACGCGCCGTGCCCGATGACTCGACCCAGCGCACCCTGCTCGCGGCCAAGCGCTACCGCGACTCCGACCACAGCAGCTTCCACCGCTCGGGCGTCTACACCGAGGGCCGGAGCACGAGGAACACCCGCGACACCCGAGCCCTCGCGAAGAAGTCAGAGCACGGCCGGGCTGTCGCCGCCGCGCAGTGGTCGTTCGCCGAGTTCGACGCACTGTGCCGCATGTGGGAGCTCGGGGCACCCGTGCCCTACCCCGTGCAGGTCAACGGCACCGAGCTGCTGATGGAGTTCATCGGCGACGAGTCGGGGGTCGCGGCGCCCCGACTCGCGGCCGTGCGCAGCGATCGGGCCGAGCTCGCCGGGCTCTACGACCAGATCGTCGACATCATGCGGATCTTCGCCGCGGCAGGCTTCGCGCACGGCGACCTCTCGGCATACAACCTGCTGGTGCACGACGGGCGGGTGCGCGTGATCGACCTGCCGCAGATCGTCGACATCATCGCGAACCCGCAGGGCCTCGACCTGCTGCACCGCGACTGCGTCAACATCTGCGACTGGTTCACCCGCCGCCGCGTCGAACGCGACGCCGAGGAGCTCTTCGCAGAGCTGCTCGCGGCATCGTATGCGTGAGGGCTGCTCGCCGTCACCGCATCAGGCGCTGCCGAGTCAGTCGCGACCGATGCGGGCGGCGAGCAGCGACACGAGTTCGTACACGACGTGACTCGCCGCGATGCCGGTGATCTGCGCATGGTCATAGGCGGGCGACACCTCGACGACGTCGGCCCCGACGATGTCCTGATCGCCCAGGGCGCGCAGGATCCGCAGCAGCTCGCGGCTCGTGAGCCCACCCGCCTCGGGGGTTCCGGTGCCCGGGGCGTGCGCGGGGTCGAGCACGTCGATGTCGATCGACACGTACAGCGGCCGGTCGCCGATGCGCTGCAGGATGCGCTGGATGCCGGCCTCGACGCCGTGCTCCTCGATGTACTCGCTCGACACGATCGAGAAGCCGAGACGCTCGTCGTCTTCGAGGTCCTGCTTCGAATAGAGCGGCCCGCGCGTGCCGACGTGGCAGCTCGCGGTGAGGTCGATCAGCCCCTCCTCGCTCGCACGGCGGAACGGCGTGCCGTGGGTGATCGGTGCTCCGAAGTAGGTGTCCCAGGTGTCGAGATGGGCGTCGAAGTGCAGCACGGCGACCGGGCCGTGCTTCGCCGCCACCGCCCGCAGCAGCGGCAGCGCGACGGTGTGGTCGCCGCCGATCGTGACGATGCGCTGCACCTGCTCGCCGAGCGCGAGTGCGGCGCGTTCGACCTCGGCCACCGCCTCGGTGAGGTCGAACGGATTGACCGGGATGTCGCCCGCATCCACGACCTGCGCGACGGCGAACGGCGCGACGTCCTGCGCGGGGTTGTACGGACGCAGCAGCCGTGAGGACTCGCGCACGTGCGACGGGCCGAAGCGGGTGCCCGGGCGGTAGCTCACGCCCGAGTCGAAGGGGATGCCGACGACGGCGATGTCGGCGCGAGGCACGTCCTCGATCCGCGGCAGGCGGGCGAAGGTCGCGATCCCGGAGTACCGGGGGTTCACGGAGGCGTCGATGGGGCCCACATTCTCGGTCATGATCAGTCCTGTCTCTGCATGGGAATGTGCACGAGCTGCACTCCGCCGGCCGCGATGGCCTCGCGGATGCTCGGCACGATGTCGTCTCGGGCGTCGACCCGACGCCCGGTGGCGCCGAACGCGGTCGCGAGGGCCGCCCAATCGGGCTGCACCAGATCGACGCCGATGGGGGTCATTCCGCGGTCGACCTCGTTCTGACGGATCTCGGCATAGCCGCCGTTGTCGACGCACACGATGGTGATGTCGAGTCGCTGTTCGACAGCGGTCACGATCTCGTTCACGCAGAACATCAGGGCACCGTCGCCGATCACGGTGACGACAGGATGCTCGGTCTGCGCCACCCGCGCACCGATCGCGGCCGGCAGTCCGTACCCGAGCGTCGCGTAGGTGGGCGTGTAGAGCAGCGAGTGCGGATGCTGCGAGCGCAGCACGCTGCCGAGCGCCATGTAGACGATCTGTGACGAGTCGCCGGCGACGATCGCATCGTCGGGCAGGGCGTCGGCGATGACCTCGGCCAGCGCGACCGTCTCGGGCGCGGTGTCACGCATCTCGGCCTCGATCGTGGTGCGCTCGGCGGTCAGGTCTCGAGCTGCGCGTCCCTGGTCGGGCAGCAGCGCGAGCAGGGCACCGCCCACCGCGACAGCGTCACCTGCGATCCCCACGGTCGCATCGAGGTTCTTGTTCAGCTGCAGCGGAGAGATGTCGATGCGCACGACGGCGCCGCGCGCCTCCAACCGCGGAGCCCAGAGCTCGGCCTCGCCGAGCTTCGAGCCGATGACGAACACGACGTCGGCATCCTCGGCCACCGCACGGGCCGCCGCGAGACGCAGATTCGAGCCGAGTGACAGCGGATGCCGTTCGTCGACGACACCCTTGCCGTTGAGCGTGGTGAGCACCGGGGCACCGAGGCGTTCCGCGAGTGCTGTGACCTCGTGCGCGGCGTCGGCCGACCCGCCTCCCGCGACGATCACCGGCCGCTGCGCACCCTGCAACAGGCGCGCGGCATCGGCGAGAGCCGAGGGATCACCCGACACCCGCGGAGGCAGCGCCCGGGGACGGCGGGCCTCCGCGGGGACATCGGCCGGGGCCTCGAGCACGTCGAGGGGGATCTCGATGTGCACGGGGCGGGGGCGGCCGGTCTGGAAGAGCGTGAAGGCATCGTGCACCGCATCGACCGCCTCGGCGGCGCTGGACACTCGGCGGGACCATTCGGCGATCGCGCCGACCATCGCCGTGGCATCCTTCGTCTCGTGCAGCGTGCCGACGTCGGCGAATTCCGCACCGAGAGGCACCCCCGGGGACAGCACGATCATCGGCCGCGACTCGCAGAACGCGGTCCCGATCGCGCTCATCGCGTTCTGCAGACCGGGTCCCGATGTCGTGATGACGACACCGGGCAACCCGGTCTGCTGCGCCCAGCCGTCAGCCCCGTAGCCGGAGCCCTGCTCGTGCCTGTTCGTCACCGCACGGATGCCGAGGTCGGCGAGCGGGCGATACAGCTCGAGGTTGTGCGTGCCAGGGATGCCGAAGATCGCATCGACCCCGTAGGCGCGGATGGTCTCGAGCACCGCGCGGCCGGCGGTGTCGGCATAGGGGTCGTCGGTCATGCTCGCATCCTCGCTCATGCTGACGCCATCGCCGCGGCAGCCACGTGGCGGCGCGCACCGTCGACCCATGTCTCACGCACGGCGATCGACGAGATGTCATCGGCGCCGACTGCGAGCGGGTCGTCGGACAGTACGACGAAGTCGGCGTACTTGCCGACTTCGAGCGAGCCGAGGTCGTCTTCGCGGCCGATCGACACGGCGCCTTCGATCGTGTGAGCGCGCAGAGCCGAGAGAGCGGAGACCCGCAGGTCGACGGGTCCGAGGGTGTGGCCCCGACGCGTCACCCGGGTGACGGCCGTCTGGATCGCCTCGAGCGGGATGGGCTCTGCCACAGGCGCATCCGACGAGATCGTGAACGGCACGCCCGCTCGTTCGAACTCGCCGAGCGGGTTGAAGCGCTCGCCCGGGGTGCCGATCGCCTCTTCGACGCCCTCACCCCAGTTGAAGTAGTGCTGGGTCTGATTCACCGGACGGATGCCGGACGCGGCCATCCTCTCGATCTGCTCGGGCGTCGGCAGACCGCAGTGCTCGATGCGGTGACGCGCATCGGCGTCGGGGTGCTCGGCGAGAGCCGCCTCGATCGCCGACACGACCATCTCGATCGCGGTGGGCGACTGCGCGTGGGTGGCCGTCTGCAGACCGGCGGCGTGCGCTCGGCTGATCAGCGCCGCGTACTCGGCGGGCTCGTGGTACAGCTGGCCCGTGCGGCAGGGGTCGCCGACGTAACCGTCGGGGAAGTACGCCGTCCAGCCTCCGAGCGTGCCGTCGGCGTAGAGCTTGATGCCGGCGAAGCTGAGGTGCGCATTGCCGAACTGCCCGACGAGACCCATCTCGAGCGCCTCGTCGAGCAGGTGCGACAGCAGGTACATCGACACCCGCAGCTCGAGACGGCCGGCCTCGGCGAGACGCAGGTACATGTCGAACTCGCGTCGGGTGACCTGGCAGTCGCCGATAGAGGTGACTCCGCCAGCGAGGAACCGCTGCGTCGCGGCATCCAGCTGTCGCAGGTGCTCTTCGGGCTCGTCGGCGAGGTGGAAGTTCGGACCGTGGTGGCCGATCTTCACTCCGTGGACGCCGGTGAGGATGTTGCATGCCGCGTCCGAGAGCTCGCCCGTCAGCTCGCCGTCGGCGTCGCGGAAGAACTCGCCGCCGTCGGGGTTCGGGGTGTCGCGGTCGACGCCGTTCTTCGTGAGCGTGTACGAGTTGACGACGCCGCCGTGACCCGAGGCGTTCATCAGGTAGACCTCTCGGTCAGCCGCGACCTCGTCGAGTTCGAAGCGGGTGGGATGCCGCTTCTCGGCGAGGTTGCGCTGCTCGTAGCCATAGCCCCGCACCGGCCGCCCGGCCGGCGCGTCGACCGCCGCCGCCTTGAGCAGGGCGACGATCTCGGGGATGCTGTCGGCCTTCTCGGGTCCGCAGTCGACCCAGGTCATCAGCTGCCCGAACATCAGCGGGTGAGCGTGCGCGTCGACGAACCCCGGCACGATCACCGCGTCACCGAGGTCGACGTGCTCGGGTGCGAGGCCCGCATGGTCGGCGGCGGCCTCGCACTCGGCGGGTGTGCCGATCGCGACGATCCGGCCGCGGTCGGTGAGCATGGCGGTCGCGGTCGTGGCAGCCGCATCCACCGTCTGGATCACGCGAGCCGTGAACAGCTGCGGCATCGTCTGGGCGGAGCGATCGAAGGGAGTGAGCTTTCTCATGGCAGCCTGTTCGCGGTCGTGTCGGTGCGGGCGGTGAACGACGCCGTGACCGGCGCCTCATCCGAGTGCTGCGGGGCGAGCTTCGTGCAGATGCCGGCGATGACGGCCATGCCGATGAACATCGCGATGACCGACCAGATGCTGCCGGTCCAGGCGATGAGCTGCGTCGCGAACCAGGGCGAGAATCCGGCCCAGATCGCTGCGCCCACGCCGTAGGACAGGGCGATGGAGGTGTAGCGCGCCTGCGGACGGAACATCTGCGCCAGCAGAGCCGCGATCGGTGCGTACGTCGCGCTCATCGCGATGCGCACCAGCGAGGCGAACAGGAAGATGAGCGGTTCGACGCGGCCGGGCATGACCAGCAGGAACGGGATGAACGTGAGCACCGAGGTGATCAGACCGATGTACATGACGTTCTTGCGGCCCCACTTGTCGCCCAGCCAGGCGATCGGCAGCGTCACGACGAACTCCACGAACGAGGCGATGGTCATCGCGTCGAGGATGACCTGCTCGCTGACCGAGATCGGCTCGCCGGTGGCGTAGGCGGTGACGAACGTGGTGGCCAGGTAGTAGCCACCGGTCGAGATCGGCAGGATGCCGATGCCGAGCAGGATCGGGCGCCAGTTCGTGCGCAGGGCGAAGGCCAGCGGCATCGACTGCTTGCGGCCTTCGACCTTCGCCTCGAAGACCGGGGTCTCCTCGACGCGGTAGCGAACCCAGAACCCGACGCCGACCAGCACGATCGACAGCAGGAAGGGGATGCGCCAGCCGCCGTCCATGATGAAGTCGGGGCTGACGCGCGACATGATCGCGAAGATGCCTGAGGCGAGCAGTGCCCCGGCCGGGTTGCCGAGCTGGGTGAAGCCGCCGTAGAAGGTCTTCGACTTCTCGGGGGCGTGCTCGACGCTCATCAGCACCGCGCCGCCCCATTCGCCGCCGACAGCGAGTCCCTGGATCGCCCGCAGCAGGATCAGGAGGATCGGGGCGAGGATGCCGATGTTCTCGTATGTCGGCAGGCAGCCGACGAGAACGGTCGCTGCGCCCATGAGCAGCAGCGTGATGACGAGCGACGTGCGCCGGCCGAGCTTGTCGCCGATGTGGCCGAAGATGATGCCACCGAGGGGGCGGACGAGGAACGCGACGGCGAAGGTTGCGAAGGCCGCTGCGGTCTCGGCGAGTCGGTCGCCGCTCGGGAAGAACAGCGGACCGAAGACGAGGGCGGCGGCGGTCGCGTAGACGTAGAAGTCGTACCACTCGATGGTGGTGCCGACGAAGGCGGCGATGCCTGCGCGTCGCGCCTTGCTGTGGGTGGAAGTCATGTGTGGACCGCTCCTTTGCGGAAGATGTCGGATAGCGAAGGATGCTACGGACGTGCGGACCCGAGGACAAGGTCAGAACTCCAGCGTGACAGACGATTCACTGGACTTCTGAACCTTCAGTCGCGCACGATCGGTCTACCCGCCCGCCTGAAGGCCTTCTACACTGAAGTTATGTACCCGCGGCAGCGCGTTCGCGGGAAACTGAGGAATGTGGGCTGAACCATGGATTTCGACGCCGAACTCATCCGTGCGCTGCAGGAGGACGGTCGCGCCAGCATCCGCTCGCTGTCTCTGCGCCTGGGGCAGTCGAGGGCTGCTGTCGCCGCGCGGCTGCGGGCCATGCTCGACGATCGCACCGTGCGGGTGGTCGCGGCAGTCGATCCGGTCTTCCTCGGCCAGCACGTGCTCGCTCACGTGTCGATCCGCACCGACGGCGAGGTCGAGATCGTCGCGGAGCACCTGCGCGACATGAGCGAGACGGTGCTCGTCTCGGCGGTCGGCGGCGCCCATGATCTCGTCACCGAGGTCAGGCTCGGCACGATGGAGGACCTGCACGACCTGCTCGCCCAGATCCGTGCCATCGACGGCGTGCTCGACATCAACACCATCATCTACTCGACCGTGGTGAAGGGCTTCTTCGTCTCGGAGTACCACGGCGACGTCACCCTCGACGCGGTCGACGAGGATCTCATCGAACGACTGCAGTCCGATGGACGCATGAGCTTCCGCGCCCTCGGCGAGGCTGTGCGGCTCTCGCCCTCGGCCGTGGCGACCCGAGTGCAGCGACTGATCGACGGCGGGGTGATCAAGATCAGCGCGGTCGAGGCCAGAGGTCTCGCGCACCGGCAGCTGTCGATGGGCGTCGGACTCAATCTCAACCACGATGATGAGGCGGTGATCGAGGAGCTGCGCACCGGGCGCGGCATCGACTTCGCCGCGCGCACCCTCGGGCGCTTCGACGCCGTGGCCACGCTGGTCGAGCCGTCTGCCGGAGCGTTGTACGCAAGCCTGGAGCGGCTGCGCTCGCTCGCCGGCGTCACCCGCATCGAATCGTGGCTGCACCTGGCGGTGCTCAAAGAGGACTACGCGCGCACGTTGCGCGAGCCGATGCTCGGCCGCCGGCCGGACTGACCGAACCGCTCACGCCGTCCGCAGCGCCGCGTCGAGCAGGTCGAGGAGCGGCCGGGGCATGCGCGCGAGCGGCAGCACATCGATGATGTCGGCCGAGAATCGGGCCTTCCTGCCTGCGGCGGTGCCGGCGAACCGGTGCAACTGCTCGTCGATCGACCGCGCGCGCTGCGCGGGCTGCTCCTGGAACACCTGGAATCGTGCGAGCTCACCCCGAGCCGCGAGAGTGTCGAGCACGAGCTCCGGGCCTGCGGCGGCGATGACTTCATCCTCGAGGTCGCGTCCGCAGCCGAAGAAGCCGGCGTCGCTCGGCGCCGCACCGTCGGCGATGACGCCCACCTCGATCAGGACCTTCGTGACGTAGTCGCCCTCGGCGTCGTCATACAGGCCGAGGATGCGAGGTGAATCCGGGGCGCTGCGCAGCGCCGTCACGTGCTTGCGCAGGTTCGTGATGCCGTCGAGATCGACGAGGTCGAGGCTCTCGATGCCGATCCGACGGCGGCGCGCGAGAGCGATGAAGGCGAGGCTGTCGCTGCGGCCCTCGAACAGCACGACGGTGCGAGGCACCGCCCGCATCGTCGACATGCCTCGACCCTAGCCCGCGGCGCGCCGTCACCGTCCGTTCACCGCGCGCCGCCAGACTGCGATCATGAGCGAATCCCCGCAGAACGGCGCGGTGCCCGAGCCCGCCGCGACGGCGAACAGCGGCGCGGTCGGCGTGATCGGCCTCGACCTGCGTGGCGAGACCCCGGCACCGAAGAAGCAGGTCTACTCGTGGGCGCTGTGGGACTGGGCGACGCAGCCCTTCAACACCGTCATCCTCACCTTCATCTTCACGGCGCTGTACCTCACGACCGAGGCATTTCTTCCGGCGGAGATCGCCGGCCTCGATGCGAAGGACCCGATCCGCGAAGCGGCTGAGGCGGACCTCGCCTCGGGTCTCGGTCTCGGTTCGACGATCGCTGGCATCGCGATCCTCCTGATCGCGCCGGTTCTGGGCCAGCGGGCGGATGCTGCGGGGCGTCAGAAGCTCTGGCTCGGGATCGGCACCGGCGCGCTCGTCGCCTGCATGCTCGGCCTCTGGTTCGTCGAGCCGACGCCGACGCTGTTCTGGCTCGGTGTCGCGCTGATTTCGGCTGGATCCGTGTTCGGCGAGATCGCCGCGGTCAACTCGAACGCCATGCTGATCGGCATCGCGAACCCGAAGACCGTCGGGCGCATCTCGGGCCTCGGTTGGGGATTCGGATACATCGGCGGCATCCTCGCCCTGGTGCTCGTCGTCATCTTCTATATGTTCGACTGGTTCGGTCTGCCGGACGACGGGGGTCTGCCGTTCCGCATCATCGCGGTCGCCTGCGCGATCTGGGCGATCGTCTTCTCGATCCCGATCTTCCTCAACGTGCCGGAGCCGTCGCTCGGACGCCCCGAGCGCAAGGTCGGCTTCTTCGCCTCCTACGGCCTGCTCGTGAAGGACGTCGTCGGCCTGTACCGCAACCCCGACACCCGCCAGACCTTCTGGTTCCTGCTGTCGAGCGCGGTGTTCCGTGACGGGCTCGGCGGGGTCTTCGCCTTCGGCGCCGTCATCGCCAGCCAGGTGTTCGACTTCGGCTTCCTCGACCTGGTGATCTTCGGCATCGCCGCGAACCTGATTGCAGGCGTCTCGACCATCATCGCCGGCCGCTACGACGACCGCTTCGGTCCGAAGCGGATCATCCTCATCTCGCTCGCCGCCATGGTGATCGCCGGACTCGCAGTGTTCTTCCTGGTGGATGCCGGGACGGTCGTGTTCTGGATCGGCGGCCTGGTGCTGTGTGCGTTCGTCGGCCCCGCCCAGGCGGCGTCGCGGTCGTTCCTCGCCCGCATCACGCCGGCCGGTCGCGAGGGCGAGATCTTCGGTCTGTATGCGACGACCGGGCGGGCGGCGAGCTGGATGGCATCGGGCGCCTGGACGCTGCTGATCGTGCTCTCGGGCTCGACGTCGTACGGCATCCTCGGCATCGTGCTGGTGCTGATCGCCGGGTTCCTGCTGCTGCTGCCGGTGAAGGCGACTCAGCGCGCCTGAGCGGTCGGCTTCTGCGCTGCGGGAGTAGCCTGACCGCGTGACGGTCATCATCGCTTTTCTCGCCAACATCCTCGTCGCGATCGCCAAGACGATCGCGGCGGTGATCACGTCTTCGGCGTCGATGGTCGCCGAGGCGGCGCACTCGTGGGCGGATGCCGGCAACGAGGTGTTCCTGCTCATCGCCGACCGGCGGGGCGCGCGGGTGAAGGACACGCGGCATCCGCTCGGATACGGACGCGCGGCGTTCGTGTGGTCGTTGATCGCGGCGTTCGGCATCTTCACTGCCGGCTCGATCGTGTCGATCATGCACGGCGTGCAGGAGCTGTCGGAGACGGGTCCGGTCGAGAGCCCAGGGGTGGCATACGCCGTGCTCGGCATCGCATTCGTGCTCGAGGGAGCGTCGTTCACGCAGGCGATGGTGAAGTCGCGGCGGCTGGCTCGCGAGCGCGGATCGTCGACCTGGGACTATGTGCTCGAGACGAGCGACACGACGCTGCGGGCGGTGTTCTTCGAGGATATGGCCGCCCTGATCGGGCTGGTGATCGCGGCGGGTGCGATCGCGATGCATCAGATCACCGGCGTCGCCGCGTGGGATGCCGTGGGGTCGATCCTCGTCGGAGTGTTGCTGGGTGTGGTCGCGATCATCCTGATCGGCCGCAACATCGCGTTCCTCGTGGGCTCGAACGCGTCGCCCGCACTGCGCGATCGAGTCGGGCGCGCGCTGCTGTCGTCGCCGCAGATCCAACGACTCACCTATCTGCACATCGAGTACGTGGGCCCGAACAGGCTCTTCATCGTCGCCGAAGTCGATCTGACCGGCGACGCCCGCGAACATGATGTCGCCCGGAGCCTGCGTGCGATCGAACAGCAGATCGAAGCACACGATGTCGTCGAGACCGTGGTGCTGTCGCTCTCGGTCGATGACGAGGAGTCGCTGGAGTTCGCGGCAGCTGTCTGACGTCATCCCGCACCAGCACAGCACACGCCACCTGCGGAGGTCAGCTCTCCCAGTTGTCGGCGAGCTTGTCGAGCAGCCTCGCGAGCTGATCGCGCTCGTCATCGGTGAAGGCCGCGAGCGCCTTTCCCAGCGCCTCCCGCCGTTCACCCCGCATCCCGCGGGCGATCTTCCGCCCCTCGTCGGTCAACGCGATCCGGGTGCGTCGCGCATCGTCGGGGTCGGCTTCTCGACGCACGAATCCGTGCGCGACCCCCTGCTGCACGAGCCGCGACGCCCGGGGCTGGTCGACGCCGATCGCCGCGCCGAGATCGCTGACGCTGAGCGGAGCGGATGCCGCGGCAAGCGCCTCGAGCATCCGCATCCGCGCCGGTCCGCCGAAGCGCCCGGACGGGTCGTTCATCCAAGGCGGCATGCCGGGGTTCTCCGGCCGCCCGTGCCGGTGATCCCCATGGTCGGCATGGTCCGCGTGGTCGGAGTGCGGTCCCCCGTGCCAACCGTGCGGCCCGCCCATGCCTCGCGGGCCGCGCCCGCGCTCGCCAGGACGTCGCCCGCGCAGGCGCGACAGAGCGCGGGCGATGGCCTCGGTGGGGTCGTTCTCTGCGGCGCTCACGATTCGATTTTACATGCGACTTGACATGGATCATTACTACATGTCACAATACATACACATGCATAGTGACAAGCACATGCTCCATGACATCTAAGGACTTCCCTCATGAACACCTCTGAGACTCAGAACACAGACAGCACCTCCCGCCCCTTCGGCTACTGGCTGAAGGCCGTCGACCGCCTGATGGCGGCCGAGTTCGACTCCGCATTCGAAGGCGAGCACGCAAGCCGCCGTGACTGGCGGATCCTCAACATCATCGATGGCCCCACGCCTGCCCGTCGCCCCCTGAACGCGCACAAGCTGCACGCTCTCGTCGAGCGCGGCTGGGTCGTCGCCGACGGCGACGGCTGGACGCTGACCGACGACGGCCGTGCGGCCAAGGAGCGCCTCGGCGGCATCGTCGACGGCATCCGCGCCAAGGTCACCGACGCCGTGAGCCCCGAAGATCTCGAGACCACGCTGACCTCGCTCGAGCAGATCGCCCGCGCGTTCGGCTGGGACGAAGAGACTCCGCTCCCCCGTGGGCGCGGTCGTCGCCACGGCTTCGGACCCCGCGGCTTCGGTCGCGGATTCGCGCCCGAGCACGGGTTCGGCCCCGGCCTTCCCGGACGCGGCTTCGGTCGTCGCCACGGACACCCGTTCGGACGCGGTCGCGGATTCGCACCCGGGTACGACTCCGAACACGAGAACCGGCACGGGCGCGGAGCGGATGCCGAGCGCCGCGGACACGACTGCGGACACCGCGGCCACCCGGGGCACGACCGCTTCGCAGACGCGCACGATCGCGGGAACGGCGGTCACGCAGACCACGGCCGCGCAGACCACGGGCACGCCGACCACGGTCACGCAAGCCACGGCCACGAGCACGGCCGGCACGGAGGACCCCGCCACGGCGAGCACCGTGTCGCCCGTGCGGCGCAGCACGCCTACGAGCGCGGTTTCGACGCCGGCTTCACCCGAGGTCGCGACGCCTGACGGCATCCGACACCCGAAACGCCCCCTCCGACCACGGTCGGGCGGGGCGTTTCTGCGTCCCCGCGCGAGCCCCCTTGCGGGGTCGAAAACACACCCGAGAACGCCGCAGCGGATGCACTTTTGACCCCGCCCGCCCTCCGGGCGCGCTATCGACCGCGCAGAAGCACAGGACGGAGCAGTGCGGATGCGCCGAGGATCTCGACACCGAGCAGGTGGCCGTCCTCGTCGAAGTCGAGGAACAGCTCGCCCGAGATGCCGTCCGGCAGGTCGACCGGAACGGTTCGTGCGACCCCGCCGTCGGCGATCGGTGCGCCCAGGGTCACATAGGCGGCATCGACCGCGGGGTCGTATCTCAGATCACGCACGCCACAGCGCACCGGCGATCGCACCGGGCTCGCCGGCTCCCAGAGCGAACGGCACGCTCGTAGCGAGGTAGATCGCGCCGGCGATCGCCGCCCCGAGCAGCACGATGAGGAACACGAAGATCACCACTGAGAACACGCCGTATCCGCCGGATGTCGGCGCCTCGGGCGCGACCGACGGCTGCGCCCAGTCGTCTGCCACCGGCGCGGGCTGGTCGCCCGTGAGGATCGCCGGCTTCGGCCGCGATCGGCGCGTCGACGGGAGCATCGCCTCCGGCGGAGGCGGCGGGATCACTGCATCCGGAATCGCCGACTCAGCCGGGGGCGGCGGAATCACCGGAGCCGCCGGAATGAGGCCCTCCGGAATCGGAGTCTCGGGCGGGGGCGGCGGAATCAGACCATCCGGAATCGGCGTCTCGGCGGGAGGTGGAGGAATGACCCCATCCGGCACTCGCGCCTCAGCCCGGGGAGGCGGCGGATTGACGGCTTCCTCCGACGGGATCTGCGGATCTCTGCTGTCACCGCTCATGTCAGCCCCCGATAGCTCCGACATCGGTCGTGCCGACGTCGGTCTTGTGGAAATTCTGGAACGAGCGGGATGCCGTGGGCCCGCGCTGTCCCTGGTATCGGTTGCCGTACGGGCCGGAGCCATACGGGTTCTCAGCCGGAGAGGTCAGCCGGAAGAAGCACAGCTGCCCGATCTTCATGCCCGGCCACAGCTTGATCGGCAGCGTCGCGACATTCGCGAGCTCGAGCGTCACGTGCCCCGTGAAGCCGGGATCGATGAACCCGGCGGTCGAGTGCGTGATCAGCCCCAGGCGACCGAGCGACGACTTGCCCTCGAGGCGGGCCGCGATGTCGTCGGCCAGTGAGACCTGCTCGAAGGTCGCGCCGAGTGCGAACTCTCCGGGGTGCAGGATGAACGGCTCATCCGGGTCGACCTCGATCAGCCGAGTCAGCTCCGGCTGATCGACCGACGGGTCGATGAACGGATACTTGTGGTTGTCGAACAGGCGGAAGTAGCGGTCCAGGCGCACGTCGATGCTCGACGGCTGGATCATCTCCGGCTCGTGCGGGTCGAGACCGATGTGGCCGGAGGCGAGTTCTGCTCTGATGTCGCGGTCGCTGAGAAGCACGGCCCCAGCCTAGTCACCACACGCCGCCGACACTTTGGCCCTGACGGATCAGCCGGGTAGGCTTGCGTTCACCCGCTCCTCGGATGCGAGTACGGGGCTGTAGTTCAATGGCAGAACTTCTGCTTCCCAAGCAGATAGCGCGGGTTCGATTCCCGTCAGCCCCTCCATATATGTGACGTCCCGATCGCTGTTCCCGCGATGCACTCGGGCACCTCCTCACGGATCCATCACGGATTCGTCGGTGGGTGGTCGAGGGTGATGACGAGTTTCCGTGCCGATACGCCGCGGCGAAGGGTGTCGATGGCTTCTTGGATGGCCGAAAGCCCGTGTCCTGCTACGTGCGCCTCCGGGTAGGCGTGGTGGCTGCCCGAAGCGAGGGCGGCAGGGAGATACCCGCCCCAGACGGCCGGACCCACGGGAGAAGTGGCGATGGCGCTTCCCCAGATGAACGATGCCCTGATCCCGCGAGTGCGACTGCGCACCTGCAGGAGGGCGGTTCTCGTTCCGAGCTTCAGGAAGAGGCGGATGCGGGCGAGGGAGAGACCGCCACGGCGGGGTTGTTCGTAGAACGAGACGGAAGGGCTCGCCATCGCGATCCGTGTGGCGCCGGTGGCGCGCGCGATCCTCAGGCAGGGCTCAGCCGATCCCACCGCGACGGCGAGGATCCCCGCCACCGCGGAGCCGCCGACCGCTTCGATGATCCGATTCGCCGCTTCCGGGTCGCGATAGTCGAAGGCGGCTTCTGCTCCCAGTCGCCTCATCCGGTCGTGGTTCTTCGCAGAGGCTGTCGTGATGACGCGATAGCCGGCTGCTCGGGCGAGTTGGATCGCATTGCCTCCGACAGCTGTCGCGCCGCCCCAGATCACGACGACCTCATCGCGATGCGCCGAGTCCCCGAGACGGGAGTAGTCCAGTCCCAGCTGCTCCTTCTCGAACAGGCCGGCCGCCGCTGTGGACACCGCCAGCGGCAGAACGGCAGCGTCCTCGAAAGCGGTAGTGGCCGGCAGAGCCGCGGCAAGGCTCGCGTCGACTGCGACATAGGTCTGGAAGCCGCTCTCGGAGACGGCATCCCGCCCCTTCTCCAATCCCATCGCATACGCCACGACTCGGTCTCCGACGACGAAGTCGTCCACGCTCGCTCCGGTCTCGACGACCACGCCCGCGACGTCCTCCCCGAGGATCACCGGGTAGCGCAACCATCCGTACATCACAGTGCCGTTGGACTGGATGATCGCATCGAGCGGATTCACCGCCACCGCGTGCACCGCGAGCAACAGCTGCCCCGCCCCCGGCTTCGGCATCGGGGCATCTCGAATCGTCAGGTCCGCATAGGCGGAATCGATCCACGCCGCGGTGTTGTCGCTCATTCTTCTGTTCTCCGAATCTGATGACATCTCGTGTCATCACGCTCGAGCTTACGACAGTTCGTGTCATCATTGCTCTATGCCTCGTTGGTCACCGGATGCTGCGTTGCGGTTGGAAGCCGCAGCGATGAACCTGTTCACCGACCAGGGGTACTCGGGAACCACGGTTCCCCAGATCGCCGAGGCGGCGGGACTGACCACACGGACGTTCTTTCGCCACTTCTCCGACAAACGCGATGTGCTGTTCCTCCGAGATCGCGAGTTCCCCCGAGCGGTGAGCGACTTCATGGAGTCCATCCCGCACGAACGCGGCGGGACGGCCACGGTGCGCGCAGGCCTCGCATCCGCATGCCGAGGCCTCCAGGACTGGCGAGAGCAGATCGCACGTCGACGCAGCATCATCCGCAGCGAACCCGCGCTGCACGAACGCGATCTTCTACGCAGTCACTACCTCGCGCGCGCCATCGAACGGTCACTGAACCAGCGCAGCATCACCCCCGAGCACGCACACACCTTGGCCGCCCTCGCCGTTACCTGTTTCGACCTCGCGATGGACCGATGGCTGGAAGGCCCTTCCGATCTCTCACTCGAGGATGCCCTCGCTGCGGTGTGGACCGACATGCAGGGATGGATCAACGGGTGACATCGCCGGCTGGAGTGAGCGTTCTTCGGCGCGTCACGCATTGGTAGAGGTCAGAGGTCATCCCAGGGGAGGAACTCGACCGTCACGTCGTCTCCGTCGACCGTGTACGTGCCGATGAGATCAGTCGGGTAGTCGGTCGTGCCGGTCCCAGACGAGGTTCCCCCCTCAGGGCGGTACCAGAAGACGACGTCGACCATGAATCGGTGATCGGTCCGAAAGGTCACGTTGTGCGGCGCCTGGATGACCCCGGTCGTCGACGGATCCTGTTGCCTCAAGAGCAGAGGACAGACGGCATCCACCGAGGTCCCGGGTTCGACGCAGGCGTCGGCTTGCTCGTTCGCCGCGTCACCCGGATGCCGACGGGAGCGCGGGCGAACTCGCGAAGCACGTGCGCGTTCGTCGACCATGACGACCATGACGCCAGCCCCGTGACGTCTAGGCTGATACCCAGCATGACCCGGGGGGGAAAGATGATGGCGAATCGCGCACGACGATGGATCGCGGCCGGAGCAGCAGTGGTGGCATTGGCGACCGCGGCAGTGGTTCCGAGCGCGGCATCCGCGCAGGACTTCTCCGGCGGCGGGCCCAACTGGTACATGGACGCGATGAAGATCGCGCCGATCCACGACGCCGGCATCACCGGCGAGGGTGTGACGATCGCGGTGTTCGACGGTGGTCTTTACCTCGACGCGCCGACGCTGCAGGGCGCGGACATCGAGGTCCCCGACTTCGATGGATGCCACGACCCGCTGGATTATGCGCCGACTCAGTACGAGGAGTTGAAGCACGGCACCTCGGTGACGTCGCTCATCGTCGGCAACGGCACGTCCGAGAGTGGCGAAGGGCCGAAGGGCATCGCACCGGAGGCCCACATCTTGTACTACGGAGCGCTGCAAGGCGGGGACAGCCTGGGTCAGTCTCCATATACGTGCAAGGCCCCGTTCGAGGATGTCCTTGACGATGCCGTCGCCCGCGGGACGGACATCGTGACGATGTCTGGCGGCTCGGCGAAGCTCGCCGAGGAACTTTCCGAAGGCGCGTACGAGAGTGTGGCGATGGCCCTGAGGGCCGGGGTCGTCATCGTCGCAGGCCTGCCCAACGACGACACCGTTTGGACATTCGAGTTGGACGAAGGCAACGGGGTCATCAATGTCGCCTCGGTCGACGCCACCGCTGCTCCCGCGAAGAAGAGGTACTCAGAGGAGGACATGGCCGACCCGAACACCGACGTCACAGCCCCCGGAATCGGTGTCGCGGGCGTCGGGTTCAACGAAACGTGGGGCATGACCACCTGGCAGGGAAACTCCGCAGCGACACCCCTCGTCGCGGGGCTCATCGCTCTCGGCATGCAGAAGTGGCCCGATGCGACAGCCGCGCAGCTGACCCAGTCACTCATCCACAACACCGGATCGAACCCCCATGAGCTCGAGCGGTCCGACAGATACGGATACGGGATCGTCAACGCCACCCGGTTCATCGCCGAAGACCCGACGCAGTACCCGGACGAGCACCCACTCTTCGTGGAGGAGCGCTCTCCGTCCTTCGACGCGGTCTACAACCCGCCTTCTCCGACCCCCACCCCGGAGCCGGTCGCGGCCCCGCAATCGGAGCTGCCGATGGTGCTGGTCAGCCTGGCGCTCGTGGTCGTCCTCGCCCTCGCCGCCGTCGCTGGCGTCATCATCCTCATCGTGGTCGTCGTGAAGCGCAGCCGTCGGGCGCCTGACGCCAGCTGACACGAGGCACGCCTCACATCTGCATCCCATCCGATTCCTCCTCGGCTCCGAACAGGTGCAGATGGGCCCGTTCTCGCGCGCCCGAGAGGAGTTCCGATGATCGAGTCGTCGACCCCGCCGCTTGCCGACCTCGACGGGTATCGCAACGTCACCGACCTGCTGGTCGCGCGCGCAGCCATCGCCCCGGATCACGTCGCCTTCGAGGTCAAAGGAGCGGATGCCCGAGGCTCGTGGCGCCCGATCACGACTCGGGAATTCCTCAACCAGGTGCGCGCTCTGGCCAAGGGCTTCATCGCCCAGGGCGTGCGGGCCGGTGACCCCATCGCGATCATGGCGCCGACGCGATACGAATGGGCCGTCGCCGACCTCGCGTCCTGGTTCGCCGGCGCCGTCGTCGTGCCGATCTACGAGACGTCGTCGCCCTCGCAGGTGAATGCCATCGTCGCCGATGCCGGGGTGCGTCTGGCGATCGGCGGCACCACAGAGCACGCGGTGCTTCTGCAGGCGGCGCTCACGGAGACCGAGCGGATCACACTCGGAGCCTGGACGATGGATGCCGCGGCATCCGGCACTCTCGCAGACCTGGTCGCGCACGGCGTCGACGTCTCCGATGACGAGCTCGACGCCCGCAGAACCTCAGCCACGCAGGACGACCCTGCGACGATCGTCTACACCTCGGGCACCACGGGCGAGCCCAAGGGCGTCGTTCTCACGCACCGCAACTTCCTCGGTCAGGTGCTCAACATCGCCGCCGCGTATCGCGAGATCGTGAACGAGCAGGGCAACACCGTCATCTTCCTGCCGCTCGCCCACGTGCTGGCACGCGGGCTTCAGCTGATCTGCCTGGCCAGCGGAATGCGCATCGCGCACCTCTCCGATCCTTCGACCGTCGTCGCGACCCTCGACACGCTGCGCCCGACGTTCCTCGTGGTCGTGCCGCGCGTGCTGCAGAAGATCCAGGCGGCGGCTGCCACGAAGGCTGCCGACAAGGGCCTCGCGAAGGTGTGGGCGAGAGCCCATGCGACGGCCGTCGCATGGGGCCACCGCGCCGAGCGGATCGACGCCGGACGGCGAATCCCGAAGAACCGCGGGCTCAGCCTGCGGCACCGCTTCTTCGACGCCCTCTTCTTCCGCCGCCTCCGCACCGTGATGGGCGGCCGGGTCGGGTACATCCTCTCGGGCGGAGCAGCGCTCGATGCCGACCTCTCGCTCTTCTTCCGCGGCATCGGGGTGCCCGTCATCGAGGGCTACGGACTGACCGAGACGACGGCGCCACTCACCGGGAATCTGCCCGGTCGCATCGCCTCGGGCAGTGTCGGCTCGCCGCTCCCCGGTCTCACGGTGCGCATCAGTGACGACGGAGAGGTGCTCGCCCGCGGCATCGGCGTCTTCGCCGGGTATCGCGATCCGGCTCACGACGAGGGCGCCTTCGTCGACGGCTTCTTCCGCACCGGCGATCTCGGGCGGCTGGACGACCAAGGCCGGCTCATTCTCGAGGGTCGACTCAAAGACGTGATCGTGACCTCGAACGGCAAGACCGTCGTGCCGACCCGGTGGGAGAGCGCGGTCGAGGCGAATCCGCTCGTCTCGCACGCGGTGATGGTGGGCGAAGGCAAGCCGTATCTCTCGGCGCTTCTCGTTCTCGACCCCGAGCAGACCCTGGCATGGGCCGCCGCCGAAGGCGTCAGCATCCCCCTGGTCGCCGAGACAGACCTGCGCGCCGTGACCGACCCGACCCTGCGCGCTCACCTGCAGCGTGCCGTCGACGCCGCCAACGCCCTCGTGGCTCGCAGCGAGCAGGTGCGCCGGTTCAGCGTGGTCTTCGCCGACCTCGAGGACCGCGCGCTGGTCACGCCGACCATGAAACTCAAGCGGAGTGTCGTGCTGGATCGCGCAGCCGTCACCGTCGAAGACCTGTACCTCTGAGAAGCAGAAAGAACGCCATGTCCTCCCCCACCTCATCCACCCCCAAATCCTCGCGCTCCTCCGTCGTCGCGATCATCGTCGCGCTCGTGATCGGAGCCCTCGTCGCGCTCGCCGGCAGCCAGGGCGGTGCGATGATCGGCGGCATCCCGCTGTTCGCCCTCGCCGTCGCCGCGGCCTTCGCGATCCAGGTCATCGCGTTCATCCCCGCGATGATCCTGCGCACCGAGCGGTTCTTCGACCTCACCGGCAGCCTCACCTTCCTGGCGATCTCCGTCGCCCTCGTGCTGCTGACGCCGATGCCGGATGCGCGCAGCTGGATCCTCGCGGCGATGGTGATCCTGTGGGCCGCCCGCCTCGGGTCCTTCCTCGCCCTGCGCGTGCACAAGGCCGGATCCGACGGCCGCTTCGACGAGATCAAGGGCTCGCCCGTGCGCTTCCTGCAGGTGTGGGTGATCCAGGGTGCGTGGGTGTCACTGACCGCGGCGGCGGCATGGATCGCGATCAGCACGGATGCCGCGGCACGCGCCCCGATCGGATGGCTGACCATCGTCGGCATCGTCGTGTGGCTGCTCGGCATGACCATCGAGATCGTCGCCGACGCGCAGAAGTCGGCATTCCGCGCAGACCCGCGCAACAAGGACGAGTTCATCCGCACCGGCCTGTGGTCGAGGTCTCGCCACCCCAACTACTTCGGCGAGATCGTCATCTGGGTGGGCGTCTTCCTGACCGCCGCCCCCGTGCTCGCCGGGTGGCAGTGGGTCGCGCTGCTCTCGCCGCTGTTCGTGATCCTGCTGCTCACGCGGGTGAGCGGCATCCCGCTGCTCGAGGCACGCGCCGAGAAGAAGTGGGGCGACCGTCCCGACTACGTCGAGTACCGCGAGAACACGCCGTCGTTGATCCCGCGACTCACCCGACCGGCCGTGCGGGAGCGAGCTGCGTAGAAGAGGGCTCAGCGGCGCTCACGCGCGCGCAGCCGCCCGCAACGCTCGCAGATTGTCTTCGACCGTCTGCAGCACGGCATCCGCAGTCGTGTCGCCAGGGCGTCGACTCACCTTGAGTCCGAGGCGGTCGACCTGACCGGCGGCGGCGAGCGCGGCGGCGACATGGGCCGCGTCCAACAGCGACCCTGACGCAGGATCCGCGCCGGCGAGCGGCAGGTGCCCGTCCGTCCAGGCAGGACCGTACGGCCCGTCGACCGCGGCAGACCCCGAGAAGGTGAGCCCGGCGAGGCGACCGGTCGCCGCCGCGGCGGCGACCTGCGCGGTCACCGCGTCGGCGTCGCGGGTCTCGATCACCGAGCGTCCCCAGTTCAGCCAGAGCGCCACCGGAGACTCGACAGTGAGGATCGCATCGATCTCGTCGTCGAGCGACAGGAAGCCCTTCTCCCACGGATGTCTCGTCGTCGCCGCGTCGCAGTGCTCGACGACGAGCTGCGCACCCGCCCAGTCCCATCCGGCGATCTCGGCGAGCGATGCCGCCAGACGCATCCGGTCTCCCCCGCCCTGAGGTGCGGTGTGGAGCGCGACCACCGTCACTGACGCATCGGTGTCGCGGTCGATCCGCCGCAGGTCATGGGCGACGGCGCGCAGATCCGCGATGGCGGCACGGCGCCCGTCCTCCTCCGGGGAGGCGATGCCGTAGCTCGCATCGGCACCGCACCGCCTCATCACCCACGGCAACGGGGTCACCGCGAGCTGGGCCCCGGCGGGCACGTGGCTCAGGAACCAGGCCGGATCATGCGGATGGATGCCACCCATCCACGGCACCTCGAGCCCCACCACGCCGGGCAGTGCGCAGAGCGCAGGCAGAAGCTCGGCCTCGAGATCGGGATCCCAGGTCGCGTGCGCGGGAGAGACGGCGTAGGAGCTGATCAGCAGCGGCGCGAGCGGCTCGGTCATGACACCAGGTGGCGGTGCGCCTGAGTGTGCCGGTAGTACTCGGCGAGCGCGAGCCGGGATGCGGCCGCGTCATCGACGAGCACGGTGACGTGTCGGTGGTGTTGCAGGATCGTCGCGGGCCATCGGGCCGACACAGGGCCCTCGACGAGCTGCGCGACGGCCTCCGCCTTCGCCTCGCCGGTCGCGACGAGCACGATGCGCCGCGCGTCCATGATCGTGCCGAGCCCCTGCGTGAGGCAGTGATACGGAACCGCAGAGACGTCGCCGCCGAAGAATCGTGCGTTGTCATCGCGGGTCTGCGCGGTGAGCGTCTTCACCCGCGTCCTCGACGCCAGCGACGAACCCGGCTCGTTGAACGCGATATGCCCGTCCGTGCCGATGCCCAGGATCTGCAGGTCGACACCGCCCGCCTCGCGGATCGCATCCTCGTATTCGTCGCACGCCGCGTTCAGATCGGCGGCGTCGCCGTCCGGCCCGCGCACCGCGCCGGGGGCGAGGTCGACGCGCGAGACGAAGTCCTCGCGGATCACCGTGCTGTAGCGGCACGGATGTCCTGCCGGCAGCCCGACGTACTCGTCGAGCATGAATCCCCGAGCGCGGGCGAGGGAGAGCTGCCCGCGCGCGACCCGCTCTGCGACCGCGCGGTAGATGCGCTGGGGGCTCGAACCCGTCGCGAGGCCGAGCACGGCATCCGGTCGGGCGGCGATCAGTGCGGTGATGTCGTCGGCGACGATCTCGCCGATCTGTTCTTCGGGCGCGATGACGACGTCCATCAGCTCTCCTCGGTCAGTGCGGAGACGAACCATGACGTGATGGTCGCCGGGTGGGTGATCGCCGTGCCGACGCACACCGCGAATGCTCCGGCGGCAGCCGCGGCCGCTGCCTGAGCAGGCGAGTGGATGCGCCCCTCCGCCATGATCGGAGTGCTGCAGTGCGCGGCCAGGAGCGCGATCAGCTCGATGTCGGGGCCGTCGGTCTTCGGTCGCTCCGCCGTGTAGCCCGCGAGTGTCGTCCCGAGGATGTCTGCGCCGGCATGCTCGGCCGCGAGCGCGTCGTCGAGCGAGCCGCAGTCCGCCATGATCAGTGCGTCGGTGTGCTCACGGAGCGCGGTGATCGTCTCGGCAAGACTGCGCTCGTCGGGGCGAGTCCTGCGAGTCCCGTCGATCGCGATGATGTCGGCACCCGCGTCGGCGACCGCCTTCGCGTGCTCGAGCGTCGGGGTGATGAAGACGTCGGCGTCGCCGTCTTTCCACAGCCCGATCACGGGCACGGTCATGCCGGCGACCGCTCTGATGTCGTCGAGCCCCTGCACCCGGATGCCGGCGGCTCCGCCGACGACCGCGGCCTGTGCGACCTGCGCCATGGTGCGGGGGTCGCGCATCGCCTCGCCGGGGTAGGCCTGGCACGAGACGACGAGGCCCCCGCGCAGCTCGTCGAGCATGTCTGTGGATGTCATATCGCCCTCCAGGCGGATGCTGCCGCGCCTCGCAGAGGCGCGTCGTCGCCGAGCACGCCCGGCAGGATCGGAGTGGACTGCAGCGCGTCGATGGCGTCGTCTGCGAACGAGCGCAGCATCGGCTCCCACCAGGCGTCGCCGATCTTCGGCACCCCCCCGGTGATCACGATCCGCTCGGGGTCGAGAATCGTGGCGGCTCCGGCGAGCGCACGACCGACCGCGGCTGCGGACTCGCTGACGGCACGGATGGCGACCGGGTCGCCGTCGGCCGCGGCGGCCGCAATGCCTCGGGCATCGACGATGAGCGGGTCTCCGCCGAGCCAACGGAAATGCGCGTGCAGACCGATGCCCGAGCCGATGGCCTCGAGATGGCCCATACGACCGCAGGGGCAGCGCAGATGCTCGGCACCCGGTGTCGGCAGGTGGGCGATCTCACCTGCGACGTGATGGGCCCCGCGCACGGCGCTGCCGCCGATGATGAGCCCCGCACCGACACCGGTGCCCACGGCGACGACGAGCGCGCTCGCGGCACCGGCTGCCGCCCCGTGCCGGTGCTCGCCCTCGGCATGCGCGTCGACGTCGTTCTGCACGACGACCGGGGCGTCTGGCACGAGCAGGTCGCCCAGCGCCTCGCGCACGAGCATGGCCACGGGTGTGCCCGGCCAGTCGGCGAACGTGTCGGTCGCCGAGACGATCGTGCCGGTGACGGCGTTGACGACGCCGGCCGCTCCGATGCCGACGCCGACGAGCCGCGCCGATGATCCGTCGAGGAGCCTGCGCGCCAGGCCTGCGACGGTCGAGACGACCGCCGTCGGTCCTTCAGCCGCGCGCGTCGGCGCCGTCTCGGTGCACAGCAGCACATCGTCACGGTCGGCGAGGGCCGCCGATGTCTTGGTGCCGCCGATGTCGACCGCCAGGACGACCTCGCTCGACCCCGCTGGCACGAGACGATGCGCCATCAGGAGACGACGACCGGCAGCATCCCCTGCTCGGAGAGGATCTGACGGATGCGCGAGACGGTCTCGGCATCGAGCGGTTGCACGGTGTCGGCCATCGTCGCGTGGTCGATGATGCCGCGGGCGTGCATGGCCGCCTTGAATGCGCCGACACCGGTCGCGTCACCCGAGAGGCCCTGCGGTTCGAAGACGATGTCGAACGCGCGGTTGATGCGCTCCTGCTCGCTGCGCGCCTCGGCCCAGTCGCCGCGCTGCGCGGCGTCCCACAGCCTGACGTAGCCCGCAGCCTCGACGTTCGCGAAGCCCGGAACCACTCCATCGGCACCCGCAAGGGCCATAGCGTCGACGACGACCTCGTGGCCAGTGAGCAGCTGCAGCGGGCGCCCCGCGGCGTCGTTCGCGGCGATCAGACGGCGGAACGAGACGTCGTCACCGGAGGAGTCCTTGACCCCGCGGATGACTCCCTCGGCGCCGAGCCGCACGAGCAGATCGATGCCCAGCTTGGAGTGCACTCGCACGGGCACGTCGTACGCCCACAGCGGCACGTCGATCGCGGCGGCGATCGCGCGGAAGTGGTCGGCGACCTCTGCGGCGGAGTTCAGCGTGTAGAGCGGGGCCGTCGTGACGATCGCCTGTGCACCCGCCGCGACCAGGCGACGCGCGGTCTCGATGATACGGGGGGCGGTGAGCTCGATCGCGCCGGCGATGATCGGCACCCGCCCCGCGTTCGTCCTGACGATCGTGGTGAGCAGCTCGACGCGCTGGTCGTCGGTGAAATAGGCGGTCTCGCCCGTCGATCCGAGCGCGAAGAGGCCCGACACGCCCTCGTCGATCAGTCGCTCGACGAGCCGTTCGAGCGACACGTGGTCGATCGTGCCGTCGGGCAGCAGTGGGGTGGCGACGGGCGGGACGACACCGGTGAAGGTGACGGAGGGGGATGCAGAAGTCATGGTGTTCCGGTCGTTTCAGTTGGTCGGTTCGAGCAGCGAGGGCGCGGCGCCCAGCAGCGTTCTGGTGTAGTCGTCGGAGGGCGCCTCGAACACGCGAGCGGCATCGCCGAACTCGACGACCCTCCCGCGGTTCATCACGGCGATCTCGTCTGAGAGGTAGCGGACGGTCTGGATGTCATGAGAGATGAAGACCATGCCGAGGCCGAGCTGCTCCTTCAGGTCGGTGAGGAGGTTGAGGATCTGCGCCCTCACCGACACGTCGAGCGCCGAGGTCGGTTCGTCGGCGACGATCACCTGCGGATCGAGCACCAGCGCCCTGGCGATGGCGACGCGCTGACGCTGACCACCCGAGAGTTGACTGGGCAGAGCCTCGAGCGCCGAGGCGGGAAGCCCGACGAGTCCGATCAGGTCGCGCACCTTGCGACCACGGGTCGCAGGCGTGCCGAGCCGGTGCACCTGCATCGGGTCCAGCAGCGCGTCACGCACGGTCATCCGGGCGTTCAGAGCGGTAGCGGGGTCCTGGAAGACGACCGACAGGATGCGTCCGAGCCGTCGGCGCACCGCCGGAGTGAACGACGTCACCGTCTCGCCGCCGAACACGACCCGGCCGCTGGTCGGCTTCTCGAGGCCGACAAGCACCTTGGCCGAGGTGGACTTGCCCGATCCCGACTCACCCACGATCCCCAGGGTCTGCCCTCGTTTCACGGTGAGCGAGACACCGGCCAGCGCGTCGACGTACTTCGGCTTGAACAGCGATGACGCACGCGTCTTGTAGCGGACGTGGACGTCCTCGAGCTCGATGACGGTCTCACTCATCGTCCTGCTCCGATCGCTTCGATGGGCGCATCGTCCGGATGCGCCGAGTAGTAGTGCTCGGTTCCCTCGATCCGCCGGCGCACCGGTGTGACCCCCGCATAGCGGGCAGGGGCGGACGAACGAGGAGCGAAGCGGTCGCCGGCGGGGAAGTCGCGCGGCGACGGGACGACGCCGGAGACCTGGTGGAGCCTGTCGGAGCCCGCCTCGATCGACAGCACGGCACCGAGCAGCCCCTGCGTGTACTCGTGCACCGGCTGGGTCAGGATCTCGCGGGTCGTGCCCTGCTCGACGACCTGCCCCGCGTACATCACCGTGATGCGGTGAGTGAGCTCGGCGACGAGCGCCAGGTCGTGCGACACGAAGACGAGGGCGAAGCCGAGCTCGCGCTGCAGTCGCATCAGCAGCTCGACGACCTGCGCCTGCACCGTGACGTCGAGAGCGGTGGTCGGCTCGTCGGCGATCACCAGTCGCGGGTCGCGGGTGAGCGCCATCGCGATCAGCACGCGTTGCCGCTGACCTCCCGACAGCTCGTGCGGGTACGAGGCGAGTGTGCGAGCGGGGTCGAGACCCACCAGCTCGAGCAGGTCTTCCGCCGTGCGGGTGCCCCCTCGGGAGGTGAGCTGCTTCATCTGCGAGCGGATGAGCATCGCCGGGTTCAGCGAGCTCAGCGCATCCTGGTAGATCATCGCGATGTCGTGCCCTCGCAGCGCGTTGCGCCTCTTGGGGGTCATCTGCAGCAGATCCTGACCGTCGAACAGGATGCGCCCTCGGACGTCGGCCTTGGGGTCGAGCAGTCCCATGATCGCGAGCGAGGTGATCGACTTGCCGCAGCCCGACTCACCCACCAGCGCCATGGTCTCGCCGGGGCGCACCGTGAAGCTGACATGGTCGACCACATCGACGTCGCCGTGCCGCGGGAACGAGATGCAGAGGTCCTGCACGTCGAGCAGCGGGGTCTCGACGCCCGAATAGACGAGGCGGTCGGTGCGCGCGAGCTCGCGCTGGCGCAGGTCGGCGAGCCGCTCGGAGAGAGGCACAGCGGGCGCCACCGGCACCAGCACGTCAGGCACGCCGCTCGGCACCGAGAGGTTGACCGCCGTGTCGACCGTGACGATCACGTTCGTGTCGTCGGGGCCGGCGGCCGCCTCTTCGAGCTCGTGCGTCGACTCCTCGGTGTTCGCGGCATCCGCGGTGATCTTGCGTGCACGCGGCGACACCATCGCATCGGTCATCCCCTCGGAGAGGATGTTGAGGCAGAGCACGGTCAGCATGATGAGGATGCCGGGGAAGAACGTCGCCCACCATGCCCCGCTCATCAGCAGGTTGCGCCCGGCGGCGATCACGTTGCCCCACGACGGCTCAGGGTCGGGCACGCCGGCCTGCAGGAACGACAGCGACGCCTCGAAGACGATCGCGTCGGCGACGAGCACGGTCGCGAACACGAGCACCGGAGCCATCGCGTTGCGGGCGACGTGCTTCGCGATGATCCGCGGGGTGCCCGCGCCCATGACGCGCACCGCCGAGACGTAGTCCTCGCCATACTGGTCGAGGATGTTCGCACGGATGATGCGGGTGAGCTGCGGTACATAGAGGAAGGCGATCGTCAGGACGAGCACCGGGAGCGACTTGCCGAACACCGCCACGAACACCGCGGCGAGCGCGATGCCGGGGAAGGACATCACCACGTCCATCACCCGCATGAGGGTCTCGGAGATCCACCGGGGGGCGGTGGCGGCGATGGTGCCGAACACGCAGGCGGCGGCCAGTGCGACCAGAGTCGCGCCGAGCCCGATCACCAGGGAGTACCGCGCGCCGTAGACCAGGCGGGAGAAGATGTCGCGGCCCTGACGGTCGGTGCCGAACCAGTGCTCCGCGCTCGGTGGCTGCACCGGAGCGCCGGATGCCAGCGGATCGAACGGCGCGATCAGCGGTGCCGCGATCGCAGCCAGCGCGATCACTGCGAGCACCACGATGCAGATCAGGGAGCCGAGGGACAGGCCGCCGAGGCGGAGTCCCGGAAGCGAGAGTCGTTCAGTCAGTTTGCGTCGCATGTCACACCGCCCGGATTCGGGGATTGATGAGCACGTACAGGAGGTCGACGATGATGTTGATCACCACGAAGGCCAGTGACACTGCGAGAGTCACGCCCTGCACGAGATTGGGTTCGTTGTTGGTCACGCCGTTGAGGATCAGCGTGCCCATGCCGGGGATCGCGAAGATGATCTCGATCACGACCGCCCCGCCGATGAGGTAGCCGATGCGCAGACCGAGCACGGTCACGGGCGTGATCAGGGCGTTGCGCAGCACGTTGCGGCCGACGACGATGGTGCGCGGGATGCCGGCGCCGAGCGCCGTGCGCACGTAGTCACGATCGAGCTCCTCGACCATCGAGGTGCGCACGACACGGGACAGCTGGCCGATCACCGGAACGGCGAGAGCGATGGCCGGCAACGCCATGCGGGCGAGCCACCCGGAGGGATCCGCCCAGGGATCGGGCAATGGACCGGACGCGGGGAGCACGTTCAGCCCGAGGGTGAAGAGCTGGATGAGCAGGATCGCGAGCCAGAACGAGGGCGTCGACAGCGACGCCACACCGATGATGCGGATGAGCTGGTCGGGCCAGCGGTCGCGGTAGACGGCGGCGAGGACGCCGATCACGAAGGCGACGATGACGGCGATGACGAGACCGAGGAAGGTCAGCGCGAGCGTGACGGGGAAGGCGCGGACGACCTCGTCGATCACCGGAAGACTCCGTGCCGAGTAGGTGCCGAGGTTGCCCTGCAGCAGCCCGACCAAGAAGGCGAAGTAGCGCACGAGCAGCGGCTGCTCGAGGCCGTACTGTTCTCGGTATGCCTCGAGCGCCTCGGGGGATGCGGTCTCTCCGAGCGCGGTGCGGGCGGGGTCGACGGGCGAGAACGACATCACGAAGAAGACGAGGAACGTGATGCCGAGGATCATGAACGGCAGCTGCAGCAGCCGTCGTCCGATGAGGCGGAGCGTGTTGGACACGTGCCGCTCCTTCCAGGTTCGGGGAGGTGTGGCGGGGATGCGCTCGGGCGCGCATCCCCGCCGTGGAGACCGGGGCTACTTCGCCGCCACGCCGACGTCGAGGAACGACAGGCCGGTGGTGGGGACGGGAGCGAACCCGATCAGCTCCTGGCTGCTCCACGCGGTGGGCAGCTTGCGGTGGAACAGCGGGTAGAGCACGGCCTCATCGGAGATCAGGTCGTACGCCTTGTCCCACGTAGCCTGCTGCTCGTCGCCCTGCTGCTGCACGGCGTCGTCGAGGAGTGTGCGCAGCTCGGCGTACTCGGGTGAGTCGGCCCAGTTGGTGCGGGTCTGGGTCCAGACGTTCTCGCCGTACCACCAGTTCATGAGCAGGTCGGGGTCGACGCCGAAGACCGAGGGGTCTCCCGGAGCGATCGCGACCGTGTAGTCGCCGGAGTCGACCTTCTCGTACATCGCAGCGGACTGCCCGATGTCGAGCGTCGTGTCGATTCCGATGGCGTCCAGCGATTCCTTGATCAGGGGTGCGACCTCCTTCACCCAGCCGGTGTCGGTGGTGAGCAGCGTGATCGACAGGTCGTCGACGCCCGCCTCGGCCAGCAGCTCCTCGGCCTTCTCGGGGTCGTAGCTGTAGACCGTCGAGGCCTCGTTGTAGTTCGGGTAGGTCTCGGGCAGGAACGACGTGGCGGGAGTCGCGTTGCCGAGCATCCCCGTCTCGATGATCTTGTCCATGTCGAGCGCGTAGTGCATGGCCTGGCGCACCCGGACGTCGTCGAAAGGCGCAGCCTTCGTGTTGAACATCATGAAGAGAAGGCCGAACGACTGCACGCTCTCGACATCGGCGGCGGATGCCAGCGAGTCGACGTCGATGTAGGGCACGTCCTCCATCGCCTGGATCGTGCCCGTCGACATCGCTGTGACGCGAGCGGAAGCGTCGGACAGCAGGTTCCAGTTCATCCCCGCGGCGAGCGCCGGGTGAGGACCGTTGTAGTCGTCATAGCGCTCGAAGACGAGCTTGTCCTCGGGCACGGCCGAGACGAGCGAGTACGGACCGGAGCCGACCGGGTTCGCACCGAAGCCCTCCGGGTCTGCCTCGACGACCGCCTTGGGCACGATCTTGACGACGCCGAGGCGCTCGTTGATGAGCGAGAACGGATAGTCGGTGGTGATCTGCACCGTGTCCTCGTCGACCGCGGTCACGGTGTCGACGAAGTCGATGAAGGTCCGGAACAGCGAGTTGTTGTCGGGGTTCAGCACGCGCTCGTAGCTGAAGACGACGTCGTCTGCGGTGACCGGGTCGCCGTTCTGGAAGGTCGCGCCCTCGCGGAGGTCGATCTCGTAGGTGGTGTCGTCGACCTTGGTCGGGAGGTCGGCGGCGAGTGCCGGTGCGGCCTCCTGCGTGACGGGGTCGAGGTCGACGAGTCCCTCGAAGACGTGCCAGTTCGCAGAGACCGTGACGGCGCCGGAGGCGACCATCGGGTCGAAGCTGCCGTTGAGCGTGTACGAGATGCCCGCTTCGATGATCGCGTCGGGATCGACGGCGCCGGCGGACGCGCCGTCGTCGGGTGCGGGGGTCGCTCCGGCGGCGCAGCCGGCGAGGACGGCGGAGGCGGCGACGGTGCCGGCGACCAGTGTCGTGAATCGACCCGCACGGCGGCGGGTGACGTGTCGGTTCATGTGTGCTCCAGGGTGGGTGGGGGACATCTTGAGGACATCTGATGTCTGATGTACTCTAAACACACGTTCGGTCGAATCACAAGAGTGAGATGATCGGAGCGTTTCAGTCGGGACCAGAGGGAGACCAGATGAAGTCCACCACGAGTAGGGCATCGCGGATGCGGCGCTCGACGACGGCGGATCAGATCAAGCAGCTCATCATCGCCCGCGGGCTGACCCCCGGCGATCCACTCCCGACAGAGGCCGAGCTCTGCGAAGAACTCGATGTGTCACGCTCGTCGGTCAGGGAGGCCATCCGCACCCTGTCGACCCTCGACATCGTCGATGTGCGGCACGGCCACGGCACGTACGTCGGCCCGATGTCACTGGATCCGATGGTCGAAGCCCTCGTCTTCCGAGGCGTTCTCTCCCCCGAGGGATCTCTCCAGTCCCTGCGCGAAGTGGTCGAGGTGCGCCTCGCTCTCGACCTCTCGATGGCCGAGCGCGTCGTCGCGGCTGCTCAGGTCGACGTCGGCGGAGAACTCGATGAGCTCGTCGCCGAGATGGTCGACAAGGCGAGCAGAGGCGAGCACTTCCTCGAGGCCGACCGCCTGTTTCACACCAAGCTCTTCGACGCGATCGGCAACCGGCTCGTCGGGCAGCTCGTCGGCGCCTTCTGGGATGTGCATACAGCCGTGCTGCCACAGCTCGACATCGATCAGCCCGACGACATCCATCAGACCGCGGTTGCTCACGGCGACATGCTCGCCGCGGTGCGGGCCGGCGACGTCGACGCCTACCGCGCCGCAGTCATCGAGCACTACCGACCGCTTCAGCGCGTCCTCGCTCAGGCGGGCAGCGCGCCCGCCTGAGCCGAGCGCGCCTCGACGCGCTCGGCTCTCACGCCACATCGTGCTCGCGATTCACGCGAAGTCGAGCTCGCCCCGCACGATCGAATCTCCCGAGTGCGCCGGATCGCCGTCGACCGGCTCGAAGGAGATGTCGACCAGGCGGTACTCGTCGAGGTCGACGCCGTCCGGCACGCGGAATGTGCCGGACGCGTCGTCCAGCACGCCGAGGCTGATCAGCGCCTGCCCGTCTTCGCGGATCAGCCACACCTCGCGATACTCGCCGTCCGCGAGTTCGTCGCCTTCGAGCGTCACCGTGAGCGTGCGGCGGCCGTCGCCGTCATCGTCGATCTCGGCCTGTCCGACCGCCTCGGGGTGATCGGGGAACGCCGCGAGCTCGGCCGAGGCGATCACCGCTGACGATGGCGTGAGCGAGCGGGCGATCCACACACCGGCACCGATCGCGACGACGAGCGCCATCGACGCGGCGAGGATCCAGACGGATGCCGAGGAGCGACGACGCGACCGTACGCGAGTGCGCTGACGCGGATGCCCGGCGTCAGCAGCATCCTGTTCCGAAACCGACACGGGCACGGGCTCGGGCTCGGGCACGGGCACGGGAACCACGGATGCGGGATCGGCAGCGACCGCCGTCGTCAACCCGAGCTCACCGTGGATCCGCGACCACACGCCCGCCGGCGGCGCCTCGAGGTCGCCCTCGACGACGCTGGATCTCGCCACGAGCGCCACCCGGGACATCTCGGCGACCTCTGCGGCGCACGACTCGCAGTCCACGAGATGCTGCATGTCAGCGTCGGAGCCGGCAGGCTCCCCCATCGCGATCAGGGCGATCTTCTCGTCATCGAGATGTGACATGGTTCACCTCCAATCGGTCGCGCATTCGGGCAAGGCTTCGGCGTATATGGCTCTTCACGGTGCCGAGCGGCATCCCCATTCTGCGTGAGATCTCTTCGTGGGTCAGGTCATCGTAGAAGGCCAGTCGCATGACCGCCTGCGCATCAGGAGCGAGCTGCTGCAGCTCGCTCGACAGCAGCAGAGTCTCAGACAGATCGATCGACTCCGAGACGAGTGCGTCCGGCGGAGTGAGGCGCTCCATCTCGGCCTGCAGTTGCTGCACCTTGGCCCGCGCCTCGAACGTGTCGGCGATGCGGCGCCGCGCGATCGTGATCAGCCAGGTCGACAGGCGCGCCTTCGACGAGTCGTATCCGGCGCGAGAGTTCCACGCCGACACGAACGTGCGCTGCGTGACGTCCTCGGCATCCCCCCGATCGCCGAGCGAGCGAAGCGCAAGCGTGAAGACGACCGGCGACCAGCGCCGATACAGCTCCGCGAGGGCCTGCTCGTCGCCCGCGACGAAACGTCGATCGAGCGCCGCCTCAGCCTCGGTGGTCTCATCCACCCGGAGTCTCCTCTCCATGGTGATCACCCCGCGTCATCGCGGGACCGCCACGGCCACCACGTTATCGCGGTAGTGCCCGGTCTCGCTGTCGAAAGGGCCGCCGCACGTCACGAGAACCAGGGCGGAGGGACCGCCGCGCTCGAAGAGCTCGGCCGTCGGCAGCGCCGTCTTCTCGTAGTAGGTCAGCGACTGCACCACGAACTCCCGGCTCATGCCGTCTGCCGCGGTGATACGGACGGCCTCGCCTGCGGGCACGTCCCGCAGGCGAGCAAGCGGTCCGATCGGATAGTCGATCGCGTCGACGTGCGCTGCGATCAGAATCCGGCCGCTCGTGCTCGTGGCATCCGCCCCGTATCGGTACCACCCGGCGACGGCCGGGTCGATCGGAAGTTCCATCTGTCCGGTGTCGGCCACCCCGACGTCCGTCACCGGCATGTCGATGGCGAGCGACGGGATGGCCAGACTCACGGGAGCTACGGATGCGGTCGGGGTGGGGAGAGCACCCGGCCGCACCTCGACTTCTCTCGTGGGGGTGGGAGCGGAAGTGGGAGTGGGAGGGACAGGCGATGGAGTCCTGGGGGGCGACTCCGAGGAAGGAGGGAGTTCCGCGCCCGCCCCTCCCGGTGTGCATGCCACGAGGCACGCCGCGGTGACCAGGGCGCCCAGCGTCAGCATGACGCGGCGCAGACCGGACTCTCGCGACGTGCCTCGGAGCATCAGCGCACCGTCTGGCGACGACGGACGATCAGGCCCGCGCCCACGGCGGCCGAGATCGCGAGGGCGATGAGACCCGCCGACATCAGAGCGTTCACCGACGCGTCCTGCTGGGCGAGGTAGCCCGCGGTGCCCGAGGGCACTCCGTCGGGGTTCGAGTGGAGTCCCGAGATCGTCTGCGCGGCGATCGCGAGGTTGCCGTCTTCGGCACTGCCCCAGGCGTAGACGATCGTGTTGACGCCCTCTTCGATCGCGACGTCAGCCGGGCCGATGACCGGGTCGGTCGTGCCCGTCAGCGCCACGGCGGCCGACACAGTGCCCGCGGGCAGATCGAGCTTCGCCTCGTTCGGGTTCGTCAGGTTCTCGATCACGGGCGATCCGCCGGCGAGGATGTCGACCGCGGGCGCCGCGGCCGTGTGACGCACCGTCAGTCGGCCCTGACCGGGCGCTGTCTGCGAGATGTCGTTCGTGAAGAGGTTGAGGCCGGGTTCGCCCGCCTCGGTCAGATGCGCCACGGCGGTGTAGTTCGCGCCTGCCTCGAGAGCGATCGTCGCGGGTCCCAGGACGGGAGCGCTCGCGTCAGCTGCGTCGGGAGCCGTGAGGGCGACCTCGTACGAGCCGGCAGGCAGCTCGAGCGGACCGGCCAGGTCGCCGGGACTGAAGTCGTCGAGGGTCAGTTCGCCGTTCACGTACACGTCGACCGGGGTGTCGGGGATCGCGTGCAACACGGAGAGCTGAGCCGCCTGGGTGGTGGCGGCGCCGGCCGGCATAGCCAGGCCGAGAGCGGTGATCATTCCGACGGCGAGGCCGGCGGCGACTGTCTTGCGCATCTGTTCCTCCTGTACCCGGACCGCCCTGTGCGGCCCTTCATAGGAGTTGTTCCCCGGGAACCGGGGTTTTGGATGCACCCGGATGGAAATTTCCTCAGAGTACGTCTGCGATGACCTCGAAGGTGCGCTCCGGGTCTTCCAGCTGCATGTCGTGGTGGACACCGGGAAGTCGGCGGATCTCCCACCCCTCACGCTCGAGCGCGTCGGCCATCGCGTCCGGCAGCACAGCGGGTGACTCGTCGGAGAGCACGATCGTCGACGGCGCGGCGGGCGGTGCGATCGCGACGGGATGGAAGGCCACCTCGCGGAACACCCCGATCGCCATTTTCGAATCGAACAGCTGCTGACTCTTCTTCATCGATTCCCGGATGCTCAGGGGATACGCCGCACGCTGGGCGGCGCTGCGGCGCGACTGACGGAGCCCGACGACCCCGAGGGTGAGAGCGGGGATCGCCCAGAAGGCCCGGCCGGCGAAGCCGGTGGTGGGAAGAGCGAGTCCGAACCCCGGGTCGAGGTAGATCGCGCGCTGGGGGCGCAGACGCTCGACGGCGCGGACGAGCACCGACCCGCCCAATGAGTGCCCGACCACACTGTGCAGGCCCTGCGGAAGAGACTCCACGACGTCGGCGGCGATCTCGGAGAGCCCGTACGACGGCGCCCGGTCACTGCGCCCGTGCCCGCGGAGGTCGATCGTCGTGACCGTGTACCGCCCCGTGGCCACCATCCGATCGATCAGCGGCTGCCAGGCCGTGCCGTCAGCGCCGAGACCGTGGATGAGTCCGACGTGGCGCTCGCCCGTGCCCGCGGTCGTCGTGTGAAGGTGCATTCCGTCATTCTGCCCGAGCGGCGCGTTTGGCCTGCTGGAAGACGCGGATCGCCTCGTATCGCTCGGCCGAGCGTGCCTGTCGCTTCTCGCGCTGCTCGTCGCGATCCTTCGGAGGCGCGGTCGTCACGAGACCGTCGAGCAGCTGCCGCACAGAGCGCTCGATCTCGGCGACAGCTCGGTCGAACACTTCCTGGTTCGCCCGCGACGGCGCGTTCGCGCCCGAGATCTTGCGCACGAACTGCACGGCGGCCTCGTGGCACTCGTCATCGGTCGCCGGAGGTTCGAGGTTGTTCAGCGGAATGATGTTGCGGCACATGCCTGCCAGGCTAGATCGCTGAGCGCGGGAGTCAAGAGGCTGTGGCGGCACGACGACCTCCGCCCCATCCTTTCGACCAGCCCCGCCCCTACTCGTCCGGGTGGTCAGCCACGAGCGATGGCGGCCAGTTCGACGCGCGACACGACTCCGGACTTGCGCAGCAGGTTCGACACGTGGAACTTGACCGTGTTCTCGCTCACATTGAGCGTCTCGGCGATCTCGCGGTTGCGACGCCCCGCGGCCACCAGACGAAGAACGTCGCGCTCACGGGGACTCGCGTCGATCGCATCCGGCAGTTCGCCGGGTTCGGCGGGCGGATCGAGAGGCAGGCGGATGCCGACCTCCGACCCCCATCCGGGCGTCGATGCCACCGACAGGTCGCCTGACAGTGCCGAGACCTGCTCGGCGATCGGGCGCAGCGCATCGTCATGCGTCGTCAGGTCTCCCCGGCCGTCATCGCGGATCGCGATCAGCAGGTTCAGTCCGTCGCAATCCCATTGGATGCGCACGCGTCTCGTCTCTCCGCGGTCGACGATCGCCAGTACGGTGCTTCGGACGATCGACCGCGCCGAGTGTGCGATCACCCCGGGGAGCGCCCGTCCATTGGCCGGCGGCTCGACGAACTGCACGTCGAGCTCGCTGTAGCGCACGAGCGGGCGCAGGTCGCCGCGCAGACGCTCGAAGGCGCCCGTCACCGGCTCGAGTCCTGCTCCCTGCTCGTCGTTGAGCGTCCGGAGTCCGACCAGCGCGCCGGCCGCGACATCGACCGCGATCGTGCGAGCCGCCCGGTCGTCGAGCCTCTGCGAGCGCAGCGTCGCGAGCAGCGATTCGAGGGTGAGGGCGTAGCGGTCGCGCTGCTCGGCGAGAGCGAGCGCATGGTCTGCGGCCAGTCGACGTGAGGCCGCCTGCGCTGCATGCTCTTCAGTGCTCATGGACACCTATCCTAGCCGCCCCATCCTTTCGGATAGGTGGAACGGTCCCGAGGCAGGAGCGCCCCGCGGGCAGAAGCCCGCAAGTGTGGACTCATGCCCCTCACCGCCACCATGTCGCCCGGCGCCGCCATCTCGCTCATCGCGAACGAGCTGCTGCGCGTCGCAGAGCGCACCAGCGTCGCGAACGCTCATCAGCTCATCGATCTGGCAGATCTCGTCGACGATTCCCGCCGCGTCTTCGTGCTCGGAGCCGGACGCTCAGGCCTCGCGCTGCGAATGACAGCGATGCGCCTCATGCACCTCGGGCTCGACGTGCACGTCGTGGGCGACACCACCACCCCGGCGATCGCGGCCGGCGACCTGCTACTCACCGCGAGCGGTTCAGGGACGACCGAGTCGATCGTCCGCGCCGCGGAGCGCGCATCGGCGATCGGCGCGCGCATCGCCGCCATCACCACTGCCGAGGCCTCGCCGCTGTCCGAGCTCGCTGACGTCGTCGTGCGGGTGCCTGCCGCCCAGAAGCTCGACCGCTCGGCCGATGCCTCGCAGCAGTACGCCGGGAGCCTGTTCGAGCAGGCGGTCGTCGTCATCGGCGACGGGCTCTTCCACGCACTCTGGCAGCGCGAGGGCACCAGCGCCGACGATCTGTGGCCCCGTCACGCGAACCTCGAATGAGCGGCTGCCGCCCCACCATCCACCCCGCAGAACGAACGGAACACCCATGAAACTGCAGTTCGCCATCGACACTCTCAGCACCGAGAAGGCCCTGGAGCTGGCCGCCGCCGCGGCCGCGCACGTCGACATCCTCGAGCTCGGCACCCCGCTGATCAAGAGCGAGGGCCTCTCGGCGATCACCGCCCTCAAAGAAGCCCACCCCGACAAGGTGATCTTCGCCGATCTCAAGACCATGGATGCCGGGGAGCTCGAGGCCGACATCGCCTTCGGCGCCGGAGCGGATCTCGTGACGGTGCTGGGAGTGGCCGACGACAGCACGATCACGGGCGCAGTGAAGGCGGCGAAGAAGCACGGCAAGGGCATCGTCGTCGACCTGATCGGCGTGGCCGACAAGCCCGCCCGCGCGCAGCAGGTCATCGGCCTCGGCGCAGAGTTCGTCGAGATGCACGCCGGTCTCGACGAGCAGGCTCAGGACGGCTACTCGCTCGACAGCCTGCTCACCGACGGCACCGCGTCCGGCGTCGCGTTCTCGGTGGCCGGTGGCGTGAACGCGTCGAGCATCGCCGCAGTGCAGGCGTCCGGCGCTCAGGTCGCCGTCGCCGGCAGCGCGATCTACAGCGCCGACAACGTCGGTGACGCCGCGGCCGCGCTGCGCGCTGCGATCAGCTGACGAACGACAGACGGGACGGGCCGACCGGTGATGCCGGTCGGCCCGTCTGAACACCTCGCCGCTCACCCCATCGCGCCGCAGGAGCTGTCATTCGTGGGAGCGCGACCGTCAGATTTCGGCCTGATGGACAGAACCGATCACTTGATCGATCCCCGGGTGACTCCGGAGATGACCCACCGCTGCGAGAAGATGTAGACGATCAGGAGCGGCGCCATCGCCATCAGATACGAGGCGAAGGCGGTCGTGTAGTCGGTGTTGTACTGGCCCTGGAACACGTACTGCGCCAGCGGGATCGTACGCGCACCGGGGTCGGTGAGGACGACGAGCGGCATGATGAAGTCGTTCCACGCCCAGACGCAGGTGAGGATGCCGACGGTGGCGTTCATGGGCGTGAGCAGCGGGAACACGATCTGCCAGAACACCCGCCACGTGGATGCTCCATCGACGCGCGCCGCCTCTTCGAGCTCGATCGGGATGGAGCGGATGTAGGCGCTGTAGATGAAGACATTCAGCGAGATGCCGAAGATCGTGTAGAGCACGATCATGCCGACCTGGTTGTCCAGACCGAGGAGCGACGTCTGCTTGACCAGGGGCAGCATGATGATCGGGAACGGGATGAACAGCGCGGCGAGGAAGTAGAAGAACACCCCCTTGAAGAACGGTCGGTGGCTGTTGCGGGCGAGCGCGTACGCCACCACCGAGCTGGTCAGCAGGGTGAAGACGACCGCTCCGACGGTGATCAGCGCCGTGTTGAGCAGCGCCTGCGGGAACGCGGTCCGCGCCCACGCGTCGGCGAAGTTCTCCCAGCGGATCGGGTTCGGCCATTCGAACCCGTTGCCGGCGGCGAGCTGCTCTGGCGTCTTCAGTGCGACGGCGACCGCGAGGTAGAGCGGGATGAGCACGGTCAGCGAGCAGACCGCGATGAGCGCGGTCGCCCACCAGTTCGTCCTGCGGGTGTCGTCGTTCTCGGAGGCGCGCCTGGCGCGCCATCCGGGGCGAGGTGTCGTCGCCTCGGCTTCGGCGAGGATCGTGGTTGCGGTGGTCATCAGATATCGGCCTCTCTGCGCTGAAGGACCCGGAACTGCAGGAGCGAGACGATCGTGATCACGATGAAGAAGATCACGGCGTTCGCGGTCTGGTATGCGAACTCTCCGCCGGAGAATCCACCGCGGAAGACGAGCAGGGTGACCGATTCGGTCGACGTGCCCGGCCCTCCGTTCGTAAGAGCGACGATCGGGTCGAAGACCTGCAGGAAGCCCTTGAGGCTCAGCACGACGTTGATCGTGAAGAACGCGCTGATGAGCGGGAAGGTGATGGATCCGAACTGCCGCCATGAGGATGCACCGTCGAGAGATGCGGCTTCGTACAACTCGCTCGGGATCGTCTGCAGACCGGAGAGGTAGATGATGATCGAGAACGCGCAGGCCTGCCAGACCGCCAGTGCGACGATCGCCGTCCACGCCCAGTCGGGGTTGGTGAGGATGTTGTCGCGGAACAGCGGGATGCCGGACAGGATCTTCGGCAGCGAGTTCGAGAACAGGAACTGGAAGACGTAGCCGATCACGAGGATCGCGAGCACGTACGGTACGAAGTAGACGCCGCGCCAGAAGTTCCGTGCGCGGATCTTGGCATTGAGCCCCATGGCGATCGAGAGCGAGATCACGTTCGTGAGGATCGTGGCGACGATGGCGAACAGGAACGAGAACCCGTAGGCCTTCAGGACTCTGTCGTCCTTGAAGAGGTTGAGGTAGTTCGAGATGCCGACGAAGTTCCAGTCGCCGTAGCCGGCGTAGTTCGTGAAGCTGAAGAAGATGCCCACGATGACGGGGATGGTGTGGAACGCGGCGAAGGCGATGACGGCGGGCCAGACCATCCAGTAATAGGCGGGCAGCGCGCGGGAGCTCGCGGTGCGGACCCGGCGCGCTCGCTTCGTGCCCTCGGGCCCCGGTGTCGTGGCGCGCACAGCGCTGGTCAGGGTGCTCATTCTTCGTCTCCCGTCACGGGGATGGTGCGGGCGGCGACTTTGCGCCACTCGCTGTCGAGGGTCGACAGCGCCGCATCCGCGTCGCCGTCGAACAGGAACTGCTGCACGATCGCGACCAGCGGGATGCTCGGCGGCACCTGATGATCGATGAAGCCGGTGATCTTCCCCTCGTCGAAGAAGGGCTTGACCGACTGCAGCGCAGGGTCGTCGCTCAGCTCGGCGCCCTCCACCGACGGGATCATGTTCTGAGAAGCGGCGAACTCCTCGATCACTCCGACGTCGAACAGGTACTCGATGAAGCGGAGCGCCTCCTCGCGATGAGGCGTGTCCTTCGCCATGGTCACGACGACGTCGACACCGGAGACCAGCAGACGATCATCAGGATCGTCCGCCGCCGGGTAGGGGAAGATCGCCGCCTTGATGTCGGGGTTGATGGCCTTGACGGGGTTCAGCGCCCAGATGCCCTGCAGCAGCATTGCCGACTCGCCCCGCGCGAAGGCGGCATTGCCGTCGTCGTACGTGCGACCCCGGTATCCCTCCTGCATGTACGAGAAGAGCTCGGCCTGCTGAGCCATCACCTCGGGGAAGTCCTTCTCGAACGACACAGCAGAATCCGCGCCGACATCCTCGCCCTCAGCCCTCATGTCGTCGAAGAAGCCATCCTGCGAGGCGTAGGCCCCCAGAGCGTTCCATGACGGCATCCCGGTCCAGGAGTCGGCGAGGGTGCCGTAGAACGGTGTGATCCCCGCAGCCTCGAGCGCGTCGCACACCGCGATGAACTCGTCCCACGTCTCGGGAACCTCGAGCCCCTGCTCCTCGAAGATGTCCTGGTTGTAGATCACTCCGTTGGCGTTGTTGACGTATCCGAGCCCGTTCACCTCGCCCTTTTTGGTGCCGAGCTCTGCGAGGATCTCCTGCACCGCGGGGTTGATGGTCTCGAGAACCGGCTCATCGGAGAAGTCGTAGAACACCCCGGCTTGAGCGAGGTCCCCGAATCCGCCGTTGGCGTTCAGGGTGATGACGTCTGGCGCCTTGTCCTTGACGAGCAGCGTGCGGATGAGGGTCTCGGAGTCCGCGACCTGGTTCTGCACGACGCGGATATCGGGATTCTCGGCCTCGAAGTCCGCGATGATCGCGTTGAAGTCCTCTAGTGCCTCTCCCTTGAACTGGAAGAAGCTGAGGGTGGTGATGCCGTCGTCCGGCGACGACGCGCATCCCCCCAGCGCGACGACGGCGCCGAGTGCAGCCGCCATCGCGACCACCCTGGCCTGCTTTCGATGTCTGATTCTCATGTGTGCGCCTCCTTGCGCGTGAAAACTGCTGATCGGTCAGTGCTGTGAAACGAACTCGATGACGGTCGCCTGCTGGGGGAACTGCACCGGTGGGCGGACGCCGATGCTCCCGAGCTCGCGTCCGGTCATCGTGACGGGCTCCTCGGCCCACGCGAGCGGCGACTGGGCCGGGTCATGCGCGGGTCGCGACAGGATGCGGAGTTCGTACGAGCGGGCGGGGTCGAGCCCGGGGAACCGGACGCGCCCGGCCGGGTAGGCGGCGCTGGTCGCGACCTGGGTGATGGTGAACACCGCGTGCGCGGCATCCTCCGCGACGATCCCGCGGACGTCGATTCCCGGCTCGGTACCGTCGACATGCACGACGGTGCCGTCGGCGATCAGCGGACGCAGCCGTTTGGCAAGGGCGATCCAGGTGGCGACACGGCCCCGGGTCTGGTCGTCGGCGGACGTGAGGTCCCACTCGACCCCGAAGTGTCCGAGCAGGGCGACGGCGGCGCTCAGCTCGAGCGAGACCGTGCGTCCCGAGGAGTGCACCACCGGGCTCGTGAGGTGCATGCCCATCATCTCGGGCGGCACGACGAGGCCGGTGTAGCGCTGGTTCTCGAGCCGTTCGATCGGGTCGAGGCTGTCGCTGGTCCAGATGCGGTCGGTGCGGTCGAGGATGCCGAGGTCGACTCGAGCACCGCCCGAGGCGCAGCTCTCGATCTCGAGGTCGGGGTGGGCGGCCTTCAGCTCATCGAGCAGTCGGTAGAGCGCGAGGGTGTGTTCGCGCACCCGCGGGGATCCGCCGGGTCCGCTGCCCGCATCGACGAGATCCCGGTTGTGATCCCACTTGAGGTAGGCGATCGGGTACTCGCCCAGGAGGGCGAGAAGCCGATCAGCGATGTGTCGGTACGCGTCGGGATTAGCGAGATCCAGAACCTGCTGCTGCCGCGCGGAAGGCGGCAGAGATGCGCGACCGCGAAGGATCCAGTCGGGATGAGCGCGGGCGAGGTCACTGTCGGGGTTCACCATCTCGGGTTCCACCCAGAGTCCGAACTCCATGCCGAGATCGGTGACCTTGCGGACGAGGGGATGCAGACCGTCGGGCCAGACCTCGGCATCCACCTCCCAGTCGCCGAGTCCCCGGGTGTCGTCGCGTCGTCCGGTGAACCAGCCGTCGTCGAGCACGAAGCGCTCGATCCCGACCTCGGCCGCGGCGTCGGCAAGTGCCGCCAGCCGAGCGAAGTCGTGATCGAAGTAGACGGCTTCCCACGTGTTCAGGGTGACCGGGCGGGCACGGCGCGGATGCTGCGGGCGGTCGCGCCACTCGGTGTGGAAGCGCTGCGAGAGCTGGTTGAGACCGTCGCCCCACGAGCCGATGACCCAGGGCGACGACACGGAGGCTCCGGGAGCGATCATGACCTCACCAGGCGCGAACAGCTCGCCTCCCGCGAGGAAGGAATCGCCCGTCACGACCCGCTCGGCGAGCACCCGGTGGTTTCCGCTCCATGCGACGTGGATGCCGTGCACCCGACCGGACTCGAACCCGAAGCCGGGCCGCCCTGCCGCCAGCAGCACGGTCGCGTCTGCGCCCGGACGCCCGCGCCGGCTCTCCCGCAGGTGGGTGCCGAGCGTGAAGCTGCGACGCTGCGCGGTGCGCTCGCGAAGGTGATGACCGGTGGTGTCGAGCAGCTCCGTGGCATCCCCCGGTGTGGGGAAGGCGAGCTGCAGAGCATCGAGGGAGTAGCCGCCATCGCCGGTGTTGGTCACCGTCATGCGCTGGTGGAGAAGCCCTCCGATACCGACCTCGACGTCCCAGCGAAGGTGGATCCCCGCTTCCGCATCGTCCATCTCGACCGTGGCGGCGTGGTGTTCGACGCGCACTTCGACGACCTCGGCCTTGATGCTGAAGCCGACGCCTGCGCGGTGTCCCTCGATGGTGGGTGTGCCCAGCCAGCCCGAGGCCTCGGTGGCGACGGTGCTGAGACGTGCCGTGCGGTCGAGACCGCCGGACACTCGCTGCGGGCGCGCGGCGATAGCGAGGTTTCGCAGCGTCTCGCGAGTCGAGTCGATCAGTTCCTCGCCCCAGTGGACGATGACGGGCACCTGTTCGGACTCGAGGTCGATGACGACGCTCGTCCCACTCCGGTGCAGGTGGATCACGCGATCGTGGATGGCCGGGGACTCGAGATCATCCATCATGCTCTCCTGCAGAGCCTCGTTGCTGAAATGCATGGATTAGTTCTATCACGAAAGTAAATGCATGCCAAGAGCGGGTTCTGGGAACTGTGGATCTCGAATCGATCGCTTTTTTAGTGCCACAATGGAACCAACGAGGAGGTGACCGTGCTCACAGAAAGCGAGAACGCGCTCGCTGAAGCGGTGCTGATCCACGGTCCGATCTCTCGATCGGCACTCACGTCGAGACTCGGCCTTTCCGCCGCAAGCCTCACCCGCCTGGCGAAGCCCTTCCTCGACACCGGTCTTCTCGTCGAACTCGACGACGTTGTCGACGGGTCGGTAGGCCGACCGACCCGACCACTCGATATCGCCCCTGATCGGGGCTTCTTCGTCGGCATCAAGATCACAGGCGACACTCTGCACGCGGTGCTGACCGACGTCCGCGCGGCTCTTGTCGACTCCTTCACTCGCCCGCTCACCTCAGCCGATCCGTCGAGCGTCGTCGCCGATCTCCGGGCGGCGATCGGCGATTTCGACGGCGACATCCGCGGCATTGGCGTCAGCCTCGGCGGCTCGGTCGATGACGGCGTCGTCGAGTTCGCGCCGTTCCTCGACTGGCACGACGTACCGTTCGCCGCGATGCTCGCCGAGGCGACCGGACTGCGCGTCACCGTCGAGAACGACCTGGTCGCACTCGCCGAGGCCGAGAGGTGGTTCGGCATGGGCCGCGGCCTGCCCGGATTCTCGGTGATCACGATCGGCGAGGGCATCGGCTACGCGGTCGTCGCACACAACGAGGTCGTGCGCACCCGCGAGGTCGGCGCCGGCCTCGGCGGACACATCCCCCTCGCAGCCAACGGCCCTCTCTGCGACCGCGGACACCGCGGATGCGCGCAGGCGATGCTCACCTCGGGATCGATCACCGCCCAGGTCTCCGGCGCCCTACGACGCACGGTCGGCTACGACGAGTTCCTGACGCTCACCGCAGGCGGAGACCCGGCCGCGACAGCCGTCGCGGATGCCGCAGGCGAAGCACTCGGACGATTCATCGCTCTTGCCGCAAACCTCACCATGCAACCCGCCACTGTCCTCGCCGGCGACGGAATCGGGCTGTTCACCGTCGCAGAACCCGCCATCCGTCGAGCGATCGCCACCGACCGAGATCCTCTCGCGGATCCCATCGAGCTCTACATCGATGAGCCCGGTTTCACCGCGTGGGCCAGAGGCGCCGCCGCGGTGGCGATCCAATCAGCGATCGCCACCCTCTCCTTCGGCCGCTGACGATCACTTGCCCCGCGCCGTCACCAGCAGGTACTCCCACGGCATCGTGCCGCCGTCGAGGTGCTTCTCGCCGAGGGCGGCGAGCGCGTCGTCGAGCTCTGACCGCCGCTGTTCGTCGTCGCCCACAGCGCGGTAGGCGGCCGCCGTCGGACCGTAGAAGTCACGGAAGAAGTCGCGGAACTCCGCGCCCGACGCGAATCGGTCGACGGCCAACCTCCGGCGCTCCATCGTCAGATCGTTCACCCGATCGCCGAGAAGGTCGCGCACGTGCTGCTCGTCGCCCCAGAGCGGCGGCGGCTGCACTCCGGCGGGAGGCGCAGGGACGAACTGCTTCATGATGGCGAACAGCTGACCGACGAACCCCTCCGGCGTCCAGTTGATCAGTGCCAGCCGTCCGCCCGGGCGCACGACGCGAGTCAACTCGCCGGCCGCGACCTCGTGGTGCGGGGCGAACATCACGCCGACGCACGAGAGCACCGCGTCGAACGAGTCGTCGGCGTAGGGCAGCGCCTCGGCATCCGCCTCCTCGAATGCGAGCTCGACGCCCTGCCGCGCGGCATCCTTCCTGCCGATCTCGAGCAGCTCGGGGGTGAGATCGCTGGCGACGACGGATGCTCCGGCACGAGCGGCCTCGATCGACGCGTTGCCGGTTCCGGCTGCGACATCGAGCACCCGGTCACCGGGTCCGACGCCGCTCTCGGCGACGAGCACGCGACCGAGTTCGGGGATCACCTCGCGTGCGACGGCGGAATAGTCGCCGAGCGCCCAGACGACTCTGTGCTTCGCCTTCAGCGCGCGATCGGCTTCGGCCTGAAGATCGGTGGTGGTGGTGTTCATGATGGGCTCCTCTGCCTTGTGTTCCTCACGCTACGAAGCCCGCACAGACCGCTCTAGTATCGGATCTGTACCGGGTCTATCGTGAGGCTCGTGGGCGCCCCCTATTACCAGTTCTGCCCCGTCGCGAAGGCGATGGAGCTGCTGGATGAGCGCTGGACGATGCTCCTCCTGCGCGAGCTTCTGCTCGGCACCGAGCACTTCAACGACCTCCGTCGTGGCCTCCCCCGCATGTCGCCCACACTGCTCTCGCACCGGCTCGACCAGCTGCAGCGCGCCGGGCTGATCGAGCGGATCGCCCAGGGCGCCGACGTCCGCTACGTGCTCACCCAGGCGGGTGCCGAGCTGCGCCCGGTGGTCGAGCAGCTCTCGGCATGGGGCGTGCGATGGATCGGCGAGCTCGGCGATGCCGATCTCGACCCCAAGCTGCTGCTCTGGGACATGCACCGCAACATCGATCACCAGAGCGTCCCCGACGCGCGAACGGTGATCGCCCTGCACTTCACCGATGCGAGTCCTGCGCAGCGACGGTGGTGGCTGGTCATCCACGACGGTGATGCCGACCTGTGCGACGCCGACCCCGGCTATGACGTGTCGGTCGAGGTGCGGTGCTCGCTGCGGGCGCTGACCCGGTTCTGGCGCGGCGACATCGAATGGACGACGCTGCTGCTCGCCGAAGACGCCGTCACGACCGGTCCGAGCCACCTGCGGCGAGCGCTGCCCTCGTGGTTCACGCGGCCGGGGTATGCGGCGGTGCCGCGGGTGGATGCGGCAGCGCTCTCGAGCGCGAGGACCTAGGCATCGGACTCAATCCGAGCCGCTGTCGAGGAAGACCGCGACGCGGTCGCCGTCGAGGATTAACTGCAGCGCCCCTCCATCGGGGTAGCGCTCCGCGAGCTCGTCCGGAGCATCGCCGTCGATCGACATCGCGAAGGCCGCCGGGAACCCCCCGACACTGCAGCCCCCGTAGATCCGCCCGCTGACATACGACGATCCGTCGGGGTCCGCCTCCGGCGGCACGTCCTCCGTCGGGACGCCATTGAGGCAGCGATCCTCCGACGACCGATCCCCCGACTCCGAGACCCACCCGGGGGTCGCGAAGATCGTCAGACCATAGAACTCGGCCGCCGCGACATCCTCCTCCGCTCCGAACCAGCCGGGTGGCACGGCTCCGGTGCGCGTCAGCTCGAGCGTCGCGATCTGCGGCGCGCCCGCGGTCGACGACACCGACGGGACCGACGCGAACGCGTAGGTGATCGCCGCCGCCAGCGCGGCAGCCACCACGACGGACGCCACCCACAGCGGCGCACGCCACCGTGTCAGGCGCCCAGGCCGCTCGGGCTCATCGCTCGGAGCATCCGGTGCGGTCGGCTCCTCCCACGTGGATTCGTCTCCCAGCCGGTCGAGCAGGTCGCCACTCGCGCGCGAGGCGTCGGCCGAGGGATGCACGACGCGCAGCTCGGCGGCCTCGCCCCCGGCCGCGGAATCGGCGATCGCCGCGTGGTCACCGGGCTTGCTCGGGCCAGATGCTGCACTGCGTGAGGATTCGAGCTCCTGCAGCCGCCGGACCGCGGCGGGGTCAGTCTCGATGTCGGCATGCGGACCGTAGGCACGAGCGCGAAGCTCACGCAGCTCTTCGTCGGCGGCGGCATCCATCTCCGGCATCGTCTCATGCCCTCCTCCCCGCGCACAGCAACGGGCGGGTGGAGCGTGTTTCCGCTCCACCCGCCCGCGCCGGGGTCTTACTTCTTGAAAGCGTCCTTGACGTTCTCGCCGGCCTGCTTGACGTCGGCCTTAGCCTGGTCGGCCTTGCCTTCGGCGACGAGCTTGTCGTTGTCGGTCGCGTTGCCGATCGCTTCCTTCGCCTTGCCGGCGATCTCCTGAGCGGCGTTCTTGATCTTGTCGTCGAGTCCCATGAGGAGCTCCTTTCGTGTGGGTTGATCATGACGACGGGAGGTTCCCGTCGTCTTATCGTCGTTGCTCTGCGCGACCGACGATAAGTCTCTGCATCACGACAGCCGACGCTGGTCGTGGGCGAGCCGGGCCCGCAGGCCGGTGTGGATCGAGACGTACGTCTCGGTGTCGCGGCCTGTCAGGGTGGCGAGGTTGGCGAGCAGCCGATCGACGTGATCGACCAGCTCGCGGGGGTCGGTGTTCTGCCGAGGCGTGACCGACACGTGCAGCACCGGCGTGGTGCGGATGTCGTTCGCCGTCACCTGCGCCGAGAGGATCTCGTCACGGGTGGAGAGCGAGTTCTTGACGGCATCCGAGACGAACGACTCGGTGACGGTGACCCGGCCGAGCGGGTTCTGCGCTCCTGACGAGCGGAGAGCCGTCTTCGACCGACGTCCTGCGACACTGGTGAGCGCGACGATCAGCAGCACGATCACGACGATGATCGCGACGACTGCGCCGATGCCGATCCACGACAGGCTTCCGCCCGCGATCGCGGTGGCGGCGATCGCCTGGTCGAGCCACGAGCGGGCGTCCTCGCCGCCCGCCGTCCAGATGTCGGTCGCGGTCGGCCAGCTCATGATGGCGATGCCGAGGGCTCCGAGGCCGAGGAAGAGCAGGCCGATGACGAGCAGCAGGGTGCGGTTCAACGCACGGTTGGTGTTGTTCACAGCTCGTCTTCCTTCTCGCTCGGACGCTCGATACGCACACGGGTGCGCACGCTGCGCGTCAGCCGGTAGGTCTGCAGCTCGGCCTCGGCGGCCGACTGCACCGCGTTCTTGTCGAGCGGGATGCCGGCACCCGGACGCACGGTGACGTCGACGCTGTGGTGGCCGACTCCGACGGTGATGCTGTCGCGTGCCAGGCCCGTCTCCTCGGAGAGGTGCTGGGCAAGGGCACTGGCGATCACGCCGTTGTCGACGACGACGGCGCGGTCACCCGACTCGAGGGTGTGCTTCGACAGGCGCCCCGGCGTGATGGCCAGCACCACGAAGACGATGCCGATCAGAGCCAGCACGACGCTGCCCGCGATCACGAGCCCCGCGGGCTGCGCGGTGGGCAGGCCCACGAGCCATCCGCCCGCCGCGGCGGGTCCGAGCAGGAGCGCCGGCTGGGCCGCGAGGCTCAGCACGATCTCGAGCCCGATGTAGGCGAGAGCGAGGACGAGCAGGATGACCGCGACGAACATCGCGACGGTGCGCGGTGAATGCGTCTCGCGTCGGACGACGCGACGAAGAACAGGGGTGCTCATCGCACTCGCCTCCTCTCTGGGATGGTGGCACCGGTGATGGTGAGGTTGATTCGGGTGACGTCCCGGCCGAGGATCGCCGTCAAACGCTGCTGCAACTGCTCCTGCAGCTGACGGGCCCGGTCGAGCACGGGGACGCTCTGGGAGATCGCGACGGTGTCGTCGAGATCGGGGATCGGAAGCGGCGTCGCGATGCGCACCGTCAGTCCTCCGGGGTGTTCGGCGACATCGACCTTCACGTCACCGCGCGGCACACCGATCAGGGTTGCGGACGCCTGTTCGGTGACCGTGCGGTAGACGCGCTCTTTCACGTCGATGCGCCCAGGGACGGTGGTCTCTCCGGTGGCGACCCGCGAGGAGCCGCCACCGGTGGCGAGGTTCTGGTCGATGCGCATCAGGAGGTGCGCCGCCCCGTGAACGCGTCTGCGAGACCGCGGACGTCGAGCTTGCCGGAGGCGATCCGGCCGATGATCGCTCCGATGCCTGCGAACAGGGCCATGAGGAGGAATCCCCAGAACCCGAACAGCAGAGCCGCGAGGGCGAGGAGCGCACCGATCAGGGCGCCGGTGGTGGTGGCGGTCATGAGACTCGCGACTCCTCGTTGTCGTTGCTGTCGTCGCCGGGCACGTGCACGTCGTTGACCTCGACGTTGACCTCGACGACCTCGAGACCGACGAGGCGGCTGATCGCACCGGCGACGGCGGCGCGCACGTTGCTCGCGACCTCCTGGATGGGGGCGGGGTACTCGACGACGATCGTCAGGTCTGCGGCGGCCTGCGTCTCGCCGACCTCGACCTTGACGCCCTGCGAGAGGTCGGTCGCGTTGACCGCGTCACGGATCGCACCGAAGGCACGTGCTCCGCCTCCCCCGAGTGCGAACACGCCGGGAACCTCGCGGGCGGCGATGCCGGCGACCTTGGCCACGACACCGTCAGCGATCGTGGTCTTGCCCGCGGCATCGGAGTCGGCCGGGATACGCGACGTCGAGAACGTCGAAGAGCGGTCGACCCGCGAGCCCGACGCAGCCGGCTTCGGTGCGGCGGCCGTGTGCGACAGCTCCTTCTCGGCGGGGCTGGTGGGGGTGTTCTGGTCCTGAGTTGCCATGTCGATTCCTCTGTCTGAAGCGGATGCCGGCTGCGAGACCGTTCCGGCCTCACCGGGAGCGTGTTGGTCGCTCACAGATAGGACGTGCGGGGGTTCGCATTCGTCACAAATTCGTCGCGGAGAATCAGACAGACCAGATGCTGTCGGCGGGATTCGCGCGATTGTTGACCGCTCGCGGTCTGGCCGACACCGCCCCCGGCCGCGAGGATGGTCGGATGAACCGCGACTCGCCCGCCACCGCACTGCTCGTGATCGACGCCCAGGAATCCTTCCGCCGGCGGCCGGACGAGTGGGCGGCCACCGCCAACCCGGATGCCATCGACAACATCTCGCGGCTGGTCGACCACGCTCGCAAGGTCGGCGACCAGGTCGTCTGGGTCACGCATTCCGAGCCCGGCAGCGGCGGAGTATTCGACCCGGTCAACGGCTTCGTCCGAGTGATCTCAGACCTCGATCCGCGCGATGACGAGATCGCCGTGACCAAGACCACGGTCAACGCGTTCACCTCCACCGACCTCGAAGAGCAACTGCGGCGCCTCGGCGTCGGGCGGGTCGTGGTCTGCGGCATCCGCACCGAGCAGTGCTGCGAGACGACGGCTCGGATGGCATCCGACCTGGGCTTCGACGTGGAGTTCGTGATGGACGCCACGACCACCTCGGCGATCGAGGCGGATGGCGGACTCGCGGCGGTCTCGGGCGACGCGATCATGCGGCGCACCGAGAGCATCCTCGCTGCCCGTGGCTTCGCGACAGTGACCCGCACGGCCGATCGGGTCGGAGTCTCCGCCTAGGTTGGAGGGCATGCCCTCCTCGCTCGCGCTTCCCGATCTCGCCGGCCGCACGATCCTCGTCACCGGCGCGAACGCGGGCCTCGGATACTGGTGCGCCGAGATCCTCGCCGGGCACGGCGCCAGAGTGCTGCTCGGATGCCGGTCGACCGAGCGGGCGGAGGTCGCGGCATCGTCGATCCGTGCGCACGCGCCAGGCGCCGACGTCGGCATACTGCGGGTGGACCTCGGCTCGCTCGCGAGCATCGCCACTGCCGCAGCATCCGTCGGCGAGCGCATCGACGCCGTGATCTGCAACGCCGGAGTGAAGGCGGCGGATCGTGATGCCCGCACCGCTGACGGCCTCGACCTGATGGTGGGCACGAACGTCGTCGGGCACTTCGCGCTGCTCGCCCAGCTCGGTGACGTCCTCGCCGATGACGCCCGGGTCGTGGCGGTGGGTTCGCTCGCGCATCGCTTCGCCGAGATCGACCCGGCCACGCTCTCACAGCCGTGGACCGGCCCGTCGCTGCGCCAGTACGGTCGGTCGAAGGCCGCGTTGATGGCCTTCACGTTCGAGCTGAACCGGCGCTGGAGGGGCTCGGCCCGGTCAGCGCTGTGTGCGCATCCGGGGTATGCCGTCGACCCGCTGACTCCGCACCGCGACAGCCTCGCCGAGGTGTCGGCGGTGTCGCGCGCTCTCGCCTCGCTCAGCCGCCCGCTCGTGCAGGGCAAGGATGCGGGTGCCGCGCCGATCGTTCATGCGACGGTCGCCGCAGACGCCACAGGCGGTGACTACTGGGGACCCGGTGGGCTGCTGGAGTTCCGCGGGGCGCCGAAGCGCGTCACCGCTAGCGCGCAGGTGCGCTCGGTCGACGTGGGGGCTGACCTGTGGGCGGTCACCGAGCACATGGCCGGCGCGCGGTTCGCGACCTGAGGCCGAACGATCCGGCCCGGATCAGTCGAGCTCCTGCAGCGTCGCCGTCATGTCGCCGCCGGCGTCTCCGGTGTTGACCGTGCCCTTCGGCTCGAACAGGATCGCGTGCACCTCGGCATCCGCCTTCGGGCAGTGCTCGACTCCGCGCGGCACGACGAACACGTCATTCGGGTTCAAGACGACGTCGCGGTCGCGCAGCTGGATGGTCAGCCGGCCGCTCACCATCATGAACAGCTCGTCGGTGTCGGGGTGGGTGTGCCAGACGAACTCGCCCTGCAGCTTGACCACCTTGACGTCGTAGTCGTTGATGCTCGTGAGTCGGTGCGGCTGCCAGTGCTCGGTGATCAGCGAGAGGGCGTCGTGCACGTTGCGAACATCATCTGTCATGGTCGAAAGCCTATCCACGCAGTCCGTCGCATCGCACTCAGTCGTCTTCGAGCACGTAGGCGCCTGAAGCATCGGTGAACAGCCCGGTCTGACCGGGCCGCGCCTCGCGCACGAATGCGGCGACCCACGGGAAGCGCGCGACGAACGAGTCGACCGACCACACCTCGTGATTGGCGGAGTCGTTCATGTACGCCTCGGACTCGAGTCCGGTGACCGACTGCAGGTCGCGCCCGGTGAAGGTGATCCACCGCGGCGGATGCTCGGCGTGCAGCTTCGAGAGGAAGACCGGCGCGTTGCCCTTCAGCCCGGGCGCTGCGACCGCATCTTCTCGCGTGACGTCGAGCAGCGCGTCGACGGAGCCGGCGGTGGTCACCAGTGCCTCCCACCCCTGGGCCGATGCGAACGACGCCTCGGCATCCGTCAGCATCCGCAGAGTACGCACGTGGCCGACCAGCGTGCCTTCGGCAGACCGCACCTCGTCGAAGGACGCGCCCCACCGCGACGGACTCACCATGAGCGCCGAGATGCGGGTGCCGGTGAGGAAAGGCTCGCTGTTGCGCCACGGGGCGCCGACCGGAGGCACCCGCCGATTCGTCGCGATGTCGTCGCAGACGATCCCGAGGGCGATCCGCGCCGCGCCCTGCTGGCCGTCGAGCACCTCGACGGCCAGCTCGACGCGTTCGCCCGAATCGGTCGGCATCAGGGAGACCCCCGATGTCATCACCGTGATGGGGCCGCCCGCCGGCCGCTTCTCGACCACGCGGATCGCCCCGCCGATCTTGTCTTCGTACGCGATGGGATCGGCGTCGAGTGAGTCGAAGACATGCCGAGGGAACTCGAGGTCATCAGTCATCGCCCCAGTCTCACAGTCGGCCACCGGGCGGGGCAACAGTCGCGACAGCTGTCGCCCGCCGGTCGCGGGTTCGCCTATGCCGCAGCGATCTCGCGCGCGGGGATCTCGGCGATCGACCGATACACGGGCAGGCCGCGCTCGAGAGCGATCTCGACGTCCTTGTCGGCGCCGGCCGAGTCGCCGGGCAGACGCAGCACCGCGTCGCAGTGCTGCAGCAGTCGGTGCGCGGTCTCATACATCACGTCGCCGTCGCCGGCATCCGTCTCGTCCATGCCCCGGAGGATCGGCAGGGCGACCCATTCGCCGATCATCGGCACGTGCCCCAGACGGTGGATGGGCGCCGCCGCCTCTTCGAGTCGTTCGAGGTTGCGGGCGATGAGGTCGAGGTCGCCGCCGGTGCCAGAACGGTAGGGGCCGGCGATCAGAATCAGAAGTGGAGTTGTCATGGAGAAGACTGTAACGTTAACCGTGCAAGAACGTGCAACTTCGTGAATCAACAAGTTTCTGAGGAGTCGGATGCTGGGCGCACAGCGCAAGGACCACCTGCGAGAGATCCTGCGCAGAGACGGTCGTGTGGTGGCGAAAGACGTCGCCGCCGATCTCGGGGTGTCAGAGGACTCGATCCGCCGCGACCTTCGCGAGCTCGCGGATGCCGGTGAGATGGTGCGGGTCTATGGTGGCGCGCTGCCGATTCCGCCGGCCGACCGGCCCATCGACCAGCGGGCGCTGCTCGCCACCGAGAGCAAGGAGCGCGTCGCCCGTCGGGCCGTCGAGCTGATCACCCCGGCATCGACGATCGTGCTGGATGCCGGCACGACGACCCTCGCGATGACCCGGATGCTGCCGCCCGGCGCCGACCTGACCGTGATCACGCCGAGCCCGGCGATCGCCCTCGCGGTCGCCGAGCACTCCGACGCGCGCGTCGTGATCATCGGCGGCGAGCTCGCACGCTTCTCGATGGTCGCGAGCGGCCCGCTCGCCATGGAGGCGGTGCAGCACCTCCACGCCGACGCCTTCTTCCTCGGCGCGACCGGCATCGACCCGGTGCGCGGCCTGACCACCGGCAACCTCGACGACGCCGTCACCAAGCGCGCGATCGCCGCCCGATGTGCGCACACGTACGTGCTCGGCAGCGAGGAGAAGATCGGGGCGACGTCGCGCTATCCGGTGCTCGAGCTCGAGGCCGTCGCCGGTCTGGTCGTCGACCCCGTCGACCCGAACCCCGTGATCAGCGAGCTCGCAGAGCGCGTGGCCGTGCTGCGCTGAGTGGCATCAGGTGGGCAGCTCGTGGCCGTCCTCGCTGAGCTCGCCGAGCCTCGGAATCCGCCGGAGGTCTTTCGAGCTGACCATGACGACCACCGTCGCGATGGCAACCGTGGCTGAGAGCACCAGGGGCACGAAAGGTCCGAAGTGATCAAAGAGAAGCCCTCCACCCAATGCGCCCACCGGCATGAGCAGCATTCCTGGCACACCGGATGCCGCAGTGACCCTCCCCATCAACGGTGCCGGCGTGACGGTCACGGTGTACGCGCTGATCGCTGCGTTGAACGCCGGAAGCGGAAGAGCGGAAAGGAACAACACCACGGCCGTGAGGGGCAGCGACGGATACGTGAACACGACCGCTGCCTGCCCTAGCGCGAACGCAGCGAGCGCGGTGCCCCCGAGACGGCCAAGCCGGAACCGTGAAGAGAGCGTTCCTGCCATCAGTGCGCCAGCAACGACACCGGCCCCGAACGCTGTCGCGAGAATTCCGATCGCAACAGGCGCTTCTCCACTCTTCTGGTAATACGCGATCAGCGTGAGCGGCAGGACGATGATCGGAAGGTTCGCGAGCCCGGCGACGATCGCTACGCCACGAAGCCCCGGCTGCCTCCAGACGAAGACGAACCCTTCCCGCAGTTGCGCGATGTACCTGCTCGGTGGCGGTTCGTATTCGGCCACTCGCGACGGCCGCGGTGTGAAGATACCCGCGACCACATTGAGAGCGACTTGAGTCCCAAGTGCCCATGCTGCACCCAGCGAATACAGCAGGCCTCCTACAGGTCCGCCGACAAGGCCGGCACCGGCCTCCCGCCCCTGCGAAACGGCAGCCGCCTGGCCGAGTTGATCACGAGGGACGATCACCTTGACCAGAGCCTGTTCGCTGGGTCCGTCAAGTCCAGACGCGGCTCCCGCGAGCGCCGCCCCCAGAATCAGGACCGGCAGCATTCCCGGCTCAGGGAGGAAGATGGCAAGCAGCGCGAGCGTCCACCCGGATGCCTGTGCGAACGACGACAGACGCAGGACGAGTGACGGTGAATGCCGATCCACTAGCGCGCCGCCGAACGCCTGGGTGGCGATCAGAGCGGCATTCGACGCGAAGAGAACCAGACCAGCGAGAGTCGCGGATGCCGTCACCCCGAGGACGATGAGTGGCAACGCCACGTTTCCTACCGCCGACGACAGCTCGTTCGACACCTTCGCGACGACAAGCCGCTGAAACGCCCTGTTTCGGCGCAAGACGCTGCCCCGCTTAGGCTCGACCGCGTCACCCATGTGGGCACCCCTCAGGCACCTCGACCACGTACGAGTGACCGTAGTCGAACATGTTCTGGTGGAAGGCCCGACCGACCGTCTGGGGCGAGAGTCCAGTCAAGAAGCGAATACCCTCATAGGCAGCCAGAGACCCCGCCATGTGCACCACTGGTCCGAAGGCCGCGTTGAAATTAGGGGGCGATTCTGAGAATGAGCCGAGCCGTCCTTCGCTCCTGAGCCGCTCACGCGCCGACTCGCGGAGGCACCGATAGCAGCCTGTAACCCCCGGAACGTAGGTGCAGCAGTTGATCATCGGCCCTGCATAGCTGCAATCGATCCACGGTGTCCCCAGCCTCAGGGCCTCATCCGAAACCCAGTACGGCATCTGATCTGGACGGTCAGCCGCCCGAAAGAAAAGATCAGTCTCAGCCAATAGGCCACCCACTTGTCCAGGACCGGTAATTTCTTTGACTTCGGTCGTGACACCGCAATCGCCGTTCATTGTCTTCAGGCGATCCGCTGCCGCGTCGACCTTGTACCGTCCAAGATCACCGTCTTCGAACAGATACTGGCGATTCAGATTCGACAGCTCGACTCGATCCCCATCGACCAGGTGTAAATTGCCGATTCCTGCACCGACAAGGTGAGCAGCGATGGCGCCCCCTATTCCCCCAACGCCGACGACGGTTACGCTGGCGCCCCGCAACAGCTCTTGCGGTCGCCACCTGTTCATCTCGGCGCCTTTCGAGATCCACGCGAAGTAGTGAGCCCCCCGCGAGTAACGTTCCTGTTCGCCAGCGTCCAAGACAGTAACTGCTGCCGCGTCCTCGATGTGCCCCGTCTCGACCAGAGTCTCAACCAAGTTTTGCGCCCGATCACGCTCAAGACCGACGGCGGCGGAAATCTCATCAACTGCGGACTCGAAGGTGCTGCCGCCATCGAGAATCCGGTTCAGCGACAACAGTGCCCCGTCTGGATCCACGATTCGTTGGCCCAACCCGTAGGTCATCGATCCAATGACGGATTCCCCTCGCTCGAGATGCACGACGGCATGCCCGGAGCGGATGCGCGGCTTCATCGTCCCTGTCTCCTCCCAGTTGGACGGCTGCGGCGGTCCCCTGAGAGCCCGCCGCAGCCGTGGCGATAACTACTGCTGGCCGACGCGGGCGTCGAATACGTCGCTCATCTCGACGTCGATAATCTGAAGCTCCATGGTTCACCTCCTCGTGTCTCGTGGAATCACCACGGTAGACACGGCCACAGCAGCGGTACCGACACCGCTCGCAGAAGTGGCGGTTCTATATCGGAATGCGATCTGGCTCCCGAATCAGGCAGGCCGAACGCACCAGTCGCGGACGATGCATGCCAACACGAACGCTCGAAGGGTCTTCAATTCACTGCGCTGACGGCTCGTCAGGGCCGGGCACAGATTCGGATGGATGCTGTCGACACCCCGCCATAGCCGGTGCCGCCCCGGCGGGTCGTCCCCGATCTCCGAAACTGTGCCCGGCAGAGCGGGGGCGAGCGCCGGGGCCGAGCCCCTGAAGTCGCGCCTCAGGTGATGGTCGCCGCCACGATCGTCGGGGTCATGATGGCCACCATCGCGGCCGTGATCGCGTCGTAGACGGCCTTGGCGACGGCATCCCCCGCTTGCGACCCTGCCGTGAGCTCTTCGATTCGCTTCTTGAGGTCGCGCGCCGACATTCCGCCGCACTCGTCACGCAGGATCGCGTGCGCCGCGTTCAGGTTCTGCAGGATCGACAGCAGCGCCAGATCGGCCTGCGTCGGAGCGCCGGTTCCGGCGAGCACGGCGGCGAGGCGAGAGCGCAGCATCTGCTCGGGTGCCGAATCGGACTCGGGAGTGCGCGCCGACCCCCAGCCGAAGAATCCGCGCTCACCGCGCACGAGAACACCCTGCACGACGAGCGACTCGACCACGACCTCGAGCGGATCGAGCTTGGGCCGCACGACGAGAGACTGCAGTCGTTTGCCGCGCAGCGGCACGAGGCGCTGCAACGTCGTGTCGAGGATCGGATTGCCGGTCGGCTCGGCCGACACGATGTCGACGACCGGGTTCTTCTCGTCCGACACCGAAATGCGTCCGTGCAGGGCGAGGTCGACGATGACGGCAGCGACCTCGCCATAGAGACGGTTCACGCTCACCGCGCTCTCGACGCGGCCATCAGGCCGGAGAAGCAGCATGTGGAGTTCCTCGACGATCAGCATGCACCCACGCTATGACGGGACTTCGGGTCTCGGCATCCCCCGAACGGATGACTTCGGGATGCCGAGCGCGACACCGGGTCCTGTCAACCCCGTCGCCGTGTGGGCGCCGATTTCGTACGGTTTCGGGATGACTTCCGACACCCCCACGTCGCAGGAGGAGCCCACCCGGCTGCGACGCGCCATCACCGGCCCTCTTCTGTTCGCCTTCATCCTCGGCGACGTGCTCGGCGCCGGGATCTACGCGCTGATGGGAGTGCTGTCCGAGAAGGTCGGCGGGATGCTGTGGGCACCGCTGCTACTGGCCCTCCTGCTCGCCCTGCTGACGGCGGGTTCGTATGCCGAGCTCGTCACCAAGTACCCGCGCGCAGGCGGGGCGTCCGTCTTCGCAGAGCGCGCCTTCCACAGCCCGATCGTGTCGTTCCTGGTCGGATTCAGCATGCTCGCGGCCGGCGTGACGAGCGCCGCCGGTCTGGCGATCGCGTTCGCCGGCGACTATCTCGGCACGTTCTTCGACCTGCCGACGATTCCCGTCGCGATCGTCTTCCTCGCCATCGTCGGAGCCCTCAACGCCCGCGGCATCCGCGAGTCGCTCGGCGCGAACCTGGTGATGACGGCGATCGAGCTGAGCGGTCTCGTGATCGTCATCGTCGTGGTGGGAGTGTTCGTGGCCGGCGGCGGTGGAGACGCCTCGCGGCTCACGCAGACACCGGAGGGGACCCCCGCCGCAATGGCCGTGCTCGCCGGAGCGGTGATCGCCTATTACTCCTTCGTCGGGTTCGAGACCTCGGCGAACATGATCGAAGAGGTGAAGAACCCGCGGCGCACCTACCCGCGGGCGCTCTTCGGCGCGCTCTTCACCGCCGGCGCGGTGTACGTGCTCGTCGGCGTGGCCAGCTCGATCGCACTGCCGGCATCCGAGCTGCAGGAGTCGAGCGGACCGCTGCTCTCGGTCGTCGAGGCCGCCGGCGCCAGCATCCCCTCGTGGCTGTTCAGCCTGATCGCCCTGATCGCCGTCGCCAACGGCGCTCTGCTGACCATGATCATGGTCAGCCGTTTGACCTACGGGATGGCCGAGCAGAATCTGCTCCCCGCTGTGCTGGGCCGCGTGCTGCCGAACCGCAAGACCCCCTGGGTGGCGATCCTCACCACCACCCTCGTCGCGATGGGTCTGACGCTGGTCGGCGACCTGGCGACGCTCGCCGAGACCGTCGTGCTGCTGCTGCTGTTCGTCTTCCTCAGCGTCAACGTCTCCGTGCTCGTGCTGCGACGCGACCGGGTCGAGCACGACCACTTCCGCATCTGGACCGTCGTCCCGGTGCTGGGCATCGCGTCGTGCATCCTGCTGCTCACCCAGCAGCGCCCCGTCGTCTGGCTGTTCGGCGCGATCCTTCTGGCGGTCGGCGGCGTGCTCTTCCTGCTCACCCGCTGGGGCCGAAACCGCGCCCGGACGCACGGCAGCGACGAAGACCCCTCATCCACCACCACGAAGGAGAACCATGAGCACGCCTGATCTCACCCCAGACGCCGACGACGCCATGACCAGCGAAGAGAAGCGCCACGACCAGCTGACCTCGGCACCGGACGCGACCGAAGCCGACGCAGCGCCCCGCATCGAGGTCTCCGAGCACGACGGCAACACCCGCATCGACATCGCCCCCGATGCTGCGGTGCGCCCCGGCCCCGGGCCCGGAGTCGAGACCAACGACGAACCCGAGCGCTGACCGGCACGGGACGGCAGCCCGCGCGAGCGCCCTCGCGTGGGAATGCCGATATATCACAGATGCCCCCTCGAAGGCAACCTCTGAGCGTATGCTGACCTCGAGGTCGCCTCCTCGACCTCGAGGTCGGTGACAGACGTCGTCACCACGATCGAGGGGATGCCGTGAGCCTCACCACAGATCAGAGCACTGACACGAGGTCGGATGCCGAGCTGGCCGACGCGACTCGCAACGGCGACGCCCAGGCGTTCGCCGTGCTGTGGCAGCGACACTCCGAGGCGGGACTCCGCGCGGCCCGCGCGGTGACGCGCTCGATCGATCCCGACGACCTCGTCAGCGAGGCCTTCACGAAGACCTTCAGCGCGATGCAGAACGGCGCCGGACCGACCGACGGCTTCCGCGCCTATCTGTATGCCGCCATCCGCAACGCCGCGGCGACGTGGGGCGGCAAGCAGAAGGACATCCCCATCGAGTTCATCGAGGAGATCCCTGACGAGGCGCCCGATGCGATCGAGCAGCTGTCGGACAAGGCGATGCTCGCCGCCGCCTTCAAGAACCTGCCCGAGAATCACCGCACGCTGCTCTGGTATCTCGAGGTCGAGGGCATGAAGCCGCGAGAGATCGCGCCGTTGATGGGGCTCACCCCGAACGCCGTATCCGCCCTCGCCCTGCGCGCCCGAGACGGATTCCGTCACGCCTGGCTCGACGCCCTCATCGCCGATCCTTCCCGCCCCGAAGAGTGTCGCTGGGCGTGCGGGCGGCTCGTGCGCCGCACCCGTCGCCCGGTGAGCCGACAGGAACGTCCGCGGCTCGAGACCCATCTCGAGGGGTGCGCCGGGTGCACGATCATCGCGAGAGACATCGACACGGCCTCGTCGAAGCTGCGGGCGGTGCTTCTGCCCCTCGCGCTCGGCAGTGCAGGGGCCGCCGCCTACGCCTCGCTCGAGCCCGGAGCCGCGGCGAGCGCAGCCGTCATCGGGCCCTCGGCAGCCCTGCGATCCCGGCGCGTGCTCACCCTCGGGATCGCGGCGGGCAGTGCAGTCGCACTCGCCGCGACCGTCGCGGTGGCGATCGCCGCCCCCTGGACGCAACCCGCGCCGAACACCGACCGCAGCGAAGCATCCGGGCCGGTCGCCCACCCCGTCGGCCCGATTCCCGGCACGACACCCGTGACGCAGGTCGACACCTCGCCGACTCCCCCTCCCTCGCCCGTTCCCGCGCCGGTGGAGCCCCCGCCCGAGCTGGTCGTCGAGACGACGCCGTCGACCTCCCCTGACCCGGCCGCTCCCGAGTCGAAGCGTCTGCCAGCGGCGACTCCTCCTGCAGCGGCTCCCCCCGCAGCAAACCCGCCAGCCGAGAAGCCGCCGGTCGAGATCCCCCCGGTCGAGATCCCCTACGCGTTCACTCTCGAGCCTGCCGACTGGGACACGAGCAACCCTCTTGCGGTCTCGGCGCGCGGCACCGGCATCCCGGGCAGCACGGTCACCATGCTCGATGAGCTCGGCGCAGTCCTCGCCGAGGCGCCGGTCGATGATGAGGGCGTGTTCGAGATCTCGGTCGCGGGCGACGACCTCCGGCAGGGCATGACCCTCACCGCCCAGCACACCTCACCCACCGGCGACGTCGAGCTCAGTGACCCGATGGGCCCCCTCGCGTTCCCGGTGCCGGTCATCTCGGGCGGCCAGTCGCGCATCCAGCTCGACAGGGCGGATGCCGACGCAGACGGAGAGCGGGATGACGCGCTGGTCACCCTCGAAGGGATCCCGGGCGGATGGGTGCAGGTCGCGGTCGACGGCGTCGTGAACCCTCACCTCATCGCCATCGACGAGGTAACCTCCGACGACTACATCCCCGACATCCACCTCGGATTCCACCTGCTGACCCTGCGGTATGTCGATGTGGAGTCGGGCCTGACCGGGCCCGGCGCCGAGTATGCCGTCGTCGTCACCCCCGGCGGCAGATGACATCCGGCTGCCGCGTGGCTACAGCCACCCCTTGCGTTTGAACACCCAGTACAGGCCGAAGCCCATCGCGAGCATGAGGCCGAGCGCGAAGGGGTACCCCAGCGTCCAGTGCAGCTCGGGCATGTGATCGAAGTTCATGCCGTAGACCGTGCCGACGAGAGTCGGGGCGAACAGGATCGCCGCCCAGCCCGAGATCTTCTTCACCTCGTCGTTCTGACGGATGCTCAGCTCGGTCATGCGCCGCATCTCCTCGTTCTGCCGCCGAGCCACGATCGTGGACTCGACGGTCAGGGCGTTGTCGAGCACCGTGCGGAAGGTGTTCGCCCGCTCCGAGACGCGCAGGGTGTGGTCGAGGACATCGCGCAGATACCGCTGCAGCTCCTCGTCGACCTGGTACTTCGCCGACCCGCGCAGCAGCGAGTCGAGCATCCCGGCCAGAGGCTGCACCGCCCGCTGGAAGTCGATCACCTCGCGACCGAGCTCGTAGATGCGCTGCGTGGCGTCGACCTCGTCTTCGAAGAGCTGACTCTCGATCTCGTCGATGTCGTTCTCGAGGCCGGCGAGCACCGGTGCGTACTCGTCGACGACCTCGTCGAGGATCGCGTAGAGCACTGCTTCGGGGCCGAGCTTGAGCAGCCCTGGATCGTCTTCGAGGCGGCGTCGGACGCGCCCGAGGTCAGGCGACTCCGCGTGACGGATGGTCACCACGAAGTCCGGCCCCACGACCACGTGGATCTCGCCGAACTCGACCTCCTCCGCAGCGTCCAGATACCGAGCGGAGCGCAGCACCATGAACAGCACCTCGCCGTAGCGCTCGAGCTTCGAGCGCTGGTGGCCGGCGAGCGCATCCTCGACGACGAGGGCATGGATGCCGAACTCGTCGGCGACCTCGCGGATCTCGGCCTCGCTCGGACGATACAGGCCGATCCAGCTCATTCCGCCGCGCTCGCGCAGCACCTCGAACGTCTCACTGAGGCTCCGCGGATTCTCGGTGCGGATGCCGTCGACGTAGATCGCGTTGTCGATGATCGCCATCGGCGTTCCTCCATCGGTCGGGCCGCGGACCGGTCGTCCGCCTCCGAGGTCAGCCGGCGGGCGGTGCGACGCAGGGGATCGCCGAGGCGGTGATCTCCTGGTGGTACTGCTCGGCCGTGAACGGCAGACCGAACTCCGGAGCCGTCTCGCCCGCGGCTGCGGGAGTCTTCGATGCGATCGCAGCGAGCTCCCACGCCAGGTACATCGCGGTCGTCCCACCGGTCGTCGAGTCGTTCAGCGACACCGCGACCGTGAATCCGGACTCAGGGTCGGAGAACGCCGCCGTCTGGTATCCGGGAGTCCATCCCGACTGTCCGACCATCGAGCCGACCAGAAGGGCTCCTCCTGTGACCTGCAGCCACGAGGGCGCCTGGGGGCTCTGCGGCAACGGAGCTGCGAAGCGATTCGGCTCATCCTTCGTCCGCAGCTTCTGCGCGGCCTCTGCCTGGGTGTACCGGCCGAGGTCCTCGATCGTCGACACGACGCCGGAGTCGGTGTACCCGGTGCTCGATGACAGCGTGGTGATGTCGGTCGGAGCCGCGCAGTCGTATCCGCCTTCGACGGGCGTCAGGTAGTGCCCGTTCATGACGGGACCGGTCGAAGGCTCAGCCGCGGCCGGCGAGGGCAGCGACGTGTCGGCGAGACCGAGCGGCTGGGTCACGTACTCGGCGATCAGTTCGGATGCCGTGAGGCCCGATGCCCGCTCGAGGGCGAGTCCGAGCAGCAGGTACCCGGCGTCAGAGTTGGTGTACGTCGTCTTCGGCGTGGCGCGCGGGGCGCCGAGGCCGTAGGACGCGAGCTCGAGAGGCGCCCACACGCGCTCCGGCGTGGTGAACCACGCGTTCTGCGCGATCGACTCGGACGAGCCGACCCCACTCGTGCTGTTGCACAGGTCGAGTAGCGTGGTGTCCTTCATGTCGGCGACGCCCGAGACGTACTCGGGCACGAGGTCGTCGAGTTCGACCACGCCCTCATCGGCCAGGCCGTAGAGCACGTCGCAGGTCATGAGCCGCGTCATGTCGGCGACGCGGAAGGCCATGTCCGTGGTGATCTCCTCGTCGGAGCCGGGCCCCTGCGAGCCGACGCCGGCGACCCAGCTGCCGCTCCAAGGAGCCCAGACGCCCACGACAGCACCCGACGCCCCAGACGCGGCGAGCGCGTTCTCGACGGCCGCCTCCATGGCGGCGACGGTGTCGTCGGGCAGTGCGCCCTCGACCTGAGACGGCGGTTCGTAGCTGAACTCCGGCTCGGCGGTGCAGCCGGTGAGGAAGAGTCCGAGCGCGGCGACGCCGGCCGCTGCTGCGCGGAACGTGCGCGACGAGAGAAGCTGCATGAAAGGGGACCCCCGGAAGACGTGTCTCCCGAGTCTAGAACGCCGTTCCTGAAAGAAGGCATCGCGGGTGCCCGTTTAGGGTGATCAGCATGCCCCACATCTTCGAGGCCGACGTCGTCTCCGCCATTCTGCGCCACATGAACGGCGACCACACCGACGACAATCTGCTCATCACTCGCGCCTTCTCGACTGCGGAGGCCGCCGAGGACGGCGAGATCACCGATGCCGCGATGACAGACCTCGACGGCGACGGCGGCGTCTGGAAGGTCACCCGCTCGGGCGTCCAATCCGAGCTGCGCATCGCGTGGCCCTCCGGCCCGATCACCGAGCGCCCCGCTGTGCGCCGCGAGGTCGTCGCGCTCTACGATCTCGCGTGCGAGAAGCTCGGGGTCGAGCCGCGTCCGCACGCATGACGCTCTGAGATGTCGGGCTTCCGCTCGAGGTTAGGCAACCCTTACACTGGGCACATGTCCGAGATCCTCTCCTTCTCCGCAGCCCTCCGTGAGCGCTCCTCCGGTTCGCATTCGCGCAGCGAGGGTGCCGGCTTCATGTCCGACCTGCTCAAGGGCGAGGGTTCGCGCGAGGACTACATCGCACTCGTCGCACAGCACTACTTCATCTACGAGGCCCTCGAGAGTGCGGGCGAGCGCATGCGCCGCGACCCCGTGGCATCCGTCTTCCTCAGCGACAAGCTGACCCGTCTTCCTGCGCTGGAGGCCGACCTCGAGTTCCTGCTCGGGTCCGGCTGGCGCGACGAGATCGTCGCTCTGCCCACCACGCAGCGCTATGTCGAGCGCATCCGTCAGGTCGGCGCGACCTGGGCCGGGGGCTTCGTCGCGCACCACTACACGCGCTACCTCGGCGACCTGTCGGGTGGCATCTTCATCGGACGGGTGATGGCACGCCGCTTCGGCTTCGAGACCAACGGCATCGGCTTCTACCTGTTCGACGACATCGCCGATCCCTCGGCCTTCAAGGACGTCTACCGCGAGCAGCTCGACGCAGCCCCGTGGGACGACGCCGAGCGCGAGCGCGTGATCGACGAGGTGCTCCTCGCCTACCGCTTCAACACCGAGCTGTTCGAGGACCTCGACCGCGCACGCGTCGCCGCCTGAGGCGCGTCAGGCCTTCCCGACCTCAGGGGTGGATGCCGCGAGCCACGCGTCGCGCATGAAGCGGCGCACGTCCTCGTCGACGCGGATGTCGCTCGGGCGCAGCGCCCTCGACAGGTAGAGCCCGTCGAGCGACGTGAGCCGTGACAATGCGACGTAGGTCTGCCCGGGCGCAAACGCGCCGGATCCGAGGTCGATGATGGCGCGGTCGTAGGTCTTGCCCTGCGACTTGTGGATCGTGACCGCCCACGCCAGGCGCAGCGGGAACTGCGTGAACTCCGCGACGACGTCACGGGTCAGCTTCTTGGTGCTCGCCTCGTACGAGTAGCGGAATCGCTCCCACACGGCGGGGTCGACGTCGACCTCGTCTCCGTCGATCTCGACGCGCACGGTCTCACCGAGGATGCGCACGACCGTGCCGATCGTGCCGTTCACCCACCGCGGCGGCTCACCCGACATCGAGGTGTCGTTGCGGAGGAACATCACCTGCGCGCCGATCTTCAGTTTGAGCTCCGACTCGGCGGGCAGCGACGCCTCTCCCCTGCCGAACTCCCCGCTGACCTCGGCCTTCGCAGTCTGCTCCTTGCCGGGGAGGGCTGCGAGGTGCCGGCTGTTGATGGTGTTGACGATGTCGTTGCGCGTGGCGAGCGTGATCATCGGCACCTCCCCGGGCTCGGGCTCGGGGGGCGTGCGAGCGCCCTGCGTGTTCAGCACCCCCGCGATCTCGGCGGTGACCCGGCCGTACCGCACCGCGTTGAGCATGGCCTTGAAGCCGTCATCCGACTGACGGTGGATCTGCACGAGCTCGCGCACGTGCAGCTCGGCGCGGGTGTCGACGGCGAACAGCCCCTCGTCCTCTTCTGGCGCCTCCCCACCGGCGGCGCCTGCCCAGACCTTGGCGTCGAAGAACCAGAAAGAGCGGTAGTGATCCTTCACGTAGCGCAGCTCATCGCCCCGCGGCGGCACGGGGGCCAGCTGGTACGGGTCGCCGAACATCACGATCTGCACTCCGCCGAACGGGATGCCGCGCTTGCCCCGCGCCTGGCGGAGCGAGCGGTCGATCGCATCCATCAGGTCGGCGTTGACCATGGAGATCTCGTCGATCACGAGCGTCTCGATCGCGTTGAGGATGCGCCGCGTGTTGTCGTTCTGGTCGATGTCCGAATCGCCGATCAGACCGATCGGCAGCCGGAACAGCGAGTGGATCGTCTGGCCCTCGACGTTGAGTGCCGCGACGCCGGTGGGTGCGCAGATCGCGATCTGCTTCTTCGTGTTCCACGAGAAGTACTGCAGCAGTGTCGACTTGCCGGTGCCCGCACGTCCGGTGATGAAGACGTGCTCGCTGGTGTCCTCGATCAGCCGGAACAGCTCTTGCTGTTCTTCTGACAGGGCGGGAAGCGACACGGTTCTCTCACACGGCTGGAGGCGGGAGTGCACGTTGAGATCGTGCCTTCCCATGCTACGTGGCGCCGCCGCCCGGCATCCGACGGACACAGCGACAGCCCCTGACGCACATCGCCTCACGCACGGCATCGTCCCAGGCCGCGCTTCTAGACTGACGCCATGCAGCAGGTCGAGACGAAGGCGCCCCGGCGCGCGCGTCTCGCTGCCGATCTCGCGCTGCTCGCTGTGGTCGGCCTCGTGCTCGTCGCCGCTCTCGGCGCGGGCGGGGCCACCCTCTATCAGCAGTTCTACGGACCGTCGGCCTTCGTCGTGCGGTATCTCGATCTGCTCTCCGAAGGCCGAGCGGCCGATGCCCTTCGCGTGCCGGGCGTCGCGATCGATCGCGAGACGCTCGAGGTCGCCGGCATCGGAGCCACGGCGTCAGAGGCCCTGCTGCGCCACTCGGCCCTCGCTCCGCTCACCGATGTCGAGGTGCTGTCGGAGAAGCCCGACGACGCCGGCAAGACCGAGGTCACCGTCTCGTTCAAGGCGAGCGGGCACGCCGGCACCACCACATTCACCATCGAGCAGGACGGCTGGGCCGGGGTCACCCCGAACTGGCGCTTCACGACGAGCCCCCTCGCCGTGGTCGAGCTCACGCTGCGCGGCGCCGATCAGTTCGCCGTCAACGGCTTCGAGATGGACCGCCGCCAGGTGTCGGCTGCCGGTGCACAGGCCGCCCCCCTCGACCCCCTGCCGCTGCTCGTCTTCACGCCGGGGCTGTACTCGGTCACCGTAGACACGGCGATCGCCGACTCCGAAGGTGTCGGCGTCCTCGCAGACACCCCGCTCGCCACCACCCCCGTCGACGTGCAGACCGAGCCCACCCCCGAGTTCATCGGCGTGGTGCAGCAGCGTGTCGAGGAGTTCCTCATCTCCTGCACAACCCAGGAGGTGCTGCAGCCGACCGCGTGCCCCTTCGGCTTCGAGGTCCGCAACCGCCTCGCCTCGCTGCCGCAGTGGTCGATCACCGCTCAGCCCGAGGTGAGTGTCGTTCCTGACGGCGGGCACTGGAAGATCCCGCCGACGGATGCGGTCGCACACGTCGAGGTCGAGATCCGGTCGCTCTTCGACGGCTCGGTTCAGGAAGTGTCGGAGGACGTGCCGTTCCAGGTCAACGGCTCGATCACGATCCTGCCGGACGGAAAGGTGTCGATCCGCGTCGGGTCGCCCGACGAGGAGTCGACGGGCTGATCGCCCGTCGGGACGGTCAGCGCGCTTCGCGCTCGGCCTGACGGAGATCGCGCGCTGCGAGGGCCGCGAGCTTCTCGTTGTACTCCTCGAGCTCGGCCTCGCCCGTGCGGTCGGCGTGCCGGTCGCGGCGCTTCTGCAGCTTGGTGTCGCTGCGGCTCCACTGGATCGCCACGGTGATCGCGAGGATCAGGGTCGGGATCTCACCGATCGACCACGCGATGCCACCGCCGATGTACTGGTCTTCGAGCGGCGACGGGCCCCAGGTGCGCCCCATCGACCCGAACCAGTCGGCGACCATCAGCCCCTCCTGCATCATGATCGCGACGCCGAAGAAGGCGTGCATGGCCATGATCGCGATCAGGGTGATGAGGCGTCCGGGATACGGAAGGCGGTACGGCACGGGGTCGGCGCCGACCAGGCTCAGCACGAACAGGTATCCCGAGATGAGGAAGTGCGCGACCATCCACTCGTGGCCGAGGTGCTCGAACATCGACCAGCGCACGAGGTCGGTGAAGTAGAAGGCCCACAGCGACAGGATGAAGATGCCCGCTGCGACGAACGGGTGGGTGACGACCTTCGAGAACGGCGAGTGCACCGCCCACATGATCCATTCGCGGCCGCCACGGGTGCCGTCGTCGCGCTTGTGGATCGCACGAAGGGCCAGCGTGACCGGCGCCCCTGAGACCAGCAGCAGCGGGATCGCCATCGACAGCATCATGTGCCCCAGCATGTGCACGCTGAAGAGATACTCCTGATAGGCGTTGATCGGGCCACCGGTGACCCACAGCAGCATCAGCATGCCCAGCACCCAGAAGACGGTGCGGTGGATCGGCCAGCGGTCGCCTCGCAGTCGCAGACGGCGCACCCCTGCGAGATAGAAGAAGAGGCCGAAGCCTGCGGCCACCAGCCAGAGCACGTCGATGTCCCACGCCGTGAACCAGCGATCGATCGTGAACTCGGGAGGCAGGGGTGAGCGGGTGAGGTTCTCGGCCGGCGTCTGCACGAACGCGGCTTCCTCGCCGGTGGGCGGAGGCGTGCGCGCGAGCGCGGCGGCTGCTCCTGAGGCGAGACCCATCAGCGCGACCTCGCACAGCACCAGCATCCAGAACCAGCGTGCTGCCCCCGGCCCTTCGAGACGAGGGATCAGGCGGATGCGGTACCAGGCGCCGAGCAGGCCCATGCCCACCAGGAGCACGACCTTCGCGAGCAGGATCGTGCCATAGGGCGTCCAGAGCTGCGAGATGTCGCCGAAGGACACGATGGAACGCGCCAGGCCCGAGATCGCGACGACCGCGAAGGCGGCGATCGCGAGACTCGAGTAGCGGCTGACCAGCCGCGCGGTGCCCACGCCGGAGCGATCACGCAGGATCACGACGAGCAGCAGACCTCCGAGCCACACCGCCGCGCCGATCGTGTGCAGCAGGATCGAGTTCACGGCGATGTTGTGGCCCGCGAGCTCACCCGAGTGCCCCTGGGTCGCCAACGGGAGGAAGGATGCCGCGGCGAGGATCGCCGTGATCAGGGTGGGCGTCCACGTGCGCCACGCGAACGCGAGCACGGTGGTCACCGAGCCCATGATCGTCGTGATCAGCCACGACTGACCCAGCGGCAGCTGCAGCAGGAAACGCCCGAGCTGCTCGCCGAACTCGCGTTCGGCACTCAGCTGCGGGTTGAAGGCGGCCATGAACGTGAAGAATCCGCTGATGCCCGCGGTGACCGTGAAGACGGCCGCGCCCGCCGAGGCCGTGTTGAGGGCCGTGTCGAATGACTTCTCCTCGCTGCGCAACGCGAACAGCGCCAGCACGAGAGAGCCCAGCATCGCCGCAGCCGCGATGTTCATCACGAGCTTGACGATGGGGGTGGCCCAGCGCACGAACGGACCCGGATCCTGCAGCAGCAGCGGCGCCGCGCCTCCGCCGATCATGAGGGCGATCAGCACGCCGATCAATCCGGTCGCGAGCAGGATGCCGATTCCGCCCGCGCGATACGCGGAGCGGTTCGGGGTCTGCACGGCGCGGGCACTCACCCCTCAAGCCTAAGCCGCGGATTCGGGGTGGGAGCACGAAGGCCGCCCCCGACGGATCGGGAGCGGCCTTCGAAGAGGTGCAGTCTTACTTGACGGCAGCCTTGAGCTTGGAACCAGCGGTCACCTTGACGCGGTGGCCGGCCGGGATCTTGATCTCGGCACCGGTCTGCGGGTTGCGGCCCGTGCGAGCTGCGGTTGCGACCTGCTCGAACGAGATCCAGCCCGGGATCGAGACCTTGCTGCCCTTGGCAACAGCGTCGGAGACCGAGGAGAACAGCGCGTCGAGGACACCCGAGACGGTGGCCTGGCTCTGGCCGGTGGCAGAAGCGATGCTCGCGACGAGCTCGGTCTTGGTGATGGACTTGTCAGCCATGTCATCCTCCAGCGACGAGGTTCCCGTCGCATCGTTGGTGTTCGAAGGGCGACTGCCCTCCGTTGGTCGAGTGACCGCCTTGAATGTACCAACCACCACCCACATTTCCGCGTCATTTCGCGGGTTTTGGGGTTTTAGGCGGCGTGTCGTGGTGCAGAAGTGACGAATGTGACTCGTGAGGCGTTCTGCGGAGGGGTCGAACGCCGCCGCCGTTCCGCGACTTGTAGCGGGTCTGCGACTGGTCGACCTCTCCCCGCATCGTGCTGCGCTCCGGGAGGAGAACTGCGCCTCGGGAGGAGAGATCTGCCGAACCTCTCCTCCCGAGGCGCAGTCTTCCTCCCGAGGCGCAGTCTTCCTCCCGAGGCGCAGTCTTCCTCCCGAGGCGCCGTCCCGAGGGAGGCGCAGTCCCGAGGGAGGCGCAGTCCCGAGTTGCGCGTGTCAGCGCGGGCGGTGGGACTCGACGACCGAGCGCGCGGTGCGCGAGAACGCCGGTGCGACCCGCTCCACGGACTCTGGATGACGCCGAAGAGCTGGAACACCTGGGCCGAGCGCTTCCGCGCCCAGGGACACGAAGTGATCATCCCGGGGTGGCCCGGCATCGACGACCGCTCCGTCGAAGACATCCGCCGCGATCCATCCGCCCTCAAGGGCATCGGCCTGAAGCAGATCGCCGACAACTACGAGCGCATCATCCGCGCGCTTCCGGTGAAGCCGATCATCATGGGCCACTCGTTCGGCGGCGTTCTCACGCAGATGCTCGCCGACCGCGGGCTCGGCTCCGCCTATGTAGGGGTCGCCCCCGGACAGACCGCCGGCGTCACCGCACTCCCCCTCTCGACCCTCTGGACCGGCACGCCGATCCTCTCGAACCCCTTCGGACGCAGCGGCGCCAAGCCGCTGTCGAAGCGCCACTTCCACTTCACGTTCGGCAATGACCTCTCGCGTCCAGCATCCGACGCACTCTGGGAGGAGTACGCCGTGAACTCCTACAACAGGGTCTTCTTCGAAGGCGTGACTTCGGTGCTCAACGAGAAGGGCGGCGTGACCCACGTCGACTACGCACGCGCCGACCGCGCCCCGCTGCTCGTGATCACGGGCGAGATCGATCACGTGGTGCCGCCCGCCATCGGCCGCGCGATCGTCAAGAAGTACCGGTCGAGCGGCAGCCCCGCGGTCGTCGAGTACAAGCAGTACGCCGGCCGCACCCACCGCCTCGTCAGCCAGGACGGCTGGGAAGAGATCGCCGACTACGCACTGACCTGGGCGGTGGCGCACGCGACAGCATCCGTCGCCTGATGCCGGGGGTGTGGCCCTCGCGCCTCGGGCCGTCTGCGGCGCTCTCGCCCCACGTCGTGCTGCGCCTCGGGAGGAGAACTGCGCTTCGGGAGGAGAGATCTGCGGATTCTCTCCTCCCGAAGCGCAGTATTCCTCCCGAGGGATGCGGGTCCGGGCACGGCGGAGGGTGCGCAGGGGCCGAAGGGGGATGCCGGTGGTGAGAGAGATGCGGATGACTCAGGCCGCGACGTGCAGTCGCTGCCCGATCGCGGTCAGGATCAACTGCTGCACCTGCGCCCACTGGCTCATCAGCTGGCCGTAGCCGATGCGGATCACGTGATAGCCGTGCAGCTTCAGAAGAGCGTCGTGGGCGATGTCGCTCGTCCGCTGTTCACCGACATGATGACCGCCGTCGATCTGCACCACGAGCCGTTCGCCGATGACGAAGTCGACTCGGTGGCCGAGTATCCAGACCTGCGGCACCACGGGGATCCCCAGCCATCTCAGCCGCACCTGGAAGATGCTCTCGGTTCCGGAATCGGCGAACTGCCGCGCATCCGCAAGCAGACGTCGAGCGGCGGGCGGAAGCGGTGCCCGCTCGAGGACGCCGGGTGCGATGAGGTTCTGTCGCATGGCCGACTCCCAGGTCGCGAGGGCGCTCTCATACGGCTGGCACCCCGCGACCAGGATCAGCGCGTTCTCGAGCGAGTCCTCACGCGAGTCCGGATCACGCGGGAACACCGGTTCGTTCCAATGCACCGTGCCGCGGGACAAGTTCACGTGGCCTGATCGCGCCGGAGCAGCGACGTGCGGTTGCGAGGCGCCGAGCACCCACAGCCCTTTCCGCGACGCGAGCGTGACACAACTCAGGAACACCCCGCGACGGGCAGCCGCGAGAAGCATCGGGTCGGCATCCGGCAGCGCGACCCAGCCTCGGCGAACAGCGATGACGTCACCCCTCTGAACAGACGATCGAAGCGCGTGCCTGCTGACCCCGAGCCGTTTCAGGGTCTCGGTGCGGGCCACGCCGTCGCGCTGCACCAGCGCCTGTCTGGGGTTCACCCGTCGAGGATCGCTGATGCCCGCATCCGCGATCGACACGGCATCCACGATTCGTGCCCCGCTGCCTCAGATCCCCATCCGTGCAGAAGAGGTCACGCCGCCCTCGACCCTCCCCCATGTTCGTCACGCCCGACCGCACCACGGCACCTCTCAGTGCGTCAGCCACCGGGCCGCCCGGGCCCGTCCACCCGCGCCCACCCACGCCCACACATCCACACAGCCCACACACGTGAGCATCCGCCGGGAGGAGGACTGCGCTTCGGGAGGACGAATTCTCGAGATCGCTCCTCCCCAAGCGCAGTTCTCCTCCCGAGGCGCAGAGGAGACACAAGGGAGTGGGCAATGCGGGGCTCGGATGCCGGGGCGGAAGAGCGGATGCCGGAGCGGAGGAGCGGATGCCGGGGCGAAGCCCCCCGGGCACGCGAAAGGGGCGAGGATCCGTAGATCCTCGCCCCTTTCGGCTTGTCTGCTGAGACTTACCAGCTCGACTTGGTGACACCGGGCAGCTCGCCACGGTGTGCCATGTCACGGAAGCGGACGCGCGAGACGCCGAACTTCGTGAGGACACCGCGGGGGCGGCCGTCGATGACGTCGCGCGAACGCACGCGAGCCGGCGACGCGTTGCGCGGCAGCTTCTGCAGGCCGATGCGTGCGGCCTCGCGAGCCTCGTCGGTGGCGTTCGGGTCGACGAGGGTCTTCTTCAGCTCGGCGCGACGCTCTGCGTAACGCTCGACGATGACCTTGCGCTGCTCGTTGCGAGCGATCTTGCTCTTCTTAGCCATTGATCAACGCTCCTCTCGGAATTCGACGTGCTGACGGATGACCGGGTCGTACTTCTTGAGCACGAGGCGGTCGGGGGTGTTGCGGCGGTTCTTCTTCGTCACGTACGTGTAACCCGTACCTGCCGTCGAACGCAGCTTGATGATCGGACGTACGTCCTGAGCCTTCTTGGCCATTAGAGCTTCACACCCTTCGCCTGGAGGTCCTTGACCACGTTCTCGATGCCGCGGACATCGATCACCTTGATGCCCTTGGCGGACACGTTGAGCGTGATCTTACGACCGAGCGAAGCGACGAAATAGGTCTTCTTCTGCACGTTCGGGTCGAAGCGGCGCTTCGTCCGGCGGTGCGAGTGCGAGACGTTGTGACCGAAGCCGGGAACAGCTCCGGTCACCTGGCACACTGCTGCCATGATGGTGACTCCTTCTATACCGTGAGGCCGGACGGCCTCACCCAAGATCCCTTGTCTGCGCGCCACCCTGCAGCGCCGATCTCTCGGCCGAAGAAGGGGAAGCACGCGAACTACGCACAGGAGTGTGCGCAGACAAAGAGTCAGTTTAGCACGGTCCGGAATCAGACCCGAACGGCCTCGAGCAGCAGGGCCGCCCCGGGCGCCAGCAGCGGCAGCGGTACGCCGACCGATTCGAGGAACGAACCCGACGCCTCGATGCCGGTGTCCACCCATGCGGGGTCCGACACCTGGTGCCGCGAGACCGACCCGAGGTCTTCGCGGACGCGCAAGCTGTACCGCTCCCCCGCAACCAGTCCGGGAATGCGGGTGCGTGGCGTGAACCCGTCGACCGAGGCCCCCAGCCGCACCCACGCGAACACACCCCGCGAGCCGTCACCCGCCACGACACCGTGCAGCAGCGTCTCTTCGTCGACCTCGTCGCTGCGCACAGTGAAGCCCGAATGCAGCAGCGGCCGCAGCTCGCGATAGAGGGCGGTCCACCGCGACAGCATCTCGCGCTCCTCCGACGTGCATCGGGTGATGTCCCACTCGATGCCGGCGTGCCCGAACAGCGCGGTCGTCATGCGGAACGGCAGGGATGCCGCGCGGTGCGTCGTCTCGGCGATCGGCGGGCCGACGTGCGAGCCGACGAGCTCGGGCGGCACGAGAGTGCCGGTCCAGCGTTGGATGCGCTGTCGCTCGATGGGATCGTTCGAGTCCGACGCCCACACGCGCTGGGTGCGCTGCAGCACGCCGAGGTCGACGCGGGCGCCGCCACTCGCGCACGATTCGATCTCCACCGACGGATGCCGCTCGCGCAGCGCATCGAGCAGGGCGTAGAACGCGGCGGTCTGCGCGTGCACCGAGGCACGACCCGTGCGCGGCGACACCGCGGCATGCAGGTCGCGGTTGTGATCCCACTTGATGAAGTCGACGCCGATCTCGGACACCAGGGCGTCGATGCGCTCGAAGACGTAGGCCGCGGCATCCGGGTTCGAGAGGTCGAGCACCTTCTGGTGACGCCAGGTGGGCGACTCGGGTGACGCCTGGAGCACCCAGTCCGGATGCCGTTCGGCGAGGTCCGACACCGGATTCACCATCTCGGGCTCGAACCAGAGGCCGAACTGCATCCCGAGTCCGTGCACGTGGTCGGCGAGGGGGCGCAGGCCGTCTGGCCACTTCGCGTCGTCGATGAACCAGTCGCCGAGCCCCGAGCGGTCGTCGGGGCGTCCGCGGAACCAGCCGTCGTCGAGCACGAACCGCTCCACTCCGACGGATGCCGCGGCCTCGGCGAGCTCGACGATCTTCGCCGGGTCGTGGTCGAAGTACACGGCCTCCCACGTGTTCAGCACGAGGGGGCGCAGTGCGGTCGGGTGCGCGGCGAACGCACGCACTGCCGAGTGCAGTCGGGCAGACACCGAGTCGAGTCCGCAGTCGCCGTAGGCGAGGAACACCTGAGGCGACACATAGGCCTCGCCCGCGCCGAGCCGGATCTCGCCCGGAAGCAGCAGTTCCCCTCCGCCGAGCACCGCACCGTGCACTCCGGCGCCCTCGGGGAGTCGTTCGACGCCGACCTCGAGGTCACCGCTCCACGCGACATGGGCGGTCCACAGTTCGCCCCGGCGGAAGCCGAACCCGTCGGTGCCGACCGCGGTCAGGTAGGGAGCGTCGTGCCCGCCACGACCGCGGCGCACCTGACGCAGATGCGCTCCGTGCCGCAGGGCACCTCGTTGCGGGTGACGCTCGCCGGTCCAGCGTCCGGTGTGATCGAGCACCTCGGTCGCGTAGGCAGGAACAGGCAGCAGGATGCGGGCGGCCAGCAGATCCAGCGGCTCGGCACGGTCAGCGGTGCTCGTCACCGCCACCTGTGCGGTCAGCACTCCCCCGGCATCCAGCGCGAGGTCGAGCACGACCGTGACCCCGGCCGCGGCATCCGCGAACTCCGCCCGCAGCGAGGTCGCCGTCGAGTCCCACCCGACAGACCGAAGCAGCGGTGCGCTGTGCAGCCCGCCCCGGTGCCAGGCCAGCGCCGGTGCGCCCGACCAGCCGTCTGCTTCGACGGCGAGCAGCGGGAATGCGCGCGGGTCGTCGAACGAGCTGAACGTCACCGACCCGGTCGACGACGCCGCGAGCGCGTCGAGATCGGCAGGCTCCAGCGCCGCCCCCCAGTGCAGCAGGCGCGCGGTGGTCGTGTCGATGACGACACTGACGCCGGCGGAGGTCAGGTGGACGAGTGCGCTCATTGCCGCTCCAGACGAAAAGGGAGGCCCGCCCGTGAGCATACGGGCGGGCCTCCGAGAGGTGTTACTCCTTGACGGGGATCGACGCGGCCTTGAGCGCGTCGACGGTCGCCGTCTGACCCTTCTCGATCGCGTCGAGCAGCGTTCCGCTGCCGCTGACCGCGGCCTTGAACCCGTCGGACACGTCCGAGTAGGTCTGGGTCATGGTCGGGCCCCACGCGAAGTCGGGCGAGACCTGGGTGGCGGCATCGGCGAAGACGTCGTAGATCTTCTGTCCGCCGTAGAACTCGACACCCTCGGCGTAGACCGGAAGGTCGAGCCCCGCAGTGGTGGCCGGGTAGAGGTTGGCCGCCTCGGCGAGGGCGGTCAGCGCCTCATCCGACGTGTTGAGCCACAGCGCGAACTTCGTCGCCTCGTAGAGGTGCTCGCTGCCCTTGAGCACGGCGGTCGAGGAACCACCCCAGTTGCCGGCGGCGGACCCGCCCTCCTCCCACTGCGGGAGCGGTGCGACGGCCCAGTTGCCCGCGGTGTCGGGTGCGCCGCTCGAGATCGAGTTGGCGCCCCAGACGGCGGAGTTCCAGGTCCAGACCTGACCGGAGTTGTAGGCGTTGTTCCACTCGTCGGTCCACGCGGGGACCGTCGCGACCAGGTCGTCGTCGAGCATGCTCTGCCAGTAGTCCGCGACCGTGGTGGTGGCGTCGTCGGCGAGCGAGACGGTCCAGCCCTCGTCGTCGCTCGAGAACCACTGCGCGCCGTCCTGCCAGGCGAAGCCCGCGAACTGGTTGATGTCGGACTGCGAGAAGTTGGTGATGTACCCGCCGAGTTCGCGGATCTTGACCGCGGCCTCGCGATACTCGTCCCACGTGGTGGGGATCTCGATGCCGTTCTGCTCGAACAGGTCGGCGCGGTAGAACAGCCCCATGGGGCCGGTGTCCTGCGGCACGCCGTAGACGCCCTCGGTGCCGAGCGTCACCTGACCCCAGGCCCAGTCGACGAACTTGTCTTCGGAGGCGACCACGTCTTCGCAGGCGCTGAGGTCTTCGAGGCCGTCCTGCACGAGGAAGTTCGGCAGTGCGTCGTACTCGACCTGGCCGAGGTCGGGCGCATCGCCCGCCTTGATCTGGTTGAAGAAGTTCTGGTACGTGCCGCCGTTGCCGTTGGGGCCGGTCTGCACGTCGACCTGGATCTCGGGGTTGGCCTCGTTCCAGATCTCGACGACGTCTTCGATGCCGGGGATCCAGGAGGTGAACTCGAGCGTGACGTCGCCGTCCGCCGGGGCGCACGAGGCGGCGTCGCCGCCCGTGCCGGAGCTGTCTGCGCCGGATGCCGAGCAACCGGCGAGCGCGAACGCCGAGATGGCGATGACAGCGGCTGCCTTCATCTTCGAATGCTGCATTTCGATCCTTTCGTGGATGCGATGGGGGTGGTGCGGGTGAGGGTGGTGCGGGTGGTGCGCCGCCCGGTGGATCCGGGCGGCTGCCTGCTCACTTCAGGGCGCCGGCGCCCAGTCCGTTGCGCCAGAAGCGCTGCAGCAGGAGGAATGTGACGATCAGCGGGATGACCGACAGCAGAGCGCCGATCAGCACGAGACCGCGGAGTTCTGGCAGCTGGTTGAGCTGGTTGTTCCAGTTGTAGAGACCGAAGACCACCGGGAAGAGGTCTTCGGATCGGAGCATGATCATCGGCAGGAAGAAGTTGTTCCAGATGGCCACGAACTGGAAGAGGAACATCGTCACCAGTGCCGGGGTCATCAGACGGATGCTGACGGTGAAGAACGTGCGGATCTCGCCCGCGCCGTCGAGTCGGCTCGCCTCGAGCAGCTCGTCGGGCACCGAGGAGGCCGCGAAGATCCGTGCCAGATACACGCCGAACGGACTCACGATCGAGGGCAGGAAGACCGACCAGAACGTGTTGGTCAGCTGCGCCTGGCTGAAGATCAGGAACAGGGGCAGCGCGAGCGCGGTGGCTGGCACGAGCACCCCGCCGAGCACGATGTCGAACATCAGGTCGCGGCCGGGGAAGCGGTACTTCGCCAGCGCGTAGCCCGCCATGGCGGCGAGCAGGGTGGCGATGGCGCCGCCGAGGGCCGCGTAGAGCACCGAGTTCATCAGCCAGCGCAGGTAGACGCCGTCGCGGTAGGCGAACAGCTCGGCGATGTTGTCGAGCAGGTGGAAGTCGGCGAACCACAGCGGGGCGGTGGTGAGGATGTCGCCGGTCTCTTTGCTCGACGCGACGAGCAGCCACCACAGCGGCAGCAGGAAGTAGACCGTGAACACGGCCATGATCAGCATGGCGCCCGTGCGGGAGATGCCCGACTCGCGAGCGGCCTTTCCGCGCGGGGCCTTGCCGCGGGAGCCCCGCCCAGGGGCGACGATCGTCATGGTGCTCATGCGTTCTGCTCCTTGCGCTGCATGTACTTCATGAACCCGAACGACAGCAGGAAGGTCGTCACGGCGAGCACGACCGAGAAGGCCGCCGCCAGGTTGGTGTTCGGGATGGATGCCGTGGCATAGACGGTCATGTTCGGGGTGAACGTGCTGGTCACCGCCGAGCTGAACGAGCGGAAGACCTGGGGCTCGGCGAGCAGCTGCAGCGTGCCGATGATCGAGAAGATCGCGGTCATCACGATCGCCGGGCGAACGAGAGGGATCTTGATCGACCAGGCGATGCGCCACTGACCCGCGCCGTCGAGGATCGCCGCCTCATAGAGCTCCTGCGGGATCGACAGCAGCGCCGAGTAGATGATCAGCATGTTGTAGCCGACGTAGACCCAGGTCACCACGTTCGCGATCGACCACAGCACCAGGTCGGCACCGAGGAAGTCGATGTTCTTGGTGATCGCGGTGAACGGCGAGAGGTTGGGCGAGAACAGCGAGCCCCACATGATCGCGGCGATGACACCGGGCACCGCGTAGGGCACGAAGAACGCGAGACGGAAGAAGCGCTTGCCGCGCACGAGCGGCGAATCCAGCAGCAGCGCGAACAGCAGGGCGAGGCCGAGCATGACCGGCACCTGCACGACGCCGAAGGTCAGCATGCGCCCCATCGAGCTCCAGAACGCCTCGTTCTGGAAGACGAGCACGTATTGCGTGAGGCCGCCGAACACCTGCTCGGCCTTGCCGAAGGTGCCGTCGCGCTCGACGACGAGCAGCGACTGCCAGAACGCGTAGGCGATCGGCACGACGTAGAACAGCGCGAACAGCACGCCGAAGGGCACGATGAGGAACGCGATGGCGCCCTTGTGCGGAATCCGTCGGCGGCGGCCCGGCGCCCGGGGCGCTGAGGCGACCGCCGGAGCGGTGAGCGTGGTGGTCATACATCCTCCTTGATGATGCGGACTGCGCCCGCCGGCACGAGCCCGGTGGCGGCGGCGTCGGTGACGAGGTCGTGACCCGAGGTCGCGATCTCGACATCCGTCGATCCGTGGTTGATGACGAACAGGAACGAGCCGGCGTCGCCGGAGCGGCGCACGATCTCGACGTCGGGGCCGGCGCCGGGCATCGGCGCGATGCCTGCGGATGCCGCGAGCCGCTCGACCAGACCGCGGTAGTCCTCGCGCGCGGGCTGGGTGCCGAGGAACCAGGCCTCACCCTCCCCTGCCGTGCGGCGCGTGATCGCGGGGCGGCCTGCGGCCGGACCGTCGACGAACGAGGCGACGACCTCGGCATCCGTCGTCTTGAGGCGCTCGCTCCAGACCGTGGCGGTGGTGCCGTCGGTGAGGGTGACGGTCTCGTCGGTGCGCAGGGGTGCGAACTCCTCCGAGCGGATGCCGAGCAGGTCGCGGAACGCTCCGGGGTAGCCGCCGGTGCGCACTCGGTCTTCGTCGTCGACGATGCCGCTGTAGAAGGTGATCAGGGCGGTCGCGCCGTTCTCCACCGCACGCGCGATCGCTGCGGCATCCGCGTCGCTGATGAGGTGCAGGGCGGGAACGATCAGCAGCCTGTACCCGTCCAGGTCTGCGCCCGGACGCACGACGTCGGTGGTGACGCCGGCATCCGACAGCGCCGCGTGGGCCGCGTGCACCTGACCGAGGTACGTGAGCGCCTCGCTCGGGCGACCCTCGTTCTCGGTGGCCCACCAGCTCTCCCAGGAGAAGAACAGTGCCGCGTCGGCGGCGACACGAGTGCCGGCGACCTCGCCGAGGCGGTCGAGCAGACCGCCGAGCTCGACGACCTCGCGCCACTGGTCGGAGTCCTCGCCCGCGTGGGGCACGAGGGCCGTGTGGTACTTCTCGGCGCCCTGCGTCGAGGCACGCCACTGGAAGAAGCAGATGCCGTCGGCGCCTCGGGCGACGTGCGCGGCGATGTTGCGCTGCATCTCGCCAGGAGCCTTGGCCAGGTTGTACGGCTGCCAGTTCACGGCACCGGTCGAGGTCTCCATCAGCAGCCAGGGCGCACCCTGCGCGAGGCCGCGGGTCAGGTCGGCGGCGAACGAGAGCTCGCCGCGGGCATCGTCGAGGCGACGGTCGAGGTAGTGGTCGTTGGCGATCAGGTCCATCTCGCCCGCCCACGTCCAGTAGTCGAGGTTGCGGATGTGCGCGGTGACCATGAAGTTGGTCGTGACCGGCAGGTCGCTGCGCTCGCGCAGGATCACAGCCTCGGCGCGGTAGAGCGCGAGCTGCTCGTCGGAGCTGAACCGCTGGAAGTCGAGGATCTGGCCGGGGTTGCGCAGCGAGAGGGCCTGGCCGGGCACACGCACGTCGTCGAAGTCGCTGTACCGCTGGCTCCAGAAGGTCGTGCCCCACGCGCGGTTGAGCGCGTCGATGTCGTCGTAGCGGTCGCGCAGCCAGCCGCGGAACGCCTCGGCGCTCGTGTCGCAGTAGCAGAGCGCGTTGTGGCAGCCCAGCTCGTTCGACACGTGCCAGAGCGACACGGCGGGGTGATCTCCGTAGCGCTCGACCACTCGGGTGACGACCTCGGCGGCGTAGGCGCGGAAGAGCGGCGAGCTCGGGCAGTAGCCCTGGCGACCGCCCTGCATGAAGACGGTGCCGTCTTCACCGACCGGGAGGATCTCGGGGTGGCGGGCGGTGAGCCACGGAGCGGGCGAGGCCGTGCCGGTGCCGAGGTTGATGCGGATGCCGGCCGCGTGCAGCAGCGCGATGATCTCGTCGAGCGCGGTGAAGTCCCACACGCCCTGCGCCGGGTTGATCGACGACCAGCCGAAGATGTTGATCGCCACGAGTCCGACGCCAGCCTGCTGCATGAGTCGCACGTCGTCGGGCCAGACACTGCGATCCCACTGCTCGGGGTTGTAGTCGCATCCGAAGACGAGGCCGCGCCCTGCGGAGAGGGTTGCGATGCGGTCGAACACTGCGGCGGCCATGCGGTGACGCTCCTTTGCGATTCATGTGTGCACGTGCACAGCTCGCGGCATGCGAACAGCGATCGGGATTTCTGTGAACGTGCACACATAGTCGCATGTCGCGGTGAATCCCGTCAAGTCCGGGTCGCTAGGCTGTCGACCATGAGCACTTCCGCACGCCGCCGCAGCACTGTGCACGACGTGGCACGTGTGGCCGGTGTCTCGCGAGGAACCGTCAGCCGCGTGATCAACGGCGGCTATGTGTCCGACTCCGCGCGCACGGCGATCGAGGACGCGATCCGCGAGGTCGGATACGTGCCCAACACCGCGGCGCAGAACCTGGTGCGCCAGCGCACGCAGGCGATCGCGTTCATCGTGCACGAGCCGCACGCGCTGTTCCTCGAAGACCCCAACATCGGCGCGATCATGCTCGGCACCAACGAGACCCTCTCCGAGGCCGACTACCAGATGGTGTGCCTCGTCGTCGATTCGGTGCGCGACACCGAACGGGTCGCGCGGTATCTCAACGGCGGGTTCGTCGACGGAGCGGTCATCGTCTCGGCGCGAGCACAGGACCCCATCACCAAAGCCGTCATGCGACTCGACCTGCCCGTCGCCTACGTCGGCCACCCGCCCGACGTCGATGCGGCCTGGGTCGGCGTCGACAACCGCGGCGCCGCACAGGCTGTGACCTCACGCCTCCTGGCGACGGGGCGGACGCGGGTCGGCATGATCGCCGCCGCCCTCGACCGAGACTCGGGCACCGACCGCCTCGCAGGCTTCACCGACGCTCTCGGCGACGACTTCGACCCCGACCTCGTCGAAGAGGTGCCGCTGTACTCCTACGCCGACGGGGCCGCGGCGATGACGCGACTGCTCGAGCGGGCGCCCGACATCGACGGCGTCTTCGCCGCGTCGGACGCCGTCGCCGCCGGTGCGATGTGGGCCCTCCGAGAAGCCGGACGCCGTGTGCCAGACGACGTGGGCGTCGTGGGCTTCGACAACAGCAGCTGGGCGACGCGCACCACCCCGCTGCTCTCGACCGTCGACCAGCCGGCCGAAGGGCTCGGGGCCGCTGCCGCGGCATCCGTCCTCGCGCAGCTGCGCGACGATCAGCGCCCGCGCGAGGGCATCATGCTTCCGACACCCGTCGTGTGGAGAGACTCGGCCTGAGCCCGGGTCTCAGACGCGGCCGAGGGACTCGGCCTGAGCGCCTCTCCCCCAGCGGAACGGCGAGACCGTGGGGTCGCCGGCGATCCAGAACCGCCAGGGGAACGCCGCGGTTCCGGCGATTCCCGCCACACCGACTCTCGGCCCGGTCGCCACGTCGGCGACCGGTTCGTCGCGCAGCCACAGCTCGGCGCGGGCGCCTTCGAACTCCTCGCCGGTGACCGCATCGATCCCGTCGTGGATCGGATGCCGCAACCCCACCGCCTGGCCGAACCGGCCGGGCCCCCTGGCGAGGTCACGCAGTGCGGTCGCCGTCAGCGGGGTCGTCGCGCGGCGGCGCACAGCCGCGGCATCCGCCCCGTGCACGACCTCACCCGCGCGCAGCAGGATTCCGCCGGCCTGGCCCTCCGACCCCGAGACGACGTTCACGCACGAGTGGATGCCGTGGCTCAGGTAGACGTACAGATGCCCCGGTTCGCCCCACATCGTCGCATTGCGTGCGGTGCGGCCCATGCGTGCGTGAGAACCGGGATCGGCCTCAGGGCCCGTGCCCTGCCCGTGGTAGGCCTCGACCTCGGTGAGCCGGAGGCGCACCTCGGAACCCGCGATCGCGGTGCGCAGCTCTGCGCCGAGCAGCAGCGGTGCGACCTCGACCGGCAACCCGCTCAGCTCGGAGCGGGTCGCTCGGTGCAGGGCATCCGTCGACATGCGGTCAGAACTGCGGCGCCGTCTGGCACCACGAGGCGTCGAAACCGGTGAGCGCCACGATCTCGTCACCCGTGCGCAGGTCGAGCAGGTGCGTCTCGAGGTTCTCGGGCAGCGGCAGCCGCATCTGGTCGTAGGGGTTGTCGGCGAGATCGGGCGCGATCACCACCGCGGCATACTGGCCGCTGGGCGAGGCGCAGGCCTGCAGGATCGAGTCGGTCGAGTCGACCTCGACGAGCGGCGTCGCGGCTCCCTCTTCGTCGACCCGCACGATCGCCTGACCGATGGGCAGCCCGCTCTCGTCGCGCGAGACGACGTGGCGCAGCGTGCCGCCGGGGAACGGTGTGATCGTGATCGCGGAGCCGTAGTCGGGAGTGGATGCCTCGAGCGGCACCTCCGAGCCGTCGGCGAGGTTCAGCTCGACCACCGAGCCGTCGAGTCGTTCCACGATCGCCGTGTAGGTGCCGCGGGAGATGCCCTGAATGGTCGTCGCGAGCCCGAGGGACTGCACCCCTGCGTCGGTCGAGCGATCGACCAACGAGAGCGCGCCGTCGAAGTCGATGAAGAGCACGGCGGCACTGTCGGGCACGAACTGCCAGACGAAGATGTTCGCCTCCTTGTCGCCGACCTCGGTCACCACCGGTTCGTCGTCGCCGCTCAGCGACTGCGTGACGAGCACGCTGGCCCGACCCTCGGTGTCGCTGAGCTTCTTGTCGGAGTAGCTGTAGCCGACCAGACCCCCGCGGTCGGACACCTGGATGGCGCCGACGTATCCGACGCCGGGCAGCGTCAGCTCGCGCGGATTCTTGCCGTCGCGGTCCATCACGAGCAGCTTCGAGCCTTCGTCCTCTTCTACCGAGACGACGAGCTGCGAAGACGTCGCGCGGAAGTCGTTGATCTTGTCGGCCGCGAAGACGGGCTGCGCCTTCTCGCCCGTCAGGTCTGTGCGGAAGATCTGGTCGTTGCCGTCGGCGTCTCTGCGCAGCAGGAAGATCGTCGACGGCGGAGTCGAGAAGCTCGTCGAGAGCGTGGCGCTGGGGCCGCCCCCGGCACCCACAGCATCGGCGACGTTCACGGTGTACTCGGTGTCGTCATCGAGCGGCACGGTGAAGCGGATGCCGATGCCACGGCCTGCGGCATCGAGAGTGAACGGCACCGCGGGTTCGACCGTCACCTGCGACTCGTCGATCGCGGCCAAAGACTGGTTGGCGGTGAGGATGACACGGCTGCCGGATGTCTCGATCGCCTCAGCCGGGTCGACCTGCACCTCGGTGATGCGCGGGCCCTGAGTCAGGCTGACGACGCCGAGCCCTGCACCCACCAGCACGAGGATGCCGAGCACGGCGCCGAGGGCCAGCAGGAACCGACGGTCGCTCGAGGTGGCGGGCTTCTCGGCCTTCGGCACCTTCTCGGGCCTCGGCGCTCTCTCAGGCTTCGGCGCCTTCTCGGGCCTCGGCTTCTTCTCGGCCTTCGCCTTCGCGGGGGCCGCGGGCGCGTCGTCGCTCGTGGCGCGAGCGGGGGGCACGTAATCGGCCGACGAGTGCGCCGCGAACTTGGTCGTCGAGTCGGCATCCGGCGGGACGAAGGTCGAACGAGTCGGCCGCACATCGCCCGTCGGACGAGCGGCGGGTGAGACGGCACGCGGTTCCGTCGCGGGAGGCGTTTCGTCTCGGTCGACTCCGCCGTCCTCGCTCAACGAATCGGACGCAGCTGCGGCCTCGGCCTCGCGGGCGGCACGCAGCTCGGCCCGGGTGCGCGGAACCACCGGTTCGTCCGGGCGCTGGTCGTCAGTACTCATACGGGTCCTGAGGCTCGTCGATGGCGGTGACCGTCGTCGGTTCGACGTGCAGCGAGCCGTCGGCATCCGCCTTGACCGTGCCCTCGACCTCGACCCACTGGCCGGTGTCGAACTCTCCGGCATCGATCGTGACGGGCAGGGTCGCCGGCTGCGCGTCGATCACGCAGTGCGTGATGACCAGGCGGGTGAGGTTCACTCCATCGGCATCCGTCGGGGTGACGAAGCCGGTCAGCGTGACCGTCTTGCCGTCGTAGGCCGCCGTGTTGGTCGCCGTCGCGAACACGCTCGCCCAGTCGCCGACGCCGAAGGTGGCGGTGTCGGCCACGCCGAGGGTCACGTCGTCGGCCCCGGCGAACAGGGCGGTCTGCTCGCCGACCCGCGACATCGCGAGTTCGACCGACAGCGATGCGGGAGGCAGCACGAGAGCGGCGATCACGACGCCGCTGGCCGCGACACCGGCGGTCACCGTGCCCGCCAGGGCCGAGGACCGGCGGGGGGATGCCGCGGCATCCGCCTCGTGGCTGTCGCCATGGTCGTGACCGTGGTCGCCCTCTTCGCCGAGCGGCAGCGTGCACGACCAGATCGCGCCGGCGAGGGTCACGACGGCTGCGGCGCATGCGAACCACACCGATTCGGGGCTGATGTAGAGGTTCAGTCGGCCGGTCAGGCCGAGTCCGAGAGTGACGACCGAGATGACCGTGGCGAGGCCGATGCCCAGCCAGCGCGTGGCAAGCGCCCGGGCGCGCGAAGGCGCGTCAGAGGTGTGGGGGTGATCAGACAAAGACGTTCACCCCGATCCCGATCGCGAAGGCGGCGAACACGACCACGCCGACGATGCCGGCAAGCGTGCGGGTGGTGAAGGTCGTGCGCATCAGCGCGAGCATCTTGACGTCGACGAGCGGGCCGACGAGCAGGAACGCGACGAGGGCGCCAGACGAGAAGGTCGAGGCGAACGAGAGTGCGAAGAACGCGTCGACATTCGAGCAGATCGCGACGGTCATCGCGAGCGCCATCATCGCGAGGATCGACAGCACCGGGTTCGAGCCGATGGCCAGCAGCACCTCGCGCGGGATCAGCACCTGCACGGCTCCGGCGAGCGCCGAGCCGATCACGAGGGCAGGCATGACAGCCCGCAGCTCGATGAGGAACTGCGTGAGGCTGCGGCGCACCGGGGTGCCGTGCTCGTGCGTGACGCGGTCGCAGGTGTCGATGAAGCGCTGCGTGAGCAGCGAGTCGGGCGAGGGGTGACGGCTGTAGATCCAGCCGATCAGGTTGGCGATCAGGTAGCCGCCGATGAGGCGCGCCACGAGGATGCCGTCGTCGAAGCCGAAGGCCGCGTGGGTGGTGAGGATCACGATCGGGTTCACGATCGGGGCGGCGATCAGGAAGGTCAGCGCCTCCGCCGGCGCGAGGCCCCGCATCATCAGGCCGCGCGCGAACGGCACGTTGCCGCACTCGCACACGGGGATCAGCATGCCCAGCAGCGACAGCACGGCACGGCGGGCCCACGCGCGCTTCGGCAGCCACCGGTGGATCACGTCGGCCGGCAGCCACACCTGCACGACGATCGAGAGCAGCACACCGAGGATCACGAACGGCAGCGCCTCGATGAGCACGCTCAGCGCCAGGGTCAGCCCGTCCTGGGCTCGGCTCGGCAGGCTGGCGGTGAAGAGCGTCGGCAGGAATCGGTCGACCAGGAAGAGCGCGGCCACGATCGCGGCGCCGAGGGCCACTCCGATCCACGGCGAGCGCGGTGATCGGGAGGGTCGGTGCGCGTGCACCGTCCGTGGAGCGGCCTGGGTGGTCACGCGTTCGCTGCCTCTTCGGCATCGCGCTTGTTGGTGCAGGAGGCGCACAGTCCGAAGATGTCGACGACGTGCGCGGCATCCGTGAACCCGTGCAGGGCGGCGGTGCGGTGCGCCCACTGCTCGACGTCTGTGGCCTCGATCTCGACGGTGAGTCCGCAGTTGCGGCAGATCAGGTGGTGGTGGTGACCCTGGGTCGTGCACGCGCGATAGAGCGCCTCACCCTCGGGGCTCTGCAGAGAGTCGGCGTCGCCTGCGGCAGCGAGTCCGGCCAGCGCGCGGTACACCGTGGCGAGGCCGATGCCGGTGTTGTCGTCGCGCAGCGAGGCGTGCAGGTTCTGCGCGCTGACGAACCCTCGCGCGTCGGCGAGGGCTTCGCGCACGCGATCGCGCTGCCAGGTGTTCCGCTGAGCCATACCCACGATTCTAGGCGCGCCGCCCTTGCCGGGCCCTGGGAGGATCAGGCCCGCACTCGTCGCACACCGTCGCGGGCGCGCTGGATGATCCAGCACACGACGTAGATCGTGAACGACAGGGTCGTGATGTACGGGCTGACCGGCAGAGTGCCCGCGAGGGCGAGCAGGATGCCGCCGACGGCCGACACGAAACCGAACAGCGCCGCGAGCAGCGGAACCGCGACCGGCCCGGCCGAGACGCGCATGGCGGCGGCCGCGGGGGTGACGAGCAGCGCCATCACGAGCAGCGCGCCGATGATGTGCACGCTGACGGCGACGATGAGGCCGAGCAGCACCATGAACAGCAGGCTCACGGCGCGGGTGGGCACTCCGCGGGCGGCGGCCGACTCGGGGTCGAGCGAGTCGAAGCGCAGCGGGTTCCACATGAGCAGCAGTCCGAACAGCACGACGATGCTGATGGCCAGCAGCCACCCGAGGTCTGGGCTCGACACCGACACGATCTGACCGGTCAGCAGACTGAACCGGTTGGCGCTGCGCCCGTCGTAGAGCGACAGGAACAGGATGCCGAGGCCGAGGCCGAACGGCATCAGCACCCCGACGATCGAGTTGCGGTCGCGGGCCTTGGCTCCGAGGATGCCGATCAGGATCGCCGCGACGAGCGCTCCGCCCAGCGATCCGACCACCACGCTGCCGCCGAACAGCAGCGCCGCGGCGGCGCCGGCGAACGACAGCTCGCTCACCCCGTGCACCGCGAATGCGAGGTCGCGCTGCATCACGAAGACGCCGATCAGTCCGCCGACGATGCCGAGCACCGCTCCCGCGATGATCGAGTTCGCGAGCAGGGCGACGAGCTCGCCGTAGTCCTGGAACGAGAAGACGTCGCTCCAGTCGACCGCGGGGACGATGCCGGCGATGAGGTTCATGCGGCACCTCCGTGGTCGTGATCGTGCGCGTGCTCGTGGTGGGGCTCGGCATCCGGCACTCCGACGACGACCAGCCGGTCACCAGCGCGCAGCACGAAGACCGGGGTGCCGTAGAGCTCGGTGAGCACCCGCGTCTGCAGCACCTCTTCGGGGGTGCCGAGCACGAAGCGGCCACCCGCGATGTAGAGGATGCGGTCGACGCGGCCGAGGATCGGGTTGATGTCGTGGGTGACGAACAGCACGGCGGCGCGGCGATCACGACGCTGGCGATCGATGATGTCGGTGATGGCGACCTGGTTGGCGAGGTCGAGGTTCGACAGCGGCTCGTCGCACAGCAGCAGGGTCGGCTCGTCGGCGAGCGCCTGGCCCACCCGCAGTCGCTGCTGCTCTCCGCCCGAGAGCAGTCCGACGCGGCGGTCTGCGTAGTGCGCGGCTCCGACCGAAGCGAGCAGCTGATCGACCTTGGCGCGGTCGCCCCGGTGCGGGATCGGGAATCCGAAGCGGCTGCCCTGCACCCCGAGCGCGACGAGATCGCGGGCCCGCATGCTGGTGTCTGGAGCGAGCGAGCGCTGCTGCGGGATGTATCCGATGCGCGGATTTCCCTTGCGCACCGGTTCGCCCGCGACCGTGATCTCGCCGGCCGACAGCGGCTGCAGGCCCAGGATGCTGCGCAGCAGCGTGGTCTTGCCCGAACCCGACGGTCCGAGCACGGCGATGAACTCGCCGGGCTCGACCCTGAGGTCCAGCCCCGACCACAGCTCGCGGTCACCGCGTTGCAGCGCGGCTCCCCGCACTTCGAGCACCGGGTTCGACGTATCGGCTCCTGCCCGCGCGTCGGCGGCGGCGCTCACGACTGCAGCGCGTCGGCGAGGCTCTGGATCGCGTCACTCATCCACTCAGAGTACGACGATCCTTCGGGCAGCAGCTCCGTGAAGGCGACGAGCGGGATGCCGGCTGTGGTCGCGGCATCCTCGACGCGCTGCGTCTCGGCTCCGCCGGTCTGCGCGTTCGTGAGCACGGCTGCGACATCGCCGCCGTCGACCACGTTGAGGGTGGCGAGCAGGGTCGCGGGGGCGACGTCGCTGCCCTCCTCGACCGCCTCGGCGAAGCCCTCGGGGGTGACGTCGGTGAGTCCGGCGGCGGTGGCGATGTAGCCGGGCAGCGGCTCGGTGATGATCACGTTCGCGCCGGCGGCATCCGTCTTCAGCGTCTCGAGGTCGGCCTCGAAGCCGTCGAGGTCGGCGACGATCTCTTCGGCGTTGGCGGTGAACTCCGCCTCGCCGTCGGGATCGATGGTGGCGAGCTCGTCGGCGATGGCCTCGACGACGTGGATCATCGTGTGCGGGTCGAACCAGACGTGCTCGTTGAACCCTTCGATGTGGTTGTGACCCTCGTGGCCCTCTTCGCCTTCGGCGTGGTCGTGGTCGTGGTCCTCCTCGGTCGCGCCCTCCTCGTCGGAGTGGCCCTCGTTGCCCGGGAAGTCGTGCGAGAACTCGACGGCGCTGACCACGTGAGCGTCCTGCGCATCCTGCAGCAGGGTGTCGATGAACCCGTCGTAGCCGCCGCCGTTCTCGATCACGAGGTCGGCCTTCTGCACCGTGAGCCGGTCGCGAGCCGAGGCCTCGTAGGAGTGCGGGTCCTGCGTCGCCGAGGTGATGATCGAGGTCACGTCGACGCGGTCGCCGCCGATCTGGGCTGCGAGCGAGCCGTAGACGTTGGTGCTCGCCGCGACCGTGACGGTGTCGCCGGCACCCTCTCCCGCTGCGGGAGTGGTGGAGCATCCGGCCAGCGAGAGTGCGGCGACGGATGCGATGGCGAGGGCGACGAACGGCTTCTTCATGCTCTCACTCTAAACGCTAATGAGAACCATTATCAAATTGGCGGTTCGTCGCCCTGCCTCTGCGTCAGCCGATGTGGCCGGGTGCGATCCAGACGGTCGAGTCCGCCGGCACGGCGCCGGCGACCACGGTTCCGAGCACGACGTCGGCAGCATCCGCCCCGAGGTCGAAAGGCTCCGAGCCGAAGTTCGTCACGATCTGCCAGCCGTTCGGACGGGCGAAGCGCAGCACATCGGGCCGACCGGTCTCGATCCACTCGAGGCTCTCGTCGGTCTGCAGCTCGTGGCGCAGCCGCAGCGCCTCGCGATACAGCGACAGCGTCGAGGAGGGGTCCGCCGCCTCGACATCCACCGCGTGCTCGGCGAACCAGGCGGGCTGCGGCAGGTGTGCGGCGTCGGCACCGAAGCCGAAGGACGAACCGGATGCCGTCCACGGCAGCGGCACACGGCATCCGTCACGTCCGAGGCCGTCGAAGACCGCGCCACGGAAGAACGCCGGGTCCTGGCGCTGCTCGGGCGCGACGTCGGCGACCTCGTGCAGCCCCAGCTCCTCGCCCTGGTAGAGGTAGGTGCTGCCGGGCAGGCCGAGCAGCAGCATCGTCGCGGCATGTGCCCGGCGAAGTCCGGCTTCGCGGTCGAGCTGGTCTTCCGGCCCGCCGGCGGCCACCCATTCGACACCCTGCTTCACCCCGGTGCGTCCGTCGAGGGGAGCCAGACCGTATCGCGTCGCGTGACGCGTCACGTCGTGGTTCGACAGCACCCACGTCGTCGAAGAGCCCGTCGCCTGCGACTGCGCGAGGTTGTCGGTGATGATGGTGCGGAACTGCGTCGCGTCGAAGTCGGCGACGAGCAGATCGAAGTTGAACGCCTGACCCAGCCCCTCGGCCGAGGCGTACTTCGCCCGACGCTCGGGGGTGCTCACCCAGGCCTCGGCGACGGCCGTGCGCGGCGGGTCGTACTCGTTGAAGACCCGACGCCACTCGGCATACACCTCGTGCACGTCGTCGCGGTCGTGCAACGGGTGGTTGCCGTCGTGCGGCAGCAGCTCGAGCTCGGCGGTGCTCGGCAGCGGCTCGCTGAGGTCCTTGGTCAGCATGTGGGCGACGTCGATGCGGAAGCCGTCGACTCCGCGATCCGACCAGAAGCGCAGGGTCTTCAAGAAGTCCTCGCGCACCTCGGGGTGGTCCCAGTTGAGGTCGGGCTGCTCGGGCGCGAAACTGTGCAGGAACCACTGCCCGTCTTCGACCCGTTCCCAGGCCGAGCCGCCGAACGCGGCGGTCCAGTCGGTCGGGGGCTGCGAGCCATCCGGCCCACTCCCCTCACGGAAGATGTACCGCTCCCGCGCCGCCGAACCGCGGCCTGCGGCGAGCGCCTCCTGGAACCACTCATGCAGGTCGGACGAGTGATTCGGAACGATGTCGACCACGACGCGGATGCCGCGCTCGTGCAGAGCGGCGACCATGTCGTCGAAGTCCTCGAGCGTGCCCAGGCGCGGGTCGACGTTGCGGTAGTCGGCGACGTCGTACCCGCCGTCGGCGAGCGCCGACGGGTAGAACGGGCTCAGCCACACCGCGTCGATGCCGAGGTCGCGCAGGTAGTCGGCCCGCGAGACGATGCCCGGGATGTCACCGAGCCCGTCTCCGTTCGCGTCGGCGAAGCTGCGGGGGTAGATCTGGTAGACGGCGGCCTGACGCCACCAGGCTGCCGTCGTGTCGTCGCGGGTCTCGGTGAGAAGCGCATCGGTCATGAGGGGTGTTGCTCCTTCTTGTTGCGGTCTGGGGTGCGCGCGGACCGGCGCTCGCCGGTCCGCACGATGGCGATCAGCCCTTGACGGCGCCCTGCGTCACGCCTTCCATGACGAAGCGCTGGGTGAACAGGTACGCCAGGATAGCCGGGGCCATCGCCATCAGGTACGAGGCGAAAGACACGTTGTAGTTGTTGCTGAACTGGGTCTGGAAGAGGTTCTGCCGCACCGGCAGGGTCTGCATGGCCGGGTCCGAGATGATCAGCGACGGCATCATGAAGTCGTTCCACGCGTAGAGGAAGGCGAAGATGCCGACCGTCGCGCTCATGGGTGCGAGCAGCGGGAAGATCAGCTGCCAGAACGTCTGCCACGTGGTGGCGCCGTCGATGCGCGCACTCTCTTCGAGTTCGATCGGGATCGAGCGGAGGAACGCCGTGAACAGCAGCACGCTGAAGCTCAGCTGGAACATCGTCGCCAGGATGATCACGCCGAACGGGTTGTCGAGCCCGACCCAGCCGGTGAGCTGGATCTGCGGCAGCGCCACGACCGGGAACGGGATGAACATCGCGGCGAGCAGGTAGAAGAACGAGTAGCGGAACAGGCGGTGGTCCCAGTTGCGCACGATCGCATACGACGCGAAGGCGGCGAGCACGATGGTCGCGATGACCGTGCCGGCCGTGACCAGCAGCGAGATGCCGGCGCCGACCGGGAACTTCGTCAGGTTCCATGCCTCGACGAAGCCGTCGATGCTGAACGGTGCCGGCAGCGAGAAGGCGTTGCCGTCGACCGCTTGGCCCGTGGTCTTGAAGGCCATCGAGATCGTCACGTACAGCGGCAGCAGGACCGTGACCGCGCACAGGATCAGGATGATCGTGCCCGACCAGTTGACGCGCTCCATGCGGACGCGCGGCTTCTTGCCCGAGGTGGGGATGGTGGTGAGTGTCTGCGTCGACATCAGAGTGCGTTCCTTCCGCGGGTCAGCGAGAGCTGAAGCAGGGAGATGAGCACGGCGACGATGAAGAAGATCGTCGCATTGGCCATCTGGTAGGCGTAGTCGCCGCCGTTGAAGCCCGCGATGATCGTCATCGCGACGCTGCGGGTGGCGGTGCCTGGCCCGCCGTTGGTGAGGCCGACGATGATGTCGTAGGCGTTGAGGAACCCCTTGAAGCCCAGGATCACGTTGATCACCACGTATCCGGCCACGAGCGGCAGCGTGATGCGGAACAGCTGCTGCCTCTTGTTCGCGCCGTCGATGCTCGCCGCCTCATAGACCTCGCCCGGCACCGAGAGCAGGCCGGCGATGTAGATCAGCAGCGTGCCCGGCACCGCCTGCCACGCGGTCACGATCACGATCGCCACCCAGGCGAGATCGGGGTTCGCGAGAAGGCTGGTCGACAGCCACGGGATGCCGGTGGCAGCGCCCGCAGCGGGGATGGAGTTCGAGAAGAGGAAGTTGAAGACGTAGGCGATGATGATGCCCGAGATGACCATCGGGATCACGAAGATCGTGCGCAGCCCCGTCTTGAATCGGATGCGGGAGGTCAGCCCCACCGCGAGCATGAAGGCGACCACGTTGACGACGATCACCGTGGCGATCGAGAAGCCGAACGTGAACAGGTAGCTCTGCAGGATGGCCGGGTCGCTGAACATCGCGATGTAGTTGGTCAGCCCGTTGAAGCTCCACTCGCCGATGCCGATCGAGTCGGTGAAGCTGAAGAAGATGCCCATGATTCCCGGCACCGTGATCGCGAGCGTGAAGATCACGAGCGTCGGCAGCAGGAACAGGTAGTAGATCGGCTCGACGCGTCCCTTGCGACGGGCGAGCTTGCGGGTGCCGCCGGTGACGATCGCCGTGGTGTCGGTCGTCGGACTGTTGGGCTTCGTGATGTTCGATGCCGCGGGGTTCGGAGCTGCCGGGTTGGGCAGAGCGGTGTTCGTCATGGCGTGGACTCCTCTGTCTCGCCGGATGCTGAATCCTCACCGGATGCGTTGTCCTGGGTCGACGGGATCGGAGCGCGGAACGCGATCCTGGCCCAGTCGGCATCCATGGTGCGCAACGTGGAGGTCGTGGACGCGCCGAGCACCATCGCCTGCGCGTAGTTGAAGACCGGAAGGGTCCTGGGCACGAGCACCGAGGGTCCCTGATAGATCTGGCCGTTGTCGTAGTACTCGACCATCCCCTCGACTCGGGGATCGTCGGGTGCCGGAGCATCGTTCGTCGGGGTGAAGCCGAGCTGCGAGGCGTTGTACTCCTCGATGTTCTCGGGCAGGAACAGGTACTCGAGGAAGTCGCGTGCGGCCTCCTGGTGCTGCGACCCTTCGGGGATCATCGCCGCGAGGTCCATGTTGACGCGCACGCCGAGGTCGGCGGGGTCGTCGGTCATGGGCAGCGGGAAGGTGCCGAGCGCGAGGTCGGGTGCGGTCTTCTCGATCTCACTGAACGCCCACGGTCCCTGCAGGTACATCGCGGCCTCGCCCTTGCCGAAGGCGAGGTTGCCATCGCCGTAGCCGCGACTCGCGGCATCCGCGTTGGTGTACTCGGTCGCGAGCTGGAGCATGCGTTCCATCGGCTCGGCGAAGTCGTTCTGGAACGAGACCTCCGAGTCGGGTCCGACCTCCGTGCCCTCCTCGGCGAGAGTGTCGAAGAAGTCGATCACGTCGACCGAGCCGCCGGCGGTGTAGTCGTACCAGCCCTGCGCGACGGTCCAGTCGTCCTTGAAGGTGCCGTAGAACGGGTCGATGCCCGCCTCTTTGAGCTGATCGCACACCGCGAGGAGCTCGTCCCAGGTCTGCGGGACCTCGAGCCCCTGCTGCTCGAAGATCTCCTTGTTGTAGATGACCGAGGCGCCCATCACGGAGTACGGCAACGCGCTCGTGCGCCCCTCGCACGACCCGTACTGCTCCATGAGCGGCTGCAGGTCGTCGCGGATCGTCGAGGCGGCTTCGGTGCCGGAGAGATCGGTGAGCGCGCAGCGCTGCACGAACCGAGCGATCTCGTAGTTGTAGTTGGCGAGCATGATGTCGGGCGGGTTGCCCCGAACGAAGCTGGCCGAGACGACGTCGACACCCGAGGTGTCGATCTCGACGCGCACCTTGTCTTGCGAGGCGTTGTACTGCGCGACGAGCTCGGTCATGAACTCGATCGCCTCGCGCTTGCTGAAGGTGAAGCGGATGGTCTCGGTTCCGCCGGCTGTCGAGCAGCCGGTCAGCGCGGCGCCGACCAGGGCGAGCGCGGCGACTCCGGCGACGAGCCGGGCCGGGCGTGGTGGTTTCACAGACACCGTTGTCCTTTCGTCCGGTAGATCCGCAGACTAAATCTAGTGAGCGAATTTACTTCGATGAACGGTACTCTCTCATCTGAACGAGAGTGAGGTCAAGACCCGTGACAGAAGTCTCTGCAGGTCTCGGCACCGGACGAGCCAGTGTCGGCGCGATCCTCGACTTCGCCTGGACCGCCGGTGAGTTCACCGCGACCGAGGCGATGGCGACCACCTCGCTGACCCGCTCGACCGCGATCGACGGGATCGACACGCTCGTCGACGCCGGCGTGCTGCGCGAGCTTCCCAACGCCCGCGTCGCCGGAAGCTACCGCGCCGGGCGGCCCGCGAGGCGCTTCGTGCTGGCATCCGATCTGGGCGTGGTGATCGGCGTGGATGCCGGAGACACCCATCTCGCGGTCACGATCGCCGACCCGCTCGAGCGCACTCTCGTGCACCACCGCACCGACCTCGATCCGACGCAGTCCGCGGCTGCGCGGCGCGCGACGATCCTCGGGCAGATGCAGCTCGCGATCGACGAAGCAGAGGTCTCGCGCGAGGCGGTGCTCGCGATCTGCGTGGGAGTGGCCGCTCCCGTCAACCGCGCCGGCATCTCGCCCCCGCATCCAGAGGGTTTCTGGGAGCGCACCAACCCGGGTCTCGCCGAGGCGCTGGCCGACTGGGCGCCCGTGGTCGAGATCAAGAACGACGCGCAGCTCGCCGCGATCGCCGAGGGCTCGGCCGGAGCAGCAGTCGGATGCCGTGACTTCGTCGCCCTGCTCGCGAGCGAGCGATTCGGAGGCGGTGTCGTCGTCGACGGCCACGTGCTGCACGGTGCGCACGGCGGCGTCGGCGAAGGCGTCGTGTTCGACCACATCGTCGGCGTCGGCTCGGCCTTCGGCCTGCGCTACGCCCTGCAGGACGAGGTCCGCGACGCGGTCGAGAGCGGCGAGATCGAGTCGGACTCGGCGATCGGTCGGCTCGCCGGCGCAGACCGCATCGACCCGCGCACCGTGCTGACCGCCGCATCTGCGGGCGATGCCGACGCGCTGCTCGCGACTTCTCGCGTCGGCGCGACCCTCGCCCGCGTGGTGGGCGTGCTGGGCAGCATGTACGACCCCGCCCGCGTGATCGTGTGCGGCGCAGTGGCCGAGAGCATCGCCCCCGTGCTCACGGCGGCACGCGAAGTGCTGCCGACTCAGCTGCACCTGCCCGCACCCGAGATCCTCGCCTCGACGCTCGGCGCCGAGGTGGTCTCGATCGGCGCCGTCACGACTGCTCGGATGGCCGCCCGCGAGGTGGCCGTGCCGCTGTTGGCTGAGCGGCGGCTCAGCGCGGTGAGCTGACACCGTGCGAGAACCAGAGCTGCAGCAATCCCCCAAGGCGATCGAGCTACTCCTCGACCCGGCGGCCGAGACCGCTATCAGGGCCGAATGGGAGGCTCTCGCCGCACACGGGCTCTCGAGCCTCGCGGCGCACACATCGGCGAGCAACCGACCTCACATCACGCTGGTCGCGCGCCTCGGCCTGCCGAAGGTGGATCCCCGCGTCCTGGCAGACATCCCTTCGTTCCCGATCACGCTGGGCGCTCCCCTGCTCTTCGGCACCGGCGAGCGACGCGTCATGGCCCGCAGCATCGTGCCCACCGCGGAGCTGCTCGCCCTCCGCACAGCGGTTCGCTCCGCGGTCGGCACGGGTGACGATGCCCCGCACACCGCACCGGGCGAGTGGATGCCGCACGTCGCCCTCGCCCGCAGATTGCGGGTCACTGACCTTGCGGAGGCGCTGGATCTCATCGGCGGCGACATCCGTGCTCACGCCCATGCCGTGCGGCACTGGGACCCCACCACCTCACTGATCACGACCCTCGCGGAGCTGCGGCCGAGGCGCGCCTCAGCGCGGTGAGCTGCACGTGACTGCGAGCGCCCGGCTCACTCGCGACCGCCAAGACAGCACGCTCGCCGTCGTCCTGGTGCAGCTCGTCGTCTGCGCCGCGACGGCATCACTGGTCGCAGGAGCGGAGCTGCCCGCGGCAGCGTTATGAAACAGATGTGTAACGAAGTCGCGGGAGATGCAAGGAAGTCGCTCTGGGATTCATTCCATCGCGCGGATACTGAGATCGGAGAGACTTCCCACACCTCTCTGGCGGGGCGCATGACACAGCCCCCGGTCTTCTCACGTCCTGAGCCCCGGGGAGAATCATGAAACGCACCATCGCCGCTTTCGCTGCACTCGTCCTGGCGTTGGTTCTCACTCCGGCCGTGGCTAACGCTGACACCGAACTCCACCCCGACGTCGAGTACGCGTTGGAGACCGTACCCGGCGGCATCGCCCTCAGTGACTCCGCGGTTGTGTGGCCGGCTCTCGGAATGACCCTCGAGGCTCAGTCCGCAATGCAGCGCGCCGTCGGAAGCTGCGCCACGGGAACCTACTGTGCGTACGCGCAGTCCGGTCTTCGCGGCACGAAGCTGACCTTTACCATCTGCACCAACGTCAGCACCGCCGCCCTGCAGACCGTGGGATCCATCGCCAACGGCCGCTCATCCGGCAACGTGCATGCCCGCAACGGGGGCACGACACTCGCGACCGCGGCAGCGAACGGCTCGGCGAATGTCGGCGGCGGGACCACGAACCTTCTCTGCACCCTGTGACCCCGATACCCTGATGAGGCAAGCAAGGTGAGCGAGGCGTCTTCGATGGGGCGGGTGGGTCTGTTCGATAACTTCCGTATCGCCTTCGCGGACGATGACAGCTTCCCCCTGATGACCTCATCACGGACCGGGACTTCCGCTCACTCGGAGGAAGCCAACAAAGCCGTTGTCTTCCGCGGACTCTTCGACGAGTACTGGCCGCTCGTCCGTCATCATCTCTCCTGTTTCCTCGAGAATCAGGAGGAGGTCGATGAGATTGCCGCGGAAGTGTTCGTCGTTGCATGGCGGAAACTGCGACCGGACAAGCCCATGGGTCTGCGCTGGTTCGTCCGCACCGCCGACAACAAGCTTCGCGACCTCGACCGCAGTGCCCGCTCGCGGGGACGAGCGCTGGACGCACTGAGCCGCGGCCTGCAGAACGCCACCGAGACGATTCACCCGCTAGAGGCACTCGCGCTCCGTCAGGCGATGAAGATCCTGAACGCGCGCGAGCGTCAGGTTGTGGTTCTCACCTACTGGGATGATCTCAACGCCGGCGAGGTTGCGGAGGTCCTACATTGTAGTCCGGCGGCGGTGTGGACCACACTGACCCGAGCGCGAACGAAATTGCGCACGCAGCTGGAACCGAAGGAGAACGGACTATGAGCGTCTCCGACGACGAGCTAGACCGGCTCATCCGCGCAGCGAACCCCGCGACCAGCGACCGCTTCGCTCCGCTGACGGCCCGCGAGATCGCCGTGCGCGAGGGCATCATCAGAGGAACGTTGGAGCCATCGAGCCAGCGTCGGCATCACACTGGCTGGGCCTGGGGCGGCGTGACTGCCGCTGTTGCGTCCATAGCCGTTGTCGCGGTGTTCGCGGTGAACGTTCTCGGCCCTGCTCAGACTGCGGTTGCGCTGACCCCTGCGCCGCTCCAGTACGCCAACGCTCAACCGCTCACGGCGGTCATTGCGGACGCGCGGCAGAAGCTCGATATGCCGGATGACGTCGTCCAGGAGCCACTGGTGAAGACCTTGGGCTGGGGCTGGAACATCGATATCGCCCAGGAGCAGGTCGAGGTCGTCCCAGAGGAGGCGACATTCGAATGGTCACCGGAGACCGGCTCCACCAGCACGGTCGTCGCCGCCGAGTCCTATTGGGCTGATGGAGAGCGGCCAGAGGGCCTAGCGGAGAGCCCCTACAAGCCGGGGGATGTCATCAGCGAAGTCACGACGAGCCCCGAGGATCTCGACATTCCGGCAGGCGTCGTCAACCTGAACGGCTCAAGCCGCGAGGACCTGTCCGCGGCGCTTGCGGAACTCGGCGCGACGCCCGAGTCGTCGTCCGGAGAGCTCCTGCTCGCCATCGGTCAGTTACTGAGCTACTGGACTCTGACAGATGAGCAGCACGCCACTTTGATCAGCATGCTCGTCGATGCCGGCGGGGTCACCGTGCTCGGCGAGTCGAAGGATCGACTTGACCGAGACGTCATCGGTCTGCGCGTCACCGAAGACGAGAACGACTACCAGAACACCCTCCTCATCTCTCAGGACACCGGCCGGATCATAGGCATGGAGAACGAGTTGACGAAGCCGATGGAGTTCATCCCCGCCGGCGTCATCGGCTACACGTTGTGGGACGTCGAGTAGCCCGCCCCCTCCCGCACTTGCGCAATGCAGGGGAGCGACCGCCGACGCGTGGGATGGCTTCTCCCAGGCGACCAGGCGACCAGCCATGGGTCGAGGCCGGAAACTACAGCTTCTGCGGCTCTGCGCGGGCGGCCTGAATCACTTCGCGCCTGGGTGATCTCACGTTGACTTCTCCCGATTGACCTAGGGCGTGTCTGACAAAGGTTGACGGCTCAGGCTGAGAGTCTCGACGCGTGTCTAGGTTTCGGTTGCTCTCGGATGCTCAGTGGTCGTTGATCGAGGACATGTTGCCGCGTCCGACCGGGCGGCCGGGGCGGAAGTTCTCTGACGCGAGGCTGATGGTCGAGGCGATCATCTACCGGTACCGGTGCGGGATCGCGTGGCGGGACTTACCCGAGGTGTTCGGGCCGTGGCAGACGGTGTGGACGTGGCATCACCGGATGGCCGCCGCCGGTACCTGGGACAAGGTGCAGGCGAAGCTGACCGCCGCGGCCGACGCGGCGGGGTTGATCGATTGGTCGCTGTCGGTGGACTCGACCGTCGCCCGCGCGCATCAGCACGCGACGAACACGACTCGCACCACAGGGGGCTGGGTCGAACTACACGAATCTGCTGATCGAGCCGCCTGATCATGGCATCGGCCGCTCCCGCGGCGGGCTGTCGACGAAGATCCATCAACTCGTCGACGGCAACGGGCTGCCACTGGTCACGCTGATCACGCCGGGGCAGGCCGGCGACTCCCCGATGTTCCTGCCGCTCATGGCGCAGCTGCGCGTTGACCGGGACGTTGGCCGGCCGCGAACTCGTCCGGACGCGGTCCGCGGTGACAAGGCGTACTCATCACGCGCGATCCGCGGGCACCTCCGCTCTCGCGGGATCAAGGCGGTGATCCCCGAACCCGACGATCAGAAGGGGCATCGCAAGCGTCGCGGGTCACGCGGCGGCAGGCCGGTCGGGCTTGACGCCGCCGACTACAAGAACCGCAATGTGATCGAGCGCCGCTATTGCCACACCAAGCAATGGCGCGGCCTCGCCACCCGCTTCGACAAACACGCCGTCATCTACCGCGCTGCCGTGGTCCTCAACGCCGTCATCGCCTGGACAAAGGCAATGTCAGACACGCCCTAGTCGGTGTCGATGCAGGCGCGGGGTTCGTGGGCGTGCGGGCGGCACCGTTGGAAGACGCCGTACTCCCGGCTGGCGAGCTGTGGGAGGCGACCGTCGCTACCCCGATTGACTAGCGTTGCTGGCCGTCTTGTGCTGACGGCTGGGTGGAGTTGAGGTTCTCGTGAGATCGGACACCGCTCATCAGGGATCGGCGCCAGCTCGTGCGGTCCGAAGTCAGAGTGCGGCGGCTCCGGCCTCAGCCACAGTCTGGTCTTCCTCGATGCTACCGGTGGACACTCCGATGGCTCCGACGATGACGCCGTCGCGGACCAGCGGAATGCCCCCGGGGAACACGACGATACGGCCACCGTGAGCGTCGTTGAGTCCGTACAGGTCGCCCGTCGGGCGCGTTGCCTCGGTGAGGTCCTTGGTCTGGGTCTGGAAAGCGATGGACGTGTACGCCTTGTTGATGGCGATGTGGATGCTGCCGATGTTCGCAGTATCCATCCGCACGTGTGCCTTGAGGTTGCCTCCGGCGTCCACGACGGCGATGTCCTGGGGCTGTCCGATCTCCTCAGCGCGCGCGATGGCGGCATCGATGACGCGGCGAGCGTCCTCAAGGGTGATGGTGTCCTGGATCTTGGGGTTCGACATGGTGTCTCCTCTTCATTGAAGGTCAGGTGTTGCGGGTGTTAGGCGTCGCGTGAGCGACGACTGGGGTGGAGCCTCGGTCGGCCCCGATGAAGGCCTGACAGACATGGGCCGGCCGAGGGGTTGAAAGTTCCCGTCAGGCGACGGGAAGCAGTGCGATGGAGAGCGCGGCGGCGAGCGCGCCTCCGATGAGCGGGCCGGCCACGGGCACCCAGGAGTACGCCCAGTCGGAGGTGCCCTTGCCCTTGATGGGGAGGATGGCGTGAATGATGCGAGGCCCGAGGTCGCGCGCGGGGTTGATGGCGTAACCGGTGGGGCCGCCGAGGCTGATACCGATAGCGATGACCAGGAAGGCGACGGGCAGGGCGCCGAGTTCCGCGGGGGTGCCTCCATTGGTGAAGGCGAGGATGCCGAACACGAGGACGAACGTTCCGATGACCTCCGTGACGAGGTTGGAGCCGTAGGCACGGATGGCAGGACCGGTCGAGAAGACGCCGAGCTTCGTGGCGGGGTCGGGCTCTTCGTCGAAGTGGCGCCGGTATGTGATCCAGACCAGGAGCGCTCCGAGCATGGCACCGACGAGCTGAGCGGCAATGTAGACGAGGAACTGCACGAATGTGATGTTTCCGAGGATCAGCAGGGCGATGCTGACGGCCGGGTTGAGGTGCGAGCCCGAGGAGTACGATGCCGTGACTCCAGCGAAGACGGCGAGACCCCAACCGATGCTGACCGCGAGGAATCCTGATCCGAGACCCTTGCTCTTGATGAGGGAGACGTTGGCGACGACTCCGCAACCCAGCAGAAGTAGCAGGGCCGTTCCGACCGTTTCGGAGAGGAAGATCAATCCGAGGTCCATGGTGTTTCCTTTCCGCGGACGTCTGCGTCCGCGCAGGTCAAACCACGCGCTCGGGTGCGCGTGGTCACAGATGGTGGTGCGAGGGGGCGGCGCCCGGGTAGAAGGTGGAAGGTCAATCGCGGTCTACCCGGGCGCGCTCGGTACGGGACTGTGCGGCGCAGCGTGACCTACGCCGAACAGCGGGGGGCTCCTCAGAAGGTGCGGATCGGGATCTCCGCGGGAGCCTCGAGAAGTTCGCGAATCTCGTCGTCAAGCTTGACAAGCGTGATGGACGCGCCCGCCATGTCCAGCGAGGTGCAGTAGTCGCCGACATAGCTACGGGTTGGGGTGATTCCCTGGGCCGCGAGCTTCTCGTGTGCGATGCCGTACAGAAGGTACAGCTCACTGATGGGGGTGCCACCGAGACCGTTCACCATCAGCGCGACGTCATCGCCGCTGCTGTAGGGGATGTCGCTCACGATGGGCTCCAGAAGCAGGTCGACGATCTCGTTCGCCGGGACCCACTTCTGACGTGCACGGCCGGGCTCACCGTGGATACCGATGCCGACTTCGATCTCGTCGTCGCCGATCTCGAACAGCGGCTCGCCCTTGGCGGGCGGGGTGCAGGCGGTGAGCGCCACGCCCATGGTGCGGGTGACGGCGTTGACCTTCTCGCCGATCCGGACGATCTCGTCGAGGTCCTTGCCGGCCTCAGCGGCAGCGCCGACGGCCTTGATGACGAAGAAGTTGCCGGCGACGCCGCGGCGACCGATGGTGTACAGCGAGTCCTTCACCGCGACGTCGTCGTCGATGAAGAGGGTGCGCACCTTGATGCCCTCTGCGGCAGCGAGCTCTTCTGCCATTTCGAATGCCATCTTGTCGCCGGTGTAGTTGTTCACCAGCAGCAGCACACCCTTGTCGCTCTTGACGCGGCGTGCGGCCTCGACGACGAAATCGGTGGGCGGGGCGGCGAACACGTCACCGGGGCAGGCGGCGTCCAGCATGCCCTTGCCGACAATCATCACGTGTGCGGGCTCGTGGCCGGAGCCGGAGCCCTGGATGATAGAGACCTTGTCGTTGTTGGGCGCATCGGCGCGGACGATGAGGTTGTACTTCGGGTCGTACGTGAGCGTGTCGGGGTTCGCCAGGGCCAGGCCCTTCAGCATCTCCGGGACGAACGCCTTCGGGTCGTTGATGAACTTCTTCATTGTGTTCTCACTTCTTTGTGTCGGATGGGTAATGGAGGGAGGGTAAGTCGTTACCAGGCCTCGGCGACGCGCTCGCTGAGCACCGCTATCGCGATGGCGCCGGGGTCAGGGGAGCCAATGCTGCGCTCACCTGCGTAGGACGCTCGGCCGCGGTGTGCCTCGAGCTTCGCGGTCTCTTCGGCGGCGGCGCGCGCGGCCTCAGCGGCGTGCTGAGCCACGGCCTTGCCGTCCAGACCCTTACCGAGGTCCGCCTCGATGGCGTCGGTGAGCGGGACCAGAGCGTCGAGCAGCGTCTTGTCTCCCAGGGATGCGCCACCTCGCTTCATGATGCCCTCGATGGCTGAGCGGAGCATCGCGACCACATCGGCCTGGGTGATGTCGTTCTTGTCCTTCACGGAGATCGCAGCGCGCAGGAACGCGGTGCCCCAGATCGGGCCGGACGTACCGCCGATGCGGCCGGACATCGTTGTCGCGACCTTCTGAATGAAGGTGCTGAGAACCGACCGGTCGTACTCATCCCACTCGGCGATGACGTTCTCGAACCCGCGAGCGAGCGAGTATCCGAAGTCACCGTCGCCGGCGACGGCGTCCAGGTCGCTGAAGTACTTCTCGTTGTCGACGCACGTCTGTGCGATGAGCTTGATGACGCTCTCGACGCGGGCGACGCCCGCCTGGCTGAAGGTGCTGCTCATGATGTTCCTCGGCTTCGGTTATCGGATGGTGAGGGCAGTGAGGGTGTCGAGAGTGACCTGGCCGGTCTCCTCGACGCCGCGCGGGTTGGAAAGGAAGTGTGCTGGCGTCTGCGGCTGGTCGCCCAGGCTGTCAACGACCAGTGCCGCCTCGGTGAAGTCCTCATCGGCGGTATAACTGGACACCGTCACGACGGTGGCGATCCCTGCCGCAGCCGCGGCGCGTAGCCCGTTCTGACTGTCCTCGACGACGACGGCGTCCGTTGCGTCGATTCTCAAGTCCCGCAGAGCGAGCAGGTAGATGTCCGGTGCCGGCTTCTTCGCTGGGACGACATCTCCTGCGTAGACACGGAACCAGGAGGCCGCGTCCTCGCCGACCGCATGTTCCAGCACAGCGCGCACCGATTCTTCGGCGGACGTGGATGCGACGGCGAGCAGCCATCCTGCGTCATGGGCGGCATTAACGATTCGGGCGATTCCGGGCCGCCCCGGCATCTCGCCGGCTCGAACCTTCGCCGTGTAGCGGTCAGTCTTGAACCGATGCCACTGCTTGACGAGGTCGATCTGCGCAGCCTCATCGGTGGGCAGGTTCGCCGATGCAACGAAGTCGCTGGTGAGAAGCGAGGCGAGACGCTCCTTACCGCCGCCAATTCGCACCTTCTCGGCATAGTCCTCTTCGGACCAACGCACGGGAAGATCGAAATGCGCGAAGGTGTCGTTGAACGCAGGCAGATGACCGTCGCGCTCGGTGTCTGCGAGCACTCCGTCGCAGTCGAAGATCAAGGCGCGAGTCACGGCTTGGCGGCCTTCGCCTTGGCTGCCGTGCCATCGGAGCCGAACCATTCGATGTGGTCACCGATGACGCTGGTGACAGCATCACCGATGGCAGTCACCAACTTCGGCGGATCCCAATGGTTGTTGGCGCGCGCCCAATCGAGATGCTCCGCCGATGCCTGCATGTACGCGTGCTTGACGGCTGTGGAGATGTTGATCTTGGAGACGCCATTGTCGATGAAGGCGCGGAAGTCGGCCGGCTCAAGGCCGGTTCCCCCGTGAAGAACAATTCCCTTGTCCGTGAGGTGCGCGAGTTCGCGGGCGCGCTCAGGGAGAAGGGTCGGCTTGGACGTGAACAGGCCGTGGCTCGTGCCCAACTGCGGGGCGAGCAGGTCAGCACCGGTGCGCTCCGCGATGGCTGCGAGCTGGTCGACGGTATACGCGTGGTGGGCTTCGTCGCTGCCGACTCCGTCTTCGACCCCGAGGATGTTCTCGATCTCGGATTCGACGTCGACGCCCGCTGCGTGAGCCTCCTTGACGACTTCCGTCGTCTCACGCTCTGCGTCAGCAAGATCACGGTCAGAAGCATCGAAGAGAACCGATGACCACCCGGCGGCAATGACGTCAGAGAGGACAGAACGGTCCGGGCAGTGATCCAAGTGGAGCGCGACCGGCACGGATGTGTGCCGCGTGAGCGCCTGGAAAAGGCTCGTGATGAAAGCGGTCCCCGAGGTGCGAACAGTCTTTGTCGAGATCTGGACAATCAGAGGCGAGTCCTTCTCCTCGGCTGCGGCGATGACCGCGCGCATGCTGATCTCGTCGAAGACGTTCACAGCGGGAACCGCGTATCCGTGCTTCCGCGCTCCCGTCGTGAGACGACGAGTTGATACGGCCATAGTCCGATCTCACTTCCTTGTGTCAGGCTCTGCCTCAGCGAGCTCCGGCCAGAACATCTTTCGTTCCGGTCCTTTTGGTCCAGAGTACATGGCTATACAACTCTATACAAGACGGACTAGGTAAGATCATGTGGAAAGTTTTGGAGGCATAAAGATGACGGCCGTGATTGAGCGCGACTCAGCGACACCGATCTATCAGCAGCTCGAGGACATCTTTCACGCGAAGATCGCCAGTGGTGAGTGGGCACCCGAGCAGCGCATCCCGTCGGAGAACGAGCTGAACCGGGAGTACAGCCTGAGCCGCATGACGATTCGTGGTGTGCTCAACAAACTGGCGGGTGATGGTCTGCTCATCCGCGTTGCCGGCAAGGGCACGTTCGTCGCCCCGCAAAAGATCAACGCGGTCTCTCCTGCATACAAAGGAATCCGTGAGCAGCTCGAAGTGCTCGGGTACGACATCGCGACGACGTTGATTTCTACGGAGCGCGTTCCCGCGCCGACGAGAGTGCGTGAGCACCTGAATCTGCCGGCGGGCGCCGAGGTCATCGCCATCATACGACTGCGGACGGTAGACGGGAAGCCTCTGAGCGTCCACCGCTCCTTCGTGCCAGCGAGCCTCGCGCCGGGACTGGATCAGCTGGATGTCGTCAACGAGCAGCTGTGCGTGGTTCTCGAAGACAAATTCAATCTGTCGATGAAGAGCGTCTCCGAAGATCTGGAAGTCATCGCCGTCGAAGGAACCGACGCCAAGCTGCTGGAGCTGCGCAAGGGCGACCCGGCACTGCTGTTGACGGATGTCATCACGAACCCGGCAGGGACGGCCTTTGAGTACTCGACCATCGTCTTCCGCGGCGATACGGTGCGGCTGAAGTTCGATTACAAGCGTGAGTGAACCCGCCGTGGTGGATGACTCGGGGTCCACCACAGCGGGTCCGCCTAGCTGTACTGCCCAGGGAGGTTGTTTGATCTGGCTTCCCTGATGTGACGAGAACCTCCCGGCAGAGTGGAGCTGCTACCGCATCCGCTCTGAACCAGGAGGTTCTCGTGTCTCACGCTAACGCGGCGCTCACCCCGCGCCAAAGGCTCCGTCTTGCACAGAAGATCGTCGACGAGGAGTGGACGGTCGCCGCGGCGGCGGACTACTTCCGTGTCTCCTGGCCCACCGCCGCGAAATGGGCGCGACGCTACGTAGAGCTCGGTGAAGCGGGGATGGCCGACCGGTCCTCGCGCCCGCATGCGCATCCGAACAAGACCCCGACGCACCGTGTGAAGAAGATCGTGCACCTGCGGATCCGCAAGCGCCTGGGGCCGGTCCAGATCGCCGACCGCGTCGGGATGCCGGCCTCGACCGTCCACGCGGTGCTGAAACGGTGTCGACTGAACCGGCTCTCGCATGTCGATGTGAAGACCGGGGAACCCGCCCGCCGGTACGAGCACGACAAGCCCGGCGCGCTGATCCATGTCGACGTGAAGAAGCTCGGCAACATCCCCGACGGCGGCGGCTGGCGCTACGTCGGACGGTCCCAAGGCGACCGCAACCGAGCAGTCACGGCCAAGCGCACCGGAAAGCGAGGCATCGCCGGCGACATGGTCACCGGCACCGCCTACGTCCACACCGTCATCGACGACCACTCCCGCGTCGCTTACGCCGAGATCCACGACGACGAACGCGCCGAGACCGCGATCGGCGTCCTGCAACGGGCCGTGTCCTGGTTCGCCGACCGCGGCGTCCGCGTCGAACGGGTCCTCTCGGACAACGGCCCCGCCTACCGCTCCCACGCCTGGCGACGCGTCTGCGCCGAGCTCGCCATCACACCCAAGCGCACACGTCCTTACCGTCCGCAGACGAACGGGAAGATCGAGCGATTCCATCGCACTATGGCCGACGGTTGGGCCTACGTGAAGCACTACAACAGCGAATCAGCCCGCCGCGCAGCCCTGCCCGCCTGGCTGCACTTCTACAATCACCACGGGCCCCACACTGCGATCGGGAAGCTCCCGCCCATCAGCCGGATCTCAAACAACCTGCCTGGGCAGTACACCTAGCGGACGAGCAGCCGAATGCGCTCGTCCAGTCCCGCGGCGTCAAGCGCGTATCGAGCAAGCAGTCCTGAGTACGTACCGGTGACGATGTGCTCATGCGGCAACCCGATGGCGTGCACGGGAATTCCCGAGGATGCCAGAGCCTCGCCAACGGCCGCGGAGAGACCGCCGCGGGTGTAGTGCTCCTCGACAGTGATGACTCGTCCGGTGCGATGAGCGGACGCGCGGATAAGCGCCGCGTCAACAGGTTCGACAGTTGGCATCCCGATGAGGTCCACATCGATGCCGTCGTCCGCGAGCCGTTGCACCGCGACCACGACCTCCGGGGTGATGGTCCCCGTCGTGACGACCGTTGCGCGAGACCCTTCCCGAATCATCCGCCCTTCCCCGATGGTGAACGGTGCCTGTGGGAACAGATCGGGGATCGATGGGCCCCCGATGCGCATGTACACGGGCCCGTCGTGCTCAATCATCGCCTTCGCTGCCTCCCGGATCTCTCCGGGGTCCTGGGGTGAGAGGACGACGACACCGGGAAGCATGCGGATGATTGCATAGTCTTCGAGGGAGTAGTGTGTGGGCCCGAGGTCGGAGTAAGTGATCCCTCCGTTGCGACCGACGATCTTGACGTTCTGACCCATGTACGCGATGTCATTGCGGAATGCTTCGTAGTTCCGGTTGGTGACAAACGCTGCGATGGCCGCGAAGACGGGGATCTTGCCGGTCGACGCGAGACCTGCGGCGACGCCCGTCGTTCCGTGCTCCTGAATGCCGAACTCATAGTAGCGGTCGGGGAAGCGCTCGCGGAATGAGCCGAACCCCGACGACAGCCCGCTGTCGGCGGAGAGGACGACGACACGGTCATCGTCCGCAGCGAGGTCGGTCACTGCTTGCCCGAAGGTCTTTCGCGGATCGATAAGAGTAAGCGTCTCAGCAGCCATGGTCGTTCCATTCGCGCAGGTTGTCGATGCGGGCGTGCACTTCACGTTCGGCTCGGTCGAGCTCCTCGACCGTCGGCTTCCAGTAGTGCGAGGCAAGGGTTCCCTCCAGGAAGCTGATGCCCTTCGCCTTCGTCGTGCGAGCAACGACAACGGTCGGCCGGCCCTTTTCGCCATCCGCAACGCTGACAGCGTCGAGGACGGCATCGATATCGTTCCCGTCGATGGTGACGGTATTCCACCCGAACGCCGCGAACTTGTCGGCAATCGGCTCCATGTTCATGACTTCAGCGGTCGGCCCGGAAATCTGCAGATCGTTGACATCGACGAAAGCGACGAGGTTGTCGAGTCGGTGGTGCGCAGCAATCGACGCCCCTTCCCAGTTCGCCCCCTCGGGGAGCTCACCGTCCCCAAGGATGGTGAAAACCCGTCCTCCGTTGCTCGCGGCACGGAGGCCCAGTGCCATCCCTGCAGCAATCGACAGCCCGTGACCCAGGGCACCCGTATTCGCTTCGATGCCCGGAAGCTTGTGAAGGTCGGGGTGACCGCCGAGTTTGCTGCCGACAGAGCCGTACGTGTCGAACAGCGCCTCCTCGAAGTAACCGCGACGCCCGAGAACTGCGTACTGCGCCATTGCTTTGTGGCCCGCGGACAGCAGGAACCGGTCGCGATTCGGGTCCTTCGCGGCTTGCGGGTTGACGCGCATGGTCGCGAAATACAAGGCGGTCACGATGTCGATGCACGAGAGCGCCCCGCCGAGGTGGCCAGAACCGCCTGCCCGCACCATCCGCAGGACGTTGAGGCGTGCGAGCTCCGCCTCGATCTGCAGCGGGATGGCATTCATACGCGAGTGTTCTCGGTTTCGTAGTCGTACAGAGCGACGAGCTTCGGCGCACTCCGCTCGTTCTCCACGTACGACACCGACAGGTACTCGCGAACGAGTCGCTTGACCGACTCGACGCCGGTGACCTGAGCTCCGAAAGCGACCATGTTGGCGTCGTTGCTTAGCTGTGCACGCTCGGCCTGGTACGCATCCGTGAGCAGGGCGCAGTATGCGCCGGGAACCTTATTCGCCGAGATGGAGACCCCGATGCCGGTGCCACACATCACGACACCACGCTCGACCTCCTTCGCCGCGACGCTTTCCGCCACCGCAATGGCCGTCTTCGGATATAGGGGGTCGTCGGAGCCGAAATCGCGAACCTCGTGGCCGAGCTCGCGAAGGTAATCAGCGACGGCATCCTTGAGGGTTGTTGCGTTCGGGTCGCAGCCAATTCCAATCAACATGCATGTCTCCTATCTATACCTGTATAGGCTTGTATATCTGAGGATAGACCGAATCGACGTAAGATGGAAGATCGGACTGGATGGTCCGCCCATCGAACTGGGAGACAGCATGGCCAGAGATGCCCACCCCACACCGCTCGATAGTGCGGACGTTATTCTCTCCGACCTCGACGGAGTCGTGTACCGCGGCGCAGCACCCATACCGCATGCCATCACCGCTCTGAACTCGGCGCGAGAAAGTAAGACGGTGGGGTTCCTGACGAACAACGCCTCCCGGCTGCCGGCGGACGTAGCCGAACAGCTGACGACAATGGGACTGCACGCCGACGCGGATGATGTCGTCACCTCGCCTCAGGCGACGCTGCTGCTCCTATCGAATGTGGTTGAGCCGGGGGCGCCGCTGTTGGCCGTCGGCGGTCCGGGGTTGACGATGGTGCTCGAAGGGGCGGGGTACCGACTTGTTCGCACGGCGGACGAGCACCCCGACGCGGTCGTCCAAGGTTTCTCACAACACGTGAGCTGGACTGACCTGGCCGAAGCTACTTACGCTCTCGCCTCCGGGATCCCGTGGGTCGCCACAAACCTCGACACCGCCCTCCCGCTCGAGCGCGGACTGGCGCCTGGCAACGGAGCACTCGTCGCTGCCATCCGCGCTGTCGTCAACCGCGAACCTCTCGCTGCCGGAAAGCCCGAGACGGCGCTCTTCGACGCCGCCCGCGAGCGATTCCCCGGCTCCCGATGGCTGTTCATCGGCGACAGGATCGACACAGACATCAGAGGCGCAAGACGATCCGAGATGAGTAGCGCTCTCGTCCTCACCGGCATCAGCCGGCCACGCGATGTCTTCGCTGCACCCCCCGATGCACGCCCCGACTTCATCTTGCGCGACCTGCGCGATCTCACCCTGCCGTACCCCTCCACCCGGCTCACGCGCAACGACCAGTTCCTGACATCGACCGTCTCCAACGCGGTGGTCGCGGCTGAAGGACAACGTGTTCGCCTCGTCACGCCAGGAAACGAGCCGATGAATGTCATCCGAGCCACAGCCGCTCTCATCTGGGAATATGCCGCAGCATTCGACAGCCTCAAGCTCGACACCGAGCTCCACGACGTCATCACCGCGGCCCTCGACTGACGGCCGGTACGTCCCTCATCAGCACCTGCCGACCTCCTGCTCTGCGAAGATCCGCAACAGCACAACATCCCCCTCGCCGGAGGGCTGACGTCGGTTACAGCGCGGGAGAGTGCTCCGTCGCCCGTCGGATGGGCGGCGTTTGCTGGATGAGTAGACGGAAGGGGAACTCATGGCTAGGACGGCAGTTGCCCCGAGTTCGTGGATTTCGACCCGATGGTCTACGACATCACATGATGGCAGTGGCTTTCGCACCGGAGCGCTCCATCACCACGTGCCCCACACCGCTGACACGTACGTGTCAATCAGCGATCCGGCTCAAAATGCGGACATCGACTCGGGCTAGGGCGTGTCTGACAAAGGTTTGGTCCATGCGATGACGGTGTTGAGGACGACGGCGGCGCGGTAGATAACGGCGAGTTTGTCGTAGCGGGTGGCGAGGCCTCGCCATTGCTTGATGCGGCAGTAGCCGCGCTCGATGACGTTCCGGTTCCGGTAGTCGGCGGCGTCGAGACCGACGGGTCTGCCGCCGCGTGAGCCGCGACGTTTGCGGTGTCCTTTCTGATCGTCGGGCTCGGGAATCACGGCTTTGATGCCTCGGCCTCGAAGGTGAGAACGGATCGCGCGGGATGAGTACGCTTTTTCGCCCCGCACCGCGTCCGGACGGGTGCGGGGCCGGCCCGTTTCGCGCCCGACCCGCAGATGTCCCATCAGCGGCAGGAACATCGGAGAGTCCCCGGCCTGCCCTGGCGTGACCAGAGTGACCAGAGGCAGCCCATTGCCATCGACGAGCTGATGGATCTTCGTCGACAGGCCACCCCTGGAGCGGCCGATGCCGTGATCAGGCGGCTCGACCTGCAGATTCTTGTAACTCGATCCAGCCCCCTGTGAGGCGGGTGATGCTCGTTGCGTGCTGATGCGCACGAGCAATCGTGGAGTCCACCGACAGCGACCAATCAATCAGGCCCGCCGCGTCTGCTGCTGCCGTGATCATCGCCGCTACCCGATCCCACGTCCCGTCGAACGCCATCCGCCGATGCCACGTCCACACCGTCTGCCACGGCCCGAACACCGGCGGCAGATCCCGCCATGCGAGGCCAGTCCGGTACCGGTAGACGATGCCCTCGACCATCGTCCGCGCATCCGAGAACTTCCGACCCGGACGCCCCGTCGGACGTGGCAGCATCGGCTCGATCAGCGACCACTGAGCATCCGAAAGCATCCGAAAACGAGACATGCTTTCAGGCTCGCAGCCAGCCACCCGAACCTTTGTCAGACACGCCCTAGTACCAACGCAGCGGTCTTGAGTTCTTAGGTTCCCTGCCGCGTTGTCGGGTCATGGTCAGCGTTCAATACTGCTTACCCAACTAGCGGGGTCCCAAGAAAGCGACACCGGCGACGATGGCGGTCACCGCTCCGACGAGAGCGAGCCAACCAATCACCTGGCTCCGTCTCGAGGGCTGTGGCGGAAAGCGAGGCGCCTCACCGAGGCGCATCCGAAGATCGTCCGCTTCTCTCTCGAGGTCCTTCCCGTGACCCACGAGGTCTGGGTTCCCGATGGAGCTCCCTCCCATCGTCTTGTCCAGCAGGTCGGCGTGCTCAGCCTCGACTTCGCGGAGACGTCTCCTCAGCTCCGAGTCATCGCCGCCCTCTGGAGCCGGGGTCATTCGCTCCGCCTCTTGCTCAGCTGAACCCCGAAGTAGATAGTCCCAAGCACTCCGGGGAGAAGCACACCAATCCCCAAGGGTAGCGACTCGCCTCCACTTAACGACAGCAAGACGACGACGACCCCGCCCACGGCAAGTATCAGCGAGAGCACAAGACCCCACACGTCCCTTGAACGCATCTCGATCCCCTAACAGCTTTCAACGGCGGACGTCACGCCTCGGGTTGTTTCGTACGGGCCCATCTCACGCCCCCTGTGAGAGGATTGCGAGGGATCCCAGTGTTCTCATGGATCAAGTCCTTGATTTGGTGCACATGGTTCGGTGCGGATCATCTTCAACAGTGATTTGACCCATTTAGAGCGAGATCTCACATCACTCCACGAGCAGTGCAGGCTCCTCGAGAACGGATGCCACGTCGGCGATGAAGCGGCTCATGCCGTCGCCGTCGATCACGCGGTGGTCGAACGAGCCGGCGACCGTGGTGACCCAGCGCGGACGCACCTCGCCGTCGACGACCCAGGGCTTCTGGCTGATCGTGCCCATCGCCACGATCCCGGCCTCGCCGGGGTTGATGATGGGAGTTCCGGCATCCATCCCGAAGACACCGATGTTGGTGATCGTGATGGTGCCGCCCTGCTGGTCGGCCGGGCTCGTCTTGCCCTCGCGGGCGGTGAGCGTGAGGCGGTTCAGCGCGCGGGCGAGGTCCTTCATGCTGAGGTCCTGCGCGTCCTTGATGTTCGGCACGAGCAGACCTCGAGGCGTCGCCGCCGCGATGCCGAGGTTCACGTAATGGCGCACGGCGATCTCGGCGCCGCCCTCGGTCTCGATCCAGGCCGCGTTCACCATCGGCGTGCGGCGCGCGGCCCAGATCACGGCACGAGCCATGATCAGCAGCGGCGAGACGCGGATGTCGGCGTAGTCGGGCGATGCCTTGAGCCGCTTGACGAGCTCCATCGTGCGGCTCGCGTCGATCTCCTTCCACACGGTGACGTGCGGGGCGGAGTAGGCGCTCTGCACCATCGCCGACGATGTCGCCTTGCGCACACCCTTGACCGGGATGGACTCGGTGCGGTCGTCGCTCTGATTCGAAGCGGATGCCGGGGCCGGCGACAGTCCGCGCGCGAGCCCCGCCGAGGCGCTCTGCGGCGCGGGCACGGTCTCTTCGCGCACGGCGCCCCACTCGGGCGTCTCGATGTTGCGGAAGACACTCGCCTGTGAGGCGTGGGTCATCACGTCGTCGCGCGTGACCTCACCGTCGGCTCCGGTGGGCGTGACCGTCGTGAGATCGACACCCAGGTCGCGGGCGAGTTTGCGGATCGGCGGCTTCGCGATCACGCCCACCGACGAGCGAACGGGGCGCTCGGCCGGACGCTTGCGCCGTGAGGTCGCACCGCCGCCCGTGCCGTAGCCGACGAGCACCGAGCCCCCGCCCTCTTCCGGGGCCGGCGCGACGGCGACCGCCGGTGCGGCACCCGCTGCAGGCTCGGTCAGGAAGGTGATGATCGGAGAGCCGACCTCGACCGTCGCGCCCTCGGCGGCGAGCAGCTCACCGACGACTCCCGCGTGCGGCGAGGGCAGCTCGACGAGCGACTTGGCCGTCTCGATCTCGCAGATGACGTCGTTGATGGCGACGGTGTCACCGGGCGCGACCTTCCACGCCACGATCTCGGCCTCGGTCAGGCCCTCGCCCACATCGGGGAGGTTGAAGTTCTGCGTGCTCATGTGCGGTCCTTTCGGAACGGTGAGATCAGGAGGTTCAGTAGGCCAGCGAGCGGTCGACGGCTTCGAGGATGCGGTCCGCATCGGGGAGGTAGATGCCCTCGAGCTTCGCGGGCGGGAACGGGGTGTCATAGCCCGAGACCCGCAGCACCGGGGCCTCGAGTGCATAGAAGGCGCGCTCCATGACGGTGGCCGCGATCTCGCTGCCGATGCTCACGAAGCCCTGCGCCTCCTGCGCGTAGACCATGCGTCCGGTCTTGCGCACCGAATTCAGGATCGGCTCGTAGTCGACCGGAGACAGCGAACGCACGTCGACGACCTCGCAGCTGGTGCCCTCGGCCTCGGCGAGCGCCGCGGCCTGCAGCAGCGTCGTGACCATGGCGCCGTGTCCGACGAGGGTCACGTCCGAGCCGGTGCGCACGACGCGGGACGAGTGCAGCGGGGCGGCCGAGGAGTCGAGCTCGACCTCGCCCTTCTGCCAGTAGCGGCTCTTGGGCTCCATGAAGATCACCGGGTCGTTCGACGCGATGGCCTCCTGGATCATCCAGTACGCGTCGTTCGGCGTCGAGGGTGAGACCACCCGCAGCCCCGGAGTGTGCGCGAAGTAGGCCTCCGGGCTCTCCTGGTGGTGCTCGACGGCTCCGATGTGCCCGCCGTAGGGGATGCGGATCACGATCGGCAGGCTGAGCTTGCCCTCGTGCCGGTTGGTGAGCTTGGCGAGCTGCGTCGTGATCTGGTCGAACGCGGGGAACACGAAGCCGTCGAACTGGATCTCGATCACCGGGCGGAACCCGGTCATCGCGAGCCCGATAGCGGTGCCGACGATCCCCGACTCGGCGAGGGGCGTGTCGAGCACTCGACGGTCGCCGAAGTCGCGCTGCAGATGCTCGGTGACGCGGAAGACACCGCCGAGCTTGCCGATGTCCTCGCCCATGAGCAGGACCTTCGAGTCGTCTTCCATGGCCCGACGCAGTCCCGAGTTGAGGGCCTTGCTGAGGGGCATCGTCTCCAGGGTCACTTGCTGTCTCCTTCGAACGATGCCTCGTACCGACCGTGCCAGGCCTTCTGCTCCGCGATGAGCGGGTGCGGGTCGCTGTACACATGGTCGAAGATCAGGTCTGCGGTGGGCGATCCGAGTTCGACGCTGCGCGAACGCAGGTCTTCGGCGGCGTCGGCCGCCTCGGCCTCCACATCGGCGAAGAGCTGCCCGGCAGCTCCCCTGTTCTCGAGGAACGCGCGCATGCGATCGATCGGGTCACGCTGGGCCCACGACTGCTCTTCGTCCGAGCCGCGATACTTCGTGGGGTCGTCGCTGGTGGTGTGCGCACCGAGACGGTACGTGACCGCCTCGATAGCACGGGGGCCCTGGCCGCTGCGGGCCTCGTCGAGGGCCGTGCGCGAGACGGCGTAGCTGGCGAGGACGTCGTTGCCGTCGACGCGCACGCTGGGGATGCCGTAGCCGGCGCTGCGCTCGACGAGCGGCACCCGCGACTGCGTCGCGACCGGCACCGAGATCGCCCAGTGGTTGTTCTGCAGGAAGAACACGGTGGGCGCCTGGTAGCTCGCGGCGAAGACCATCGCCTCGTGCACGTCGCCCTGGCTCGATGCCCCGTCGCCGTAGTAGACGATGACGGCTTCGTCCTTGTCGACGTCGCCGGTGCCGGACCGGCCGTCGAAGTTCAGCCCCATGGCGTATCCGGCCGCGTGCAGAACCTGCGAGCCGAGCACCAGAGTGTAGAGACGGGTGTTGCCGTTCTTCGGGTCTGTCGGGTCCCAACCGCCGTGCGAGACGCCGCGCATCAGCTTGATGATGTCGACGGGGTCCACCCCGCGGATGCGCGTCACGGCGTGCTCGCGGTACGACGGGAACAGCGTGTCCTGTGCGCGGGCGGCGCGGGCGGATCCGACCTGGGCGGCCTCCTGGCCGCGGCTCGGCGGCCACAGCGCGAGCTGCCCCTGACGCTGCAGGTTGGTCGCCTGGGTGTCGATCGCGCGGATGATCACCATGTCGCGGTAGAACTGCTCGAGCTCGGCGTCGCTGATCGCCTCGATCAACGACAGATACTGCTCAGCAGCCGGACTCGGCGTGAAGCGGCCGTCCTGATCCAGGACGCGTACGAGTTCAGTCTCTGACGAGGTCACGATGCCACGCTACCGCCGTGCGCATGCTCGGTCACGCATACCTAGGACGTCCTCGTATCTGCCGGGAAACCGGAGAACAGGGCGCCCCGAGCCCCTCAGAGCTGGGTCGCGGCGACCTCGAGAACGCGATCGACGGATGCCTCTTCGCCGACCGAGATGCGGATGCCGTCGCCCGGGAAGGGACGCACGATGAGGTCGGCAGACGCGAAGGCCGCAGCGACCTCGACCGTGCGCTCGCCGGTGGGCAGCCAGATGAAGTTGGCCTGACTGTCTGGCACGCGCCAGCCCTGCCTGCGCAGGCCCTCGACCAGGCGGGTGCGGCGCTCGACGATCACGGCGACCCGCTCGAGCAGCTCGGACTCGGCATCGAGGCTGGCGATGGCGGCGTTCTCGGCCGCCGACGTGACGGAGAGCGGAATGCCGGTGGTGCGCGCCGCATCGAGCACCTTCTCATTGCCGATCGCGTAGCCGATGCGCAGACCCGCGAGCCCGTAGGCCTTCGAGAAGGTGCGCAGCACGACGACGTTCGGATGCCGTTCGAAGACGCGCTCTGCGAGGCCGTCAACCGCACCGGGCGCGGTGACGAACTCGGCGTAGGCCTCATCGAGGATGATCAGCACGTCGGTGGGGACCCGCTCGACGAACGTCGCGAAGTCGTCGCTCGTGATGATCGGCCCGGTCGGGTTGTTCGGGGTGCACAGGATGACCGCGCGGGTGCGCTCGGTGACGGCATCGGCCATCGCGTCGAGGTCGTGGCGGGAGTCGGCGGTGAGAGGCACCTGCACTCCGGTCGCGCCGGCGACGAGCGGCAGGCTCGGGTAGGCCTCGAACGACCGCCACGCGTAGACGACCTCGTCGCCGACCGATGCGGTGGCGAGGATCAGCTGGTGGAGGATCGAGACGCTGCCCGCGGCGACGTGCACCTGCTCGGGCGCGACCGCGTAGCGAACCCCCAGCCGCTCGCGAAGCCGACCGGCGGTGGCATCCGGGTAGCGGTTGATCGGCGTCGTGTGCTGCAGCGCCGCCGCGACGGAGGGAAGCGGCTCGAACGGGTTCTCGTTGCTCGAGAGCTTGAAGGCGTCGGGGCCCGCCTGCTTGCCCTGTCGGTACGGCGCCAGGGCGGCGATGGCGGGGCGGATGCGCGGCAGGATCGGGTCGGTCACAAGCATGAGTCTAGATTCTGCCGCCCTCCGGCGGAGCGCATGGAAGACTGGGATGACTATGCGCTTCATCATCCGAGTCGTCGTCAACGCGTTCGCCCTATGGGTCGTGACGCTGATCCCCGCTCTGCAGGTGCAGATCACGGCATTCGCGCCGGGCGAGACCCTGCAGCTCGTGCTGACTCTGCTCGCGGTCGCCGCGATCTTCGCGCTCGTGAACACCTTCATCGGCACGGTGGTGAAGATCGTCGCGTTCCCGCTGTACATCCTCACGCTCGGCCTCATCGGTTTCGTGATCAACGGGTTCCTGCTGTGGCTCACCGCCTGGATCACGAGCAGCTTCGACTGGGGCCTCACCGTCGGCAGCTTCTGGTGGGGCGTGCTGGCCGCGCTCATCATCTCGCTGATCAACGGCGTCTTCGGCTTCATCCTGCGCCCGCAGAACAAGAAGCAGCGCCGCGACTGACGCGCAGACCCGCGCGCATCCCGCGCATCGCTCATTCGACGCGCTCGGCCTGATACTCAGTGCGCTCGATGACCTCGGCCGAGTCGAGTTCGCTCCAGAACTCGTCCACCGCGTCCATCCGAGGGTCACTCAGGGCATCGGCGACCCTCGCGGTGTCTCTGTACGTCTCCAGGTGATGCGCGTCGACCGCGAGGTCGTCGAGCGTGTCTTTCGGGTTCGCTTCGGTCGAGATGGTGACGCTGTCGTCCGACCCTGTGCCCTCGGGTGACCCTCCGCCGGCCAGCGCCGAGACCGGGTCGTTCGTGTGACGCAGCTGGATGATGGTCTGGTCGTCATCGAGTGTCGGCTCGACCGGGCTCCCCGCGGTGATCTGCATCTGCACATCGAACTCGCTCTCCATCGCGAGGTGCGCCGCGACCATCCCCGACTGCGAGTGCGCGACGACGTCGACCTCGTCTCCCGGCTCGGCGCCCGCAGCCTCGAGCGCGTCGAGGGTCGACTGGTACGACGCCGATCTCTGCCCGCCGGCGTAGAGCTGGAAGTTGGACTTCGAGTCCCACGGCTCCTTCGCTCCCCACCCGACGCTCTGGGTTCCCTGGAGATAGGCGACGAACTTCGTTGTGCCGTCGGCGAAGGAGTACTTCTCGACGGCGACCTGCGCTCCCGCGGTGGCCGGCATGCGCCCGAGGGCGCCGGCGATGCTCGACGGCGCGGCGGCTGGAGACGACGTCTTCACCGGCGAGACCGATACGCGGTCGGCCTTGCCCCTCAGCGTCTCACCGGGGAGCACCTTGCCGAGCCCCGAGACCACCCCCACCATCGCCACGGTCCCGAAGACGCTGTCATACAGCGCGGGGGTCACGAGGTTGCCGGTCAGTCCTTCGAAGCGCTCGGCGCGCCACTGGGCGATCAACTCATCGGCCATCGCGTGGATGCGGTCATCGGACGCCGCAAGCCGATCGGCACGTCGCATCAACCGCTGTGCCGTGCTCGGATCGGTCTGCGCGAGCATCTCGGCCTCGGCCCGCAGGTCGACGTACTCGTAGGCATCGGCCATGAGCAGGGTGGAGCGTGCCGTCTCCTGGCACTCCGAGTGCAGGCGAGCCACGTGCTGACCCGACGCCCACAGCCCGACCGTGTCGACGTGTGCGCTGAAGCCCGGAGTGTCGACGATGATCCGATGCGCGCGCATGATCGCGGAGCGCGCATCCTCGTAGCGGGAAGCGACGGCATCCACACGTCGAGCGACGTCACGCAGCGCGTCGGGGTCGACCGAGATCGCTCCGCCGTGATCGATGGTCAACCCGCTCACGAGAGACCGATCCGCTCAGCCTCGGATTCACGGCTGCGCATCTCGGATGCCTCGACGCGTGCGCCCCGTCGGAGCTCGTCGAGCGAATGCTGCATCGCACGCACACCGTCGGAGTGCCAGTCGGTGTCGGAGGTGAGGACGGCGAGCGATGCGCGTGCTTCGTCGAGCGCATCGACGGCGCTGTGGAGAGCTGCCACGGCCTGCGCTTTCGCCCAGGCGGTCTCAGCCGCGCCGGTCTGCGCGAGTGCAAAGGAGTACATGCGCCCAGCATCCGCGATCACCCGCCGAGCCCGGGGCGCGCGTGGCCCCGATCGGCAGAGACCGTGAAGGGATCGCTCGACCCCTTCGGCCGTGCAGAACGGGTGCACCACGCCCGGCTGGGATCCCCGGCATCGCGCGATCGGCCTTCGACCGGCAGAATAGGACGGTGACATCCCCGGATCCCTTCCGCGTGATCTTCGTGTGCACGGGGAACATCTGCCGTTCTCCGATGGCGGAGGTCGTCTTCCGCGATCTCGCGGAGCGACAGGGCCTGGGGTCGCGCATCGTGTCGCGCAGCGCCGGCACGGGCGACTGGCATCTCGGCGAACGCGCCGACCATCGCACGATCGATTCGCTCGCCCGCCGCGGCTACGACGGCTCGCAGCATCGCGCGAAGCAGTTCACCTTCGCATCGTTCTCGGAGAACGATCTGGTCGTCGCCCTCGACCGCACGCACGAGCGGATCCTGCGCGAATGGGCGCACGATGAAGACGAAGAGGGCAAGGTCACCCTGCTGCTCGCCTTCGACCCCGACGCACACAGCCAGGACGTGCCCGACCCCTACTACGCCGGCGCCGAGATGTTCGATTCGGTGCTCGGTATGATTGAGACCGCGACTCGCGGGCTGTTCCGCCAGCTCGAGCCGGCTCTTCGCCAGCCCCGCACGCCCCGCACTCCCGGGGCCCGATCAGGAGGACTCCCCTGATGACTTTCCAGCCCTCGCTCCCGCCCCAGCCGCTGAGCCCCCTCGACGGTCGCTACCGCGGCGCCGTCACCGGGCTCGCCGACTTCCTCTCGGAGGCGGGGCTGAACCGCGCCAGGGTCGAGGTCGAGGTGGAGTGGCTGATCGCGCTCACCGACCGCTCGCTCTTCGAGACCAGCCCGCTCTCGGATGCCGACAAGGAGCGCCTGCGCGCCCTGTATCGCGACTTCGGTCAGGCCGAGATCGACTGGCTCGCCGAGAAGGAAGCCGTCACCCAGCACGACGTCAAAGCCATCGAGTACCTGGTGCGCGACCGCCTGTCGACGCTCGGCCTCGACAGCATCGCCGAGCTGACGCACTTCGCCTGCACGAGTGAGGACATCAACTCGGCCTCGTACGCGCTCACCGTGAAGCGCGCGGTCGAAGAGGTCTGGCTCCCCGCGCTCGACGTCGTGATCGCCAAGCTCCGCGAGCTGGCTGCCGAGCACGCGGATGCCGCGATGCTCTCCCGCACCCACGGACAGCCGGCCACCCCGTCGACCATGGGCAAGGAGATCGCGGTCTTCGCGTGGCGTCTCGAGCGCGTGCGCGCCCAGATCGCGGCATCCGACTACCTCGCCAAGTTCTCGGGCGCGACCGGCACCTGGTCTGCGCACATCTCGGCCGACCCCGACGCCGACTGGCCCACGATCTCGCGCGAGTACATCGAGGGCCTGGGCCTGGGCTTCAACCTGCTGACCACGCAGATCGAGTCGCACGACTGGCAGGTCGAGCTCTACGACCGGGTGCGTCACGCCGGCGGGATCCTGCACAACCTCGCGACCGACATCTGGACCTACATCTCGCTCGGCTACTTCGCGCAGATCCCCGTCGCGGGTGCGACCGGATCGTCGACGATGCCGCACAAGATCAACCCGATCCGCTTCGAGAACGCCGAGGCGAACCTCGAGATCTCGGGCGCCCTGCTCGCATCGCTCGGTCAGACGCTCGTCACGAGCCGCCTGCAGCGAGACCTCACCGACTCGACCACGCAGCGCAACATCGGCGTCGCCTTCGGGCACTCGCTGCTTGCGATCGACAACCTGCGCCGCGGCCTCAACGCCATCTCGCTCTCGCGCGATGTGCTGCTCGCCGACCTCGACGTGAACTGGGAGGTTCTCGCAGAGGCCATCCAGACCGTCATCCGGGCAGAGGTCGTCGCCGGCCGCTCGTCGATCACCGACCCTTACGCGCTGCTCAAGGAGCTGACCCGTGGGCACCGCGTGGGCGCTGCGGATCTGGCGGAGTTCGTCGAAGGACTCGAGATCGGGGATGCCGCCAAGCAGCGTCTGCTCGCGCTGACCCCCGCGTCGTACACCGGCATCGCCGAGCAGCTCGCGAAGTAACCTCGCCGCACGCAGCGGTGCGGGTGGATGATCGTCCGCCCGCTCCAAACGGGGCCAGAAACGCACCGCGCGCGCGATGCGGGGTCAAAAGCGCACCGCAATCGGGCGAATCGGATGCGAAACTGACCCCGCAGCGAAGCGGCGCAACACCGAAGACCCCGCAGCGAAGCGGCGCAACACCGCGAGCACAACGGCCCGACCGCTACGGGCGCGGCTCTCCGGAGTGCGCGCCAGCGGGGTCGCGCGGCATGAACGCCGCCGCTATCAGCGTCAGCACCGCCACGACTGCAGCGGCGATGAACACCCAGACGGATGCCGAGATGATGGTCGCCGGGTCATCCGGCCCGCCGCCCTGCGCGATCACCGAGTTCGAGATCGCGCCGAACACCGCAACGCCGAGCGCGCTGCCGGCCGACCGGGCGAAGGCGTTCATGCCGGTGACGGCACCACGCTCCCCCCACCCGACCGAAGCCTGAGCCGCGATGAGTGTCGGGGCGGCGCTCCACCCCAGGCCGAAGCCGAGCACGAACGCGACCGCGGCGATCGAGAACGGATTGGGCCAGGGAGAGACCAGCGCGAGGGCGACAGCCGCGACGGCCGTGATCGACATGCCGGTCAGCGCCGTGCGCCGGAACCCGATCCGCATGTACAGCCGACCCGCGTTCGCGGCGGCGAGCGGCCAGCCGAGCGTGAGCGCCGCGACGGCCAGCCCCGACAGCAGCGGTGCGATGCCGATGGAGCCCTCTAGATAGGCGGGTGCGAAGCTCGTGACCCCGGTCATCAGTGCCCCGACGCCCAGCGAGACGATCGTCGTCGTGAGGATGAGCGGCCTCGCCGCCAGGCGCAGGTCGACGATCGGCTCGGCGGCGCGACGCTCGACGAGCCCGAAGGCGACGAGCGCGGCAGCACCCAGCCCGAAGCAGATGGCGCTGGGGATCGAGATCCAGGCCCAGGCGTTGCCGCCCTCGAGCATGCCCAGGATCAGGCCGGTGAGTCCGACGGTCAGGAGCACGGCTCCTGCATAGTCGATGCGATGACGCTGCGTCTGCTTCTCTTCGTGATACCGCCGCATCAGCATCCATCCCGCGATCAGACACAGCGGGATGTTGACCCAGAAGATCCATCGCCACGCGTCGAGCTGGGCGAAGATGCCGCCGAGAGCGGGGCCCACGACCGACGAGATGGCCCAGACCGATGCGATGTATCCCTGCACCTTGGCGCGCTCGGCGACTGTGTAGATGTCGCCGACGATGGTCATCGACATGGGTGCGACGGCACCTGCGCCGAGGCCTTGGACGATGCGGAAGACGATCAGCGCCGTCATGCTCCACGCGAAGCCCGAGAGCACGGAGCCGAGCAGGAACAGCGCGATTCCGAGCAGGATGATCGGCTTGCGACCGACGGTGTCGGCAAAGCGCGAATAGATCGGCACGCTGACCGCCTGCGCGAGCAGGTAGACGGAGAAGAGCCAGGGGAACTGCTGATAGCTGCCCAGGTCGCGGACGATGCTCGGCACCGCGGTCGCGAGGATCGTCGCGTCGATCGCGATCAGGCTGGTGGCCAGCATGAGCGCCCCGAGCACGGGGCCTCGTTCCGACCGGAGTCCGATGGAGGCGCGGTCGATCGAGGCAGTCACTACAGGGACAAGCCGTCGAGGCCCTGGGCTATTCCGGTCGGAACGGAGAAACCCTCGATCACGTCAGGAGGAGGACGTGCGACCCGGCTGTTCGGAGTCGGGTTCGTCTGACGTCTCGGGGTCGAAGAGCACCGGGCGATCGACCGTCTTGGTGACCTCGGCGGGGTCGACCACGAGGATCAGCATCGCCAGGAACAGCAGGGTGACGATGAACGCTCCGCCGCCCACCACGAGACCGAGCGCGATCGGAGTGAGACCGTCGTAGGTGCCGCTGGCGATCGCGTTGTTGACACGGGCGGTGAACGCCCCCGTCGACACGAGCGTCACCACGGCGGCGAAGATGCCGCAGCCGAGGGCGATGCCCAGCAGGTGCAGAGGGCGCAGGATGTCGCGCCGGGTGGGGTTCTCGTCGCTCATCGCTCTCCTCCGTGCCCGGCAGGGGCGGGGTCGTTCTCGGTCACGCGGCCCTCGGCGACGGCATCCGCTCGCTTCGGGGTGAGACCGGCGATGCCGAGGAAGACGGCGACGACGGCCGCATATCCGCCGAACATCCCGACGCCGAGGATGATGCCGGTGAGCTCGAACGCGCCTGCTCCGTCGATCGCGTAGGGCTGCACGAAGCCGGCCGGGATCGTGATCAGCAGCAGGGCCAGCAGCAGCCCGAACGCGCCGAGGGTGATCGAGTCGCGGGCGTTCGCCTCGCCGGCTCTGCGCGCACGCAGCCCGACGACGAGTTCGAGGATGCCGGTCGTCACCGACCAGGCGATGACGACGACGAAGAAGACGTCTTCGGTGCGCCATGCGGGCACGCCGGTGGTCATGCCGGCGGCGAAGCTGAGCAGCGCGTAGACGACGGACGGCCAGCGCTGGCCTGCCGGGTAGACGAGCCAGGCGGAGACGATCATCACGAGGCCGGTCGTGAGCACGAAGCCGCTGAAGACGGAGAGACCGACGGCTGCCGAGTGATCGGGCGAGAAGGTGATCATCACGGCTGCGGCGGCGGCGAAGAGGGCGCGCAGCAGCTGAACGTGACGCACGGTGAACGCGCGGGCAGGGGCAGACATGAAGATCGAGAATCCTCCGGGGGTGTTCCCCCCAGTCTACGCGGGGGCGCTGAGTGGGCGCCGACACCGGAGAGGTGTTCGCGGGGCCCGATGGATCTCCCCAGATAGATCACCAGGCCCCGCGACAGAACGCAGCGACGGGGGCGACACTGCGTTGTGGACCGAGACGCCGTGAGGTCGGGCACCCTGCTCACGATTGCTCAGCCCAGTAGACCCCAGAAATAGCACCTCGTCCCCTACGCGATGCTGGTGTGGTCGTAAGCTCACTCTAGAACGCGATTCTTCACATACCGGAGGGGGTGCTGTGATGAGCATGGAAAGTGGCATTCGCCGATATGCCGATGTATTCGCGGCGTCCTTCCGAGACGCGATCAATGCGCGTGGATTGACTCTGGCCCGATTGCACGAGCAGCTGCGCGCTCGCGGCAACAGCGTGTCGATGGCGACGCTCAGCTACTGGCGCTCCGGCGCGCGCCGCCCCGAAGGCGCCCAGTCGATGGCCGCTCTCGGCGAGATCGAGCAGCTTCTGCACCTCGAACCCGGCTCTCTAACCGATCTGCTCGGAACGACGAACCGCACCGGACCCCTCGGACCCAATCTGTTCCCCATCGACGAGCGAGAACTCGAGGAGGCCGTCAAAGAGGCGTTCGCCGCCCTCGGCGCCGAATACCCCGACACGTCACGTGAGCTCACGACGCACTCCGTGACGGATGTGGATGCCGCCGGCAACGTGTCGTATTCGATCACGCGCAGCATCGTGCAGTCGACCGTCGGGACGGTCGCGTCGATCCCGTTCCTGGAGATGACGCCGGGCATCAGCACCCCCGCGCCCATCATCGAGGCGGTGGCCGGAGGCCATATCTCCGCGCGCTACTCGCATCCGAACGGCGAGGTGCACGGCGTGCTGTTCGAGCTCGACGTGCCACTGACTGCGCCGAGCACCGCGATGGTCGAGTGGTCGGTCGCCTACCCGCCCGACTATCCGCCGCAACGGGAGACGGGTCACGCCGTCGCACGGCAGTGCCGGGAGCTGCTGGTATGGACGCGGTTCCACCGCGACGCACTGCCCGATCGCATCGAGGAGCGCGTCGAGACCCCGGACGGCTCGAAGCTCACCGAGCTTTCGCTCGAGGGCCGCACGTCGGTTCACCAGGTGCGACGCGCGTTCGGCCCGGGGCTTCTCGGCGTCGCCTGGAGCTACGCGGACGGCGCTGACCCCCGGAATCCGCCCCCCGGCGACTGACCGCTCAGCCCGGCTGATCGCCGACCGCTACCGGGCGTCCGGGAGTGTTTGACCACTGGCTCCACGAGCCGGGGAAGACCTTCGCGTCGATGCCGATCTCGTCGAGGACCAGAGCCGTGTGCGCCGCCGTGATGCCCGAGCCGCAGTAGGCCGCGACAGGTGTGCCCTCGGTCACGCCGACGGCTGCGAAGGTCGCCTGAAGCGTGTGCATGTCGAGGATCCGGCCCTCGGCATCGAGATGAGCGGCCATCGGAACGTTGAGCGCTCCGGGGATGTGCCCGGCGACGGGGTCGAGGGGCTCGTGCTCTCCGCGGTAGCGATCGGCCGCACGCACGTCGAGCAGCACACCCGCGTCGGCGAAAGAGGCGGCCTCGTCGATCGAGATCGCGTCGTCGCCGATCTCGTCGAGAACGACATCGCCCGGCTCGGCCTGCACGTCATCGTCTGCGACCGGGAGGCCCGCGGCCGTCCAGGCGCGGATGCCGCCGTCGAGCACGCGCACGTCGACTCCACCCTGGCGCAGCAGCCACCAGGCCCGTGATGCGCTGACCCCCTTCGCGTCGTCGTACGCGACGACGACATCGCCTTGATCGACGCCCCATCGGCGCGCGGCATCCTGAAGCGTCTGGGTGGAGGGCAGAGGATGACGGCCCTCAGACGGCTCTCCGTGGGTCGCGAGCTCGGTCGCGAGCGGCACGAAGACCGCCCCCGGGATGTGCCCTGCGAGATAGTCGGCGCGGCCGTCCGGCCGGTCGAGTCGCCACCGCACGTCGATCACACGAACGGGCGTCTCGGACTTCAGCAGGTCGTCCAGCTCGGCGGCGCTCACGAAATTGCTCATGAGGCGAGGTTATCGAGACGCCGCGCGAATCACGCACCTGGCCGTATTGCATCGACATATCGGGCAGCTCGCGCGATTCGAAACGGGGCCGCGCACGGCGCTAGGCTCGAGCCGGCCGCGTCGAGAAAGGACAGCATGTCCACTCGATTCCGCTTCCTGAGCCTGCGTCGGCAGGAGATCGCCCTCATCGCCGTCACCGCGGTGTGGGGCAGCACGTTCCTGCTCGTGCACTGGGCGATGCAGCACTCGGGGCCGTGGTTCTTCGTCGGCATCCGATTCCTGATCGCCGGCCTGATCAGCGTGGTCATCTTCCGCCGAGCGCTGCGAGGCATGCGCTGGCGCGACATCGGCGCCGGCGTCGCGATCGGGGTGATGATCTATCTCGGGTACGGTCTGCAGACCGTCGGGCTGCAGACCATCGACTCGAGCACGTCGGCGTTCATCACGGCGATGTACATCCCGCTCGTGCCGCTCGCGCAGTGGGCCGTATTCCGCAAGCGCCCGCCGGCCATGGCGTTTCTCGGCGCCGCTCTCGCGTTCGTGGGACTGCTGTTCATCGCCGGTCCCGACGCCTTCACGCTGACCCTCGGATCCGGCGAGATCCTGACGCTCATCAGCACACTGCCGATCGCGGCCGAGATCATCCTGATCAGCGTCTTCGCCCGAAGGATCGACCTCGGCCGCATCACCGTCGTGCAGCTGCTCACGGCGGGGGTCCTCGGCATTCTGACCATGCCGGTCGTCGGCGAGGGCCTGCCCGAGTTCTCCTGGATCTGGGTCGGCTGCGCGGTCGGACTCGGGGCGGCGAGCTGCATCATCCAGCTCACGATGAACTGGGCTCAGAAGTCCGTCTCACCGACCCGCGCCACGATCATCTACGCGGGCGAGCCTGTCTGGGCCGCCGTCATCGGGCGCATCGCGGGCGAGCGACTGCCCTTCGCCGCGCTGATCGGCGGAGCGCTCGTCGTGCTCGGCATTCTCGCCAGTGAGCTCAAGCTCGTCCGCCGGCGCCCGCCTGAGTAGCGCGCGACGGGAATATCGGTGACGTCGGCGCGTTGCACCCGACATGATTGAAACTTCAACCGTCGTTCCGGTCGCCACCGAGCGCACGCGGGTGCGCGTGCCGATGCGCTTCGCCGACGGATTCTCCACCACGGCGGATGTCGTCACGTTCGACGGTCTGATCGACGGCCGCGAGCACCTGCTGCTCGGGCTCGGAGACTGGATGGCGGCGATGGAGCGGGCGGCCGACGGCGGCGACGCACCTCTCGTGCGCCCGCACAGCGAATGCCTGACCGGAGACGTGTTCGGCTCGGAACGCTGCGACTGCGGCCCGCAGCTGCGGGAGGCCGTGGAGCGCATCGCCGAAGACGGCGGGTTCCTTCTCTACCTGCGCCAGGAGGGCCGGGGCATCGGCCTGTACGCCAAGCTCGACGCGTACGCGCTGCAGGATGCAGGGCTCGACACGTACGAGGCGAACGTGGCGCTCGGTCGCGGCGAGGACGAACGCGACTACACGATCGCCGCGCAGATGCTGCAGGCGGTCGGTGTCGACAGCATCCGCCTGCTGAGCAACAACCCCGACAAGGCTGCTCAGCTCGAGGCCCTCGGCATCCGCGTCACCGAGCAGGTGCGCACGGGCGTTCACCTCTCAGACGCGAACCACCGCTACCTCGAGGCCAAGCGCAACCACACCTCGCACACGCTCGACCTGTCTGCCGCGTGATGAACGGTGGCGTGATGACCGAGCGAGTGAGCGACCGACGGCTCGACGACACCGAGATGCAGACGTGGCTGCCGACCATCCGGTTCGTCCAGCTGCTGCCGCAGGTGCTCGACCGCGCGCTGAAAGCCGAGACCGGACTCAAGCACGCGCACTACGCGATCCTCGTGACCCTCGCGGGCCAGGGTGACCGCTCGATCCCGATGACCGAGCTCGCGCAGATCGCGGGACTCAGCCGCTCACGCCTCAGCCATGCGATCGACTCACTCGAAGAACGCGGCTGGGTGACGCGCACCTCGTGCAGCAGCGACAAGCGCACGCTGACGGCAGCGCTGACGGATGCCGGGCGCGAGCTCCTACGAGGAGCGGCCCCGGTGCACGTGGCGCAGATCCGCGAGCTGATCTTCGATCCCCTGACCGACGCCGAGCGGGAGCAGCTCGGCGCGATCGCGGCCAAGCTGCTCCCGGGCGTCGCCGCGGCCCTCTAACTAGCTCATGCTTCCGGGATCTCCCGACCGAAGGTCTCCAGCGTCACATCTTCGGGCTCGGGGCCGCGGCGCACACCGGTGTCGAGGGCGTCGATCGCGTCGAGCTGATCAGCGGTGAGCTCGAAGTCGAACACGTCGAAGTTCTCGGCGATACGGGCGGGGCGAACCGACTTCGGCAGCGCGGATCGGCCCTGCTGCAGGTGCCAGCGCAGCATCACCTGAGCGGGCGACTTTCCATGCTCGGCGGCGATGGCCGTGAGGGTCTCGTCGTCGAAGACGGATGCGCCGTTGGGGCGGTATGCCGTGATGCCTCCGATGGGCGACCACGCCTGGGTCACGATGCCGGCCGCGGCATCCGCCTGCTGCACCTCACGCTGCTGGAAGTAGGGGTGCACCTCGATCTGGTTGATCGCCGGGACGATGCTCGTCTCGGCGGCCAGCTTCTCGAGGTGCTCCACCATGAAGTTGCTGACGCCGATGGCGCGCACCCGACCGTCGGCGAGCAGGGCCTCGAGAGCCTTGTAGGCGCCGAGCGTGAGGTCGAAGCGGGTGGGCAGAGCCTGATGCAGGATCAACAGGTCGAGCTGGTCGACGCCGAGCTTGCCGGTCGACTTCTCGAACGCGTGCAGTGTCTCGTCGTAGCCGAAGTCGCTGATCCAGACCTTTGTCTCGATGAAGACCTCGTCGCGCGCGATGCCGGTGCGACGGATCGCCTCGCCCACCTCTCGCTCGTTGCCGTACGCGGCGGCGGTGTCGATCAGGCGATAGCCGGTCTCGAGAGCGGTGCTGACGGCATCGACGGTCTCGTCCGGAGCGGCCTGGAACACTCCGAAGCCGAGGGCGGGCATCTCGATGCCGTTGTTGAGAGTCAGTTGCGTTGTCATTTCCTCAGTCTGCGCGCGGTCTCGCAGACGAGGGAGAGTCTGCCAGTACCTCCCTTCATCGCGCGAGGGGGCGTACCGTCGAGGACATGGACACCCGCAACGAGGTGCGCGAGTTCCTCTCGTCGAGGCGCGACCGCATCACCCCCGATCAGGCCGGCCTGCCCGCATACGGCGGCAACCGCCGGGTGCCGGGGCTGCGCCGTGAAGAGGTGTCGCTGCTCGCCGGCGTCAGCGTCGACTACTACACCCGCCTCGAGCGGGGTGATCTGTCGGGTGTCTCCGACAGCGTGCTCGACGCGCTCGCCCGCGCGCTGCAGCTCGACGAGGCCGAGACCGCGCATCTGTTCGACCTCGCCCGCACGGCGAACGCATCACCGGTCGCCCGCAAGCCGCGCAAGAAGGTCGAGACGCTGCGCCCCAGCATCCTGCGCCTGCTCGATGCGATGACCGAGGCGCCCGCGATCGTGCGCAACAACTACTTCGACTACCTCGCGGCGAACGCGCTGGGCCGCGAGCTCTATGCGCCGCTGTTCTCGACCCCCGTGCCTAACAGCGCCCGCTTCGCCTTTCTCGACCCGGCCGCGCAGGAGTTCTACCCCGAATGGGAGCGCAACACCCAGGAGCTCGTGGCCGCGATGCGCGGCGAAGCCGGACGCAACCCGTATGACCGCAAGCTCACCGATCTCGTAGGAGAGCTCTCGACACGCAGCGAGCGGTTCCGCACCCTGTGGGCCGCGCACAACGTGCGCTTCCACCGCAGCGGCGTCAAGCGCATCAACCACCCGGTCGTGGGCGAGATGGAGCTCACCTACGAGGCGTTCGAGCTGCCGGCCGACCCCGGCCTGCAGATGTCGACGTACACGGCGGAGCCGGGATCCGCATCGGAGGAGAAGCTGCGGATGCTGGCCAGCTGGGCAGCGACGGACGCTGCGGCATCCGCGCCCTCAGACACCGACTCCGCGGTGCCGGATCGCGCCCAGGCCTGATTCCGCATCAGTCGGTCATCGCACCAGCTGTCCGACGAGCAGCACCGCACCGATCCCGATCATCGCGATGCCCGACACGATGCTCACGATGCGCGCCGCGGCCGGACGCGCCCGCAGAACGGACCCCGCCCCGAAGCCGACGGCGAAGTACACCGCGGCGCAGCCGACCAGGTGCACGGCGCCGAGGATCACGATCTGCACCGCGAGCGGCCAGGTCGAATCGGCCGCCGTGAACTGCGGAAGAATCGCGAGGAACAGCAGGGTCACCTTCGGGTTCAGTCCGCTGATGCCGAAGCCCTTCAGCATCCACCTGCCAGGCGAGGCCTCGACGAGTTCGGCGCCTTCGCGGATCACCGCGGGTGCACGCAGGGTGCCGATGCCGAGCCACACCAGGTAGAGCGCCCCGGCGACCGTGAGCACGGTGAGGGCGAGCGGGTATCGAGCGACGAGCGCTCCGACTCCGGCGGCGACGATGACCACGGCGAGCACGTGGCCGGACAGCATCCCCAGAACAGCGGGTGCCGCTCGGCGGCGCAGACCGGCCGAGATCGCGAACGCCCAGTCGGCGCCGGGTGTGATGACGAAGAGCATCGAGACACCCCAGAAGGCGGTGATCGCGGTGAGCGCCATGGCTGTTCTCTTTCGTCGTCCGTATGCTGCGGAGGCAACTCTAGGAAGGAAACGACGGAAGGTGTTTGCGTTGTTTGCACGCCCTGCCTCATTCTGCGCAATAATCTTGAGCATGGACGCGATCGACCGGAAGATCCTTGCTGAACTGCAGCGTGATGGACGCCTGAGCATCACCGAGCTCGCCGAACGGGTGCAGCTGAGCGTGTCTCCCTGCCACCGCCGACTGCGCGAGCTGGAGCGCTCGGGAGTCATCACCGGCTACCACGCGACGCTGTCGCCCCAGGCTCTCGGATTGGGCTTCGAGACGCTCGTGTTCGTCACCATGAAAGAGGCGAACCGCGACTCGATCATCCCGTTCGAGGAGGCCGTGACCCGCATCCCGAACATCACGTTGGCGCACCGCCTGTTCGGCGACCCCGACTACCTGCTGCGCGTCGTCGCCGCAGACCTCGAGCACTTCCAGCGCCTGTACGACGAGCAGCTCACTGCCCTCCCCGGAGTGCAGAGGGTCAGCTCGACGCTCGTGATGCGCAAAGTCGTCGACGACGGTGCCCTGCCGCTCGGCTGACGGGCTCGACTGACGGCCGCGTTCTGCTCTGAGCAGAACGGCTCGATTCCCTCGCTGACGGCGGATTATCGTGAGGCATGGCCGACCTCGTTCCGTTCTCTCGCGCACCTCGTCCTTCCCGCCCTCGCCCCAGTGAGCCCGAACCCCTGTGGCGCCAGATGGTCGGCGACCAGCTGCGGCGGCGGCGACATGACCGCGACGAGACGCTGACCGAGACGGCGGAGAACGCCGGAGTCTCGCCGCAGTACCTCTCGGAGGTCGAACGGGGACTCAAAGAACCGTCGAGCGAGATGATCGCGGCGATCGCCGGCGCCCTCGACACCTCACTGATCGAGCTGACGAGCGCCGTGGCCGACGAGCTGCGTCAGGCGACGGCGGCTCCGGCATCCGCTGCGGTCTCGGTCTCGCGCGGGGCCTTCGCCCTCGCCGCCTGAGCCGTAGGCACCCTCGACGCTCGTACTCCGCCGCGACGCGGTGCGGGGTCAATAGTGCACCGGATCCGGCCGTTGGGGATGCGTTATTGACCACCCACCGCGGGCGGGGTGCGTTTCTGACCACGCAGTGCCCGTCAGACCGCCCGCTCCCCCAAGACGGTGTCGATCAGCCCGTAGTCGAGGGCAGCGGATGCCGTGAAGACGCGGTCCCGGTCGGTGTCGGCGCGCAGCTCGCTCAGCGAGCGTCCGCTGTGCCTGGCGAGGATCGCCTCCATGTCTGCCCGCACCCGCACGACCTCGTCGGCCGCGAGGATGAGGTCGGGAATCGCCCCTCTCGACTGACCCGCGGGCTGATGCAGCACGATGCGCGCATGGGCGAGCGCCGCCCGCTGACCCGGCGCTCCTGCGGCGACGAGCAGCGCGGCCGGCCCGATCGCCTGCCCGACGCAGGTCGTCGCGACCGAGGGGCGGATGTGCTGGATCGTGTCGTAGATCGCCAGCGCCGCCCCCGGGTCGCCGCCTTCGCTGTTGATGTAGAACTGCACGCCCGCATCCTGACTGTCGGCGTCGAGGTGCAGCAGCTGCGCGATGAGTGCGTTGGCCACCCCCGCATCGATGCCGGTGCCGAGATAGATGACCCGCTCGGCGAGCAGGTGCGAGTAGACGTCCATCACGCGTTCACCCCGCGGATGCTGCGCGATGACATTCGGGATCGTGTAGCTGCTCATGCGCCCGCCCCCAGTCCGACGCGGGCCCGTCGACGCGGCATGAGACCCGCGAGCGAGTCGACGATCTCGTCGATGAAGCCGTAGTCCTTCGCCTGCCCTGCGGTGTACCAGCGGTCATGCAGCGAGTCTTCGAAGATGCGATCCACGGGCTGCCCGGTATCTGCGGCGATCAGCCCGAGCACCGTGTCGCGCATGTGCCGCAGGTCGTCGGCCTGCGTCTCGATCTCGCCCGCCGATCCGCCGATGCCGGCCGAACCCTGATGCATGAGGATGCGGGCATGCGGCAGCGCCCTGCGCTTGCCCTTCGTGCCCGCCGAGAGCAGGAACTGTCCCGCGCTGCAGGCCAGGCCCAGCGCGAGGGTCGAGACGTCGTTCGGCACCAGCGCCATCAGGTCGCGGATCGCGAGCATCGACGGCACCGAGCCGCCGGGCGAATGGATCCACAGGGCGATGTCGGTCGTCGGATCCTCAGCCGACAGGGTGAGCAGCTGCGTCATCAGCAGCGTGCCGTTGTCATCGTCGAGGGCGCCGTCGAGCACGAGGACGCGCTCGTGGAACAGCGCCCGTCTTGCCTCGGGTCCGAACTGCGGGATGGGGTTGTCTTCGCTCATGGCCCCAGCATCCGTCGCCGAGAACGTGTGCGGGCTCGAATCCGCCCCGAGCAGATCCGCCTGAGGCAGATCGACCGACGACATGCACAGATGTGCACGCGTAACACCCCCGACTCACGACGCTCCTACCCTCGAAGCATGGCGAAACAGCAGACACCCGAGTGGCAGTGGTCCGAAGACGGCATCAACTTCCGCACCCGCAAATGGGTGAAGCCGGAGGACCTGAACGCGAACGGATCGCTGTTCGGCGGCAGCCTGCTCAAATGGATCGACGAGGAGGCTGCGATCTACGCGATCGTGCAGCTGGGCAACTACCGCGCGGTGACCAAGCACATCTCCGAGATCAACTTCGAGGCCTCAGCCGTGCAGGGCGACCTGATCGAGATCGGCCTGCAGGCGACCCACTTCGGCACCACCTCGCTGACCATGCGGGCCGTCGCCCGCAACATGATCACCCGCAAGCGCATCCTCACGATCGAGAAGATCGTGTTCGTGAGCCTCGACGAAGACGGCACACCGACCCCGCACGGGTACGACGAGATCACCTACAACCGCGATCGGATGCCGACCGAGCGCATCGCCACCGGCACGATCCGCCTGCCGTAGAGCCAGGTCGGGCCCTCGCATCCGGCGGCGAGGACCCGACGGGCTCAGACGGTCGCTCGGCTGTGGCTGACGCGGTGGCCGATCCAGAAGCCGACCGCGATGAGTCCTGCCAGCGTGACGACGAGCATCCAGGGCAGCATCGACGGTGCGGCGCCCGCTGTCGCGGTCGCGAGCGTTCCGGAGCCGTCGGCGATCAAGCCGTTGCCGTCTGCGAGTTCCGACGCACCTGCTTCGAGCTTGTCACCGCCTTCGGCCAGCTCGCCGGTGCCTTCAGCCACCGTGACCGCACCCTCGGAGAGTTCGCCGACGCCTGTGCTCAGGTCCGACGCACCGACCTTCAACGTCTCGGTGCCCTCAGCCAGCGCGGTCGCGCCCTCGTCGAGGCTCGCCGCACCGGCGCTGAGTCGCGCCGAACCGTCCTGCAGCGACACCGCGCCATCGGAGAGCGTGTCGAGTCCAGCGGCGAGCCGATCGGCGCCCGCCCACAGTTCTGCGGTGCCTGCCTTCAGCGGCTGCAGGCCCGTGGCCAGCGCGAGCGCGCCTCCCGAGAGCTGTGAGGCCCCGTCGCTCAGGGGCTGCACGCCGTCGGCGAGCTTGAGAGCACCGGCGGATACCGCTGAGGCGCCTGCCTTGAGCGTGCCCACACCGGACTCGAGGGTCGAGGCGCCGGCGGCGAGACCGGAGGTGCCGGCCTTCAGCTGCTGCACCCCGGTGACGAATGCCGGGGCGCCGGCCGTCGGGTCTGCCAGCGCGACCGTTCCCGGCCACCCCTGTGCGGCATCGCCGTTGACCAGCGCATTCGCTCCTCCGGCGACGAGCTGCGCGCCGGCGGCGGCCTGGATCGTCCCCTGGGCGAGGACCGGTGCCGCGGCGGCCGCTCCGGCGATTCCGTCGACCTGAGCATCCACCCCCGCGGCGAGAGCAGCGAGCTGCTGCAGCTGCGTGTTCGCCGGCTCTGCGGCGGCCAGCTGAGCCAGCCCGTCGGCCAGCTGCTGCGCGTTCGCGGGTGCGCCCTTCGCCGCCTCGGTGATCGCCGAGGCGTTCTCGGGGCTGGCGAGCGCCTGAAGCTGCGGCGTCACGGCGCCGGTGATCGTCGAGCTGAGCTGGTTCGCCCCGCCGAGCACCTGCCCCGCGACGTGGTGTGCGCCGGCGACTCCGGCCGCGAGGTTCGTCGCTCCGTCGAGCACCGACTGGGCACCCGCATCCACCTGCTGCGCACCCTTCGTGAGGTCCTGAGCGCCGTCGACGAGCGACTGGGCTCCGCCGTCGACCTGCTGCGTTCCTGCCGCCACCTGCTGAGCGCCGTCGAGCGCGGCCTGGGCTCCGGAATCGATCTGCTGCGCACCGGCCGAGACCTGCTGCGCACCGTCGAGCGCAGACTGCACACCGGCATCTGCCTTCGTGAGTCCCGATTCGAGGCGCTCGGCACCTGTGAGCGCCGACACTGCTCCGGCGCTCAGCCGAGCAGCCCCGGACGCGGCGTTCGAGGCGCCGATCGCGAGAGTGTCGGCACCTACGGCGAGCGCGGCGGCGCCGGTGGAGGCGCTCTGCGCACCCGTGGCGACCTTCTCGGAGCCGACGTGGGCGCTCGTCGCTCCCGCCGCGAGCTGCTCCGTGCCGGCGGCGAGCTCGTCGGCGCCCGCAGAGAGATCACCGGCACCTGCGGCGAGGTCGGCCGAGCCGTCCCGTGCGGTGGTGGTGCCGTCGGCGAGTTCCGCGGCACCGGCGGCGATCTTGCCTGTGGTCAGGAAGAACAGGATCACCATCGCGGCCAGCAGCAGGCTGAGCACGATCACGGCTATGCGCATGCCGATTCCGTGCGCGTGGGGCTTTGCACTCGTCATTGAGGACTCCCGGGGTCAGTGGCGTCGTTGCCACCGGCGAGTGTATGGGCGGGTTCTCAGGATTCGCACAGGTTTGCGCCCGGAACTAGATCTCATCCGGCGTGAGACTCAGTTCCTTGTAGCTGTTCGACAAACGTCACTGCTCTCACGCCCACGGACGGCCAGATGCCACCGCATCCTCCGCCCGCGACAGCGCAGCGAACGCCTGGGCGAGGTCGGCGATCAGGTCGTCGACGTTCTCGAGACCGATCGAGAGCCGCAGCACGTCGGCGTCGGGACGGGCCTCTGCCGGCACGGGCCGGTGCGTGAGCGCCGCCGGATGCTGGATCAGCGAATCGACGCCACCCAGCGACACGGCGTGGGTGAACAGCGACGTCGACGAGGTGACTGCGGATGCCGCGGCATACCCGCCCTGCATCCGCATCGCGATCATGGCCCCGGTGCCCCGCATCTGGCGCGCGATGATGCCCTCCGGGTCATCATCGAGTCCGGGGTAGAACACCTCTGCGATCTCGGGGCGGTCGATCAGCCACTGCACGATGCGGCGAGCGCTCTCCTGCTGCGCCCGCATGCGCACGGGAAGGGTCGTGAGTCCGCGGTGCAGCAGGTAGGCGCCGAGCGGGTGCAGCAGCCCTCCGGTCACGGCACGCACCCGGCGCAGCGCCTCTGCGGTCTGCTCGTCGCAGGCCACCACGCCGGCGATCACGTCGCCATGCCCGCCGAGGTACTTCGTGGCGCTGTGCAGCGACATGGCCGCGCCGTGGTCGATGGGGTTCTGCAGCACGGGCGTCGCGAAGGTGTTGTCGACGACCACCGGCACGCCTCCCGCCTGCGCCACCACCGCTGCGATGTCGGCGATATCGAGGGTCGGGTTGGCGGGGGTCTCGACAACCACGAGGCCCGTGTCCGGGCGGATGGACGCGGCGACTTCTGCGGGGTGGCAGTAGGTGGTCTCCACACCCAGCAGCCCGGAGCCGAGCAGGTGATCGGTGCCGCCGTACAGGGGGCGCACTGCCACGACGTGGTTCTTGCCGGCCGCGGGGCCGTGCGCGAGGATCACCGCGGTCATCGCCGCCATACCCGACGCGAACGCGACAGCGGCCTCGGCGTGCTCGAGTTCGGCGAGGGCGTCTTCGAACCGCGCCACGGTGGGGTTCCAGAGCCGCGCGTAGACCATGCTGCCGTCGGCGGGCGGACGCCCACCCGTCGCCATCGCCTCGTACGAGTCGCCACCGCGCTCGATGTCGGGCAGCGGATTGGTCGTCGACAGGTCGATCGGCAGCGCGTGGACGCCGAGTCCTTCGAGATCGGAACGGCCGCTGTGCACGGCGACGGTGTCTGGATGCAACGGTGCAGTCATACCTGTCACGTTGCCCGAATCACGATGGATGCGCAGAAATTCGACAGCATCCGTCGTGTTACGAGTCGTTCTCGATATTCTGAGCGAACATGCAACCACAGGGAGGTGCGGGCATTGGCGAAAGCACAACTCGACGAGGTCGACCTCGAGATCCTCGCCGTGGTCACCCGCGATGCCGAGGTCACGAACAAGGCTCTCGCGCACGGGCTGGGTCTCGCCGAGTCGACGTGCGCCCATCGCGTGCGCGCCCTGCGTGAGCGCGGGATCATCCGCGACACCCGCATCCGGGTCGACGGGGCGGCCCTCGGCCTCCCCCTGCAGGCGATCATCAAGGTGCGCCTCGCGAACCACACGGGCCCCAAGGTCACCGCGCTCTTCGACGCGCTCGCGGCGATCCCGCGGGTGCTGCAGGTGTTCCACGTCGCGGGCGTCGACGACTTCCTCGTGCACGTCGCGGTGCAGGATGCCACGGCCCTGCGCGACATCGTGCTCGAGCACATCACGATCCACCCCGTCGTCCGCGGCACCGAGACGCAGCTGGTGTTCGAGCTCCGCGACGGCGCCGGCCTGCTCGCGCGCTGAGCGGATCGTGGGTGAGGATGGACACGTCTGCCGAGCAAGGGAGCCCAGAATGAGCCGCAGCGCCACCGCAGCCACGACCGCGATCAGAGAGATGCGCGACTTCCTGTTCGCGAATGCGACCGACTACGCGGCGGCGCGAGACGGGTTCGTCTGGCCGACGCCCACCGAGTTCAACTTCGCGCTCGAGTGGTTCGACGTCATCGCGGAGGAGACGCCCGACCGCCCTGCCGTGCAGATCGTGTCGGCCGATCTCAGCCTCGAATCATGGACGTACGGCGAGCTGTCGGCCCGCTCAGACCAGGTCGCGGCCTGGCTGACCGGCCTCGGCATCCGACGAGGCGACCACGTCATCGTGATGCTCGGCAACACCATCGAGCTGTGGGAGGCGATGCTCGCCATCACCAAGGTCGGCGCGGTGTCGATCCCGACCTCGACCCTGCTGTCGGCATCCGATCTGGCCTACCGCGTCGCGCACGGCCGGACCCGCGCGATCGTGACGCTCGGCAGCCTCGCCGAGCGCATCGCCGACATCGACGCCGACGTGCTGCGCATCGGAGTGGGAGACGGCATGCCTCCCGAGTGGACCCGCTTCGGCGACTCGACCGACGCCCCGACGACCTTCGAGCCCGACGCCGCCACACCGGCCGACGACACGGCTCTGCTCTACTTCACGAGCGGCACCACCAACCGCCCGAAGCTCGTGCAGCACACGCACGTCTCGTACCCCATCGGACATCTGTCGACCATGTGGTGGCTGGGCGTGCGACCCGATGACGTGCACCTCAACATCTCGTCACCCGGGTGGGCGAAGCATGCGTGGTCGAGCTTCTACTCGCCGTTCCTCGCCGAGGCGACGGTGTTCGTCTACAACTACGACCGGTTCGACGCGAACACCCTGATGCAGGTCATGGACACGCACCACGTCTCGACCTTCTGCGCCCCGCCGACGGTATGGCGGATGCTGATCCAGGCCGATCTCGCGCGACTCACCCACCCTCCGCGTGAGCTCGTGGGGGCCGGAGAGCCGCTGAACCCCGAGGTCATCGACCGGGTGCGCGAGGCCTGGGGCGGCACGATCCGCGACGGCTTCGGTCAGACCGAGATGACGGCCTGTGTGGGCAACTCCCCCGGTCAGGTCGTCAAGGTCGGGTCCATGGGGCGCCCGCTGCCCGGGTACCCGGTCGTGCTGCTCGATCCCGCCACCGGCGACATCGCCGAGCACGAGGGCGAGATCGCGCTCGACCTGGCCCACCCTCCTGTCGGGCTCATGGCCGGGTACTACGACGATCCTGAGAAGACGGCCGAGTCGCGCGTCGGCGGCTTTCACCACACCGGCGACATCGCCCAGCGGGATGCCGACGGGTACCTGACCTACATCGGCCGGGCAGACGACGTGTTCAAGGCCTCCGACTACAAGATCTCGCCGTTCGAGCTCGAGTCGGTGCTGCTGGAGCACGACCTCGTGATCGAGGCGGCGGTGATCCCGAGCCCCGACCCGACGCGACTCGCGGTTCCTAAGGCCTACGTGTGCCTGCGGCCCGACGCGGTCGGCGCCGAAGCTGAAGCCGCCCGCTCGATCTTCGCCTACGCCCACGACCGGCTGTCGTCGCACCTGTGGGTGCGGATCATCGAGTTCGTCCCCGAGCTGCCCAAGACGATCTCGGGCAAGATCCGCCGCGTCGAGCTGCGCGCCAGAGAGGCCGAGCGTGTGGCCTCAGGAGACGAGGGCGCACAGCACCGCGATCGCGACTACCGCTGACGAGCTGTCAGCCTGCCAGCGCGGGCATGCTGCCCGTGCTGGGCGTCACCTTCGCACCTCGCGGCACGGCGACCGGTTCCGGCGCGTCGACGACTGCCTGGACGCGCGCGGCACGGGCGGATTCGCGTGCCGGCTCACCGGCGTTCACGATGCTTCGCGCCACGCCCCCGATCACCAGCATCGCGACGAGCGTCGCTACTGCGATCAGCAGCGGCGTCCACTGGTTGGCGAACGATGCCGTGGAGCTGAGCATCGCGCTCGGAATCCACAGACCTACCGCACCGCCGGCAAGGCCCGCCGCTCCGCGCATGATCGCGACTCCTGCGATGAGCGCGCACAGTGCTGCGAGCACAGCCCCCGCCACTCCGATCGGCACCAGAATCGATGCCAGTTCGCTTGCCACCCTTGACGATGTCATCACGACCCCCCGGTCTGCGGAATCTCCGCATCACCAACACTACGAAGTGTCGGCATGCCGGGCATCCATCTCAAGGATGATGTTCTGCAACTGTGACGAGCTGTTCAGCGGCGCGTCAACCGCGCGAAACGCGAGGTCTTGACCACCCGCACCGGCTGGGTGACGAGCGCATCGACGACCATCGAGCCGTCGGTGGGTCCGATGATCGCCATCGTCGAGGTCTCGGTGGCCTCGATCGGGTCGACGCGCATGCGGCCGAGCGACCGGTGCGCCCGCACATAGGCCGGCACCAGCAGCACGATCGCGCCGAGCCAGGCGAGAGGGTTGCTGAGCGCGACGCCCTCGAAGCCGATCATCGCGCCGAGCACGATGGCGGCGCCCACGCGCATCACCAGCTCGATGACACCCGTGACGGTGGGCACGAGGGTGTGGCCGAGGCCCTGCAGCGCACCACGCAGCACGAACAACACGCCGAGCGCCCAGTTCCGCATCCGTTGATGATCAGCATGAGGTGCGCGAGTTCGACGACCTCATCCGCTGCGGCGCCCTCGCCGACGAACAGCCGCACCAGGGGCGCGCCGAACGCGATGATCACGGCTCCGAGCGCGATGCCGGCGGCGATCGCCATCCAGGTGCCCTCGACGACACCGCGGCGGATGCGGTCGGGGCGACGCCCGCCCAGGTTCTGCGCCGTGTACATCGACGAGGCGAGACCCAGTGACGAGAGGAAGGCCACGGCGAGACCGTCGACACGAGACGCCGTCGTGTACGCGGCGACGGCCTCGGAGCCGAGCGTGTTGAGCGCCACCTGCACGACGAGCGTGCCGATCGCGATGATCGACGCCTGGAAGCCCATCGGCAGGCCGAGGCGCAGGTGCTCTCGGATGTCGTCGCGCGTGACGCGCCAGTCGGCACGGCGCAGGTGCAGCATCGGCAGCCTGCGGCGCACGAACTCGAGGCACAGCGCGACCGACACGGCCTGGGCCACGACGGTCGCGAGGGCCGCGCCGCCCACGCCCCAGTCGAGCGGACCGACCATGAGGATCACGAGGCCGACGTTGAGCGCACACGACACCGTGAGGAAGATCAACGGCGTGCGCGAGTCGCCGATCGCGCGGATGATCGCTGAGAGGAAGTTGAAGAACATCGTCGCGCTGGCGCCGATGAAGCTGATCTGCGTGAAGATCGTCGCCTCGGCCATGAGCTCGGGCGGCGTCTGCAGCAGGGCGAGCGTGGGCGCCGCGATCAACGGCGCGACGATCGTGAGCACCACGCTCGTGATGCCGGTCAGGATCACACCGGTCGCGACCGAGCGGCGCACCGCCGCTCCGTCACCCGCGCCGAATGCCTGCGCGATGGGGATCGCGAAGCCGCTGGTCAGACCCCAGGCGAAGCCGATGAGCAGGAACAGCAGGCTGCCGGTCGCGCCGACGGCGGCGAGAGACTCGACGCCGAGGTGCCGGCCGACGACGACGGCATCGGCGAACTGGTACATCTGCTGCACGACGTTGCCGAGCAGCAGGGGGATCGAGAACGACAGGATGACGCGCCACGGGCGGCCCGTGGTGAGAGAGGTGGCCATGAGAGAAGCGGCTCGCAGAACTGGGGGATGATCGGGGGTCGAACCAGGATATCGAATCGATTCGGTTTACTGCCATCCCCGATCGGCCATTACGGTCGGAAGGATGCCGCAGCGGGACGCGGCACCCGACACCGGAGGTTCGAGCGATGACGACAGAGAGAACACGGGGATCCGTCGAGGAAGACGGGACCGCCGGCGGCGACGACCAGCACCTGAAGAGGGCCCTGAGCAACCGACACATCCAGCTGCTCGCGATCGGCGGTGCGATCGGCACCGGCCTGTTCATGGGCAGCGGCAAGACGATCTCGGTCGCCGGCCCCTCGGTGATCTTCGTCTACATGATCATCGGCTTCATGCTCTTCTTCGTCATGCGGGCGATGGGCGAGCTGCTGCTCTCGAACCTCAAGTACAAGTCGTTCAGCGATTTCGCGAGCGACCTGCTCGGCCCGTGGGCCGGCTTCTTCACCGGATGGACGTACTGGTTCTGCTGGGTCGTCACCGGAGTCGCCGACGTCATCGCGATCGCCGGATACTCGGATGCGCTGATCCCCGGCATCCCGTTGTGGATCCCCGGCGTGCTCGTGATCGTCATCCTGCTCGCACTGAACCTGCCCACCGTCGCCGCGTTCGGCGAGATGGAGTTCTGGTTCGCGCTGATCAAGATCATCGCGATCGTCGCGCTCATCGTCACGGGTCTCGTGATGATCTTCACCGGCTTCCAGCACGACGCGGGAACCGCGAGCTTCAGCAACCTGTGGGACCACGGCGGCATGTTCCCGCACGGCTTCATGGGCTTCGTCGCCGGATTCCAGATCGCGGTGTTCGCGTTCGTCGGCGTCGAGCTCGTCGGCACCGCCGCGGCCGAGACCAAAGACCCCGAGAAGAACCTGCCCAAGGCGATCAACGCGATCCCTATCCGCATCCTGCTCTTCTACGTCGGTGCGCTCATCATCCTGATGGCGGTCACCCCGTGGACCGAGTACGTCGCCGGCGAGAGCCCGTTCATCGCGATGTTCGCCCTCGCGGGACTCGGCATCGCCGCCACGGTGGTGAACCTCGTCGTGCTGACCTCGGCCATGTCGAGCGCCAACTCGGGCATCTACTCGACCTCGCGCATGGTGTTCGGCCTCGCGCAGGACGGCGACGCCCCGCGCATCTTCGGCCGGCTGTCGAAGCGACGTGTGCCGCAGAACGCTCTGTTCCTGTCATGCATCCTGCTGCTCTCGGGCGTCGTGCTGCTCTACGCGGGCAAGGACATCGGCACCGCATTCGACATGGTGACCACGGTCTCTGCGGTCTGCTTCATGTTCGTCTGGACGATCTTCCTGTGCAGCTACCTCGTGTACCGCCGTCGGCGGCCGGAGAAGGTCGCAGCGTCGAAGTTCCGCATGCCGGGCGGCGTGGTCATGGTCTACGTGGTTCTCGCCTTCTTCGTGTTCATCCTCTGGGCGCTGACGACCCAGCCCGACACCCTGACCGCGCTGCTGGTGACGCCGATCTGGTTCGTGCTGCTGTTGGGCGCCTGGATGTTCGTGCGCAAGTCGCAGAACCATCTGACCCGCCACGCGGCGCACATCGCCTACCTGCGAGACGACTCCCCGGAGTAGTCGCACGCGGAGCGGCCGATGACTGTGGGAGGTTCTGGCAGGGCCTCCCACCGCGCTGCGAGCGGGCGTAACGTCGGCCCTGACGAAAGGACTCGACATGCACACTCGCACACTCGGACAGGGCCTCGAGGTCTCCGCTGTCGGCCTCGGCTGCATGGGGATGTCGCAGAGCTACGGCCCGAACCCGGGCACCCGCGACGAGATGATCGGCGTGCTGCGCTCGGCACTCGACCACGGGGTCACGTTCTTCGACACCGCAGAGGTCTACGGCCCCTATGTGAATGAGCAGCTGGTGGGCGAAGCGCTCGAGCCGATCCGCGACCAGGTCGTCATCGCGACGAAGTTCGGCTGGCGCATCGAAGACGGCAAGAGCGTCGGGCTCGACAGCCGGCCGGAGCAGATCCGCCGCGTCGCCGAGCAGTCGCTGCGTCGCCTGCGCACCGACGTGATCGACCTCTTCTACCAGCACCGCGTCGACCCCGACGTGCCGATCGAAGACGTCGCCGGCACGGCGGCCGAGCTGATCGCCGAGGGCAAGGTGCTGCACTTCGGGCTGTCCGAGGCATCGGCCCCGACGATCCGCCGGGCCCATGCGGTGCAGCCGGTCACGGCACTCCAGAGCGAGTACTCGCTGTGGACGCGCGACCCTGAGGCCGAGATCCTGCCCACACTCGGCGAGCTCGGCATCGGCTTCGTGCCGTTCAGCCCGCTCGGCAAGGGGTTCCTCACCGGCACCGTCGATCGCAGCACGTCATTCGCTGAGGGCGACATCCGCGGCACGATCCCGCGCTTCAGCGAGGAGAATCGAACGGCGAACGAGGCGCTGGTGAGCCACGTCGCCACGCTCGCGGAAGCCAAGGACGCCTCGCCCGGTCAGATCGCCCTCGCCTGGCTGCTGGCTCGCGAACCGTGGATCGTGCCGATTCCGGGGACCCGACGCAGCTCTCGCATCGCCGAGAACGCCGGAGCGACCACGGTGGCGCTGTCGGCCGACGAGATGGCGGACCTCGACCAGCTCGCCGACCGGGTCGGAGTGCAGGGCGACCGGTACAACCCGCAACAGATGTCGTTCGTCGATCGCTGAGTGCGCGCGAGCGCTGGGTAGTCTGAGGCGGATGACTGAAGCCCGCAGCTACCCGGCGACGATCGCCGCGCCTGTGGAGCACGAGCTCGTCATCAAGAAGTCTCGCTTCATCGCGACCGTCGAGCCGGTCGCCTCCGTCGAGGAGGCGGACGCCGTGATCGCCCGCCTCCGCAAGCAGTGGTGGGATGCGCGGCACAACTGCACCGCGATGGTCACCGGCCTGCTCGGCGATCAGGCCCGCTCGTCTGATGACGGCGAGCCTTCTGGCACCGCAGGAGTGCCGATGCTCGAGGTGCTGCGCCGGCGGGGGCTGACCGACGTCGTCGCCGTCGTGACGCGATACTTCGGCGGCGTGAAGCTCGGCGCCGGTGGGCTCGTGCGCGCGTACTCGTCGGCCGTCTCGGAGACCCTCGATGTCGCATCGCTCGTGCACCGGCAGCCCCTGACACAGGTGACGATCGACGTCGCGCAGGCGGATGCCGGACGCTTCGACAACCTTCTGCGCGACTGGGTGCCGCGTCACGGCGCGACGCTCGGCGAACCCCGGTACTCAGCGCTGGCGACGTTCGAGGTGTGGGTGCCCGCGCAGGAGCTCGACCGGCTCGCCGACGATATCGCGGCGGCATCCGCCGGCTCCGTGGTGCCGGTGATCGGCGTGGAGCGCGTCGTCGACGTGCCCGGCTGATCCACAACGTCATCCGGATATTCTGGATGCCGCGATCTCGGAAGGAGAGCGATGTTCGACAGCCCGCTCTCGGCTTCCGCCTATGAGATCCTCGGCGTGGACCCGACGGTCGACGACGGCGAGCTGAGGCGCGCGTATCGCCTGCGCCTGCGGCAGACCCACCCGGACACGGGCGGAGACGCGGCCGTGTTCATTCAGGTGCAGCGAGCGTGGGAGCTGATCGGCACCCCCGAAGGCCGCGCCGCCTACGACCGTCGCTCCGGTGCGCACCCCGGCATCCCTGCCGAACCGGAATGGAACGGCTGGCGTCCGCAGTCGGCCACCCGCACCGACACCCGCCCCCGGGCACGGTCGTACGGTCACCCCGGCGGCTGGCGCCGAGAGCGCTATCTGTCGCTGATCCGCGAATGGGCCGGCCGTGGCGTTGAGGTGCCCGACCCCTATGACCCGGCGCTCGTGCGCTCGGCCCCTCGCGACCTGCGTCGCCTGCTCGCCGATGCGCTGGCTGAGGAGGAGACCGCCCGCACCGTGAGCGCCCTCGGCATGGGCTTCACGGTGTGGCACGACGTGGCCACAGGAGCGGATGCCGACGACAAGCTCGACCATGTCGTGCTCAGCCCGTCCGGCCTCTACGGCGTCATGTCGGAGGACTTCGGCGGAATCGTCGGGTTCCGTCGGGGCGAGATCACCGGCCCGAGCCTCGGCACACGCGCCCCGGTCACCTCGGCGCTCTCCCGCATGCGCACCGTGGCCAAGGCCGCCCGCGTGAAGTTCGGCGGACTGATCATGGTGCTTCCCGACGACGATCTGGCCCAGGCCGTCACCCCGCTCGGCAGCAGCCGCGGCGTTCCCGTCGTCGTCGTGCGACGCAGCGCGCTCGCGATGGTGCTGCGCCAGGGAGTCCCCGGTGCCCGTGCGATCGGCGGCAACGAGCTGTTCGACGTGCGCACCCGGCTGCAGCAGACCGTCACCTTCGTCTGAGGCGAGGCGAGGCGAGGCGACCCGATCAGAGCGCAGGCTCTTGACCCGCATCGTCAAACCGGTTTACACTCGCATCACCCGCATTCGTCAAACCGGTTAAACGACTATGACCGGATGCCGACGATCAGCCCGATGTTCCACGAGGAGGTGGCATGAGCCGCACGACGATCGCCGACGTCGCCCGCGAAGCCGGCGTCACCAAGGCCACCGTCTCGCACGCGATGAGCGGCAAGCGGCCCATCTCCGACGACACCAGAGCCAAGGTGCTCGCCGCCGCCGAGAAGCTGAACTGGGTGCCGAGCCAGAGCGCGCGTGCGCTGGCCACGCAGAAGGCCAATGCGATCGCCGTGGTGCTGGCGCGTGACCCTGAGGTCATCGCCAACGACTCGTTCTTCCCCGCCTTCATCGCGGGCGTCGAGTCGGTGCTGGCCGAGACAGAGACGGCCCTGATCCTGCAGGTCGTACCCGATCGGGCGGCCGAAGAGCGTGCCTACCGGTCACTCAGTCACGGTCGCGCTGACGGTGCCCTGCTGCTCGACCTGCGAAACGATGACTGGCGCGTGCCGCTGCTCGAAGAGCTCGACCTGCCGTCGGTGCTGGTCGGCGCCTATGAGCAGCCGACGCGGTTCTCGTGCGTGCGCACCGATGATGACGCCCCCGTGCGCGAGATCATCGCTCACCTGCGCGCCGAGGGGCACGAACGCATCGCACATGTGTCGGGTCCGCTCGACTACGTGCACTCGCGCGTGCGGGCCGATGCCTACACGGATGCCGTGGGCGGCGATGCCCTGCTGCGCGAGGGCGACTTCACCGCCTCGAGTGGCCGCGAGCGCACCGCCGAGCTGCTCGCACTGCCCGATCGCCCCACCGCCATCCTGTACTCGAACGACACCATGGCGATCGCCGGGCTGTCGTTCGCACGGTCGAGCGGCCTCAGCATCCCCCGCGATCTCGCGATCGCCGGCTTCGACGACGACCATCTCTCGGCACACCTCTCCCCCGCGCTCACGAGCGTCTCATCGGGTCCTGCCGCGCGAGGACGCGCTGCCGCCCGCCTGCTGCAGGCCGACATCCTCGGCGCCGAGCCGCGCACAGAGGTCGTCGACTGCAACGTCGTGCACTTCCGGGAGAGCACAACCCGCTAGACGATCACCCGAACCATCGCGTCAAGGAGGACAACATGAAGAAGAAGATCCGCGCAGCAGCGCTCCTGGGAGCGGTCGCGCTCGTCGCCACCGGGTGCTCATCCGGCGGCGGAGGCGGCGATGCCTCGGCCGAAGGCACCGGCTCCATCGACATCTGGCTGTCGAACAACGAGCAGGAGGTCGCCTGGGGCACCGCCGTGGTCGAGGCCTGGAACGCCGAGCACCCCGACGAGAAGGTCAACGCCCAGGAGATCCCCGCCGGTTCGTCGTCTGAAGAGGCGATCACCGCGGCCATCACCGCCGGCACCGCACCGTGCCTCGTCTACAACGTGGCTCCGGCTGCAGTCTCAGGCTGGGTCAAGCAGGGCGGACTCGTCGACCTCAGCACCATGCAGGGCGGCAGCGACTACATCACCGAGCGCGGTGGCGAGGTCGACTCGTATGCCACCGACGACAGCTTCTACCAGCTGCCGTGGAAGTCGAACCCGGTCATGGTGATGTACAACAAGGCCCTCTTCGAAGCGGCGGGAATCGACCCCGAAGACCCGCAGATGGCCTCGTACGACGACTTCCTCGCCGGGTCACGCGCGATTGTCGAATCCGGCGTGCAGAGCGCGATCTGGCCGGCACCGACCAGCGAGTTCTACCAGCCCTGGTTCGACTTCTACCCGCTCTACCTCGCCGAGACCGACGGCACCATGCTCGTCGAAGACGGCACAGCGACGGTCGACTCGGATGCCGGGCGCGAGGTCGCGGAGTTCTGGAAGACCTTCTACGACGAGAAGCTCTCGCCCAACGAGGCATCGACCGATGACGCGATGTCTGCGGGCACGACCGCCATGCAGCTCGCCGGCCCGTGGGCCATCCCTTCGTACGCCGAGACGGTGGACGTCGGGTTCATGCCCGTGCCGACCAGCGACGGTCGCGAGAACCCGACGACGTTCGCAGACTCGAAGAGCGTCTCGATGTTCACCGCGTGCGAGAACCAGGGCACCGCGTGGGAGTTCCTGAAGTTCTCGACGAGCGTCGACAGCGACGGCCAGCTGCTCGAGGCGACGGGCCAGATGCCGATGCGCACCGACCTCACCGAGACCTACGCCGACTACTTCGAAGCGAACCCGAACTACGTGGCGTTCGCCGAGCAGGCCGAGGCCACGGCAGACGTGCCCAGCATCCCGAACTCCGTGGAGGCCTGGCAGGCGTTCCGCGACGAGTACTCCGCCGCAGTGATCTTCGGCAAGGAGTCGATCGATGACTTCCTGAAGAACGCCGCGACGAAGATCGACGACCTCGTCGCCGAGTGATGAGCCGGTCATGACGCTCCGAGACGACGCCGTAGCGGACGTGGCCGGGGGCACCACCGCCCCGGCCCCGTCCGCGGGCCGGTCACCGAGGGCGCGGTTGCGCAACCGACTCTTGGGTGCGCAGCCGATCGGCGGGCTCTTCGCCCTGCCGTACCTGGTCTTCGTGCTGGCGATCTTCGCGTTCCCGCTGGGATTCGCGGTCTACATCGCCTTCCACGACTACTTCTTCACCGCCCCCAACGTCGAGGTCGAGCGACCGTTCGTGGGCTTCGACAACTTCGTCACGGTGCTCACCGACCCGAGGGTGCTCGGTTCGTTCCGCAACACCCTGATCTTCCTCGTCATCAACGTGCCGCTCACCGCCGTGCTCTCGCTCGTGCTCGCGGCGGCGTTGAACACCGGCATCCGCTGGGTCGCCGCCTACCGCGTGGCGTTCTACGTGCCGTATCTGACGGCCAGCGTCTCGCTCGTCGGAGTCTGGATGCTGCTGTTCTCCGGCAACGGCCTGATCAACACCATCCTCGGCCCGCTCGCCCCCGATCCCTCGTGGCTGGTGAACAGCGGTCTCGCGATGCCGATGATCGCCCTCTACGTGACCTGGAAGCAGCTGGGCTTCTACATCCTGCTGTATCTCGCTGCGCTGCAGAACGTGCCGAAGGAGCTCTACGAGTCGGCCGAGACCGACGGCGCCGGGGCGTTCTCGCGCTTCTGGAACGTGACCGTTCCCGGCGTGCGCAACGCGACGACGCTCGTACTGATCCTGTCGATCATCACGGGAGCGAACCTCTTCACCGAGCCGTACCTGCTCACGAACGGCGGCGGCCCCGACGGCGCCTCGTCGACACCCGTGCTGCTCATCTATCAGCTGGGCATCCAGCAGCAGAACCCCGACACGGCCGCCGCGATCGGCATGATCCTGGTGATCCTCGTCGGGATGCTGTCGCTCGCCGCCAACCGCGCAACCAGGGAGCGATGACCATGAGACGCAAGCGTTCACTGCCCCGCATCCTGAGCCTGATCCTGCTCACGGTCGCGGCCATCGGATTCGCGTTCCCGTTCTACTTCATGCTGGTGGGCGCGTTCCAGGAGAACCCGACGAACTCGCCCAATGAGCTCTTTCCGACGAGCGGGTGGACGGTCGACAACTTCGTCGCGATCGACTCCCGCATAGACCTTGCGGGATCTCTGCTCAACTCGCTGATCTTCACGGCCGGCGTGCTGCTGGGCACCGTCGTGTTCGGCCTTCTCGCGGGGTACGCGATCGCACGGCTCGACTTCCGCGGCCGCGGCGTCATCTGGGTGCTCATGCTGCTCGTGCAGATGGTGCCGTTCCAGCTGCTGATGATCCCGCTCTACGTGCAGATCACCCGCAACTACGGGCTCGGCGACTCGTACATGGGCATGATCCTGCCGTTCCTGATCAACACCACGGCGGTGTTCATCTTCGTGCAGTTCTTCAAGGCCCTGCCCGTCGAGATCTTCGAAGCCGCCCGCATCGACGGCGCCGGCGAGATCCGTCTGCTGACGTCGGTCGCGATCCCGCTCATCAAGCCGGTGCTCGTGACGGTCGTGCTCGTCACCTTCATCGGCCCGTGGAACGAGTTCCTCTGGCCGTTCCTCATCACGAAGGACGCATCGCTGCAGCCGCTCGCCGTGTCTCTCGCGAACTACATCTCGAACGTCGCGCAGTCGACGGCGAACCCGAACGGCGCGATCCTCGCCGGTGCGACAGCACTGGCATTCCCCGTCGTGATCCTGTTCATCGTCTTCCAGCGCTTCTTCCGGGCCACCGACCTCGGCGCGGCCGTCAAGGGCTAGACCGCCCCTTCCCCACAATCCCGAAAGGACCCCATGTTCACCGGAGCATCCTTCCCCCTCGGCCCGTTCACCCCCTATGAGGGCAACCCGATCCTGCGCCCGAAAGGCGACAGCTGGGAGTCTGCCAACCTCTACAACCCCGCGGCCCTCGTCGACGGCGACGAGGTCGTGCTGCTGTATCGCGCTCACGCCGACGACATCGTGTCGCACATCGGAATCGCGCGATCGAGCGACGGCCTGAACTTCACCAGGGAGGACGCCCCGATCCTCTCCCCCTCCGAGGACTATGAGCGCTACGGATGCGAGGATCCGCGCATCGCGCTGATCGACGGCACCTACTACCTCACCTACACGGGGTGGGACCGGCGCAGCGCGCAGCTGTGCCTCGCGACGTCGACCGACCTGCGCACCTGGACCAAGCACGGCCCGCTGTTCGACGACTTCGACACGTTCAAGACGATGGACCCCCGCGGCTTCAACTGGTCAAAGGCGGGGGTCATCGTGCCGCAGAAGATGCACGGCAAGTGGTGGATGTACTTCGGAGAGGGTGCGATCTATTGGGCGACCAGCGACGACCTCATCCACTGGACGCCCGGGTCGGCCGACACCGAGCCCATGTACTCGCCGACTCCCGGCACGTGGGACGAGGCTCTCGTCGAGATCGGAACCTCGCCGGTGGTCGCCGACAACGGACTGCTCGTGTTCCTCACGAACGGTGCGACGCGCACGGTGCACGAAGACGGCTCCGTCGACGTCGACTACCGCTGCGGCCAGATCGCGATCGACCCCGACGAGCCCACCCGTGTGATCGCCCGCCTGCAGGAGCCGTGGCTGCGTCCGCAGACGTTCGAGGACATGCACGGCCTGGTGTCGAACGTCACGTTCGTCGAGGGACTCGTGAAGTTCCAGGGCAGGTGGTTCGCGTACTACGGGCAGTCGGACACGACGCTCGCCGTCGCCATCCATGACCCCGCTCAGCCGTGGGGCCGCGCACTGCGAGACGGCGCCGACTCGAACACGAGCGAGGAATGAGACCATGGCCATCTCCCGACGGACCTTCCTGAGCGTGGCGGCCGCCACCTCGGCGCTGGCACTCCTGCCCCTGGATGCGGCCGGAGCGCAAGCATCGGCATCCGCTGCCGGTTCGCCTCTCGGCTCTCTGCCCGCGGGAGCGGGTGGCGGTGCGCGCCTCACGAACCTCGCGCACCTGCGCTTTCTGCTCGCGGAGGTGCCCGTCGTGGCGAGTGCCACGCACACCACGTTCGGCATCGACGCCTCGCCGCGCGTTCTCGCGCCGTGGACGTATGCCGACACCGACGGCGCCGGCGGGTTCCGCCCGGTGGGTGGCGGCACTCGCGACGCCGTGACCGGATACTGGACGCAAGGTGCCTACAACGCGGATGACATCGCCCGAGCCGCGATCGTGTTCCTGCGGGCGTGGAAGGCGACCGGCGACGCGCAGAGCCGCGACGAGGCGCGCGATGTGCTGCGGTCGCTGGCGTTCCTGCAGACGACGAGCAGCCGGAATGCCGGCCGCGTGGTGCTGTGGCAGCAGGAGGACGGCACGCTGAACCCCAGCGCGATCCCCGTCGAGCTGCCGGATCCGTCGGACTCCGCCGAGTCGTACTGGCTGGCGCGCACGGTGTGGGCGTTCGGTGAGGGCTACGCGACCTTCCGGCGGGAGGATGCCGAGTTCGCGGCGTTCCTGCTCTCGCGGCTGCACCTGGCCCTCGATGCACTCGGACGCGAGTCGCTGTCGCGCGCCGGGCAGTGGGTGCGCAGCGACGGACGCGACCTGCCCGCCTGGTTGATCGCCGGCGGAGCGGATGCCACGGCCGAGGCCATGCTCGGACTCGCCGCGGCGACCGAAGCCGGAGACGCACGGAGTCGCGCGGCCCTGCAGACATATGGCGAAGGGGTGGCGGCGATGGCCACCGACCCTGCGAAGGGCTGGCCGTTCGGCGCCGTGCTGCCGTGGACCGGGTCACTCGGATTCTGGCACGCATGGGGTGCGGCGGCGCCCGAGGCTCTCGCTCGCGCCGGTGCGCTGCTGCGACGTCGCGAGTGGACTGCGGCGGCCGTGGCGGATGCCGGGACCTTCACCCCGCAGGTGCTCGCCTCAGGCGGTCCGCACAACGCCTGGGCTCCGCTGCCCGCGGAGGCGCAGATCGCGTACGGCGCGCATGGACGCGTCGCGGCGGCGGTGCAGGCGGCATCCGTCGGCGGTGAGGGGCTGCGGGTGCTCGCGGGGCTCGCCGCCGGGTGGTTCTTCGGCGCGAACACCGCAGGCATCCCGGTCTACGACCCGGCCACCGGTGTGACCTTCGACGGTGTCGAGACCGATGGACGGGTGAACCGGAACTCCGGGGCCGAATCCACCATCCACGGACTGCTCACGATGCTGCTGCTGGATGCGAACCGTGACATCGCGCGGATCGCGACGTCGATCACCGGGCTGTCGTCGTTCTCGGGGCTGCGGGTGATCGATGCCGAGGGCGCCCGACTCTCGCCGGGCTGCGTGGTCGTGCGACCCGAGGGCGGCGCCTGGACCGGAGAGGGCAACCTCTCGGGTGGCGCGTACGTGCGCGTTCCCGCGGGCGAGTCGGTCGAGTTCGATGTGACCGAGCCCGACGGCATCCTGCATGGTCTCGTGTGGAGACAAGCGGCGGATGCCGGCGAAGCGGTGTGGGAGGTCTTCCGAGGTCGCCGGCGCCTCTGGAGCACTCGCACGCCCGCGGGAGGGGCCGGCGATCGCGGGCTGACGGAGGCTGACGGGATGCTGGTGCCGCAGCTGCTCGGTGGCGACCTGCCCGCCGAGGCGGTGACCGTGCGATGCACGAGCACCGGTGACGTGCGGCTCGACGCCCTGGTGATCCAGCCGGCGGTGTCCACTGCCGTGTATGCCACGGCATCCGGTTCTGCCGTGCTCTACGCCAACGGCACAGGACGCGATCAGCGGATCGCTGCGCTCGCACGCGGCGCCGGACGGGCCTACGAGGCGGACGGATCGCAGCGCGGCCAGGCCGTGGGCGGCGGAAAAGTGCGCGTGCGCGGCGGCGGGTTCACGATCACGCAGTGACCGGGCCCCGGCGTCGGGCTACGGTTGCGGTGTGCCTGCGATCCCTGTCTACGACCAGCTGCCCGACCGTCCCGCGCCCGACAATCCCACGGGAAAGCTCGTGCTTCTGCGCCATGGCGAGACCGAGTGGTCGAAGGCCGGCCTGCATACGGGGCTCACCGACATCCCGCTCACGGCGCGGGGCGAAGACCTCGCCCGCGGTGCCGGACAGCTGGTCGCCGACTACGACTTCTCGCTCGTGCTGTCCTCACCGCTAGAGCGCGCCCGGCGCACGGCCGAGCTCGCCGGCCTGCACGCCGAGATCGATCCGCTTCTCGTCGAGTGGGACTACGGCGGATACGAGGGCCGCACGACGAAGGACATCCGCGAGGAGCTCGGCTACGACTGGAGCGCATTCACCCACGGAGTGATCCGCGGTGCGACGCCGGGCGAGACCGTCGAGGAGGTCGCGGCCCGCGCATCCCGCGTGCTCACCCGGGTTCTGCCGAAACTGACCGAGGGCGATGTGGCGCTGGTCGCGCACGGGCACTTCCTGCGCATCCTCACCGCGGTCTATCTGCGGCTCGCTCCGCGCTTCGGTGCCCAGATCACGCTGGACGCCGGATCGGTGTCGGTGCTGAGCTTCTATCGCGAGCAGCCGGCGATCCTGACGTGGAACTACGGCCTCGAGCTGCCGCTCGCTCCGTCGGAGTCCTGACGGCCTCAGTGGATCCAGACGACCGCGCGCTCAGGACACCTTGACGAGCGACAGCGCGTGGACCGTCGGTGCTCCCTCGAGAGCGAGTTCGAACCGAACTCCGGTGCGCGCGGTCGTGACGTCGAAGGCGATCGTCTCGTTCGCACACACGATCGGCTCCGATGGGTCTCCCTCGTCCAGTTCGCTGATCATGAGTGTGATGGTGCCGTCACCCCTGCAGGCGAACTGAGCCTGGTACGAACCCGGCGCGAGTGACGTGTAGGTCGTCACGTCGTTGGCCGAGCTGTTCTCGCTCATCCACCCGGAGAACCCGAAGACGTATCCGTCGGCATCTCCGCCGGGAACGGCAGTCTTCGCCCAGTCCGGGATCTCCTCGACCGGCACGGGGAGCAGCGCTTCATCCGCCTCGGCGCCCGGAGTGGCGGTCGGCGCTGGGCTCGACGACGAGGCGGAGGGCGACGGGGTTCCTTCGCCCTCCCCTGAGGGTTCGCCACTGCATCCGGCGAGCGCGACGCCCGCCATCAGGATCAGTCCCACCGTCACCGCTCTTCTCGTAGACATCCCTTCACGCTACGTGCGGGTGTGCAGGATGCAACTCGCGCGGCCGACACGCCATTCTTTTGAGTTACTCAAAATAAACGCTAGAGTCGAGGCATGGAGACAGAACTCGACTCGGCACTTCGCGGTGCCGGGCTGCGTGCGACCGCGGGCCGCGTCGCCGTTCTCGAGGCTCTGGAATCCATGGCCCACACGGATGCGGAGCGGGTCTTCCGAGCCGTCTCCGACGTGCTTCCGACGACGTCGATCCAGTCGGTGCACAACATCCTCGCGGACCTGACGACGGCGGGTCTGATCCGCCGGATCGAACCGGCAGGCTCCGCGGCGCTCTATGAACGGCGCATCGACGACAACCATCACCACATCGTGTGCACCCAGTGCGGTGCCATCGGCGATGTGGACTGCGTCGTCGGCGAAGCACCGTGCCTCACCCCGTCTTCGGCGGGGGGATTCGCCGTCCAGACAGCCGAAGTGACCTTCTGGGGCCTGTGCCCCAGTTGCCAGAACGCCGCGCAATAGCATCCGCCGTCCGATCCCGGGCACCCGGGTGATCGTCGTCGCTGCGCGCAGAAGGAGAAGAACATGACCGACCCATCGACCACCACCCAGACGGGTACTCCCGTCGCGAGCGACGCCCACTCGCTCACCGTCGGAGCAGACGGTCCCACCGTCCTGCACGACCGCTACCTCGTCGAGAAGCTCGCGTCGTTCAACCGTGAGCGCGTGCCGGAGCGCAACCCGCACGCCAAGGGCGGCGGAGCCTTCGGAACATTCACCGTGACCGAAGACGTGTCGGCCTACACCCGTGCCGCGGCCTTCCAGCCTGGCGCCGTGAGCGAGACGCTGCTGCGCTTCTCGTCGGTCGCCGGCGAGCAGGGTTCGCCCGACACCTGGCGCGACGTGCGCGGCTTCGCGCTGCGCTTCTACACGCCCGAGGGCAACCTCGACATCGTCGGAAACAACACCCCGACCTTCTTCCTGCGCGACGCCATGAAGTTCCCCGACTTCATCCACTCGCAGAAGCGCCTCGGCGACTCGGGTCTGCGCAACGCCGACATGCAGTGGGACTTCTGGACCCTCTCCCCCGAGTCGGCCCACCAGGTCACGTACCTGATGGGAGACCGTGGCCTGCCGCGCAGCTGGCGCCACATGAACGGCTACGGCTCGCACACCTATCAGTGGGTCAACGCCGCAGGCGAGCGCTTCTGGGTGCAGTACCACTTCCTGTCGAAGCAGGGTGTCGAGGCCATGAGCGCCGAAGAGGCCGAGAAGCTCGCGGGTTCGGATGCCGACTACTACCGTCGCGACCTGTTCGACGCGATCGCCAGCGGCGACGCCCCCTCGTGGGATGTCTACGTGCAGGTCATGCCCTATGACGAGGGCAAGACCTACCGCTTCAACCCGTTCGACCTCACGAAGACCTGGTCGAAGAAGGACTACCCGCGCATCAAAGTCGGCACGTTCACGCTCGACCGCAACCCGCAGAACTTCTTCGCCGAGATCGAGCAGGCCGCCTTCTCGCCCGGCAACCAGGTTCCCGGCACCGGCATCTCGCCCGACAAGATGCTCATGGCCCGCGTGTTCGCCTACTCCGACGCGCAGCGCTACCGCATCGGCGCGAACTACAACCAGCTTCCGGTCAACCAGCCGCATGCGGCCGAGGTGCGCAACTACATGCACGAAGGCCAGATGCAGTACAAGTTCAACCCGGCCGAGCACCGCGTCTACACGCCGAACTCCTACGGCCCGGCCGGCGGCCCGACCGCTGACCCTGCTGCCGGTGTCGAGGCGAGCTGGGAGTCGGATGGCGAGCTGATTCGCGCCGCGGCGACCCTGCACCTCGATGACGACGACTTCGGTCAGGCGGGCACGCTGTACCGCACGGTCTTCGATGACGAGCAGCGCGCGCGCTTCCTCGACACCCTGACCGGTCAGGGACAGGCCATCACGATCGACGCGATCCGCGAACGCTTCTTCCAGTACTGGACGAACGTCGACGCATCGCTCGGCGACGCCCTGCGCGCTCGCTTCTGAGTCGCAGCCGCTGATCACGAGACCCACCGACCCCCGCGGTCGGTGGGTCTCGTGCTGTCTGACGAGGAGGACAATGGATGCCGTGGCTGTTCCTCTCTCCGACCTGACCAACATGCCCGAACCCCAGCAGGTGTACTCCGCTGACGGCACTCGCCTCGCGACGTACACGTGGGGCGAGATCGATGCTCCGGTGGTGGTCTTCGTGCACGGCTTCGCGTCGAGCGCCCGCGATACCTGGGTGCTCACGGGCTGGGTGCGCGAGCTCACCAGGGCCGGATACCGGGTGCTCGCGCTCGACCAGCGGGGCCATGGGCTCAGCCAGAAGCCGCATCAGGCCGATGCCTACGGCATCCGCACTCTTGCGACCGATGTCGAGACGGTCATGGATGCGTACCTCGTCGACGAAGCCGTCTATGTCGGATACTCGCTCGGGGCGCGGGTCGGCTGGGAGGTCGTGCGTGATCTTCCGCATCGCATCGGCCGTGCCGTGCTCGGCGGGGTGCCCGACGGCATCCCTCTCGCCCGGCTGGATCTCGATCAGGTGCGCGCGTATCTGGCCGACGGCACGCCCGTGTCGGACCCGACGACGCAGAACTACATCACGCTGACCGAGCGCGTGCCAGGCAATGACCTCGGAGCCCTGGTGGCACTGGCCGAGGGGATGCGGTCGTCACGGACGATCGACCCCGATCCGTCGAACGCCCCCGCGAGCCCGATCCTGTTCGCGACGGGGTCCAAAGACGCGATCATCGAGGGTTCGCGCGCGCTCGCATCCGCTGCCCCTCAGGGCCGGTTCTTCGAGATCCCCGATCGCAACCACTTCAACGCGCCCGGTTCGCGTGCGTTCAAAGAGGCCGCGCTGGCGTTCCTCTCGGAGAGCTGATCGCAGGCCACCGCACAGAGCGAGGAAACGAGAAGAGCCCTCCGTCTCGAGGAGACGAAGGGCTCTCGGCGCGACGGTCAGACCGTCGCGCTCTGCTCGCGCTTCGGCAGCACCCATCCCGCACGCGGGAAGTGGCAGGTGTAGCCGTTCGGGTACTTGATCAGGTAGTCCTGGTGCTCTTCCTCGGCCTGCCAGAACGGGCCCGCGGGCTCGATCGTGGTGACGGCCTTGCCCGGCCACAGGCCTGAGGCGTCGACGTCGGCGATGGTGTCGCGCGCGACGGCCTCCTGCTCGGGACTGAGCGGGAAGATCGCCGAGCGGTAGCTCGAGCCGATGTCATTGCCCTGACGGTCCTTCGTCGACGGGTCGTGGATCTGGAAGAAGAACGCGAGGATGTCGCGGTAGGTCGTCTTGGTGGGGTCGAACACGATCTCCACAGCCTCGGCGTGACCGGGGTGGTTGCGGTAGGTGGCGTGGTCGTTGCTGCCGCCGGTGTAGCCGACGCGGGTGTCGAGCACGCCGGGCTGGCGGCGGATGAGGTCTTCCATGCCCCAGAAGCAGCCGCCGGCGAGCACGGCGGTCTCGGCTCCGGGGGTGCGGGTGATGGTTCCGGTGTCGGTCATGACTGCTCCTCAGAGGTGGGGGTGGTGGGGAAGAGGTGACGGTAGCGACCGTACCCCTCATCTTCCAGGCTGTCAGCCGGGATTAAGCGCAGGGCGGCGGAGTTCATGCAGTATCTCAGCCCTCCTGCATCGCGGGGCCCGTCGTCGAAGACGTGCCCGAGGTGGCTGTCGGCGCCGCTGGACCGCGCCTCGGTGCGCGACATCCAGAGCTTGCGGTCGGTGCGCGTGATCACGGCATCGGCCTCGATGGGCTTGGTAAAGCTCGGCCATCCGGTGCCGCTGTCGAACTTGTCGGTCGACGCGAAGAGCGGCTGGCCCGAGACGACGTCGACGTAGATGCCGTCGTCGTGGGTGTTCCAGTACGCGTTGCGGAAGGGCGGCTCGGTGGCATCCTCCTGCGTCACCTCGTACTGCAGGTGCGTGAGGTCGCTGACCGCCGCGGGGTTCTTGCTGTACTCGTTCGACATGATCTGACTCCTTGTCCGACGCGGCTGGCTGCAGCGTCTTAGAGGAGAACCAGGCGGGTGCCTGTTTTGGTCCCGCAGGACTGTGAGCGGGCTGTGAGTTTGAAAGGAGTCGATAGAGTTGCTCAGCCACACACACCACAGGGAGACGCACATGTCGGTTGGACTGCTCGCCGTCGTCGATGACATCCTCAGCGCGGCGATGAAGGCCTCGGCGAAAGCCGCGGGCGTCGTGATCGACGATGCCGCCGTGACCCCGCAGTACGTGCAGGGCATCACTCCCGCGCGTGAGCTGCCGGTGGTCGCGAAGATCGCGCTCGGATCGCTGGTCAACAAGTTCATCATCATCATCCCGATCGCGCTGCTGCTCACCGCCTTCGCGCCGTGGGTGCTGCCGTACCTGCTCATCATCGGTGGCGCGTACCTGTGCTTCGAAGGCGCCGAGAAGGTGCTCGAGTGGTTCGGTGTGCAGCACGGTCACGCCGATGAAAGCGCCCGCGACGAGAAGAAGCTGGTGCTCGGGGCCGTGCGCACCGACCTGATCCTGTCGACCGAGATCATGCTGATCTCGCTGGCGAACCTCGAGGCCGGTCTCGACATCTGGACCACCCTCGCGATCCTCGCGGTGATCGCCCTGCTCATGACGGGCGTCGTCTACGGCGCCGTGGCCCTGCTCGTGAAGATCGATGACATCGGCCTGAAGATGGCCAAGAACCCCTCGAAGCGTGTGCGCCACACCGGAATGCGGATCGTGCGGTCGATGCCGGCAGTCTTCCGCTTCATCAGCATCCTCGGCACCGTCGCGATGCTGTGGGTCGGTGGCCATCTGCTGCTCGTGAACCTCGGCGAGGTGGGCGTGCACTTCGGCGAAGACATCCTGCACGCCATCGAGCACGCGCTCGAGCCCCTCGGCGCTGTCATCGTGTGGATCGGCGACACCCTCTTCTCGGCCATCGCCGGCCTGATCGCCGGTCTGATCATCGTCGGGATCATCCTGGGCATCGGCCGCCTGATCGGCAAGAAGCCGAACTTCCACGAGGGCGAGGAGTCCCCCGCCGACGTGCACGTCTGATCCCGGCGCCGCAGAACCGACCTCAGGCCGCGATGTCATAGCGCGCCCGCCCGCCGAGGCGCGGAGTTCTCTCGAGATCGATGCTTCGCGGTGGGATGAGCCACACCCGTGCCGCGACTCCGATCCCCTCGATGCGGATGTCCCACCCGTTGTCGTGGATGCGATGGTGACACGACTCGCACAGCAGGACGCCGTTGTCGAGGTCGGTGGGTCCGGTATCTCGCTGCCACCACCTGATGTGATGTGCCTTGGTCATCTGGGGTGGGAGACCGCACATGGCGCATCCGCCGTCTCGCTCGACGAGCGCCAAACGCTGCGCTCGGGTGAACAGACGCTTCTCTCGGCCCCAGTCGAGGATCTCCCCCGCTGATCCGAGAACCACAGGGATGATGCCGCCACCCGCGGCCATCCGACGGCAGGTGCTGACGCTCACGAGCTGGTCGCTGCCGTCGATCGTCGCGCTGCCCTCGCCCGAGACGAGCTGATCGAGGTTCACGCGCACCACCACGGTCGCCCCCGATGCGGGCATCCCGCCGTTGTCGCAGGCGATCGCGTGCTCGCAGATGGCGGCCAGCGCATCGGCCTGGATCATCGCGACCGAACGGCGATCGGCATCCGGCGCGTCAGGGTCGGTCGCGGTGACCCGCGACCGGAAAGTAGCCGCCACGTAGGCCTGGATCGCGGCCTTGATCGGCGCTCCAGAGGCGATGTCGGTCTGCAACACGAGGTGAAGCGAGCCGTCGCGCTCGAACATCGTCAGGGAACGGCGGTCGCGGGCCTCTCGCTCTTTGGGCGCGATGCCGTCTGGGTCGAGCCAGGCTTCGGCCCGGGCCACCAGCTTGCCGACGTCGGCGAGGGACATCCCCGCTGCCCTGCCGACGAGAAGACGCTCGGCCTCTTCGACCCGAGCCGACCCCACTTTGATCCGAATGCGCTCGAGAAGGCTGACAATGAGCGCGGCTGCCGCAACGGAGATCTCTCCTGCGGCGAGCGCCGACGCCAGCGCCGGATATCTGGCCGGCAGGACCTCACCCAGCAGATTCGTCCGCAGCGCCGCTGCCTGGCCCACCGTGATGAGTCGCTTGGCCTCGCCCGTCGATCCGCCCGTGGTCGCTGCGATCATCACCGCAGCACTTCGGTATCCGTGCTGCTTCGCGAACCCCTCGGGGCCGAGTTCCGATCGCGACTCGTGCGCGATCGTCGCCGCGAGCTCGGCATGGAGCCCGTCGAGGCATCGCTGCGCCTGGCTCACCGCGCGATGCACCTCGAGCAGCTCTATGCGAGACAGCTCCGTCCCCGCTTCGGCGTCACCCCAGGCGTCACCGAGGCGCTCGACGGCCTCGAGAAGCGGTGTCAGACGGGGTGCGGGCATGTCTCCATTTTAGAACAAACGTTCGAAAGTCGGGCGAGATGCCGGAATCCGATGAGTCAGAAACCCGAGCTACCAACGCGCGTGGTCACCACCACGCAGCCACTCATCGAACGTGACCACACCCTGCAACGCATCCGCTCCGCCGCGCAGCGATCCCGACGCCAGCCCTCGCCCATAGGCACCGGGCAGCCGCACCCCCAGCACCCGCCGACGCTCGCCGTCGAACGCCAGCTGCCGCCTGGCGAGATCGACCAGCACCTCGTTTCGCGGCCCGACCAGATCCCGCGCACGCCCGGCAGCCGCACCCTCCGCGACGCGCACCAGATGCTCCCCGACCTCCCGCGCGGCCACCGGTCGCATCAGCAGCTTCGGCATCACCGCCACCGGACCCGACATGCCCGACAGCAGCTGCCCGGCGAACTCGTGGAACTGACCGGCCCTCGCGATCGTGAACGGCACCGACCCCTCAGCCACAGCGCGTTCCTGCGCCAGCTTGCCTGCGTAATACGAGGCGTCGATGTCATCGATCCCCACGATCGACAGAGCGACGTGATGCACGACACCCGCGCGAGACTCCGCGGCGAGCAGGTTGCGGGTCGCCCTCTCGAAGAACTCCGTCGCCTTCGCCGTCGACAGCGTCGACGTGTTCGTGACGTCGATGACGGCATCCGCTCCCTGCAGCCGCTCGGCAAGTCCTGCACCGGTCAGCACGTCGGCTCCGGATGACCGCGACAGCACCACCACCTCGTGACCGGCCGCCCGCGCCGCCTCCACGGCGTGCCGACCGACGACCCCTGTACCTCCTGCGACCGCGATCCTCATCCGATTCCCTCTCCGCTCCGGGGCGCACGTCCACGCCTCCTGCACCAGATGACGAACCAGCACCCGAGAACGTGAGGCCTCACACTCCACCCTGCTCCGTCGTCATATCCTGCGAAAGCACATTCGCACCTGCATCCGAAAGGCACCCCATGGATGACGACCTCGACGATGTCTTCCGCGAACGGCGCCGCCTTCTCGCCCTCGGCTATCGGATGACGGGCACTCTGGCGGATGCCGAGGATGTCGTGCAGGAGACCTACCTGCGCTGGTACCGGCTCACCGAGGCTGAGCGCGAGGCCATCGCGAACCCCGCTGGGTGGCTCACCACCGTCGCAGGACGCGTCGCGCTCGACCTTCTGGGTTCCGCCCGGCACAGGCGCGAACAGTACGTCGGGCCGTGGCTGCCCGAACCGGTGCCCGCAGATCTCTTCGCTGGAGCGATCCGATCGCGCACGGCATCGACGCCCGAAGATCCTCTCGATCGCATCACCCTCGACGACGACGTCTCGACAGCGCTGCTCGTCGTGCTCGAGGCGATGACCCCCGCCGAGCGCGTCGCCTTCGTGCTGCACGACGTCTTCGCCGTGCCGTTCGACGAGATCGCCGGGGCCGTGGGCCGTTCCCCCGCCGCGGTGCGGCAGCTCGCGTCATCCGCTCGTCGTCACGTGCGAGAGAACCGGGCCACCGCTGTGCCGCGCGCCGAGCACGACCGCGTGGTGCGGGCCTTCCAGCAGGCGACGCGCACTGGCGAGGTCGCCCCGCTGCTGAAGTTCTTGGCACCCGACGTCGAGCTCCGCAGCGACGGCGGCGGCATCGTCAGCGCAGCGCGCAATGTCGTGAGCGGTGCCGACAAGGTCGCGCGCTTCCTGCTCGGAATCGGGGCCAAGAACCCGCACTTGACCGCCGAGGAGTGGCAGTTCGGCGACGGGCTGGGCCTGGTGTTCCGCGACGGAGACAGGGTGCACTCGGTCATGAATCTGCACGTCGAGGCGGGTGCGATCACGCAGCTGTGGATCGTGCTCTCCCCCGCCAAGCTCACCTACTGGAATCCCACGCCGCAGAGAAGTGCAGAGTGAGCGCCGAGGATCAGCCGTCAGCGACCCGACACAGCGTCGCCCGACACAGCGTCGCCTGACGCAGCGTCGCCCGACACAGCATCGCCTGACACAGCATCGGCGACGGTGTCCGCCGCGATCTCGACGAGCCGCTGATCACTGTTCTCCTCGTGCGCCGTGATCGTGACGACCGCATCCGCAGCGTTGTCGATGAAGACGTACTGTCCATACCGCCCGTCGAGACGCCAGCCGTCACGCGGTCCACGCCAGGCGGCCAGTCCGTAGGAGGAGTAGAGGCCGCCCGCCCCCGACGAGACCCACTCGGAATGCATCCGATCGATCCAGCGCTCCGACACGATGGACTGCTCCCCGAACCGGCCCCCATCACGAAGCAGGCGCCCGATCCGAGCCAGCTCCTCGGTGCGCAGTTCGAGTCCGCTTCCGCCCACGATCCAGCCGAGCGGACACCTCAACCACTGCGGGTTGTGGATGCCGAGCGGCTGGAACAGTCGGGGCATCAACCACTCCCGCACATCACCGACGGCAGCCCCGAGCATTCTCATGGCGACGTACGTGCTGGCGTCCGAATACTGAAAGTGCTCCCCCGCGCCTCTGCTCGGTCGAGCGAGCATCTCGAGGGCGAGGTCCGGCCAGGGCACCTCCTGATCCCCGAACCATTCGAAGTCGATTCCGCTCGTCATCGTGAGGAGATGCCGGAGCGTCACCCGTTCGACACCAGCGCCGCGCTCGGGCACCGCCAGAACATCGATGGCTCGGGTGTCGAGCGACAGGATGCCTTCGTCGACGGCGATCCCCGCCGCGAGCGCACTCACGCCCTTGGAGACCGAATAGAGGTTCACCCGATCATCGCTGCGCCATCGGTGCTGGGCTGATTCGTGACCCACGAGCACATGGAGCCCGTAAGCCCCCAGCTGCTCGTCGTCGATCGCACGGACGATGCGGTCGCGAACCGTTTCAGCGAGAGACATGACGCCAGTCTTCCGCATCCCGGCCCACCGGCATCCTGCTACCGTCGTCCAGTGCGCACCCGAGCGCAGATGCAGGAGACCCCGATGAGCGACCACCAGATCCGGGATGCCGAGACCGCCGACCTCGAAGCGATCACGGCGATCCACAACGACGCGGTGCTGAACACCACCGCGATCTGGAACGAAGAGGCGGTCACGGTCGACGACCGCGCTGCCTGGCTCGCGGAGCGCACCGGCCGCGGCTACCCGGTGATCGTCGCGGTCGACGACACCGGCGTGCTCGGATACGCCACCTTCGGCGACTGGCGCCCGCACAGCGGCTACCGCCACACGGTCGAGCACTCGGTCTACGTGCGCGACGGCCAGCGGGGTCGCGGCATCGGCAAAGCGCTCATGATCGAGCTCATCCACCGCGCCCGCAGCCTCGGCAAGCACGTCATGGTCGCGGCGATCGAGAGCAGCAACACCGGGTCGATCATCATGCACAAGCGGCTCGACTTCATGCAGGTCGGACGCATGCCGCAGGTCGGCACCAAGTTCGACCGCTGGCTCGACCTCACCTTCCTGCAGCTCGTGCTCGACGAGCGCCCGTTCCCCGACGACATCCGATGAACGCACTCCTCTGGCTCGCAGACGCCTTCAACTCGCAGTGGGTGCTGCCTGGCGGTCAGGTGCTGCTGATCCGCGAAGTGGTGGGCAACGCGTTCGGCCTCGCCAGCGCCCTCGGCGGCATGCAGCGCAAGATCTGGGCGTGGCCCGTCGGCATCGTCGGCAACCTGCTGCTGCTCACCGTCTTCCTCGGATCCATCCTCAATCCCGATCACGAGCTGCCGCATCTGCTCGGCCAGGCCGGACGTCAGGTGATGTTCATCATCGTCGCGATCTACGGCTGGGTGCGGTGGCGTCAGGCGGCCTCGAACGGCGGGCGGGTGACCCCGCGATGGGCGCCGAACAGCGCCCGCATCGGCCTGGTGCTGGTGATGGTGATCGGCACGATCGCGCTGACACCGGTGTTCCGGGCCCTCGGCTCGTGGGAGCCGGTGTGGGCCGACGCGTGGACCTTCGTCGGATCCCTGCTCGCCACCTACGGCATGGCGAAGGGGTGGACCGAGTTCTGGCTCATCTGGATCGCCGTCGACGTCGTGGGGGTGCCGCTGCTCTTCAGCTCGGGCTTCTACGCCACCGGACTCATGTACGTGTTCTACGGCGTCTTCACCGCGGTCGGGTTCGTGGTCTGGTGCCGAGCGCAGGCGAACGAGAAACCCCAGGTCGACACGATCATGCCCGATCCCCGGCCCATCACCTCCACGATGAAGACCGTGGACGGCGAGCGGGACTGACCCGGCCGGATTCGACACACGAATGTGTCGCCCCGTGTCGCGAGGGCTGACACGGGTCGCCTCGGCGGGTTTGCTAGTCCCCATGACTCGCCAGATCCGCTTCAACGCCTTCGACATGAACTGCGTCGCCCACCAGTCATCCGGTCTGTGGCGGCATCCCGACGACCGCTCGCGCCAGTACAACACCATCTCGTACTGGACCGATCTGGCGAAGCTGCTCGAGAGCGCGACCTTCGACGGCATCTTCATCGCCGACGTGCTCGGCACCTACGACGTCTACGGCGGCACCAACGAAGCGGCGATCCGCAACGGCGCGCAGGTTCCCGTGAACGACCCGATCCTGCTCGTGAGCGCGATGGCCGCCGTCACCGAGCACCTCGGCTTCGGCATCACCGCCGGCACCGCCTTCGAGCACCCCTATCCGTTCGCTCGGCGTCTCAGCACCCTCGACCACCTGACCAACGGACGCATCGGCTGGAACGTCGTCACCGGCTACCTGCCCAGCGCCGCGCGCAACATGGGCCAGCACGACCAGCTCGCGCACGACGACCGCTACGACCACGCCGACGAGTACGTCGAGGTGCTCTACAAGCTGTGGGAGGGCTCGTGGGAAGACGACGCGGTCGTCGAGGACCGCGAGCGCGGCATCTTCACCGACCCGTCGAAGGTGCACCCGATCGGCCACGAGGGCAAGCACTTCAGCGTTCCCGGCATCCACATCTCCGAGCCGTCACCGCAGCGCACGCCTGTCATCTATCAGGCCGGAGCCAGCCCTCGCGGTGTGCGCTTCGCGTCAGAGAACGCCGAGGCGATCTTCGTCGCCGCGCCCTCGAAGGAGGTGCTCGCCGGCACCGTGAAGCGCATTCGCGATGGGCTCGAAGAAGCGGGTCGCGACCGCTACGACGCCAAGATCTACACGCTGCTCACGGTCATCACGGGGGCGACCAGCGCGGATGCCGCGGCGAAGCACGCCGAATACCTGTCGTACGCGAGCCCCGAGGGTGCGCTGACCTTCATGTCGGGGTGGATGGGCGTCGACCTCTCGCAGTATGCCGAGGACGAGCCCGTCGGCAACGTCGAGTCGAACGCGATCCAGTCGGTGCTGCAGCACCTGAAGGAGGAGGCCGACCTGGGGCGCGAGTGGACCGTCGGCGACTTCGGCCGCCACAACGCGATCGGCGGCCTCGGACCGACGATCGTGGGCTCTGGCGTCGAGATAGCCGACGAACTGCAGTCGTGGGTCGAGGAGACCGACATCGACGGATTCAACCTCGCCTATGCCGTCACGCCCGGAACCTGGCAGGACGTCATCGAGCACGTCATCCCGGTGCTGCGCGAGCGCGGTGTCTACCCGAACGAGTACACGCCGGGCACGCTGCGCAACAAGCTGCAGGGCAAGGGCGATCGCGTGCAGGACACGCATCGCGCCGCGCGCTATCGGATCGGAGCGAACGCGCCGGTCGCCTGATCAGCCGCGGGTGGTGAGCAGGCGCACCGGGTCAGTCGGCCTTCGAGCTGAACATCCCGCGCAGCACCAGGAACACCACGACCGCGACGACGGCGACGATCGCGAGCTTCGCGATGAACCACAGGATCGAGAAGAGCGCGCTGACGATCCACCAGGCGATCACCACGGCGAGGACGACGCCGACGATGGTCCAGAGCGAGTTCTTGTTCATGCGTCCAGCCTAGGCGGCGCGACCGACGTCACAGATCCGGATGCTGCGTCGTCAGTACTCATGGAGCGCATTCGGCGCCCATGAGTGAAGGAGACCACGTGTCGCACGTGAACATCGGCAAGATCTACGCAGCCCCGTACCAGGCGATGCTGGAGTTCAGCGGCAAGGCCACAGAGGCGGGGGCGGATGCCGGGCTCTCGCCGCTGCTCATCGAGCTGGTCAAGGTGCGGGCGTCGCAGCTCAACGGCTGCGCGTTCTGCCTCAAGATGCACTGCGCCGATGCCGTCAAGGCCGGCGAGACGGCCGACCGTCTGGCCGTGCTCGCCGGATGGTGGGAGTCGCAGTACTTCACGGCCGAGGAGCAGGCGGCCCTGCAGATCGCAGAGAACGTGACCCTGATCGGCGACCACGGCCGCCTCGCGGATCGCGGAGTCGACGTCGAGGGCGTGCTGACCGAGAAGCAGATCGCTGCCGTGACCTGGCTCGCCGTGGTCATCAACAGCTGGAACCGCATCGCGATCAGCAGCCACTATCCCGTGCACGCCTGAGGTTCGCAGCCCTCGAGAGGGACGGCGGAGGGCGGATGCGAGCGGCATCCGCCCTCCGCATCCGTGCGTCCCTTCCGCATCAGATGCGCGCCGTCAAGACCCTTCTCGAGAGACGGATCTGGGGCGAGACTTCGAGCATGTCTGCACCGGCCCTCACTCCGTCCGCCCTTCACGGCATCGCCGCCCGCGGCCCGCTCAGCGACGGCATCATCCGTCGACTGACCGGAGACGACATCGACGACCTCGGCGCCCGGGCCGAGGCCGCCCTCGTCACCAGCGACGACGTCGTGCGCGACGACGACATCCAACTCGCGCTCTTCGTGCTCTACGCCTCGTCGTACGGCTCTCTGCCCGAGCTCGATCCGGCCCTCGAGTGGGACCCGGCGCTGGTCGCCACGCGGGGGATCCTCGAGCACGCGTTCGAGCGGGCCCTGCGGGCGAGCGTGCCGACCCCCGAGCTGCCGGAGCCGACGGTGGATGCCGTCGGACGAGCCCTCTTCGCCCTCGCCGATGCCGACACCGGGCCGAGCCTGTCGCGCTATGTCGCGAAGAAGGCCACCGAAGAGCAGATGCACGAGTTCTTCATGCAACGCTCGATCTATACGCTGCGCGAGGCAGACCCGCATTCGTGGGCGATCCCCCGCCTGACCGGTCGACCCAAGGCCGCGCTCGTCGAGATCCAGTCGGACGAGTACGGCGGAGGACGCCCCGACCGCGTGCACGCGACGATCTTCGCTCGTGCGATGCGCGGCGCCGGCCTCGACGACACCTACGGCGCCTACGTCGACGACGTGCCCGCGATCACGCTCGCCTCTCTCAATTCGATGTCGATGTTCGGTCTCAACCGTCGACTCGTCGGAGCGATCGTGGGGCATCTGGCGGCCTTCGAGATGACCTCGTCGATCCCCAACCGGCTCTACGCCGACGGCCTGCGGCGCCTGGGCTTCACCGAGGACGTCACCGAATACTTCGACGAGCACGTCGAGGCGGATGCCGTGCACGAGCAGATCGCCGCGCGTGACCTCGCGGGTGGGCTGGCCGAGGATCGCCCCGACCTGCTGGCCGACATCATGTTCGGCGCAGCCGCCTGCCTCACCGTCGACGGCTGGGCGGCGGGACACATGCTCGATTCGTGGACGCGCGGAGAGTCCTCGCTGCGAGAGCGGAACGCGCGATGAGCGGCGCGCAGGATCCCGTCACGATCACGGCGTACCCCGACGGTCCGCTGCTGGTGCGCGGAGCGGCGGTGCTCGAGACCTCAGACGGCGAGCCGATCGAGGTGACGCGCCGCACAGTGGCGCTGTGCCGCTGCGGTCTCTCGACGATCAAGCCGTTCTGCGACGGCACGCACAAGGCCACCGGCTTCCGCACGGATTCCTGATCTCGGCGGCGCCGGTCGGTCGGTCAGTGCCCGATCGCCGGCAGACACCCGCCGTCCATGATGATGCCGCCGATCTCGACCGAGAGCACATCGGCCGAGACCTCGCCGAAGATGCATCCACCCTCCGGAGCTGCGGCACCGAAGGCGACGGCCCGCTCGTCGCCGAGCGTCTGGACGTGGGCGACGCCAGCAGCGGCGAACACCTCCTCCACCGCGTCGACAGACAGGTCTCCTGAGGTGCGGAGCGTCTCGAGCCCGGTGCGGACTGCTTCTGCCGGCTGCTCGGCCGCTGCGCGGCTCTCTTCCGAGAGGTCGACTCGGTCGCGGTATCGGTCGTTCTGCGCCATCGCGTTGTCGGGGTCGTAGGGCGCACACTCCGGCGGCAGATCGACGCCTTCGATCTGCGGGCACGCCACAGTCGGAGTCGGAGTCGGAGTCGGAGTCGGAGTCGGGGTCGGAGTCGCAGTCGGCGAGGCGCCGGGCGGGCCGGTCGTCGCCGTCGCGCAGCCTGCGAGCATCATGGTCGTCGCAACGACGAGAAGCAGACGTGCACCTCTCGACCTGTCCCCCCGGATTCCGGTCATGCCCTCATGCAACCACACGGCACGGACAGTGCCAACCGGGTGTGCGCCGCGTGACGGATCAACCGTCCTCACCAGCGCCTGCGGTTTCAGCACTGAGCATTTCGAGGAGTTCGTGCAGATGGCCCGCCGCGGCGAGCAGCGCCACGCTGCGCCGGGTCAGCGCCGCCAGACGTTCCGTCAGAATCCGCTGCGCATCGGCCGTCACAGACTGTTCGCGAACCTGCTCGAGCACACGAGCGATGGAGGGGATGCCGTAACCACCTGAACGCAATGCCGCCACGATACGAGCCTCGGTGATGGCGCGGGCTCCGAACGACCGGGCGGCCGACCGCGATGCCCGCGCAGGATGCACGAGCCCTTCCCGCTCCCAGTGCCGCAGTGCCGACGCTCGGACCCCCAGCGCGTGGGCGAGTTCAGCGATCGTCATCGCGTCTTCTTCTGCGAAGAGGTCGGTGGATTCGCCCACCGCGACCTCCAGCCCTCGAAGGGCGTCTCTCACCTGCGTCCGCTCCTTCGCGAGCGCACCGTGCAGCTCGTCGATGCGCTCGGCAGCCGCCTCGACCGTCCCTCCGACGAGCTCCGGCATCAGGGCGCGCGCAGGCACCGGACCGATCGCGTCGGCCATCGCTCGATAGGCGCGCAGCGCCACGGCATGGTGCGGGAGATAGCGACGGTAACCGTTCGGACCACGGTCGGCCCGAGGAAGCACGCCCAGTCGTTCGAGGTCTCTCACCTGCTGCGTGGAGTAGCCGACGGCGCGCGCCAACCGCGCTGTGGTGACGCCACTCACTTGAGGGTTGAGCACAGCTTTCTCACCTCCCCAAGTCAAAACTCCACATAAGCACGTCAACTCCACCATTGAATGATGGAAATGCACAACATCATCAACCACGTCCGCGCCCTCGATGGCGCACTCGTCGTCGCCCCTACCCGAGGTGACGATGCTCCTGAACTCGCCTGGGGAGACGCGTTCTTCTACTTCGCGCCCGACGGCCGGATGCCGGAGCGCACCCAGCCGTACGGGACGATCATCACGAAGGACTATCCCGACGACTCGTCGTCCGGGCTCGATGCGCCCGGCCGCTTCCGCGTCAACATCCACGTCGGCGGTGAGCGGGTCGCGCAGCTCGTCGACGAGACAGCGCGGCCGTCGGATGCGGATGCCTTCGTGCGGCATCCGCTCTACGGCGACGCAGGCTGGGTGAGCGTGGTCAACCCCGCCGAGCGAACCGGGGCCACCGTTCTCGCCCTCCTCGGCGACGCGCACCACGCCGCTCAGGCGCGAGCCGCACGACGGATGCGGTGAGGTCATCATGCCCAAGACTCCCTCTCTCCAATCCCTGAGCGAACCCGATCGGCGAACGGTCGCCGCGTGGGCTGCCGACTGCGCTGCGCGCACACTGCCCCTCTTCGAGCAGGAGGCGCCCGACGACCTGAGAGCGCGCGAGGCGATCGCGCGGGCCAGGGCGTTCAGCAGCGGCGAGCTGAGCGCCGCCGAAGAGATCAGACGCCGATTCGTCGCCGGACGCGCCGCGGCGAGCGCGAGCACTCCCGCCGGTGTCGCCGCAGCGCGTTCGGCCGCACAGGCCGCGGGCGTCGCCCACATGGGAGCGCACGCCCTGGGCGCGGTGGCGTATGCGGTCGCAGCGGTGAGCGCGAGTCGTCCCCAGGATGCCGACGCCGCCTATCACGAGATCGATGCACAGTTCGAGTTGCTCTCCCCGGAGGCGGCGAGCGCCCTCCGCCGTCTTCCCCTGCTCGGATCGGACTCGGCCGGCCCACTCGGCCCCGGGCTGCTGGCATCCGGCATCCTCGGATCGACGATCCGCGAGATCCAGGCTCGCCTGCTCGCCTGACCCGCTTCAGCGCGGATTCAGCGTGCGCCCGCCACACTGGAGGAATGCGGATCCTGGTGGTTGACGACGAGGTGCGCCTGGCCGACGCCGTCCGCCGGGGGCTCGAGGCTGAGGGCTTCGCGGTCGACGTCGCGAACAACGGCGTCGACGGGCTCTGGCGTGCGCGCGAGACGCGGTATGACGCGATCGTGCTCGACCTGATGATGCCCGGCATGAGCGGGTGGAAGGTGTGCGAGGCGCTGCGCGCCGAGGAGAACTGGACGCCCGTGCTCATGCTCACCGCGAAGGACGGCGAGTGGGATCAGGTCGAGGCGCTCGAGACCGGCGCCGACGACTACGTCACCAAGCCTTTCTCGTTCGCGATCCTCGTCGCCCGCATCCGCGCTCTCGTGCGTCGGGGTGCCGTCGCTCGCCCGGCCGTGCTCGAAGCGGGAGACTTGCGGCTCGACCCCTCGTCTCACCACGTGTGGCGCGGCGAGACCCAGGTGACGCTGACCGCCCGCGAGTTCGCCGTGCTCGAGCACCTCATGCGCCACCGCGGTCAGGTGCTGTCGAAGCGCGCCCTGATCGAGGGAGTCTGGGACGACGACTTCGACGGCGATCCGAACATCGTCGAGGTCTACGTCGGCCACCTGCGCCGCAAGCTCGACAAGCCCTTCGGGCGCGGGGCGATCGAGACGATCCGCGGCGCCGGATACCGGTTGGCGGCCGACGGTGGCTAGTCGCGCGTTCAGATCGGTGCGCGCCAGGACGACCCTCGGCGCGACCCTCGTCGTCGCCGTCGCGCTGCTCATCGGGGCGTTCTCGTTCTACGGCATCCTGAGCTCCAGCATCCATGCGAGCGCTGAGCGCGCCGCCGAACAGCGACTCGACGAGCTCGCCGAACGATTCGACGGCCCCGGCGGCGGCCCGGGTGGCGAGCGTGGCGTCGACTCGCTCGACGATGAGATCGTGCAGATCATCGACGAAGACGGCGCGGTCAGGGCTGCCAGCGAAGACGCCCGTGACGAGCTCGGATCCACCGCGCTCCCACTCGCCGACCGGGCCCGCACCACGACGATCGGCGGCGAGCCGATGCTCGTCGTCTCCGACGACCTCGAGAACGACGAGACGCTGGTGCTCGCGGTCTCGATCGAAGACGGTGTCGAGACGCTGTCGACCATCGCCGTGCTGCTCGCGGTCGCCGTGCCTCTGCTGCTGCTGCTCGTCGCCGTCACCACCTGGCTCGTCGTCGGCCGCGCACTGCGGCCCGTCGCACGCATCCGCGAGGAGGTCGACGGCATCACGGCCGAACACCTGCACCGACGCGTCGAGGTGCCGCCGTCATCCGATGAGATCGCGGCGCTCGCGACCACCATGAACCGGATGCTCGACCGCCTCGACTCGTCGGCGACGGCCCAGCGCCGCTTCGTCTCGGATGCATCGCACGAGCTGCGCTCACCGCTCGCGACGATCCGTCAGCACGCCGAGCTCGCACAGGCGCACCCGGCCACCACCAGCATCGGCGAACTGGCCGAGGTCGTCTCAGACGAGGGGCTTCGGCTGCAGGGCATCGTCGAATCGCTGCTGCTGCTCGCCCGCCTCGACGAGGGCGGGGGCACGCACGACGAGGCGATCGACCTCGACGACCTCGCCCTCGGAGAGGTGCGCCGGCTGAGGTCGCGAGGGGTCGAGGTCGACGGGTCCGGCATCGGCGCGGCCCGCGTCACCGGCGACCCTCGGCTTCTCGGCCAGCTGCTGCGCAACCTCGCCGACAACGCCGCCAGGCACAGCGCCAGCCGCGTGGCGATCAGCGTGATCCCGCAGGACGCCTGGGTGTTCATGACCGTCGAGGACGACGGCGCAGGAGTGCCGGCCGACGAGCGCGAGCGCATCTTCGAACGCTTCGTACGGCTCGATGAGGCTCGCAGTCGGGATGCCGGCGGCAGCGGCCTCGGCCTCGCGATCGTGCAGGGCATCGCCGCGGCGAGCGGAGGAACCGTCTCGGTCGACGTCTCGCGCTGGGGCGGCGCTCGCTTCGTGGTGGCCCTCCCCCTGTCGGACTGAGGCCTCTCCGCATCCAGTCCCGTCTGCAGGACCGAAGCACGGATGCGGGACCAGACAGCTGTTCTCGTCCTGCAGACGTACCTGGATCCTGCAAACGGTTCGAGGGAACCCCTGGCCCGGTTCACGGTTCCGGCTTCCTGAAGAGTCCTTCAGGAGGCTTCAGGGTGGCTTCAGCACCGCCGCGAGAGCATCGAGACATGAACGACAAGAACCCGACCCCCGACCAGACGCCCGAGAACCTCTCCGCGAACTCGACTCCTCCGGCACCGCCCGCGCCGCCCGCACCGACGCCGGCCCATGACGCCGAGACCGTGCCCGTCGCACCGCTCGCCGCTGACACCGGCGCTCCGGCATCCGCTCCCGCAACCCCCGCGAAGCGCGGACGCAAGCGTGCCCTGCTCATCGGCGGCGGAATCGCGGCTGCGGTGGTCCTCGCCGGCGGCGGCGTCGCCATCGGAGCAGCGATCGGCGACGAGTTCGGCGACGACGACGACCGCCCCTCGGTCTCCGACGGCCCCCGCGGCGACGCCGGCGACAACGGCGGACAGCCGGGTGGCGACCGAGACGACAGCGACGACGACGGCCAGCAGGGCGCGCCCCAGGGCGGAGGCCCGGTGACCGACATCGGCACCGACTCGGCCGACGAGCTCGTGGAGATCGCGGATGCCGCTCGCGGCGCAGCCGACGGTGACGTCACCTCGATCGACGCGAAGCGCGACGGCACCTGGGAGGTGCAGCTGACCGCGGCGGACGGCAGCGAGACCGAGGTGCGGGTGGATGCCGACCTCACGGCCACCGTCATCTCCAGCGAGCAGGACGACGATGACTCAGCCCCCACGAACACCCTCGACGAGGCTGCCATCCGCGCACTGGTCGATGCCGCGCTGGCCGAGGCCGACGGCATGATCACCGACCTCGACGCCGACAACGACGAGGTCAGCCCCTACGACGCGTCGGTGCTCACGAGCGACCGCCGCTCGATCGACATCGACTTCAGCGCCGACTTCGCCGTCGTCGGCACCGACATCGACGACTGAACGACCCGCGTCGTTCCTCGAGCCGCCGGCCCTACGGGGTCGGCGGCTCGACGCATCTCCGACGAGTTCGGCGCTTTCGCATCATGAATCGTTCACCGGGCGGTCTCTCTAGGTGGGTACGGTCTCGATCGCAGACCGAAGATGCTGTCGTCAGGGGAATCCATGCCGGTCACGGTGCACACGTACTTCTACACACCCGCGCAGGCGGACTCCGTCGTGCGAGTGCTGCAGCAGCTCACGACGGAGCTGAAGCACGTCGAGTGGCGAGTCTCCGACGATCGTTCCGTGGCGTTCAGCACACGACGGACGCTGTTCGAGGGGCCAGCCGACGTGCGGGTCGTCGCGACTCCGATGACCGAGGGCGGATCCGACGTGAGGATCGCGCTGCAGTCGCCCACCCGTCGCCGGATGACCTCGAAGGCGGCCGACCGGCTCAGCGAACGGATCCAGCGGGCGCTCGGCTGACCGCGCCCGGCTGACGTCATCCGGCGGCTACCATTTCAGTCATGACGAATTCCGGCCGCATCGACGATGTCTCCATCGGCGGCGAGATGATCCGCCTCGGGCAGTTCCTGAAGTACTCGGGGCTGCTCGACTCGGGTGGCAACGCCAAGGAGGTCGTGATCGACGGGTTCGTGAAGGTCAACGACGAGGTCGATCGTCGCCGCGGCCGTCAGCTGCACGACGGCGATCTGGTCACCTTCGAGGGCCGCACCGTTCGCGTGCGCCCCTGACACCGGGCTTCCCGGTCACCGCCGCGTCGCGTAGCGGAGGAACATCACCCCGCTGCTGAAGCGTCGATCGTCGAGCAGCTCGAGATCGACGTGCACACCGCCGGGGAAGAACGGCTTGCCGCCCCCGACGATCCCCGGCCCGATGAACAGGCCGAACTCGTCGACCAGGCCCGCGCGGATCGCCTCGGCCGCGAGAGTCGGCCCGTCGACCGAGAGGTCTTTGTCGGACTCGGCCTTCCACCGCTCGATCGTCTCGGGGTCGAACGTGCGCTCGAGCCGGGTGCGCTCGCTCGATACCTCGACGAGTGTCTTCGAGAAGACGACCTTGTCGGCCGCCTGCCACACTCGTGCGTAGTCGATGCCGACCTGCGGTTGATCGGGCTCGAGGTGGGCGGTCTCCCAATAGACCATCGTCTCGTACATGCGTCGCCCGTACAGATACGTGCCGACGTCGGCGAACTGCCTGTTGATGAAGTCGTGCAGCTCTTCGTCGAGCGCCCAGTCGAATCCTCCGTGGGGCCCGCTGACGTATCCGTCGAGCGAGGTGATCATGGAGTAGATGAGTCGGGCCATGCGGCGAGGCTACTCCGGGCGTCGGGGGTTGGTCGACCCCTCGCCTCGGCCGTTCGGGAGGAGATCTGCCCCTCGGGCTGAGGAATCCGGCGAATCTCTCCTCCCGAAGAGCAGTTCTCCTCCCCACGCGACGTCAGGACGTCCCCCGGCTTCGCCTTAGCGACCTGAGTCCTGGGACGCAAGGCGCTGGCCGACATCCCGGCCTCGGCGCACGCTGGAGTCATACCCCCAGACCAGCGACCGAGAGGACACACCATGTCTCGCGACCAGTACACCTTCGTCAACCCGGCCGAGCTCTATTCCGACATCGAGCCCGAGAAGCAGCACATGCCCGAACCCGGGCTCGACGCCGACCTCACCCCGAAGGCCGACCTCGGCGAGGAGAGCTACCGGGGCTCCGGCCGTCTCACCGGTCGCAAGGCTCTCATCACCGGCGGCGACTCGGGCATCGGAGCGGCGACCGCGATCGCCTTCGCCCGTGAGGGAGCCGACGTCGCGCTCTCGTACCTTCCGGAAGAGGAGGAGGATGCTGCGCGCATCGCCGGCATCCTTCGAGATGCGGGCGCCACCGTGGCGCAGATCCCCGGCGATCTGCGCGACCCCGAGTACTGCCGCACCCTCGTCGCAGAGGCGGTCGGCGCGCTCGGCGGCCTCGACATCCTCGTCAACAACGGCGGCAAGCAGGTCTATCAGGAGTCGCTCACCGACATCACCGACGAGCAGTTCGACGACACCTTCAAGACCAACGTCTACGCGATGTTCTGGATCACGAAGGCCGCGCTGCCGCACCTCCCCGCCGGTGCGACAATCATCAACACCACGTCGATCCAGGCGTACTCGCCGTCGGGAATCCTCGTCGACTACGCGTCGACCAAGGCCACGATCAACGCGTTCACCAAGGGCCTCGCCGACCAGCTCGCACCCAAGGGCATCCGCGTGAACGCCGTGGCTCCCGGACCGATCTGGACGCCGCTGCAGCCCAGCGACGGTCAGCCGCAGGAGAAGCTCCCGGAGTTCGGTGAGGACACGCCTCTCGGCCGCATGGGACAGCCGGCCGAGCTGGCACCCGCCTATGTCTTCCTCGCGTCGGCCGAGTCGAGCTACGTCGCCGGCGAGACGCTCAACGTGAACGGCGGCATGCCCACCCCGTGACCCGCTGATGGCGGACGCCCCCTCCCGAGACGATCGGGTGGGGGCGTTCCCATGTTCGGCACCCCTGGGCGATGTCGGAGGGGGCGGGCATCATGGGGGCATGGCAGACGGATACGACCTCGACTTCCTTCCGACGCGGGTCGCCCTGCCCCGGCCGGCGCAGGATGCGACGCATCTGACCTACCCGCGCTTCACGGTGCTGCTCGATGGCGACCGTCGGCTGGCCGCCGTGACGGGCGTGAACATCGACGGAGCACTGCTGCGCGAACTGCCGCGCACCGGCGAGTGGCGTCTCGACCCTCGCATCGACGACGAGCTGCAGACGGGTCCCGATGTCTACGCGCGCAACGACCTCGACCGCGGCCATCTCGTGCGGCGGCGTGACCCGGGGTGGGGCGATGTCGATGAGGCGAGGGATGCCACCGAGGCCACGTTCTTCTATCCGAACGCCGCCCCGCAGGCGGCAGGATTCAACCAGTCGAAGGAGCTCTGGCTCGGTCTCGAAGACCATGTGATCGAGTATGCCGAGGCGACCGATCAGCGCGTCTCGGTGTTCACGGCTCCCGTGCTGGGCGACGACGACCCGCCGTATCGCGGCATCCGCATCCCGCTCCGGTTCTGGAAGATCGCAGCCTGGGAGGGGCCGGACGGCCTGTCAGCCGCCGGTTTCGTGCTCGACCAGTCCGAGCTCGTCGCCACCCCCGACGGCCTGCTCGCCGCGCCGCCGCTGGGCGCCTTCCGCACGTTCCAGGTTCCGGTCGCGGAGATCGCTCGAGTCACGGGGCTCGACGTGGGGCCGTTGCTCGACGCCGACGTGCTCGCCCAGCGCAGCGCCCGATCGACGGAGTGGCGGCCGCTCGCCTCCGCATCCGACATCACGCTCTAGCCGTCGAGCCGTCGAGCCGTCGAGCCGTCGAGCTGTGAGCGAACGGATGAACGCCGCCACTATCCGGGGAGGGAGAAGTCGCGATCGGGGAGGAATGCGACTCTGTGGCGGCGTTCGCGCGGATGATCCGCGGTGATCCGACTGGGTGATCGAACTGTTCAACCATCTCGCGCACCGCACGCCCGCATGCGGAGAAGGGGGCGGATTCCGAGCCGGGAACGACGGTCTTCGGTGCCGACGCCCGATCTCTCAGTAGTGCGCAGCGCCCGCCGCAGTAGTGCCGCGCAGGGCGCAGTCCGGGCACACGCGTTGTCGGCCGAGGCCGTGTGCTGTCAGGTCCACCCAGGATTCGTCCCGACCGATGGTCTTCGAGCAGTCGTCGCACCGCCGCCGACGACCGGCGACGAGGAGAAGCCCCATGAGCAGCAGCAGCGCCGCGGCGATCCCGAAGAGGAAGAGCGGCCCTGCACCCGTCGTCGCCAGCCGATCCGGCTGCTCGTCGACATCGCCCGACATCGTCGCGACGACGTCGAACGCGAGCTCGGTCGACGCATGTTCCTCGTTGCGCTGCAGTGTGGTCGCGGCGGGAAGCTCGAACCCGATCTGCACGGCCACCGTCTCACCCTCGGCGACCTGAACCTCTGCGATCTCCACCACGCCGGCCGACCGTTCCATGAGCGCCGAGAAGGGCTGCCGCCCCTCGACACCGTCGACGTTCCAGAACAGCTCGATCTCGTCGGCGAGGCCGAGGTTGCGAGCGCCGTCGGGGATCCCCTCATCCAGAAGCAGCGACACGGCGAGACCGGCGTGCGCAGGGCCGCCGTTCGTCAGCATCAGGGTGCGCAGAGAGCGATCCCCCGGCGCGGCGATGCGCTGACCGACGAACGACGACTCCGCCGTCGAATAGCCGCGGCCAGACCAGTCCAGGTGGGTCGCCGGGCCGTCCCAGGCGGCCTCGGAGACTGCATCCCACGACGGCGAATCGGCGTCGGATGCCGGTGCAATCGCCCTGTCGGCGGGTTCACCGGTCGACGCGATGTCTCTCGTCGGATCGGCCGACATCGAAGGCAGGACACCCGCAGCTGAGAGAGCCCCCGCCAGCGTGAGCAGGAGCACGAGGGCGAGGATCCAGGCGATGAGCGTCGCCCGCCGGGTGCGTCGTCGAATGTCCGCCAGGACGCCGTCCACCTGATTCATCACCGGCTTCTCTCGGGATTCGACGCGTTCGACAGGATCTCGCGGAACGAGTCCTCGTCGAACGGGAGGAGTCTGAGCCGCGCGAGGTGGAGCACCTCTTCGCGGACCGCGAGTTCGCGCTCTCTGAGATCGAGCTCACGGATCCGGAGGGCATCGGCAAGGGATGCATCGGCGACGGATGCCGGTGCGGCAGACGCCGGTGCCGAAGCCGAAGCCGGACCGACGGAGCCGGATCCGGATCCGGACGTCATGATCACGCGGGTGCGAGGCCGCCGGAAGGTGCTCCAGGCGCCGTAGCCGAGAAGACCGACGACCAGTGCGACGCCGAGCACCACGATGTTGTCGGTGGCCCACTGGCGCACCCATCCGAGCGCGGGGAGGCTGTAGAGCATCGCTCCGCGAACCTGCTCGGGCGACACGGGCGCGTCTGCGGCCGAGTTCGCGTCTCCCTGGGTGATGAGCCTGCAGTGCGTGCCGTCGTCGAACGTGCCGACGGTCTTGCCCACGACGCGGTGGGTGATGAGAGCCGGGTCGCCCGGCTCCGGCAGATAGGTCACGATGTCGCCGACCCCGATCTCGGCGCACACCTGATCGGGCGCGACCCCTCGCACTGCCGCCACGTCACCGGGTGCGAGCGTCGGTTCCATCGAACCGGTGAGCACCGTGAGCGAGGTGCCGCCGGCTATGCGCGGGACCACGAGAAGCGCGGCGACGAGCGCGAGCACGGTCACGACGAGCGCGATCGATACGGCCCGTCCGGCGATGCGCCAGGGTGACTCGTACCAGCTCTGCGAAATCCTGCCGGTGGTGCGCATGCGTGCGTCTCTCTTCGTGGTTCGTGTGGGACGACCGAGGCGCCCCTGTCGCGGGGCGCCTCCCGACCGTGGGCCTTAAAACTGCTCGCCGGTGTCGCGAACCTGCTCGAGCGTGAGGTTCAGCCCTGACAGGGTGTCGGTCAGCGTGACGTCGGTGCGGTCGGTGACCGCCGACGAGAAGGCGCCGTAGACGACGACAGTCACGTCCTCCGTGGTCTCGGCCATCGCGAGCACGGTGGTGCCGTTCGCGTCCTCGAGGCCAGCGCTCTGACCCGACTGCGGCGCCGAGAGGTACAGCAGCGTGGCATCCGCCGTGACGGGCAACGCGGTCTCGGGCTGCACGAGCGTTCCGTCCTGGTAGACCTCGTACGTGTAGGTCATGCCGCTGATGTCGTACTGGTTCGCCGTGAGGCCGTCGAGCGAGAGGCGACCGACGAGGTTGTCTCCCTCCAGCGTCACGTCAGCCGAGAACGAGGCAGCGACCTTGTCGCCGGGCACGATGCGCCAGGTCGACGCATCCGCGGGAGCCAGCGCGTGGCCCGGCTGCGAGCCGTCCGTACCGATGACGGCGGCGGCGGCGTCGTCGCGGTCTGCCGAGACGTCCCAGAAGGTCGTGTCGGCGGTCTGCACGACGTCGAGGTCACCGGCGGTGATCTGTCCTCCGCCGAATCCGTCGGTCGCGCTCCACAGGGCGAAGGTCGAACCGCCCGCAAGCAGGGCGGCGGCTCCGCCGGCGACGAGCAGCAGCGCGCCGCGGCGCTTCTTCTTCTCTTCGGTCACGACGATGATCTGAGGGTTTTCGGTGGTCATGTTCTTCTTCCTTCTCATGGTTGGTGTGTTCTGGTTCGGGGCTAGCGCGTGACGTGATCGCCAGGTGCGGCAGCGGGGTTCGCGTTCGTGACACGGGGGTCGATGCGGATCACGAGGTCGGGTTCGCCCGCCGGGTCCGGGTGCACCGTCCCGCTCCACGACGCCTCGTCGCGCGACAGGGTGCCGTCGTCGCCGGTTCCCTCCGCCCACGCCACGTGGTCGTAGACGCCGATGGCGTCCAGCGAGGCGGGGAAGGCGACCGCGGCATCCCAGGCGTCGAAGTCCCGGTTCTCGCTGCCGTCGACGGCGATCCCCTGGGCACTCGCCTCCGAGACGTACAGGCCGTCGGCTCGGTGGTTCCAGAGCATCGCGACGCACCAGGTCTGGCTGACCGTGGCGCCCGTGGAGTTGGCGGCAGGCTCTTGCAGCGTCCGATCGGACGCATCGAGCAGATGCACGTTGACGGCGGCTTCTTCGTCGACGCCGGCAGGTGGGTCAGGAATCACCGAACAGTCGTCGCCGAGGCCGGCCGGGTAGATCCGAACCGTCGAGTCCGCCAGCAGTGTGCCGTCCTGGGCGACGCCCTCGGCGAGCTCGGCCGAGCGACCGTCGCGCCAGACCTGATTCCCGAGGCTGATGTCGTAGTCGAGTCCGGCGATGCCGAGAGCGGCCCCGGTCACCTGGAAGCGCCAGATCACCGGCTCTGTTCTCAGGCCGCCCTGATCGAGCACGCTGGCGATCTCGGTGCCGGGCAGAGTGATCTCGACCGGCTCGCCTGAGGCCGACAGCACGCGCTGCGATTCGGCGGCTGCTCCGAAGGTCAGCGCCCCCGTGCGAAGCTCGGGCACCACGACCGCGTCGTTCGCGGTCCACAGTGCGTTCGCTGCCGAGACCACGCCGAAGGTCATGACGCCGGCGACCGCGGCGGTGAGCGACATCACAGTGCGCCGTCTCACGCTCGGACTACGCTTCCGCGTGCCTGGTCGAGCCGGACGATCAGGTCGCCCGCGGCCCAGATGCCGGTGGCGGAGCGAACGTCGCCGCCGGTCCAGGTGTACTCGCCGCGCACCTCGACGGTCACGATCACCGACCACTGATCGCTCTCTCCCTGCGACGACCCCACGAGACCGGGCACGGCCAGCGGCACTCCGTCGGCGGAGCCGGTCGCGACGGTGTTGCCGTCGGCATCCTCCACGCGCATCGTCACCGAGATGTCACCCGCCTCCTCCTGCGCCCGCACGGCACCCGGGGAGGCGAACTCCACGCTCAGCGCTGCGGTCAGGTTCTCGCCACGCAGGTAGGTGTCCAGCGACTGGGTGATCTCGATCACGTCGCCGGGCATCGTGAAGAAGTCCTCGGGCGTGGCGGCCAGATCGCCCGAGCGCGGTTCGGTCACCCCCGGGGTGACCTGCCGCCACGATGCATCCTCGGTGGTCATCGAGAGGTCTCCGGCCCGCCACAGCGAGCCTGCGAACGTGTCTTCCGACGACCACAGCGCGTAGGTGCCTGCACCGATCGCCGCGACAGTCAGTGCGGCGACGGCGATCATGCTCACGACCACGGGCAGCCTGCGGCCGCGGGGCCGGGGCTCGACGGCGGTCATCGACCCCACCCGTCGGCGGTGCCGTTCGAGACGATCGCTCTGCACCCGGCGGCCTTCGCGCTCTCGCCGACGGCGAGCTGCGAGATCGAGCCGATCACTCCCTGTGCGCCGAGGCGCAGGTCCGAGTCCGTGACGAGGACGTCGTGCAGGCTCGTGGTCCAGTCGTCCGCCGAACGGTTCGTGACCGTGTATACGAAGCACACGGCCTGCCCGTCGACGAGGCGCGCGCCGGTGAGCGCGGGCGTGCCGGTCTGCTCGATCGTCTCGGGAGTCGAGGTGTCAGCCACGTCGGCGTAGGCCCGCTTCTCGATCTCGATGGTCGGGTCGGTGGCGAAGAGGAACGCACTCACCGACGGCACGACCAGCCCGTCGTAGTTGGAGTCCTCCGAGGCGACGGTCGCTGCGATGGTCGCCTCGGTGTTCGCCGCGACATCTCCGTCGGCCGCCTGCAGCACGATCGACTCCGTCGAGCGCGCGCCGGGGGCGATGACCGGAGCGGAGGTCGAGAGACCGACTCCATGTTCGACGCCCGCGGCGTCGATCTTCGAGGAGAAGGTCAACGGCGATGTCGGCACGGGAGCGCCGGCTCGCAGCATCATCGCGTAGGACTTGCCCTTCTCGTCTCCCGTGACGAGGGTGAACCGTGAAGAGGTCACCTGCAGCGGATTGACGAACGTGATGCCGGCATCGACGGAACTGGCGGGAGCCGTGTTCGTCAGCCCGGAGGTCGAGGTCACGCGGCCCACTGCGACGTCTGCCGACACGGTCGCCGAGTCATCGACTCGCGCGACCACGTCGAACTCGAGTCCGTTCTTTCCTGCGATCGGCGTCACGGACACGACTCGCGGGTTGATCCGCGCCGCATCGAGGGTGTCTCCGGTCGCCACAGCGGTCAGCTGCACATCGTCGCCGGTGACGGTCGACGGGTCCAGGGGCAGCGACGACTTCAGCGTGTAGTGCAGGTCGCGACTCATCGTGGGGTCGTTCTGACCGCCGGCCTGATCCAGCGTGAGGGTCGGGCGACAGTTGCCGGCCACCGCCACCGTGCGACTGAACTGCGAAGACGTGAGCTGCGGTGCGGTCTCGACGTGCGTCTGCACGCGCACGAACCCCGAGACGTCGCCAGTCGTGGCGTTCACGGCCTGCGCAGACGTCGGCACGGTCGCGCCGGCGAGCGTCTGGGGTCCGACCGGCAACGAGAAGGCGACGGATGCCGTCGCGTCGGCGACTCCGGTCACACGCCCGAGATAGATCTCGGCGGTGCGGTCGGCTGTCCAGTAGAGATCGAGTGACACGGGTCCGCTGGGGATGCTCTGCCCGGTCACCGGCTTCTGCACGGTGACCTCCGCAGCGCACGATCCACCGGCATACGCGGCACGAGGCGTTGCGACCAGCGCGGTGCTCGACGGAGCAGCCACGACCGAGGCGTTCGACGTCGGGTGCCAGGTCGACACCGCCAGATTCGAGGCCGCACCGCTGTTGTCGACGAGGAGAGCGACTCCGTCAGCGGTCTCCTCGGCGGTGGCCGGTCTGATCTGCGAACCCGAACGGATGCCGAAGGTGTTGCCCGAGACCGTTGTCAGGCCGCTGCGCGAAAGACGGATGCTCGAGACATAGCCGTCGAAGTAGTTGTCGGTGATGCTGAGCCCGCTCGGCTCCGTGCCGCTGCGGGTCAGACCGTCCCAGCGGATCGCGATGGTCTGCCCCGACGTCGCGCGCACGAAGTCGTTGCGTGAGATCCGGTTCTCCCCACTGAGGTTGCCCGGCGGCAGGGTGATGAACGCGTACTCGTCGCCCGTGCCGTCTCCGACGGAGTTGAGGAACTGGTTGCCCGAGATGTCCAGGTTCGACAGCTTCACACCCGTCGTGCTGTTGCTCGAGAACTTGAAGGCCGTCGCCCCGTTGAGGTTCTTCACGGTCGAATCGGTGAACGAGAATCCGTCGAGCACGACGTTCGGGTCGCGTGGCGAGAAGGTGGTCAGATTGGTGCGGCAGCCCGAGCCGTCGGCGGCATTGCAGACGCCGCCGGAGGTGTAGTCGACCTTGACGCGCGAGATCGAGATGTTCTTGATCGGTGTCGCGGTCGTGGCGTTGAACACGAACAGCCCCGAGGTCTGCGGGCCCTCGTGGTAGAACCCCTGAAGTTCATAGTCGCTCACCGAGATGTCGCTGGCACCCTGGCGGTAGACGATGAAGCGCTCAGGGAAGTAGTTCTCCTTGGTCACGGTCGAGCCACCCGTGAGGCTGACACGCTTGGCCTGCTCGCCCATCACGATGGAGGTGCCGCTGGAGAGGATGTTGCTGAAGTTCTTCAGCACGACATCCTGGCCGGCTACTTCGAAGGCCGCCGCCTCGATGGGTTCCGAACTGGGGATGATCGCGACCCGGTTGTCTAGGTCGATCGTCACCGGCGCTGTGATGCGGTAGAGCGCGCCTTGGTCCCACGTCGACACGGAACTCGTCTGCATCCAGTTGGCGGCAGAACGCGTCAGGATCGGTCGGATGATTCCGCTGAGGCCCGCCTGCACAGTGATGACGACATCACCGGGGGCGCCGTTCAGCGCGTTCGATTCCTCGAGCGCCGCGCGAAGCGTGCATGTTCCCTCCGCGGTCTTGCACACACCGTCGCCGGGCGTCTGATCGATCCCGGAGAACGCGATGCTGGTGATCTCGAACTCGTGGCTCGGTGCCGACATCGCCGGAGCCGCCACCACGAGGGCGCCCGTGATCAGGGCGAGGGTTGCCGTCACCGCAGTGACAAGACGCACGCGGCGCGCTGCGCGACGCCGCCGCCGCAGCGTTCGACGGCCTGGTAATCGAGGGCTCTCGCTCACTGTTGTCGTCTCCATGTCATCCGCGCGGCGCACGTCGCTATCAGTCGGTGGGAGACCGCGGTGCGCGGGTACAGCACTGGCGGTCATAGCTAGAGTGCAGTGCGCCGTGAGAAGTCGAATGTGATTCCTCAGGGCTTCAGCAGTGGTCGGGGCGGATCTCAGTGGCCACCCGTCACCGTTGCGTAGAAGGATCGCGCGACCCTGCGGAACCCGAGGTCACGGCACTCAGTAGTCCCTTTCGCGGTACTGCCCGATGCCCCCCATGACGCCGCAGATCCTCCATCGCTACGCAACCTCGGCGCTCAGCCCTCGTACCGCACGCCACTCAGGCGAAGATCCGCACGCTCGTGCGGAAGGCTCGCGTGGAAGGGCGGCCGCGTCGGCTGGCCGCATCGCGTCTATCCCTGCCGGGTCCTGGAGTGTACTTTTGCGTAGGAACAGCGCGTGAGGAAGCGGGATCTCATGGTCGTAGGTCGCGAAGAGAGTCTCGCCGCAGCGGTGGACCTCATTCAGGCGGGCGTCAGCATCGATGTCGTCGGCAGCCGCGGCTCGGGTCGCAGCGCGTTCCTCCAGGCGTTGCGCACTCGCGTCGAGCAGGACGAGTGGACGGTCGTCTCTGTGCGCGGGATCGCGTCGCTGCGCCAGCATCCCCTCGCCGCGCTGCATCTCGCCGGCATCGGCGCGACCAATGGTCAACGGCCGGGGCCGAATCTTCATGAGACCGCCGACTCGCTGCGTCAGGCGCTCCGTGCCTCTCGCTCGGTGCTGTTCCTCGATGACTGGGATGACCTCGACGAGTCGTCGTGGGGCGTCGCGGAGTCGGTGCGACGCGAGTACGGGGTGCCGATCGTGCTCTCTCGTCTGCAGGGTCTTCGAGCCAGACACACTCCGAGCGGCCTGCCCGCGTCGACTCTCGAGCCGTCGTATGTGATCGACATGACCCCGTTGCGCTTCGAAGAGCTCGAGACGGCTCTCGAGAAGTACCTGTCGCACCCGATCGAGGCGAGCACGATGAGCCGGGTGTTCGCGAAGTCGGGGGGAAACATCGGCCTCGCCCTGAGCCTTGTCGACGCGACCGTGCGTGAAAAGCGTCTCGTGCTGCGCGGCGGCGAGTGGACCGCGACCCGCGATCTGTGGAGCAGCGGTCTGCGAGCGGTGCTGGAGGCGCACCTCGAGAGCCTCGACGACGTGACGCGTGACGCGCTCGAGATCATCGCGATCGTGGGGGTGGCCGATATCGACACGGCGAGCCAGCTCGTCGACTGGGGCACCCTTGAGCTGCTGGAGGAGCGCCGGATGATCACGTTCATCCCCAGCGGCGACCGCCAACTCGTGGCCGTCATGCCGCCGCTGCTGGTCGAGTTCTTCCGGCACGAGCCACTCACAGCGCGCCGCACGCGACTGACGAGCCAGATCGTGCGACAGCTGAGCACACCGGAGTCGGTGTGGTCCGTGCTCACCGACCAGCAGTCGTCCCCGACAGCGTCGGGTGGTCAGGATGCCCTTTTCGTCCGGCTGCTGCAGGAGCGTGCCCGCGCACGCCGTATCGTCACGGCCGCCGAGTGGGAGGCGAACCCGACCGCCGCCAGTGCCGTGCGTTACATCCGCGCCCTCATGCACACGCACACGGCGAAGGTGCGAGACGTGATCGCCGACGTCCTCTCGTCTCCTGCCGCCCGCACAGGGGACGACGCCAGCCGTGCCGAGTTCGCCGTGCTCAAGGCCGAGTGGACCGCCTACGTCGACGACGACCTGCAGCGGGCGGTCGCACAGCTGCAGGATGAATCCCAGACAGTGGGGGTGCATGCCGGGATGCTGAGAGCCGCCGAGGTGCAGCTTCTCGCGAATCTCGACACGGTGCCCGCAGACTTCGGCAACCGCCTCGAGGTGTCCGACGAGCTGCCTGTGACGGTCAAGCTGATGATGCTCGAGACCCAGATGAGCGTGCTCGTCAGCCTCGGTCGTTTCACCGATGCGCTGCGGGTCTTCGGCCTCATCGAGGCTCTCGAGACCGAGGAGCAGCGGCACAACCCCCGCGTGCTGCTCGGCATGGCGCTCTTCGGACAGGGCGACCCGAGCGCCGCGCTCGACGTGCTGCAGCGCGGATTCGACGAAGCGCACGGCTATCTCGACATCGACGCTGTGCGAGCGTTCGGCACCGCCGCAGCGCTGTGTCATCTGGCAGCGGGCGATCACGCCGCCGTCGATGATCTGCTCGAAGTCATCTTCTCGGCGGGCGAGCCCTCACCCCTGCCACCAGGAGTGCAGCTCTCGCTGCTCGCGGTCGCCGCAGTGGTCGCGATCCGGCGAGGACAGGTGACGACCGGCGAGCGGCTCGCCGCCGACCTGGAACAGCTCGGAGCCGAAGACGGCCCGCTTCCGGGTCAGAGCAAGGCATGGCCGCAGGTGCAGTTGCTCGCCTTCGACGGGAACACGGAGAAGGCCGCCGAGCTGCTCGCCCGCTCCGGCGAAGCACTCTGGAACCGCGGAGCCCGTATGGCCGGGCTCACCGCACTCCTCTCCGCAGTCGAGCTCGACCCGACGCCGACCCGGCTGGCCGTCGCCATGGCACATGCGAAGGACCTACCCGAGGCGGCGGGGTTGGCGGCTCAGGCCTCGTTCGTGAGCGCACTGGTGCAGGGGGATCCTCTGGCGATGCTCACCGTCGCGGACGAGCTGGACGTGCGGGGGCTCACCGGCACCGCACTCTCGGCCTGCCGCTTCGCGCGGGCCTGGTTCGCCGAGAACGGAGACGAGTCGGGGCAGCAGCGCGCGGTCGAGCGGGAAGAGCAGATCCGCGCGCGTCATGCCGGGAGGCACTACGACCTCGCGCGGTTCGGTGCGACAGCGGTCACCCTCACCGACCGCGAGAAGGAGGTGGGGCGCCTCGCCGCGAGCGGACTCTCGAACGCAGAGATCGCCTCCCGACTCGTGCTCAGCGTGCGCACGGTCGAGAGCCACATGCACCGGATCATGCGCAAGCTCGACGTCTCGAACCGCAGGGGGCTCCGTCGTCACGCCGAAGCGCTGACCTGATCGGGGTACTGCGCGGACCGGGGCCCTGCGGCATACCGGTCGACAATAGGGCTTGTGCGGCGAGGCAGCTGGTGTCACGCTTGCCACACAGTTCTGTCGCGCTGTAACGCGACAGCTGGGGTGCCGCCCATTGACGGCATCGGATGGGGCGCCCTTTCTGCCGCCTCCCCCGTGGTGGGGGCGTCCCGTCCTCCCCCGGATCAGCCGACGATCCCTGCCGACCGGCGCGCGCGTGTCAGACGAGACGCTGCGACAGCGAACGCGCCTCTCGCTCCCAGGCCTGGGTCGCAACCTGCACGGCATCCCACGGCGAGCCGAGCGGGGGCGTGTACGACAGGTCGAGGTCGCTCATCTCGGCCACGGTCATGGCGTGGTGCAGCGCCGTGGCATACGTGTCGACGCGCTTCGAGATCTCGGCGCCGCGCGTTCCGACGAGCTGAGCACCCAGGAGGCGCCCGTCGAGGGTGTCGCCCGTGACACGGATGCTGATGGGAGTGGCTCCGGGGTAATAGCGCTTGTGGTCGTCCGCGATCGCGGTGTGGCTGTGCGGCGCGAACCCCGCGGCGATCGCCTCGTGGTCTCGCAGGCCCGTGCGAGCCGCTACGACATCGAACACCTTGACGACCTGCGTGCCGAGGCTTCCGGCGAAGTGCACATCGCCGCCGATCGCGTTCTCTCCGGCGACGCGTCCCTGCTTGTGGGCGGTCGTGCCGAGCGGCAGATACGTGAGGCCGAGCAGACGGTGGTGGGTGACCACGCCGTCGCCTGCGGCCCAGACGTGCGGCAGGCCCGTGCGCATCCGGGCGTCGACGACGACGGCACCACCCTCGCCCGTCGCGGCACCTGCCGAGGTGAGAAGTCCGGTGTTGGGGCGCACGCCGACGACGACGAGCACCAGGTCTGCACCGCGCGAGAACGGTTCGCCATCGCGCGATCCCGACACCGTGAGCCGCCCGGCCTCGCGCGAGACCTCCGCGACGCGGGTGTTCGTGAGCACGTCGACGCCGTGTCGGGTGAGCTCGTCGTGCACCAGCGCGCCGAGCTCGGGGTCGAGAGTCGAGAGCACCTCGGGCCCGCGCTGCAGCTGGGTGACCCGCAGGCCCCGAACCGTGAGCGCTTCGGCCATCTCGAGTCCGACATACCCGGCACCGACGATGATCGCCGTCTCGGGCTGATGCTCGTCGAGGTAGCGCTCGAGCGCGAAGGTGTCTCCCATGGAGTGCAGCAGGTGCACGCCGTCGTCGGGGCCGAGCCTGTCGAGACCCGCGATGCCTGCCGTCGACGGAGACGCCCCCGTGCCGACCATGAGCTCGTCGTAGGCGATGCTCGACTCGGTGCCGTCCTGGTCACGGACGGTGAGCCGCTGCCCTTGCACGTCGATGGCCGTGGCGAGGGTGTTCAGGCTCAGCGTCATGCCGGTGGCTTCGAGATCGGCGTGCGTGCGGTGTGCGAGGGACTGCCACGGCTGCACCTCGCGTGAGAAGTAGTACGGGATGCCGCAGATCGAGAAGTTCGGGTAGGCATCGGCCACGACCACGGTGACGTCGACCGAGGGGTCGAGTTCGCGGGCCCGCAGTGCGGTGGAGATTCCGGCGTCGCTTCCGCCGATCGCTACGAGGTGCATGGATGGGTGCCTTTCAGGGCTGGGTCTCGAGTTGCTGAGGGACCACGACGCCGCTCGCGGTGCGGGCGGCTGTCGGGTAGAAGACGAGAAGCAGCGCGAGGCCGAGAGCGGCCCCGACGACCTGCGCGGCGATGAACGGAACCACCGAGCCGGGCGCGATGCCGGCGAACGTGTCGGTGAACATGCGCGCGACGGTCACCGCCGGATTCGCGAAAGACGTCGAGCTGGTGAACCAGTACGCCGCGCCGATGTAGGCGCCGACCGCGACAGCCGTGGCCGACGCCTTGCCTGTGCGGGCGAGTGCGAAGATCAGCAGCACCAACCCGGCGGTGGCGACGACCTCGCCGACAAGGTGGCCGCCGGTCGCGCGCTCATGGGACGAGAACGCGGGTGCTGTGTCGAACATCACCCCGGCCAGGAGGGTTCCTGCGATGCCGCCGAAGATCTGCGCGAACACGTAGGTCGGCAGGTCGCGCAGCGGCAGCCCTGTGCCCTCACGGCGCCCGATCAGCCAGTCGGCGATCGAGACCACCGGGTTGAAGTGCGCGCCCGAGATGGGGCCGAGCATCAGGATCAGCACCGACAGGCCGAGCGCCGTGGTCAGGCTGTTCTCGAGCAGCTGCAGCCCGACGTCTTCGGGAGACAGTCGCTGGGCGGCGATTCCCGAGCCCACGACGATGGTGACGAGCAGACCCGAGCCGACGAACTCGGCGGCGGCGCGACGAGGCAGAGACGGTCGCAGGGTCTCGATGCGAGACGGAGGGGAGATGTTCATGTCGATCCATCTTGACCCGAGCGGGGTAGTTCAGTCAAGATTGAGACAATGAACATTGAACGAATCACCGATGTCGAATCCCGTGCAGCGAAGCACGCGGCGCTGGGCGATGCGTCCCGCCTGCGGATCGTCGACCTGCTGACGCTGGGCGACCTGTCTCCGACCGAGATTCGGGTGGCGCTCGGGCTTCCGGCGAACCTCATCACGCATCACCTGAACGCGCTCGAAGCCGTCGGGATCGTGGCGCGTTCGCGGTCGGAGGCCGACAAGCGGCGCAGCTATGTCCACCTGACCGACACCGCACTGCACGGACTCACACCGGGGCGGGTCGAGCAGGCAAGCCGCGTCGTGTTCGTCTGCACCGCGAACTCGGCCCGATCCCAGTTGGCTGCCGCGTTGTGGTCGACCCACAGCAGCATCCCCGCATCCTCTGGGGGAACGCACCCCGCCGAGCGGATCGATCCTGGCGCAGTGGCGGCGGCAGATCGGCACTCCCTCGATCTGCCCGATGAGTCGCCCCGCGCTCTGGATGCCGTGCTGACCGACTCCGACTTCGTGGTGACCGTGTGCGACAACGCCCACGAAGAGCTCGGCGTCTCGGGTCACCTGCACTGGTCGATCCCCGACCCGGTTCGCGTCGGCTCCGTCGACGCCTTCGACACCGCTTACGACGAGCTGGAGCGCCGGATCATCCAGCTCGCGCCCCGTCTTGCCGCGAGCTGAACCCCACCAGAAAGAGAACCTGTGACCGACACCGCCCCGACCGTTCTGTTCATCTGCCAGCACAACGCCGGCCGCTCTCAGCTCGGCGCCGCTCTGCTGCAGCACCTGGCCGGTGATCGCTTCGTCGCGACCTCCGCAGGTCTCTCGCCCGCCGACGAGGTGAACCCGGCAGTGGCCGCCACAGTCGCTGAACTCGGCATGGACATCACCGACCGGGTGCCCCGAGCGGTCACGAGCGACGACCTCGATACGGCCGATGTCGTGGTGCTGATGAAGCCAGGGCTCACCCTGCCCTCCACCCCCAGCGGCGAGGTGCTGGAGTGGTCGTTCCCGAACCCCGAGTCGTGGGATGCCGAAGCGGTGCGCCCGCTGCGCGAGGCCGTCGCCGACAAGATCCGGGTGACCCTGCTCACGCGCTGAGCTCGAAGCGGGGTGCGACCGGCGCACCGCAGGCGCCGGTCAGAGCTCGGTGGGGAACCCCGGCAGTCCGTCGATACTCACCGCGTTGCGAGAAGCGCGATACTCGGCCATGCCGTCCTCCCCCTTCTTCTCGGCCTGAAGGCGCAGCAGGTCGCGCTCGCCCTTCACCTCCATGACCGGCACTCCCCACCCGCATGAATCGCTGACGCGCGTGACGTTCACGGTGATGACGGCCCGGGTGCTCGGGTGCGCCGGATGCCGCGACGCGACCTCGTCGAAGCCAGGCTGTCCGGGAAGGAAGACTTCGCCCCGACCATGCAGCCGAACGATGCGGGGGCGACTGTCGAACGAGTTGAACATGAGACACACGCGTCCGTTCTCTCGGATGTGCGCGATCGTCTCGATGCCGCTGCCGGTGTAATCGACCCAGCCGACCCGATGCGCGTCGAGAACTGAGAACGAGTCGTGGCCGCGGGGCGACATGTTCACGTGCCCCTCCGCCCCCAGGGGCGCTGTCGCCACGAACCACAGGGGCTGCTTCTCGATCCACTGCGTCAGGTTCTCGTCGATGGAATCGAAGACTTTGGCCACGATCGAAGGCTACTCCTGCTGCATCCCGGGTTCGCGAAACGCGACGATCACTGCCGGGGGCGATGGCTCACGAGTCTGTCCGCTACGAGGTGTCTCGTCGGATTACTTCGCGAGGCGGCTACGGACAGCGCGCTCGGTGAGCACGGTCAGATAGTCGGTGACTCTGCTGTTCGAGATCTTCCCGAGTTCCTCGACGGCGAGCGACGAGATGTGCTCCTGCTGGACTTCGGGATAGCGCTCAGCCAGTCGGTTGGTGACTTGCTTCACGATCTCTTGAGGGTCAATGTTGGTCGCCACAGCAGCATCGTACGACGAACAGGTGGGCTCAGACCAGCGCGGGATTCAGGGCCCGACTCAGTTGAAGTCGCCGCCCGGCGCCATGTCCATGAAGCGCGAGTAGTGACCCTGGAAGGCCACGGTGATCGTCGCCGTGGGGCCGTTACGGTGCTTGGCCACGATGAGGTCGGCCTCGCCCGGACGAACGTCCTTGTCGTAGACCGAGTCGCGGTGCAGCAGGATCACCATGTCGGCGTCCTGCTCGATCGAGCCCGACTCACGCAGGTCGCTGATCGCGGGCTTCTTGTCGGTGCGCTGCTCGGGACCACGGTTCAGTTGCGACAGCGCGATGACCGGAACCTGCAGCTCCTTGGCGATGAGCTTGAGGCTTCGCGAGAACTCCGAGACCTCCTGCTGACGCGACTCGACGCGCTTGCCCGACGTCATCAGCTGCAGGTAGTCGATGATGACCATCCGCAGCCCCTCGCGCTGCTTGAGTCGACGGCACTTCGCGCGGATCTCCACCAGCGTCATGTTCGGGCTGTCATCGATGTAGAGCGGGGCGTCGTTGATGCGCCCGCGAGTCGCGGCGACCGTCGTCCAGTCGCGAGGGTCGAGGTTTCCCTTACGCATGTTCTGCAGCGGGATCTGCCCCTCGGCGCTGAGCAGACGCATCGCGATCTCGCTCTTGCCCATCTCGAGCGAGAAGAAGACGGAGGGGATGTTGTGACCGATGGATGCCGAGCGCGCGAAGTCGAGCGCGAGCGTGGACTTACCCATCGCAGGACGCGCGGCGACGACGATCATCTGCCCGCCGTGCAGGCCGTTGGTCAGCTCGTCGAGCTCTTTGAAGCCCGTCGGAACGCCCGTCATCGACCCGTCGCGGCCGCTGGCTGCCTCGATCTCCTCGAGCGCGGCATCGACCGCGATCTGCAGCGGCACGTAGTCTTCGGCGGTCTCCGAGCCGGTGATCGAGTAGATCTCGGCCTGAGCGTTGTTGACGATGTCGGTCGCGTCGCCCTGGCCGTCGTAGCCGAGCTGCACGATGCGGGTGCCCGCATCGACGAGACGACGCAGGATCGCCCGCTCCGACACGATGCCCGCGTAGTAGCCGGCGTTCGCCGCGGTGGGGACGATCGAGGTGAGGGTGTGCAGGTAGTCGGCACCGCCGGCGCGACTCAGCTCGCCCGTCTTGATGAGCTCGTCGGTGACGGCGACGACGTCCGTCGGCTCGCCGTGCGAGTAGAGCGACAGGATCGCCTCGAAGATGAGCTCATGCTTGGGGATGTAGAAATCGGCGCCCTTGAGCGTCTCGATCACATCGGCGACAGCATCCTTCGAGAGGAGCATTCCGCCCAGCGCGCTCTGTTCGGCGAGCGTGTCATGCGGGGGTGTGCGCTCTTGCGGACGCTTGCCTCCGAGGCGCTCCTCTGAGATGTCGGCGATCGACACACTGCTCCCTTCGATGCGACGTTTCTTCCGGTGTGCTCGGGGCCGACTGCGTCGGTCACTCGATGCGATTCAGCTCGAGAAGGACCGTTCGCACAGCAAACCAGGCACTTCCGACATCGGGTCGCTGCACCACGCTACGAGCGGGGGTTTTCGGTCGCAACACGACCTGTGGATAACTATGTGGAAAGCGTGCGAACAAGTCCGGAGAGTCTGTGCAGAACGCATGTGGATAACTCGGTGGAGTACCTCAAAACGTCGTTCTATTTTTTGCCTTGGCCTGGGGTTTAGAGTTTCCCCAACCTGTGGATGAGAACGTGGTTCAACCGGGCATTGAAGGTTGATCCAATCCGGTGGGGGATGTGCAGAACCTGGGGAAAGTCAAGCCGAGATTCAACCGGGCGCGTCACACTGCGCAACCCTCCGAAATGTGCGACAGATGCCGTCGTTTTCGAGCGGAACCCTCTAGACATCGCGATATACCGGGAGTATCGTCACCGGCAATCGACGCAGTGTGCGTCGACGACGAACGATCACTCTCGGGGGAGGGAAGTCGACGTGAACGCTCAAGAAGCCCGGCGCGGCCTTCCGACTGTCGCCCTCTGGGGTGGCCTGGGCGCGGTCGCGTGGGCGGCGATCACGATCTTCACGGGCGGGTCGTCTGCGAGCGCGGACGACAACTCGAACGACTCGTTGCTCGACGGCGTCTCCTCTGTCGTGAGCGAGACGGTCTCAACCGTCGAAGACACCGTGACGGTAGCGACCTCGCCGATCGTGGAGCCGGTTGCGCCCGTCGTCACCCAGGTCGTGACGCCGGCCGTCACCCAGGTCGTCGAGCCGGTCGTCACGCACGTCGTGGAGCAGGTCGTCGAGCCGGTGCAGCAGGTCGCTCCGCCGATCGTCGAACACGTCACGGAGGCGATCGCACAGGTTCCGGTCGTCGGCCCGGCGACTTCGCCGATCGTCGACGTGGTCACCGACACCGCGCAGTCAGCCGTCACTCCCGTGACCGACGTGCTCGACGGATCCCCGGTCGCGCAGATCGTGACCCCCGTGACCGACGTGCTCGCGGAGCTGCCGATCGTCGGAGACGTGATCGACCATGTCGGAGTGCCCACGGTCGTGGACGGGGTCGTCGGAGTCGTCGACGGGGTCGCACCGATCGTAGGCGGAGTCGTAGAGAACACGGTGCCACCGGTCGTCCCGGGGGTCACCCCCCTCTGGCCTGCCACACCGGCAACTGAACCCGGCTCCGCTGCTCCCAGCCCCGCCTCACCCGACTCCAACGCTGCAGGAGTCGCTGCAGCAGCCGATGCTTCGTCGGGCGTGAGCGCCGCGGCTGTCACGCGCCTTCAGCCCGCCGGCCACCCGGCATCATCCGACGTTCAGCCGGCGGCGTCCACTGCTGCACGGGGCATGTCTGCGCCGGCATCCGACGACAGGAACTCGCCGTCCGCACCGCCCGCCGGTGCTCCCGCAGCGCCCTCGTCATCCGCCGGATCGAGCGGATCCTCCTCACTCTCCCCCGCGCGCCTCAGCGACGCGGGTCTTGCTGCGTTCCGTGCTGTGGAGCGCACCCCCGGTGCACCCGACGACGTCTTGCCGACGTCTCTGGTCGCCGACACCGACGTCTCTCCTGACTGACGGGTTGTCCGGTCGTTCCTCGTGAACGACAGATGCCGTGCTGCGCGCGCACATGCTCTTCGCGTGCACCCATCCAGACACACCCAGTTCCAGTCAGGAGAAGGACATCATGCGTACATACATCAAGCGGGCCCTGTGGGGCACGCTTCTCGCCGGCGGGATCACCCTGCTCGGCGCAACCGCCGCCAACGCGGCAGACACCTCAGGAGAAGACGGCCTGCTCTCGGGCACCCAAGCGGATGCATCGATCTCGGTTCCCGTCACGATCGTCGACAACGCGGTCTCCGTGCTCGGAGATTCTTCCGCGCAGCAGGCCACGGCGCCCGCTCCGGAACCGGCTTCCGCACCCGCTCCGGCGCCCGCACCGGCTCCGGCACCGGCACCCACCACGAGCGGCGACTCCGGCACCGCATCCGGCACTCAAGCCGTCGTGGACGTCGTCGTGCCCATCACGGTGACCGGCAACGCGATCACCGTGCTCGGTGACTCCTCGAGCGAGTCGGCGGCGCCGGCTGCGGCTTCCCCGGCCCCGACTCCCCCGGCGCCCGCGCCGGCGATCACGACGAACGGCGACGACGGTCTGCTGTCGGGCACCCAGGCCCCGCTGCACGTCGACGCTCCGGTCACCGTGTCGGGCAACGCGATCACCGTGCTCGGCGACAGCGAAACCCTCGAGCAGGATGCCGCAGCACCGGCCTCCTCGAGCGGTGGCGCAACCGGGTCGACCGAAGCGTCGACATCAGGCGAAGACGGAGTCGCGAGCGGCACCCAGGTGACCGCACCCGTGACGGCACCGGTCACGATCGGCGGCAATGCGATCTCCGTCATCGGAGACAGCGAGAGCGCCGGAGCCACCGGCAGCACCGCACCCTCGTCCGGAGGCAGCAGCACCGGTCCGGAGACGTCGGGCGAAGACGGAGTCGTCAGCGGCACCCAGGTCACTGCACCCGTCACGGCACCGGTCACGATCGGCGGCAACGCGATCTCCATCGTCGGAGACAGCGAGACGACGGGCGGAACCGGCACCACCGCACCCACCACAGGAACCCCGACCACCGGCAGCACCACCACCGGTGACGACGGAATCCTCGGCGGCACTCAGGTCACCGCACCCGTGACCGCACCGATCACGATCGGCGGCAACGCCATCTCCGTGATCGGCGAGAGCACGGTGGCGGCGCCCCCGGCCGATCCCGGAACAGACCCCGGAACCGACCCGGGAACGGACCCAGGGACGGACCCCGGCACAGACCCCGGAACTGACCCCGGAACCGACCCGGGAACCGACCCCGGCACGGACCCAGGGACGGACCCCGGCACAGACCCCGGGACAGATCCCGGAGCCAATCCCGGCACGACTCCCGGCACGACTACGGGAACCGGCACCGACGCCGGGACGTCCGCGACCGCTGTCGCGGGCGGCGCAGCCGTGACGACATCCGCTCCGGCAGAGGGGCTGGCCGCCACCGGCGGCTCGTCCACGTTCGGCTTCGCAGCCGTCGCCGCACTCCTGCTCCTCCTCGGGGCCAGAATGCTGCGTCGTCGCCCCATGACGGCGTAGCCGCAGACCCCGGCGGTGTCGACGTCCTCGGGGGAGGAGATGCGACACCGTCGGTGTGCGGGTCCGTGATGCCCTGAGCAGGTTCCCCAGACCTGCCCGCGTCTGCGATGCCGCACAGTTCACGGATGCCCCGCGTCCCCAGCGCGGGGCATCCGTCGTGCCCGGAACCCGCAGGAGACGCTTCGGATGAGGCCGAGGACGACGCGCCTAGACTCTCTGACGGGAGGTCGTCATGCAGGTCGACTACGGTCAGCCGGAGCGTGCATCGCAGGTGTCGCGGTGGCCGCTGTGACAGAAGATCCGCGCCGCCTGCGGTGGGCGGTCAACGGCGCACGGACGTTTCGCCTCCCGGCTGATGCCGCCGATATCGCCCTGGGCGAGGTCGATCGGGCGATGCAGGCTGCCCACTTCCGCGCAGAGGCGCCCGGTGCCGAGGCGGGAGTCCAGCGAATCTACAGACGCGGTTCGGTCGTCGGCGATGTCCTCATCGGCGGAAGCGGGCTCTCCAGCCTCACGACCAGGCTCGGTCCGCTGTCTGTCCGAGGCGTCGCCGTCACCTGGATTGGGCCGGTCGACGCGCAGTCCATCCGCGTCATCGTCTCGCTCGTCGCCGGATCCCACGTCGGAGGAGATTTCGTGGACGGGATCGACGAAGCCGTGCGCACTCTCGTGTCTCGCGGCATCCCCCTCAGGGACGAGGGGTGGTCACGGTCCGTCGACGTCGATCAGACGCTGCCGGCGAATCCCCGTCGCGCCGCCGAACTCGGTCTCACCCGCTAGCCGACATCACCGAACCCTCAGAAAACACCGACCGGCCACGAACGCAGAACGCCCCCTGTCCCGAAGGACAGAGGGCGTTCGAGAGCGTCGCGCCTTACTTGGCGGCGACGACCTGCAGCGTGATGACTGCGGTCACGTCGTCGTGCAGACGAACCGTGGCCTCGTGCTCACCGACCGACTTGATCGCCGACGGGATGTGCACCTTGCGCTTGTCGATCGAGCCGAGACCCGCGGCTGCGACAGCATCCGCGATGTGATCGGTCTTGACCGAACCGAAGAGACGACCCTCGTTGCCGGCCTTGACGGCCAGGCGCACCTTGGTGGTCTCGAGGGAGTTCTTCAGTGCCACGGCCTCGTCGCGGTCGTGGATCGCGCGAGCCTGACGAGCAGCCTGGATCGAAGCGACCTGCTTTTCGCCACCGCGGGTCCACGCCGTAGCGAAGCCCTTGGGGATGAGGTAGTTGCGGGCGAACCCGTTCTTGACCTCGACCACGTCACCGGCGCTACCAAGCCCGGCGACCTCGTTCGTGAGAATCAGCTTTGCCATCTCGTTACCCCTTACCGGCCTGCGCCAGCGTAGGGCAGGAGTGCCATTTCGCGTGCGTTCTTGATCGCGGTGGCGATCAGACGCTGCTCCTGCACCGAAACACCGGTGATACGACGGGCGCGGATCTTGCCACGCTCCGAGACGAACTTGCGGAGGGTGGAGACATCCTTGTAATCGATGACTCCGACCCGGATCGACTTCGCGGGAGCGGTGGGCTTGCCACCCTTCCGCGGCTTGCGGCGGTCGCCGCTAGACTTTCCAGCCATTGTTTTTCCTTAATGATGAGACGGATGCCGAAGCATCCCGAGATCCTGTTTCAGAAGGGGGTGTCGTCGCCGAAGCTGCCCGGAGTGCTCCAGGCATCTGCGCTCGTCGACGAGCCGGGCGTTGACCACGGCTCTTCCGACACCTGCTGCTGCTGTGCGGGGCGCGACTGTCCGCCGCCACCACCGCCACCGCTGCCACCGGTCGACGCCGCACGGGTGACCTGCGCGGTCGCGTACCGAAGCGAGGGGCCGATCTCGTCGACCTCCAGCTCGATAGCGGTGCGCTGGTTGCCCTCGCGGTCCTGGTAGGAGCGCTGACGCAGACGGCCCTGCGCCATGACGCGCATGCCCTTGGTCAGCGAACCCGCCACGTGCTCGGCGAACTCGCGCCAGACCGACGCGCGGAGGAACAGCGCTTCGCCGTCCTTCCACTCGTTGGCGGCGCGGTCGAAGTTCCGAGGCGTCGAAGCGATGGTGAAGTTCGCCACCGGCAGTCCGTTCTGCGTGTAGCGCAGCTCGGGGTCGGCCGTGAGGTTGCCCACCACGGTGATGACTGTTTCGCCGGCCATCGGACTCAGGCCTTCGCAGCCTTGGCGGCCTTGCGAGCAGCCTTCTCTTCGGTGCGCTTCGCTTCGAACGCGACCATCGCCTGAGCTTCCTCAGAACGGAGGACCTTGGTGCGCATGATCTGCTCGTTCAGCTTCAGCTGACGGTCGAGCTCCTGCGTGGCCTCGCTGGTAGCGGTGAAGTTGACGACGGCGTAGATGCCCTCGTTCTTCTTCTGGATCTCGTAAGCCAGACGGCGCTTGCCCCAAATGTCGACCTTGTCAATCGAGCCACCATCGTTGGTGATGACCTTCAGGAACTTGTCGAGCGTCGGGGCGACCGTGCGCTCGTCGATCTCGGGGGTCAGAATGACCATGAGTTCGTACTGGTGCGTCACTTACCCACCTCCTTCGGACTAGAACGGCTTCCGGGACGTTCCCGGAAGCAGGAGGGTGTGTGATCGTCATCCGCCGAGCCGCCCGAGTGGGCGCCTGATGACAGACAACCTTGACAGTGTAGCGGAGAAACCTTCGGCCTGCCCCCACGCGTATCGCCGAGCAGTTGGCATGCTGGAGTGCGTGCGCGCTGACAATCGGTGCGCACACGACCGAAGGGGGAACGCCATGCGCGTAAACAAGTGGGGGGTCGGCATCGTCCTGACCGCCACCGTATTGCTCACCGGGTGCACCGCGGGTGCCGAGAAGCCCGCCGAAGAAGAGCCCACAGCAGCCGCGGAGGAGACCACCGCGCCCGAATCCGACTGCCCCGAGTTGACCGAAGGCGCGACCGTCGACGGCGCCGCGCTCGGCGCCTGCATCACCGAGGCGATGACCGACACGGCCGGCTACCAGGCCAAGACGTCGATCCTGGGCATGGACACGACCGCCCGGTACAACCCCAAGACGGATGCCGTCGAGACGATCACGCCCATGGGATCGCTGATCCTGATCGGCGACGACGCATGGGTCAAGACGTCGACGAGCGAGTGGCAGGTCGCCGACCCGAACTCGAGCGACCCGATCATCGCCGCGCTCAGCAGCGGTGCCGCGACGGCAGCCGGCACCGACCCGGCCACGGCCGCGGGCGCGCTCACCGGTGAGTTCACCGTCACCGGAACCGGCAGCCGCCTGGGCCAGGACGTCTACCTCGTGAGTGGCACGTCCGAGGCGCAGGGCGTCGCCGTCGACGTGGTGTTCGAGGTCACCGACGACTACGTGGTGCTGGCGACTACCGGCAGCACCGAGGCCGCCGGCCAGATGATCGAGACGTCGCTCGAGATCACCGAGTGGGACGTCGAGCAGAACATCGTCGCACCTCTCTGATCCACGAGCGGATGCTGCGGGCCGGGGCGATCGCCTCGGCCCGCAGTGCGTTCCGGGAGTCTTCGTTCTGGCTCAGCATCCGTTGGGGTCATCCCTTTCGGGCCCCCGGGCCATCCCTCGGCCCACCCCCTCGGGCACCTCGGCCAGCCCCTCGGGAAGTCCCTCGGGAGGAGAACTGCCCTTCGGGAGGAGGTTCAAGCCCGAAACGTCCTCCCGAGGGGCAGATCTCCTCCCGAGCGAGCGCCCGAGCGAGGGAACAGACGACGCGCGTCAGTCGATGACGGGGGCGATCTCCGACCAGACGGTGCGCTCGTTCGTCGACGGTGCGACCGGGATGCGGCCCGCTCCGTCAGGCTCGGGGATCGCCGCGAGCAGCGCCTGAGTGTACGGATGCTGCGGTGCAGACCACACGCGGTCGGTCGCGCCCGCTTCGAGCACTCGCCCGGCGAACATGACGAACGTGCGGTCGGCGATGCGTCGCACGACGGCCAGATCGTGCGAGATGAACAGCATCCCGGCGCCGGACTCGGCGACGAGGTCTCGCATGAGACCGGCGACGCTCGTCTGGGTCGATGCATCCAGAGCCGAGATCGGCTCATCGGCGACGAGCAGCGACGGCCGTGCGGCGAGCGCCCGTGCGATCGCGAGCCGCTGCTTCTGGCCGCCCGAGAACTGGTGCGGGAATCGCGTCGCGACCTCGGTGGGCAGCCCGACGCGCTCGAGCCACTCCTGCACGGTCGATCCTTCGGCTCCGCGTGCCCGGGCAGTGGCGATGCCGTCGGCGATCTGGTCTCCGACGCGGCGCCGTGGGTTGAGCGACGTCGACGGATCTTGGAACACCATCTGGATGCCGGTGAGCGCGAGGTCGCGTCGACGGATGCCGAGCGGCTTCACGGGCGCACCGCGGAAGTTCACCTCTCCCCCGGCGAGCTTCTCGATGCCGACGACCGCGCGGGCCAGGCTCGACTTGCCGCTGCCGGACTCGCCGACCAGCGCGACGGTCTCTCCGGGCGCGACGGTCAGCGAGACGCCGTCGACGGCGACCACCGGCGGGCTTCCGGGATAGCGCACGACCACGCCCTGCGCGTCGAGGACGGCGACTTCACTCATCTGCGGCCTCCTCTTCGGCATCCTTCACGGCAGCATCCGACGGCACGGGCTGCACCGGATCGAGCAGAGCGGGATCCGCATCCGCCATCTCGAGCTTCGATCCAGGCAGCGCCGCGAGCAGCGTACGGGTGTATTCGTGCTGCGGGTCGCGGAACAGCGTCTCGCGGTCTGCGCGCTCGACGATCTGCCCGTTCTTCATCACGGCCACCTCGTCGGCGATCGCGCTCATGACTCCCAGGTCGTGCGTGACGAGCAGCACGGCGAGGTTGCGGTCGGTCGCGAGGTCGCGCAGCAGACGGAGGATGCCGGCCTGCACCGTGACGTCGAGGGCCGTGGTCGGCTCATCGGCCAGCAGCACCTCGGGGTCGCATGCGAGAGCGCAGGCGATCGCGATGCGCTGACGCTGCCCGCCCGAGAACTGGTGGGGGTAGCGCTTGAGCGCGGCATCCGGGTTGGGCACCTGCACGGTCTCGAGCAGTTCGATGGCCCTGGCCGTGGCCGCTGCGCCGCGAAGACCGAGGTGCACGCGCATGTGATCGGTGAGCTGCCGGCCGATCGGCAGCTGCGGGTGCAGCGACGCCGACGGGTCTTGGAAGATCATCGCGATGCGCTTGCCCCGGATGCGGTTGAGAGCGCGGCGGCGCATGCCGACCAGCTCCTCCCCCGCGAGCGTGATGGATCCGCCGGTGCGCGCCTGCCGAGGCAGCAGCCCGAGCACGGCGAGCGCGGTGAGCGTCTTGCCCGATCCGGATTCACCGGCGAGGCCGTGGATGCGACCGGCCTCGAGGTCGAGCGAGATGCCGTGCACGAGAGGGCGACCGATGTCGATCGTCAGGTCGCGGATGCTCAGAGCACTCATGGGGGCCGAGGCGCTCATGCTGCCACCCCCTTCGCCGATGCCACGTGCTCTGCCTGCTTCTCGTGCGTGACCTCGGCCGTCGGGTCGAGGATGTCGCGCATCGCGTCACCGAGGAAGTTGAAGGCGAGCACCACGGTGAGGATCGCGAGACCGGGGAAGACTCCCAGCCACCAGGCGTCGAAGTTCTGCATGGCGGCGGAGATCATCGAGCCCCACTCTGCGGTCGGCGGCTGGGCCCCGAGGCCGAGGAACGACAGGCCGGAGAGCAGCAGGATCGCCGCGCCGATGTCGAGCGTCGCGAGCACCAGCACGGGGCCGGCGATGTTCGGCAGGATGTCGACGAACAGCGTCCGCAGCGGCGAGTGACCGAGCAGACGACCGGCGATGACGTAGTTCTGACCGCGGAGGCCGAGCACGATGCTGCGCGTGACTCGCGAGTACTGCGGCCACGACACCACGATCGCCGCGATCACCGCGTTGAAGAGCGACGGGCCGAGCGACGCTGCCACGACCATCGCGAGGATGACGGTCGGGAACGCCATGAACAGGTCGGTGATGCGCATCAGCGTCTCGTCGACCCAGCCGCCGAAGTAGCCGGCGACCGCGCCGATCACGGTGCCGATGATCATCGCGGCGATCACGAGCATGAGCGCGAGCGGAAGGCTCACGGTCGCACCGGTCATCAGCCGCGAGAAGATGTCTCGCCCGTTGCCGTCGGTGCCGAGCAGCGTGTCGATGCCGGGCGCCTGCAGGCGAGGCAGCACCTGGGCGTTCGGGCCGTACGGCACCCACCACTGCGCGGTGAAGGCGACGATGATCCAGGCTCCCGCGATCACGGTGCCGATCACCCCGAGAGGCGTGCGCCAGGCGCGCGGCCAGCGGAAGCGGAACCGCCAGGGGCCGGATGCCGAGTCGATGCGGCTCATGCGATCCTCACTCTCGGGTCGAGGACGCCGTAGAGCAGATCGACGACGAAGTTGATGAGGAGGTAGATGAAGCCGACGACGAGACCGACGCCCATGATGCCGGGGAGGTCGAGGTTCGCCGCCGAGTTGTAGGCGTAGGTGCCCAGGCCCGGCCACGCGAACACCGACTCGACGAGCACCGTGCCCGAGAGCAGCGAGCCGAACGCGACGCCGACGATGGTGAGGATCGGCAGGGATGCTCCGCGGAGCACGTAGTCGAGGATGACGCGCATGGCCGGAAGGCCCTTCGCGCGGGCGGCTCGCACGTAGTCGCTGCCCAGCACCTCGAGCACCGAGGTGCGGATGAAGCGGGTGAGCAGACCGATCGTCACGAGCGACAGCACCATCACCGGCAGGGCCAGGTGTGCGAGGGCGTCGGCGAATCCGACGCCGTCGCCGTTGAGCAGATAGTCGACCGTGTAGAGCCCGGTGATGCGGGGAGGCGGCGTGATCGACGGAGAGATGCGACCGGAGCCCGGAGCGATGCGCAGCTCGAGGAAGAACACGTAGAAGCTGACCAGTGCGAGCCAGAACGTCGGCACGCTGAGGCCGATCAGCGTCACGATGCGGATGACCTGGTCGGTGACGAGGCCGCGACGGTAGGCGGCAAGCGTTCCGAGCACGATGCTCACCGCGAGGCTGAGGATGATGGCGCTGATCGCGATCTCGATCGTCGCCGGCACCGCCGTGGCCAGGTCGCTGGTGACCGGTCGCCCGGTCACCAGCGATGTTCCGAGGTCTCCTCGAAGCAGGTTGCCCATATAGATGAAGTACTGCACGAAGAGAGGCTGATCGAGGCCCTGGGCCTTGATGAACGCCTCACGCGTCTCGGGGTTCTGCGATGCTCCCTCACCCAGCGCCGCCGACACGGGGTCGCCGGGAACGAGGTTCGTCAGCGCGAAGGTCACGATCGTGACCCCCACGAGCAGGAGCAGCGATGTTCCGATCCGGCGCAGCAGGTATCCGACGAGCGGAGACCTGCGACGCTGCGCCTGCCGTCGCACGGCCACCGTCGTCATGAGTCAGGCCCCGATCAGTCGGCAGGCGTGATCTCGGCGATGTCCATCTCCCACACCGAGTTGTACACGGCGCCGGTGACGGCATCCGCCGTGGCGATGTTGCGGCCGGGGACGATCAGCGGCACGAAGGGACCCTCGGCCTGCATCGCCTCGGCGAACGAGGTGAAGGCCTCGCTGCGCTGAGCCTCGTCGGTCGCGGCCGCGGCACCGGCTGCGATGCCCGCGATCTCGGGGTTGGCCTCAGCGGCCCAGCCGGAGCGCAGTCCGACCTTCAGACCGGGAGCGAACGGGAGGAAGTTCGCCGAGTCGGCGTAGTCAGGGCCCCAGAACCACAGGCCGAAGCCCTCGGTGCCGTTGACGTACGCGTCGAGCTCGGTGGCGAACGGTGCCGGTGCGAGCTCGACCGCGATGCCGGCATCCTCGAGCTGTGCCTGGATGCGCTCGGCGAGCGGGGTGAACTCGACACCGCCGACCGGGTAGTCGTTCGGGAACTGCAGCTTCAGGGTCTGGCCGGTGTAGCCGGCTTCGGCGAGAGCTGCCTCGGCCTTGTCGAGGTCCTGCTCGACTCCGGTCTCGAGGGCTCCCTCGAATCCGGGCGGGATCACGCCGGTCGCCTGCACGGCGCCCGCACCTGCGAGCTCGAGCAGTGCGTCGTAGTCGAGTGCGTAGCGGATCGCCTCGGCGATCTTGACGTTCGCGAGCTCACCCGCGACGGCCTCCGACTGGTTGAGCAGGAGGAAGATCGTCTGGCCGGACGGCACCGACTCGACGTTCAGTCCGTCGCCGAGGCCCGAGACCTGGTCGCCGTTGAGGTCCATCGCGACCATCGAGTCGCCGCCCTTGAGGTTGGCGAGCTGGGTCGCGCTCTCCGAGACGTTGCGGACGACGACGCGGCCGTATGCCGCCTCTTCGTCGCCGTTGTACTCGTCGCTCTTGGTCAGCACGACCTGCGACGAGAGGTCGAGCGTGTCGAGCACGAACGGGCCGGACCCGGCGGAGGTGCCGTCGAGGAACTCCTGCGCGCTGTCGGTGCCGTCGATCGTTCCGCCGTTCTCGATCACTACGTCGGAGTTGACGATGCCGAGCGCCGGGTTGGCGAGGATCGCGGGGAGCTGCAGCAGCGGCGTCTCGGAGGTGATCGAGATCGTCTTCTCGTCGACTTCGGTGATCGTCAGGCCGCCCAGGAGGAAGTTCGGCTTGGCGTCGGTCATGCCCTGGATGCGCTGCAGGGTGAAGACGACGTCCTTCGCCTCGATCGGCGTGCCGTCGGAGAACACGCGGTCGCCCTCGAGCGTGAAGGTGAACTCGGTCGCCTCGTCGTTCTGCTCCCACGATGCGAGGCCGGGCACAGGGGTCGAGACATCCGAGCCCTCGAAGTCGACGAGGGTCTCGTACAGAGCCTTCGCGATCATGTTGCCGGTCGGGTCGTAGGTGTGGCCGGGGTCGGCGGTCTCGATCGAGAACGCGGTGTCGATGACCAGCGAGTCGGAACCGGAGGACTCTCCCCCGTTGTTCGCCGAGTTGCCACCGGAGCAACCAGCGAGAGCGAAGAGCGCGACGGCTCCGATCGCGATGACGGACGTGCTGCGACGTGACGACATATGGGCCTCCAGGGGCGAGGAGTTTCATCGGGTTCGGTCGACGCCGGGTGGACGACCGGTGATCAGATTCGCATTGTATGGGACTATGTGTCCAGCAAGAATGCAGACGTCATCACAGTCTGTCCAAGACCCCGCCCATGAGGAGCATTGTGTCCACCAAGAGCGACGAAGCCGTGAAGCAATCTGGACGAAGTGCCGCCCCATTGGACGACATCGGATACAGAATCCTCGAGACACTGCGTGATAACGGTCGCATCTCGATCGCCGCGCTGGCCGAGACCGTCGGGATCTCCCGCGCGAACGCCTACACGCGCGTCGAGACGCTCATGCAGGACGGCGTGATCACCGGGTTCAGCGCCCGGGTCGACCAGTCCAAGGCTGGACTGTCGATCGGTGCGCTCGTCTTCGTCACCGTGCACCCGCAGGCCTGGGCGTCGTTCCGCGAGAGCGTGCTCGAGATGCCCGACGTCGAGTGGTGCGCCATCACCACGGGCGAGCATGACGCCATGCTGCTGATCCGCGCCGTCGACGTGAGCGGCGTGCACGAGTTCACGACCGGCGTCATCGCTCAGCTGCCAGAGGTGCGCACCGTCGTCAGCGTGGTTGTGCTCGACGAGGTGATCCGCCGGTCGTTCCTGCTGCCGAGCGACCTGCCGGAGCGCGATCTGGCGACACCGCTGGGCATGACGCGATGGACGCCGGCGACGCCGGGTCGCGACATGCTTCCGCCGCGCTGACCCACACCCGCTCGTCGAGCGAGGACGGCGAAGCCGACCGAGACGAAACGCCAGCGATCAGGCCGCTGCGGCCTCTTCGCAGACGCTCAGCTGCGGCAGTCCGTGCATCTCGTAGTGCTCGACGAGTCGGATGCGACCGTCGTCCGTGAGTTCGAGCTGGCTCTCGCCGTCTCCGGTCACGACGGCGCCGTCTGAGACGAGCACGTGCACGAACGACACCCAGATGGTGTCGCCGGAACGGGTGCCGACGAAGCGTCCGAAGGTGACGGTGTCCCCGGAGTAGTCGCCCCAGATGGCACCGTCCTTCTCCCAGTAGACGAACTCGCTGGGCGACTCGGGGTCTACCGCCGAGGTGGTGGAGGAGACCATCCGAAACCGGCGGCCGTCGAGCGAGGGGATGGTTGCAGTCGAGCTCACCCTTCGATTATGGAGGGCGCTCTCGACTGCGCTGAAGCCGCTTCGGCAAGCGTCTTCCCGGCCCGCTCGGTGGGCAGACCGGGCGAGACGAAACGGGTGCGGGCCTCGAACCCCGCGGCGTTTCGTCTGTCGCTGCTCGAGCTCGTCGGCCCGCGCACTCCTCCGCATATTCTGTCCCCTCCGCCGCGCGAGCAGGTGAACCGATATCTCGCAGGTACCGTGGGTCGCATGCACTGGATGTCTGACACCTCGGCCGGCGACTGGCTGCGCGAGCGGCTCGACGACCCCTGGAACGCGACGATGCACGACGTCGTGCCGCACGGATTCCCGGCCTACGCCCGCATCCTGCACCCCGCGACGGTCCGCTCGCTGCCCGATCGGCGGGTGCCGACCTACGACGAGTACGACGCCATGCCGGAGGCCGAGCGACTGGCGCTGATCGATCAGTTCATCGATGAACCCGCGACCTGGGCCGAGACGGCATCCGCCTTCGGCACGACCCTGCACCCGCTGGCGCAGTGGCAGCGCATCGTGCGTACTCCTGCAGACGGAGACTGGAACATGCGACTGTCCCCCGACGGTCGGGAGTTCACAGGACCGATGGAGGGCGAGATCTCTCCGGAGATGCTCTCAGTGATCGCCGGGCACCTCATCGCCCACACCGCGACTCCGGATGCCGGCTTCGCGGCACTCTGGGAAGGCCGGGGCGGTCTGGTCGGCCATATGGGGCACGGCCCGTCCCGCGGCTTCTACACGTTCAGTGATGACCCGAATCATCAGGCGATGCTCGATCGCAGCATTCCCGACCCCCTCAACAACGCGTTCCGCAAGCAGACCTGGCAGGAGGGCATCCTGTCGCGCGAGATCTCGGAGGGCCCGCGCTTCGGTCTCCTCAACCGGGATCACGTGCTCTTCGGCGGAGCGATCAGCGCCTTCGTCAGCCCCGGCTGGATTCTCGAGGTGCCGTGGCGCGACACCCCGGCCGAGGAGCACGGCTCCTCTCCGTCTGCGCAGAGCCCGAGCATCCTGTGGCCCGACGACCATGCCTGGGTGATGGTGAGCGAGATCGACTACGACTCGACGATCGTGGCGGGGTCCGCCGAGCTGGTCGCCGCGATCTGTGCCGACGAACGACTCGAGGCGTTCCAGATCCCCGAGAACGCCGACCTCACCTGGGAAGCCGACGAGGTGAACCGATGACGACTCCGCAGCCGCGATCGGGCACGGCCTTCGACGCCGCACCGCTCACCGATCCCGTAGACCCGAAGGCGGTCACCGCGTTCGCCGCCGAGCTGCGTGCCCGAGGATCCAGCGGCACGAACGCCTCGAGCATCATCGCGATCGTCGTCGTCGCGCTCATGGCCCTCATCGTGATCCCGGTGGTCTTCACGACCATCGTCAGCATGGCCTCCACACCCGGCGGATCCGGGTTCGCCATCGTCCCGCTGGTGATCTTCGGCGTGGTCGCTCTCGTGATCGCCATCGGGTCGTTCGCCGGATGGCGGCGCGCCCGCGTCACGCGTTACCGCCTGCACCGCTTCGCGCAGGCGAACGGCATGTCGTACGAGGGACGAGTCACTGCCCCCGCGCTGCCCGGGATGATCTTCAGCCTCGGCGGCTCGCGCATGTCGACCGATCTCGTGCGCGGCACGACGCCGCGGTTCGTCGAGTTCGGCAACTACCAGTACACGGTGAAGTCGGGCAAGAGCTCGACCACCTACCGCTGGGGCTATGTCGCGGTGAAGCTCGACGTGCCTCTGCCGAACATCGTGCTCGACGCCAAGGGCAACAACGGATTCGGATCGAACCTGCCGGCGTCGTTCCAGAAGGAGCAGCGGCTGTCGCTCGAAGGTGACTTCGACGAGTACTTCACGCTCTACTGCCCCGAGGGATACGAGCGTGACGCGCTGTATCTGTTCACGCCCGACATCATGGCCCGGTTCATCGACAACGCCGCCGAGCTCGACGTCGAGATCGTCGACGATTGGATGTTCCTCTACACGCAGCGCAGGGTGTCGACGCTCGACCCTGAGACCTGGGCGTGGCTGTTCGGTGCCGTCGGCGCGTTGATCACGAAGCTCGATCAGTGGGAGCGCTGGAGAGACGAGCGTCTGCTCCTCGAGAATCCGGCGGCTGCGGCATCCGCTTCTCCGGCCATCTCACCGCGGCCCGTGAGTGAGCGGCTTCCGTTCGCGCCGCCGGCCGGTCTGCTTTCTCCGCCGCCGGGCGTCGCCCACGAAGGACGCAGACTGAAGCGCAGCTTCCCGTGGGTGCCGGTCGTGTTCATGATCGGCTTCGCTGTGTTCTGGTTCTGGTCCAGATCGTTCTGAACGGAAACTCCGAGGGCGGGTTGTGGGGGTGGGTGCTGACTGGGGATCAGCGTTCCCACCCCATCCCCCCTCGGGATCAGAAGGAGATCTGACACTCCCTCCGCAGGACGGTCGAACCGTCCATACGCGCGGGTCAGCTGGGGACTGACGACTCTGCGCGTATATGAGTAATGGTATACCGGCATACGTTGCATTCCGTTGCGTCGGAGAGAGTCGACCGAACGCGTTGCATCGCGTCCGAAAACGTGCGGAATGAGGGCCTGCAGCCCCTTTCCGACACGACATTCGTGCATGCTCGCGAAAGCCCTGCTGGCGCGTGGTCGCGCATTACCCAGAGTGACGGTCCCGACCCCACCCTCTTCTGCATGCAAGAGAATGGAAGGCGATGTCTGAACGCGAAGATCACACCCAGTGGCAGGCCGAGCGCCGTGCCTCCGTCACCTCGGCGACCGGAAACCTCGCCCTGATCGAGACCCGCTGGACGGGCGATGCGCCCGATCTGGACGCCGAACAGCAGGCGGCATCCGACACGGTGACCGTGACGCCGATCCAGCGCACGAACATCGAGACCGGTGAGGCAGAGCACGGACTGCGCCTGTGGGATGCCGATGCGCCCGCGATCCGCGCCTTCGACCGCATCGACACCTACGAGTACGACCCCGCGTGGGTGCTCGAGGGGCACTTCACGCCGGTCTCCGGCGATCGCCGAGTGTCGTTCGAGCACATCCGCGACAACGGTGGCACCCGGGAGCTCGTCGTCCCCGGCGACATCCACTTCGAGCTCGATGGCCGCGAGTACAACCTGGCGGCCTTCGACGACGGCGGCACGCTGCTGCTCGTGTTCGGCGACGAGACCAACGGCTCAGAGACCTACGGGTCTGGCCGCTTCCTGTTCGTCGAGCTGCGCGACGACGCGGGATCCGTGACCCTCGACTTCAACCGCGCCTTCGTGCCGCCCTGCGGATTCAGCGCCCAGTACAACTGCCCGCTGCCGCCGGCATCCAACCGCTTCCCCCTGCCTATCCGAGCAGGCGAGAAGAACGTCGTCTTCCGCGACGGCTTCGACATCTATGCGGCGTGACGCCGCACACCCTCACCCTGGAGCACTCATGAGAAGAACCCGAACTCTCGGCGCGCTCGGCGCCCTGGCCACGCTCGCCCTCGTGGCCGGCTGCGCCTCGGGAGCCACCGACGACACCTCGAGCGAAGACGCCACGATCTTCATCGGGTCGCTGTACGAGCCGACGAACCTCAGCAACACGCAGGGTGGCGGCCAGGGTGTGACCGAGGCCCTCACCGGCAACGTCTACGAAGGCCTCTACCGGCTGACCGACGACGGCGAGGTCGAGCCGCTTCTCGCCGAGGACGCTCAGGTCTCTGACGACGGACTCACCTACACGATCACGCTGCGCGACGACGTGACCTTCCACTCGGGCGACCCGCTGACCTCCGCCGACGTGAAGTCGAGCGTCGAGGCTGTCACCGCCGAGGACTCGGTCTCAGCTCGCAAGTCGAGCTTCAAGACGATCGCCGACATCGCGACCCCCGACGACCAGACGGTCGTGTTCACCCTGTCGCAGCGCTCGATCTCGTTCCTCTACAACCTCAGCTACGTCTGGGTCGTGAACGACGGGGCCAGCGACATCACCGGGTCGGAAGACGGCACGGGCCCCTACACGCTCGACGAGTGGAAGAAGGGCTCGACCCTGACCCTCGAGCGCTGGGACGACTACTGGGGCGAGCCGGCCAAGAACGCCGAGGTCGTCTACACGTACTTCACCGACGCGACCGCCGAGAACAACGCTCTGGCCACGGGCGAGATCGACGTGATCACCAGCGTGCAGAGCCCTGATTCGCTCGCGCAGTTCGACAACGACGACTACGTGATCAGCGAGGGCACCTCGACCACGAAGGAGCTGCTCGCGTTCAACGACCGGGTCGCCCCCTTCGACAACGCGCTCGTGCGCAAGGCGATCTACTCGGCCGTCGACACCCAGAAGCTCCTCGAGTCGATCTGGGGCGACTACGGCACGCTGATCGGATCGATGGTGCCGCCGACCGACCCCTGGTACGAAGACCTCACCTCGGTGAACCCGTATGACGTCGAGCTCTCGAAGGACCTGCTCGCTCAGGCCGGCTACGCCGACGGCTTCACGTTCACGCTCGACACCCCGAGCTACGACCCGCACCCCGCCGTCGCGGAGTTCCTGCAGTCGCAGCTCGCCGAGGTCGGCATCACGGTCGAGATCAACACGATCAGCGCCGACGAGTGGTACACGAAGGTGTTCAAGGAGCAGGACTTCGAGGCCACGCTCCAGGAGCACGTGAACGACCGCGACGTGGTCTGGTACGGCAACCCCGACTTCTACTGGGGCTACAACGACGCTGAGGTGCAGCAGTGGGTCGCCGAGGCCGAGCAGGCCGCGACGACCGACGAGCAGACGGCTCTGCTGAAGCAGGTCAACGAGAAGATCGCCGAGGATGCCGCGAGCGTATGGTTGTACCTCTACCCGCAGATCGTGGTCGCCTCGAGCGACCTCAGCGGATACCCGGTCAACGGCCTGAACTCCCAGTTCTTCGCCTACGACATCGTCAAGTCCTGACGCGCGAGGGGGATGCCGCGCGTCGGCATCCCCCTCCTCATCCTGAACAGTCATGCTCGCTTATCTGATCCGTCGCCTCGCCTTCCTCGTGGTCTCGCTCGTTGTCGCGATGATCGCGATCTTCGTGCTGCTGCGACTGCTGCCGGGCGACCCGGCGAACGCCCTGCTCTCGGTCAACGCCACCCCCGAGCAGATCGCCGCCGCCCGCGCGCAGGTCGGCTCCGATCAGCCCCTGCTGCAGCAGTTCACGACCTGGGCGGGGCAGCTGCTGCGCTTCGATCTCGGCGAGTCCTTCCTGAGCTCGCGTCCCGTCGGCCCCGACATCGCCGACCGCCTCGCCGTGACCCTTCCGCTCACGCTCATCGCGTTCACCGCCGCCCTGCTCGTCTCGCTCGTGATCGGCATCACCGCGGCCGTGAAGGCCGACCGCTGGTATGGCATCGCGCTCTCCGGCTTCGCTCAGCTGGGCGTGGCGGTGCCCGTCTTCTGGGTGGGCGTCGTGCTCGTCTGGGTCTTCGCTCTCGGACTCGGGCTGCTGCCGTCCGGCGGCTTTCCGCGCGACGGCTGGGAAGATCCGGCCGACGCCCTGCGCTCGCTCGCGCTTCCCGTGATCACGATCGTGATCGTGATGAGCGCGTCTCTCAGCCGGTATGTGCGCTCCGCGACCCTCGACGTGATCGGCAGCGACTACCTGCGCACCGCCCGGGCGGGCGGCTCGGGCATGGGTGAGGCCCTGCTGCGACACGGCGTGCGCAACGGCTCGGTGCCCGTCGTCGCGATCCTCGGCATCGAGTTGTCGACGACCCTTCTCGGTGCGGTCGTCGTCGAGAGCGTCTTCACCCTGCCCGGTCTCGGCAGCCTGCTGCTGTCGGCGATCGAGCAGCACGACTTCCAGGTCATCCAGGGTGTCCTCGTCGTCAGCACCCTCTTCGTTCTGCTGGTCGGCTTCGCGGCCGACATCGTGCAGCGTCTGATCGATCCGCGTCTGCGCACGAGCGTCTCGGGCAACCGATGAGCCGCGTCGCCGAGCAGCTGATCACCGGCTCCGTCCCCGTGCGGAGGCGGCCGAAGGCGACCCTGCTGATCGGTCTCGTGCTCACCGGAGTCATCGTGCTGATCGCCCTGATCTCGCTGTTCTGGCTGCCCTATCCGCTCGCCGACACCAGCGGCAGCCGACTCGAGGGCCCGAGCGCCCTGCACCTGCTCGGCACCGACCGTCTCGGCCGCGACCTGCTCTCACAGCTCATGTGGGGCGCGCGGATCGCACTCATCGTCGGCACCTGCTCGGTCGCGATCGCCGCCGTGCTCGGCACGATCATCGGCCTCATCGCCGCGTTCTCCCGCCCTTGGGTCGACGACACGCTCTCTGCCGGACTCGACGTGGTGATCGCGTTCCCCGTGCTGCTGCTCGCGATGCTCGTCGTCGCCGTGCAGGGCGCGTCGCTGTGGTCGGCGGTGCTCGCGATCGGTCTCGCGATGTCGGCGGTCGTCGCCCGTCTCACCCGCATCCTGTCGCGCCGGGTGCTGCAAGAGCAGTTCGTCACCGCCGCGCGCACCAGCGGCACGAGCGTGCTGGGCATCGTGTTGCAGCATGTGCTTCCCAACATCGCGCCGACCCTCGCCGTCAGCCTCGCGCTGCAGTTCGGGGCCGCCGTGCTCGCCGAGGCGAGCCTGTCGTATCTCGGACTCGGCGCTCCGCCGCCCAATGCCTCGTGGGGCCGCATGCTGCAGGAGGCGCAGGGCACAGTGCTCACCGCCCCCGTCGGCGCCATCGCGCCCGGTATCGCGATCATCGCCCTCGTGCTGGGCGTGAACTTCCTCGCCGACGGCCTGCGCGACCTCGCCGACCCCACCCGCAGGAGGAGCCGATGAGCATCCTCGACGTCTCGGGCCTCACGGTCCGTTCGGCATCCGGCGCGGTCGTTCGCGATGTCTCGTTCTCGCTGGCGGCCGGCGAGCGTCTTGGCCTGATAGGTGAATCGGGGTCGGGCAAGTCGCTCACCTCGCTTGCGGTCACCGGACTGCTTCCGGATGCGCTCCTGGCATCGGGATCGGTGCTGCTCGACGGACACCAGGTGGTCGGAAGTCGGGATGCCGAGCTGCGACCGCTGCGGGGACCCGTCGCGCAGATCGTGTTCCAGGAGCCGCTCACCGCACTCGATCCGCTGATGAGGGTCGGCCGACAGATCGCCGAGCCGCTGCGCCGACACCTCGGGCTGCGTGGTGCGGAGCTGCGATCTGCCGTCGCAGCCGCCCTCGACGAGGTCGCACTCTCCGATGAGCGCATCGCCCGTGCCTACCCGCACGAGCTCTCGGGCGGTCAGCGCCAGCGTGTGGCGATCGCGATCGCCCTCGCAGCGCGCCCGAAGCTGCTGATCGCCGACGAACCGACGACCGCGCTCGACGTGACGGTGCAGGATGCCGTGCTCGCCCTGCTCGAACGACTCGTCGCCGACCGAGGAATGGCGTTGCTGTTCATCAGCCACGATCTCGCCGTCGTATCGCGCATGGTCGACCGCATCGTCGTACTGCGTGCTGGGCTCGTCGTGGAGGAGGGCGCGGTCACGCAGGTGCTGCGGGATCCGGCGGAACCGTACACGCGGATGCTGGTCGACAGCGCGCGTGCACTCGATGCGTTCCTCGATGCCGGGGAGGGCACGCGATGACCATCCTCGAACTGCGCGGCGCAGGCTTCGCCTATGGATCCCGTCAGGTGCTCGACGACGTGTCGCTGAGCCTCGACGAGGGTGACACCCTCGGCCTCGTGGGCGAGTCGGGTGCCGGCAAGTCGACGATCCTGCGTCTGCTGCTCGGCCTCGCCGCACCCCGAGAGGGGCAGGTGCTGTTCGACGGCGCACCCCTGTCGCTGCATGACCGCGCGCAGATGCGTCGCTTCCGGGCGAGCGTGCAGCCGGTCTTCCAAGACCCGTACTCGTCGCTCGACCCCCGTCAGCGCATCGACCGCATCATCGGTGAGCCGCTCCGTTCGCTGCGCCTGGCATCCGGTGCCGATGCACAGCGACGCATCGCCGAAGCGCTCGAGTCCGTCGGCCTGACTGCCGACACCGCGCGCCGATATCCGCACGAGTTCTCGGGAGGGCAGCGTCAACGCATCGCCATCGCACGCGCCGTGGTCTCGCGCCCGCGGGTGCTGCTCGCCGACGAGCCGGTCAGCGCGCTCGACGTCACCACGCGTGTGCAGGTGCTCGAGCTGCTCGACCGGCTGCGTCGCGAGAACGGCCTGTCGCTCATCATGGTGTCGCACGACCTGACCGCCATCGCCTCGGCGTGCGACCGCACCGTGGTGCTGCAGGACGGTCGCGTCGTCGAGCAGGGGGCGACGGCATCCGTGCTTCATGCCCCGCAAGACCCGTATACGCAGGCACTGGTCGCCGCGGTTCCACGGCTGCCGCGCTGACCGCGATCGTTCTGCCTCTGCCGTGACTTGGCACCTATGGTCGCTTCAGTTTCTGAATTGCGACGACAGGTGCCACATCAGCAGCTGGCCTCAGTTGGCACCTCTCGTCGCTTCACCCCTTGAACAGCGACTTTGGGTGCCACATCAATCGGCGGCCGCTCACCCCCCTGACGGGGCCAGACCGAAGTACTCCAGCTCTGCGTCGTTCAGCATCCGGGAGCGGATGAGGAACCGCATGCCCGTCGGCCCCTCGACCGAGAAGCCCGCGCCCCGACCCGGCACGATGTCGATCGTGAGGTGCGTGTACTTCCAGTACTCGAACTGCGACTCCGACATGAAGACCTCGACGGGGGCCTCGAGCCCGACATCCAGCGCCCCCAGCAGCACGTCGCCCGGTCCCGTGATGAACATGCCCACCGGATAGCACATGGGCGACGAGCCGTCGCAGCATCCGCCGGACTGGTGGAACATGAGCGGTCCGTGCTGCACCGTGAGATCGCGGATGAGGGATGCCGCGGCATCCGTCACGTCGACCCGTTGGTAGGTGCCGATACTCACCATGATCCGCGCCTTCCTGAGGGTAGTCCGAGGGCAGTTGGTTCCGGGCGGACGCTGCGGGCGCAGCGTCCGGCCGGAGTCGAACTCAGAAGAAGCCCATCGGGCCTTCTGCATACGAGACCAGGAGGTTCTTGGTCTGCTGGTAGTGGTCGAGCATCATCTTGTGGTTCTCGCGACCGACGCCCGACTGCTTGTATCCGCCGAACGCGGCGTGCGCCGGGTACTGGTGATAGGTGTTGGTCCAGACGCGCCCTGCCTCGATCGCACGCCCAGCCCGGTATGCGGTGTCCCCGCTCCGGCTCCACACCCCGGCGCCGAGCCCATAGAGAGTGTCGTTCGCGATCGAGATCGCGTCGTCGAAGCCGTCGAACGAGGTGACCGACAGCACCGGCCCGAAGATCTCCTCCTGGAAGATGCGCATGTCGTTCGTGCCCTCGAACACGGTCGGGGCGACGTAGTATCCCTCGCTGAGGTCGCCGCCGAGGTCGACGCGGTCGCCACCGGTGAGCAGTCGCGCGCCGCCCTGCTTTCCGATGTCGATGTAGCTGAGGATCTTCTCCAGCTGATCGTTCGACGCCTGGGCGCCGATCATCGTGGCGGGGTCGAGCGGGTTGCCCTGGATCACCTTGCCGACGCGCTCGAGTCCGTCGGCGAGGAATCCGTCGTAGATCGACCGCTGGATCAACGCACGCGACGGGCAGGTGCAGACCTCGCCCTGGTTCAGCGCGAACATCGTGAACCCCTCGAGCGCCTTGTCGTAGAACGGGTCTGCGGTGTCGCGGGCGACATCCTCGAAGAAGACGTTCGGGCTCTTGCCTCCGAGTTCGAGCGTGACCGGGATCAGGTTCTGCGAGGCGTACTGCATGATCAGGCGCCCCGTCGTGGTCTCTCCCGTGAAGGCGACCTTGCGGATGCGCTTGTGCTGCGCGAGCGGTGCCCCTGCCTCGATGCCGAAGCCGTTGACGATGTTCACGACGCCGGCCGGCAGCAGGTCGCCGATGATGTCGAAGAGGAAGAGGAGGGATGCCGGCGTCTGCTCCGCCGGCTTGATGACCACGCAGTTGCCTGCGGCGAGCGCCGGCGCGAGCTTCCACACGGCCATCAGGATCGGGAAGTTCCACGGGATGATCTGGCCGACCACTCCGAGCGGCTCATGGAAGTGATACGCGACGGTGTTCTCGTCGAGCTGGCTGATGCCGCCCTCCTGCGCACGCAGCACGCCGGCGAAATAGCGGAAGTGATCGATCGCGAGGGGGATGTCGGCGGCGAGCGTCTCGCGCACCGGCTTGCCGTTCTCCCAGGTCTCGGCGACGGCGATCTCCTCGAGGTGCTGCTCGATGCGGTCGGCGATCCTGTTGAGGATCACCGAGCGCTCTGCGGGGCTGGTCTTGCCCCAGCTCGCGAAGGCCTTCCACGCGACGTCGACGGCCCGGTCGATGTCTTCGACGGTTCCGCGGCCCACCTCGGTGAAGGGCTTGCCGTTGACGGGGCTGACGTTGTCGAAGAACTGCCCCTTGACCGGATCCACGAATTCGCCGCCGATGTAATGGCCGTACCGCGGACGGTAGGTCGCGATGGCGCCCGGCTGACCGGGGGCGGCGTACGCGGAGGATGCGGGGGCGGTGGACACGTCTTCTTCGACGATCGTCATCGGAACTCCTTCGACGGGCCACGGCGTCGGTGCTGCGGCTGTCCTCCGACGGTAGGTCGGCGGAGGTTGCGCGCCGATGCGCAACGTTGCGATCGGTTGCAGGGCGGTCACAGGCTGGATCCGCTCGAACGGCTGATGATTCCCCGGATGGTGGGCACCCCGTCGGTGTGTACACGTCCGGGCGGGGATCCGTCAGCCCGATGACCCCGGGTCAGCGATCTTCGATGCGTTCGATGCGCGCGACGAGTCCTGCGCGCTTCGGAGACCGGGCAGGCAGCATCTCGAGAGCGAGACGGAGCGCCGCAGCGTCCCCCTGCCCCTCCGGGATCTCGGCGTATTCCAGAAGGACGTCGAGGCTCGCCTCCGAGAGCATCGCCTCGCGCAGCGCCGCCCTCACCGACTCACGGAACTCCTCCACCCCTGGCGAGGTCGACTCGGGAAGAACGGGACCGCGATAGGCGGTGAGGGCTACGCGGTGCGCGCCGCGGTCGAGCAGCGAGAGCACGTCGTGCGCGTCCGTCTCGAGGGGCACCGTCAGTCGGTAGGGCCGGGACTCGGGAACGAGGCTGGGAGCGTGCTTCTCGAGAACCTTGCGCAGACGCACCATCTCAGGGCGCAGAGTGTCGGCCGACGCTTCGGGGCCGTAGACGAGTTCGCTCAGGCGCTCGGCAGACAGGCCCTGCCTGTTCACCGCGAGCATCAGCAGGATGGCGGCGTGGCGAGCGCTCAGCTCGATCATCGACTCCTCGAGCTCGGTCTCGGACTCGAGACGCGCTCTGTCTCGCCCGAGCACGTGCAGTGTCGCGCGGGTCGTGGGCTTGGCGCGGGAAGAGAACGTCGTGGGGCGGGGCGCGTCGCTGCGCGCCCGAAGCCGCGCCACCATCAGCTCGGACTCGACGGCGCGCGCGGTGGCATCGACCAGCAGTCGCGCCTGAGTCGAGACGACCTCGTCTCCGCCCGTGACATCGATCACTCCGAGAACCCGCCGCGTCTCGGGGTCGCGTACCGGCGCCGCGCTGCACGACCACGGATGCACCAGCCGGTTGTAGTGCTCGGCTCCGCGGATCTGCACCGACTGACCGAGCTCGAGCGCCGTGCCCGGGGCGGTCGTGCCGACGGCATCCTCTGCCCAGTTCGCGCCGGCGACGAATCCCATGCCCTCGGTGAGCGACTGCAGCTGGCGGTCGCCTTCGATCCACAGCAGTCGGCCGGCCTGATCGCCGACGGCAACGACGACCCCCGACTCCTCGGGTGTGCCGGGCAGGAGCAGCGCACGGATCATGTCCATGGCGGATGCGAGCGGATGCGCGAGGCGGTAGGCCTCGAGCTCTTCGGTCACGAGCTCGATCCGCGGCGCCTCCTCGGGCCCGACCCGGCCTCTCCACGAGCGCACCCACGACTCGCGGACGAGGGTGCGCACCTGCTGCAGACGGTGATCGTCGAGGTTACCGGCGATGAGTTCTTCGTGTGCACGCTCGATCAGCAGACGAGAGGCCTCAGGAGGACCATCACGTGACACCTGCCACGACGCGACCACAGCATCTCCATTCGTCGTCGGTGGAGCGTTACCCCAGTGTAGGAGCCTGATGCCGCGGGCGTAACCCGCGATATTCCGGTCGAGTGCTCGGGTGCCCGAACCGGTGTACCGGTACTTCGCCCCCGAGTCCGTAACATGCACGATGACACCTGCTGGTACGACCTTGACGGCCTCTCGCGAACGACGCGACGAACCCGGGCTCGGTGGCACCCCGAGGCGAACTCTCGCGGCGCACACTTCGTTCCCTCAGTCCGATGCAGAGAGCCAGGTGTATCGTCGCGAGCGGAGAGATCATGCGGACAGGCCCCGTCGCAGCACGCGCGGATGCCACCTTGCCCACGAGATCATCGCGGAGGGGCGTCCTCGTCGCGCAGACGCTCGCATTCACCATCCTGCTCACGACCGCACTGGTCGGCGCCCTGCTCTTCACCGGAGCGGAGAACGATCGTGGAGCCGTCGGCATGCTCGAGGGTGGGGTCGCCGACGAGCTGGCCGAGCGAGTGCTGAGCCACGACACACGGCCGTTCGGGCGCCCGTTCTCGCTCTACGCGGTCGTCGATGCCGACGGCCACGTCATCGCGACCGGTGGAACGGAGGGAGAGAGGGCCGAGGGCTGGCATCTCACGGGCCTCAGTGACGAACCGGGCGCCCCCGTCGCAGGGGGTTACTCGCTTCCGCTCGAGCGAGGTGGCTGGTTGTTCGTCGAGATCGATTCGCGCTGGCGAGACGGGCGCGTCCTGGGCATCGTCCTTCCGATCGGTCTGCTGATCATCGCCGTGGGAGCGGCGTCGTTCTATGTGCTGCGGGTGCTGTCCGTGCGGTTCACCCGCGCCGCATACCGGATGGAGCCCGAGCAGGTCGACCAGATAGTCCGCGAGCGAGCGGCACTGCTCGAGAGCATCGCAGACGCGGCGATCGGCATCGACCGAGACGGCCGCCTGCTGTGGTTCAACTCCACCGCCGGCGATCTGCTGGCTGTGACTGACGACGACATAGGCAGGGATGCCGAGGAGCTGCTCGCCGCAGCGAGCGGAGGAAGCGGCGGCCGTGCGCTGGACGCGCACCTGATCCAGATCGGTGATCGCGTGCTGATGCTGTCTGCCGACCTCGACGTCTCGCAGGTGGCCGGCGAGAGTCGGCTCGTCATGCTCAGGGACTATTCACGGGATGCCGCACTGCTGCGGGCCTTGGACGGTGCCCAGAACCACATCGACGCGCTGCGCTCGCGTGGGCACGAGTTCGCCAACACCCTTCACATCATCGAGGGTCTGCTCGAGATGGCCGAGCCGGAACGCGCTCTCGACTTCGTGCGCGCCGGCGGGGTGTCGGGAGAATTCGGCATGCCGGCAGACGGTGTCGAAGACCCGAGCGTGCGAGCGCTCGTCTATGCGCATCGAGCCCGCGCTCGTGAGCGCGGCATCAGTCTGATCGTGTCCCCCGGAGCCGCGCTGCCCGATCTGGCCGGCGCCGACCAGAGCTTCACAGAGGCGAGTCTGCTGATCATCGGCAACTTCCTGTCGAATGCGGTCGAGAGCTGCTCGACGGGCGATGCCGTGCAGCTGATGGTCCTCGCGTCCGAGGCGCCCGACTGCTCCAGTCTCGTCGTGAACTTCGCGGTGGACGACAGCGGCCCCGGAATCCCGGAGCATCTGCGGGATCGAGTCTTTTCCCTGGGGATGAGCACCAAGACGGGCCGCGATGCCCGTGGCTACGGTCTGGCCATCGTGCGCGGAGCCGTCACCCGGTTGGGCGGCAGCTGCGAGTGCCGCACATCGGATCTGGGCGGCATGAGGTTCGAGGCGAGCATCCCGGTTCCTGACTCCGAGCGCTCGAGGTTCGCCGATGACTGAGCTCCGCGTGCTGATCGTCGACGACGAGCCGATGGCCGCTCAGCTGCATCGGATGTTCGTCGAGCGGACTCCCGGATTCGTCGTGACGGGCATCGCTTCCTCCGGCGAGGCCGCGGTCGAGATGATGCAGAGCGACCCTCCTGACGTCGTCCTGCTCGATCTTCAGCTCCCCGGCATCTCGGGATTCGACGTGCTGCGCCTGCTGCGCACGCATCACGGCAACGACGTCGATGTCATCGCCGTCACCGCAGACCGCAGGGCGAGCAGTGTCGCGCAGATGCGGATGCTGGGCGTCGCGCACTATCTCGCCAAACCTTTCTCGGTGCGAGAGCTGCGCTCCCGGCTGCGTTCGGTGGCACGGGTGCGCAGCGCCCTCTCATCCCGGCAGAGCTTCGACGGCCAATCCGAGATCGACGAGGTCATGCACAGCGAGTTCGTCGTCGTCGACATCTCGCCGGGTCGACCCGACGACGCCACGGATCAGGACATCCGTGCCGGGCATCCGCTCGATCTTCTGCGAGAACGCGCCGATCTCGCGATCTCCGAGCAGGCCCACTCGATCGACTTCACGCTGCACACCCTCGCTGACTCCCTGCATGTCTCGGCCCGCCAGCTGCAGAGAGCGTACGCACGCGACGGACGCTCGGTGCAGGATGCGATCCGCGATCATCGCGTCGGGGTGGCCGCGATGCTGATGCTCGGAGTGGAGCGCCTCACAGCGGCCGAGATCACGCGCCGAAGCGGCTTCAGCAGTCCGCGCAGCATGCGGCGCGCGTTTCAGGACGTGCACGGGGTTCCTCCCGCACGCTGGCGAGCCGCGCACGCGACCGCCGAGATCGACGAGTCGGAATAGCGACGGGAAAGGGACAGAACGCGTCGGACTGATGCGCAAAGCCCCGTCAGCGACAGGGGCGATGCCGTGAGCCGCGAAGATACTCGAGAGGTTGCTGTGGCTCGACAGGCGACGTGGTCGCCGCTCGTGCGACGCGACCTCGGTCGCGCGTGGGGCGCGACAAGGCACACGTCCTCGGACGTCTGCGTCAGAGGAGCCGATGAGGTCTCCTCACCGTGAGGGGGCGTTCAACTGGGGGGACCCCCCTCATGGGCGCGCCGGTGGTCAGGTGGTCGGGCGCCGGTCGTCAGGCGGTCGATCCGCTCGACGAGCTCAGACCCGCGCAGCCCACCAGTCGCGGAGGCGCTGCTCAGCGGCATCCGTCCCGATCACACCCTCGTCGAGGCGCAGCTCGAGCAGGAACTTATACGCCTCGCCGACCTCACGCCCGGGCGCGATGCCGAGGATGTTCTGGATCTGGTTGCCGTCGAGCTCCGGGCGGATGGAGTCGAGCTCCTCCTGCTCGCGCAGCGCGGCGATGCGCGACTCGATGTCGTCGTACGCCGAGGCGAGCCGCCCCGCCTTGCGCTTGTTGCGCGTGGTGACGTCGGCGCGGGTGAGGATGTGCAGGCGCTCGAGCAGGTCGCCCGCGTCGCGCACGTAGCGGCGCACCGCGGCATCCGTCCAGGTGCCCTCGGCATATCCGAAGAACCGCAGATGCAGCTCGATCAGCTTCGAGACCGACTCGGTCGTGTCGGTGTCGAAGCGCAGCGACTGCAGACGCTTGCGCGCCATGCGCGCCCCGACCACGTCGTGGTGGTGGAAAGTCACGACGCCGCCGTCTTCGAGCTTGCGGGTGCGAGGCTTGCCGATGTCGTGCAGCAGGGCCGCGATGCGCAGGGCGACGTCGGGCTCAGCACCGGGGTGACGCGACTGCTCGAGCGAGATCGCCTGAGTGAGCACCGTGAGCGAGTGCTCGTAGACGTCCTTGTGATGGTGGTGCTCGTCGACCTCGAGTCGCAGAGCGCTGACCTCGGGCAGGAACTCCTCGATCAGCCTGGTGTCGACCAGCACGCGGATGCCGCGCACGGGGTCGTCCGTCTGCATCAGCCGCACGAGCTCCGACTGGATGCGCTCGGGGCTCACGATCTCGAGGGTCGCTCGCAACTGGGTGATCGCGTCGAACGTGTCGTCGTCGATGCCGAAACCCAGCTGGGCACTGAAGCGCGCAGCGCGCAGCATCCGCAGCGGGTCGTCACCGAACGACACATGGGGGTCTGCGGGAGTGCGCAGGACACCGGCGATGAGGTCTTCGACTCCCCCGGTCGGATCCACGAGCTTCACGGCCGGAACCAGCAGAGCCATCGCGTTGACGGTGAAGTCGCGTCGGTGCAGGTCGGCCTCGATCGTGTCGCCGAACTCGACGGTCGGCTTGCGGGTCACGCCGTCATAGCTGTCGGCACGATACGTCGTGACCTCGACCTGCTCGCCCTGCACACGCGCGCCGATGGTGCCGAACGCGCGACCGATGTCCCACTGGGCGGTCGAGATCGGCTTGACGATGCGCAGGATGTCGTCGGGCATCGCGTTCGTCGTGAAGTCGAGATCGTGGGTCGGCCTGCCGATCAGCGCGTCGCGGACGGGTCCGCCGACCACGGCGAGGTCGAAGCCCGCTGCCTCGAAGGCCTCGGCGAGGGTGCGGACGACCGGGTTCTCGGCGAGCGCACCGAGACGAACGAGGCCGTCAGCCATATTGAGCATGGGTTCCAGCGTACCGGGGCGCGGGTGTCGTCCGTCGGCGTCGCGTGTGTCGGGGCAGGGCGTCAGAACAGAGGGTTCTCGCCCTTCGCCTGCGCGACCGCGCGAACTCTCGCCTGCATCAGCCGCATGAGGAGCATGCTCATCAGGAACCCGCCGATCACCGCGACAGCGACGATGAACCAGATCCCGATCTCGGGGTCGATGAGTTCGAAGCCGTAGATCGCGGCAGCGAGGAGAAGCAGAACGGGCCCCTCGATCAGCGCGAACGTAACGAACAGCCGCGTCTGGCGACGGCCGAAATCGGCGTTGACCGCCCGAACGCGCGCGTCGATCGAGGACTCACCGGCATAGCTCATGCCCCCCACCGTAGCGGCGCCGCGTTCAGCATCCCGGACGTCCACACCGTCCGCGTCCTAGGATCGGCACGTGACCGGAGAACAGAGCGATTCCCCCACAGCGCCTGAGCCCTCCCGGCGAGGATTCCTCAGGATGGGCGGCGCCGCGCTGGCCGGCGCCGTGATCGGCGGCGCCGCAGGCGCGGCGATCGGTGCGAACGTCGCGAATCACCGAAACGGTTTCGCCTCGGAACCCGATCCGTTCGCCGCGCTCACTCCGCGCAGCGAACCCGGCTTCGACCACCTCGTGGTGGTGATGGGCGAGAACCGCTCGTTCGACAACCTGCTCGGCTACCTGTATTCGAAGGAGACGCTTCCGAAGGGCGAGAAGTTCGAGGGTCTCGCGTTCGGCACGCACAGCAACACCGCGGCGAACGGCACGGTCGTCGAGGCGCACGTCTACACGGGCGACACCGACCGCATCATGAGCCTGCCCGACCCCGACCCGGGCGAGGAGTATCCGCACGTCAACACGCAGATCTTCAGCACCGTCGACCCGAAGGACAACGCCGACCTGTTCGTCGATCAGATGTCGGCCCCGTTCAACGCACCGACGCACGGCGAGAAGGCCACGATGTCGGGATTCCTCGAGGACTACATCATCAACTTCCGCCGTCTGCGCAAGGGCGTCGAGCCTCAGGCGGAGGAGGCCGCGCACATCATGGGCTCGTTCTCTCCCGAGATGCTGCCCGTGCTGTCGACGCTCGCCTCCGAGTTCGCGGTGTTCGACCACTGGTATGCGGGGGTGCCGTCGCAGACGTTCTGCAACCGGTCGTTCTTTCACGCGTCGACCTCTCATGGCTTCGTCACCAACCAGGCCGGCGGCGGGTATCGCAAGTGGCTCGATGCGCCTGCGGCGCCCACGGTGTTCAACCGGCTCGAAGACGAGAAGGTCAGCTGGAAGATCTACATCGACAAGCTCCAGCTGGTGTCGTTCACCGGGATGCTGCACGCCGCAGTGCTCGAGAAGTACTGGCGCACCGAGCACTTCGGCACGATGGAGGACTTCTACGCGGAGGCTGCGAACGGCACCCTGCCGGCATACGCGTTCATCGAGCCGCGCATGGTCTACGACCACAACGACTTCCACCCGCCGTTCGGATCACCTCGCGAGAGCGAGGTCGACGGCGAAGCCGTGTATGACAGTGCCATCTCCGATGTCCGGGCCGGAGACCGTCTCATCCACGACATCTACGAGGCGGTGCGCACCAGCGCGTCACCCAAGGGCTCCAACGCCGTCAACACCTTGCTGCTCATCACCTTCGACGAGCACGGTGGATGCTACGACCACGTGCCGCCGCCGTCGGCGACGAAACCCACGAAAGACACCGGGGCGGGCGAGATGGGTTTCACGTTCGATCGACTCGGATGCCGTGTGCCGGCGATCGCGGTGTCGGCGTACACGCGGCGCGGCACCATCGTCCACGACGAGATGCACCACGGTTCGGTCACGGCCACTCTCTCGCGCCTGCACGGCCTGAAACCGCTCAACGACCGCGACCAGTCGGCGAACACTCTTTTCAATGCCGTGAACCTCGACGAGCCCCGGCATCCCGCCGACTGGCCTGTCACGACGCCCGCCTACACGCCCCCGAATCCCGAGCGCGCTGAGCCCAAGCCCGGTGACCCCACCGAGATGAAGCCGCTCACCCCGCCCGCCCGCGGCCTGCTCGGTCTGCTCATCGCCAAGTACGGCAAGCCCGGCGAGCCAGAGCCCGAGACGTTCGCCGACGCATACCGACTGCTGCACGAGCACGGTGAGGAGCTGTTCGGACCCGCGAACGCGAAGTAGCAGCCGCAATAGGCTTGCCGCATGACCGACAGTGCCGCGCTCACCGCCTTCTGGAACCATGTCCGCGCAGAGAATCCTGCGCTTCCGGAGCAGACGCCCGGTGCCTGGGCCTTCGGTGCGACGCCTGACCATGCCGACTCTCTGCTCGCGCTCGTCCTCGCCGGCGTGAAGACAGGGACCGCCTCCTCGCAGTGGGATTACGACGAGACCGGTGATCCCGAGCCCCACGTCGGAGAGCTCAGCATCATCCTCGACGGATCCGGTGCGCCGCGCGCCGTGCTCGAGACGACGGCCGTCTCCACGGTGCCATTCGACGAGGTCACCGCCGAGCACGCGCACTCGGAGGGAGAGGGAGACCGCACTCTCACCTACTGGCGCGAGTCACACGAACGGTACTGGCGGGCCCACTCCGAGAACCCCCGAGGCTTCGCGACGGACATGCCGATCATCTGCGAGCGCTTCCGCGTCGTCCATCCCGCCTGACCGACCCTGCGGCCTCCGCCGCGCGCGGTCGCGGTCTCAGTCGCCGCGTGAACGGCGACGCGAGATCACCAACAGCACTACTCCGAGCACGAGCACGGCGCCGCCCGCTGCCGCCCAGATGAAGGTCTCGGGTGCGAGGCCCGTTCCCGGCAGCTGACCACCTCCGGTGTCCGGCGGCGAGGCCGGGTCGGCCGGATTCTGCGTGGGTGGGTCGGTCGGCGTGATGACGGCGGCCGAGACCGTGAAGCTCGGGCCTGCGAGCGACTCTCCGGCAGGTGTGATGACGAAGGTGGCCGTCGCCGGGCCGATGATAGTGCGCCCTTCCGGCGCGGTGATCGTCAGGTCGTACGAATCCGGCGGCAGGTCGGTGATCGCGTACGTGCCCTCGGCGTCGGTGGTCACCTCCTGCGAGACCTCATCCGATTCCACCGTGATGATCACTCCGGCCACGGGTGCGCCGTCGTCGGTGCGCACCTCTCCCGAGATCGAGCCCAGGCGGGCGAGTTCGAAATCGACGTTCGCGAGGTCGGTCGTGGTGAGAGTCTCGGTGCGAGTCGCCGGGCCCGACGCGACATAGCCGTCCGGCGTCGTCATCGTGATCTCGTACTCCCCCGCCGGCAGGCGCGGGAACGTGTAGACGCCGTCCTCGTCGGTGACCGTCGTGACCGTGTCGACGCCGTCATCGACGGTGATGGTGACGTCAGGCACGCCCGTTCCGGCGGCGCTGACGGTGCCGCTCAGGTCGGCGTTCTCGACCACGACGAGGTCTTCGAGAACGATCGGCTCCTCACTGTTCTCCGGCACCACGATCTCTGTGGGCTCGATGGCGCTGAACCCGGGCGGCGGTGTGACCTCGACGGTGTGCGGGCCGACAGGCACCCCCTCGATCAGGAACTCGCCACCGGCGTCAGTCGTCGCCGGGTCGACGCCGTCGATCGTGACGATCGCGCCGGGGACGCCGGTGCCCTCGTCGTCGACGATGCGACCCGAGACCGCGACCGGCTCGATGTCGCGCACCTCGAAGGCCGCGCTGCCGTCTTCGGTCGTGAGGTCGACGGGCTGCGCGGTCGGCCCGACGGCGATCTTGCCGTCGGGAACCGTGACGGTCACCGTGTATCCGTCGGTCGCGATGAAACCGGGGAAGGAGTAGGCGCCGTCGGCATCCGTCGTCGTCGTTCCCACCACCGCGCCGTTCGCGTCGGTGTGTGTGAGCGTGGCTCCCGGCAGCGGGCCTTCGGCCTGGTCGGTGACGGTTCCGGTGATGTCTCGCGCGATCGAGGCGAACCAGGTCTGATAGATCGGGAACCCGGAGCGCTGGGTGAAGAAGAACGTCAGCGAGGTGATCGGCACCGAAGGCTCGAACCAGGCCGCCGAGCCGCTCGTGTCAGACGCCGCCGCGTTTCCTGTCAGGGTCTGGGTCGCGGGATCCCACGAGGGCACGTCTGTGGCGACCCCTGAGCATGACGGCTTGCCGGTGACGCCCGGTGCGCAGTAGTTGAAGCCGCCGTTGAATCCGAGATCCTCGGTGCTGACGGCCTGGCCGTCGACGCCGATAGCCTCGATGCGCACGGAATCGGCGTCGATGTCACCCAGCACGAAGGTCCAACCGGATGCCGGCGTGGGCGTCGCGAACGAGTAGGTGGTGGTCGACGGGCTCGTGGGACTGTCGGCCTTCGGTCGCAGATTCAAGTACTGCTGGTTGATGCTGCTGCCGTACTTCTCACCGACAGGGGTGCCCTGCGACAGCCAGGTCGATGCACCCGAGATGACACCGACCTGACCCGCGCGAATCGCTGGTCATCGTGGCGGTCAGTGCGGGCTGCGCCGCCACCTGCACGGTGGTCGTGTACGCCCCGCCTGTGCCGGTCAGCGGCTGCCAGGTCGCCCAGGCGGTGGTGGTGGCCGCGGCGGCCGGCAGAGCTCCGACGAGCGCCGCGACGAGGATGATGGCTCCGGCCAGGATTCCGCTCTTGGGCGCTCGCATGCGGCCAGAGTATCGATATATCACCCAAGGAGTCGAGGGAATAGGAAAGGGCGGATGCAGTTCGCATCCGCCCTTCACTCATCCAGCGTGCAGCGTGATCAGACCGGATCGCCCTGCACGGGGCCCTCGGTGTTCGGCTTCCAGCCGAGCGCAGGAGCGACGTGCGTCGCGAACGACTCGAGCACGTGGAGGTTGTAGGCGGGTCCCAGCTGGTTCGGGATCGTCAGCAGCAGTGTGTCTGCCGACATCACCGCCTCGTCGGCCAGAAGCTGCTGGATCAGCACGTCGGGCTCGGCCGCATACGTCTTGCCGAACGTCGAGCGGAAGCCGTCGATGATGCCGATCTGGTCGGCGTTCTCCTCGCTGCGCAGCCCGAAGTATGCGCGGTCCATGTCGGAGACCAGTGGGAACACGCTGCGGCTCACCGAGACGCGGGGTGTGCCCGTGTGCCCAGCCTCTTTGTAGGCGGCGCGGAAGAGGTCGATCTGCTCGCGCTGCAGCTGGTGGAACGGCACGCCCGTCGCCTCGGTGAGAAGCGTGGAGCTCATCATGTTCAGACCCTTGCGGCCGGTCTCCTCAGCCGTGGCCCGTGAACCCGAACCCCACCAGATGTGGTCGCGCAGAGTCGGCGACTGCGGCTCGATCGCGAGGTAGCGCCCGGCGCCGACCATGCGGGGGTCGCCGGGGGCGAGACCCTCGCCGTCGATCGCACGGAGGAAGAGATCGAACTTCTCACGCGCGATCACGCTGCCCCGCTCGGGGTCTTCCTCGTCGTGGAAGCCGAACGTCTCATAGCCGCGCAGGGCCGTCTCGGGTGACCCACGGCTCACGCCGAGGGCGATGCGCCCGTCGGCGATCAGGTCGAGGGCGGCCGCCTCCTCAGCGAACTGGAACGGGTTCTCGTACCTCATGTCGATCACGCCCGTGCCGACCTCGATGCGCTGGGTGCGCGCGGCCATGGCCGACAGCAGCGGCATCGGGGAGGCGGCCTGACGCGCCCAGTGATGCACGCGCACCGAGGCACCGTTCACGCCGATCTCGTCTGCACCCTCCGCGATCTCGATGGTCTGCTTCAGCATGTCTCCCGCTGTGCGGGTCGCCGAACCGGGCACGTCTGCATAGTGCCCGAAGGAGAGGAATCCGAAAGCCTTCATGGTGTATTCGAACGCATAGATGCGGTGAGGTATTCCTGCATCACTCCCCCGCCACCAGCAAGCCGTCGAACACGAGCTGTCGGATGCGGGGTTCGAGGTCGGCCCACAGCTCGACGAGCGGCACCTCGAACAGGTCGGCCAAGGCCGCGACGATCTGCATGACGGTGAGGTCGCCGTCGCACGCTCCCACGAATCCGGCGAGCGCGGGGTCGACCGTGATCGTCCGAGCGAATCCACCGCCCTGTCGGAGCTCGATGATGCTCGGGTCATCGTTGCCGGGGAGCAGATGGCGGGCCTCGGTGACATCGGGCGCGACGAGAAGCGTCGAAGGCAGGCCGTCCGAGAGCACGTCGTGGGCGGCGAGGCCCGAGCGCAGAGCACCGCCCACATTCGAGACGGCCTGCGTCACCCGCTCGAGACGGCGCAGCGGGATGCCGTCGGCGACCGGACGGCGCACCAGGATGTATCCGAATCCGACCGCGGTGACGCCTCGGGCGGTGAAGTCGTCGAGCCATGCCGTGAGCAGCGGGGTGAACGCGGCGTCTCGCGGTGTCGTGCCCCCGTCTCGGATCCACAGTTCCGCGTACCCGAGCGGCGAGAGCTCTTCACGCTGGATCACCCACAGGTCGAGGTCGCCGGGAACCCACGAAGAGAGTCGGTCGAGGCCGGAACGCCCGGTCAGCGACGCCTGACCTCCGCGTGACTCCCAGTTGCCGAGCAGCTGCGCCACACCTCCCGGGGTCAGGAACGACGGAACCGCGCGCAGGAACTGCTCGACCAGGGCATCGCCGACGAGGCCCCCGTCGCGGTACTCGTACTCGGGCACACCTTCTGCGCGCGGGGTGATCACGAACGGCGGGTTCGAGACGATCAGGTCGAAGGCCTCTCCCTCCACGGGCTCGAACATGCTCCCCAGGCGGAACTCGATGTTCGAGACGCCGTTCAGCTGGGCGTTCAGCTCGGCATAGGCGAGCGCACGCGCTGAGATGTCGGTGGCCACGACCGAACCCGCGTGGCGAGCGACCAGAAGCGCCTGGATGCCGCATCCCGTGCCGAGATCGAGAGCGCGGTCGACCTCGATCGGCATGATGATCTCGGCGAGCGTGCGTGAGGCCCCGCCGACGCCGAGCACGTGATCCGCCGGAAGCGCACCGTCGAGCGCCACCTCATCGAGGTCGCTGGCTATCCACCATTCGCCGATCCCATCGGAGTCGACGAACGACTGCGGCCGCAGAAGAGCAGTGGGAACCACCGTGCTCCCCTCGATCTGCGCGAGGCCGAGAGCGGCGAGACCGTCGGCCCCGAGTCTCGGCAGAGCCTTCGTCACGGCAGCGAGCGGCTGCGGCATCCCGAGCACCAGCAGCCTGCCGAGAGTCGCGAGCACACCGTCGTCACCGGCGATCGCGCGCAGGATCGGCTCACGCATGCCTCTGGCCAAGGCGTCGTCCTCTTCTTCGCCCCACAGGCGACGAAGAGGCTCCGAACGCAGATCCGCGTCGTCGAGATCTGCGGCGAGCGCGGCGCTGCGGAGCGGATCGGGCGTGGGGGCGAGGGTGTCGGACACGGCCGTCACTCTACGCGTCTTCAGGGTTCTCATTCAGCCAGCCGCCTAGAATCACAAGGTCAGCACTCACGAGCAGCCTGGGATCCCCGGCGTTCGAGGAAGACCTTCATGACCGCGACCACCTCCGAGAACGGCCTCCGCACGCGCCTGCACCGCATGGCACGCGGATCCGTCATCTCGGCGATCGTTCTCGGCCTGGCAGGCGCGGGCGCCGGCAGCGCCTTCGCCGCCACCGATGCCGAGTCCGAGGGCTCGTCGATCGATCTGCTCGTCTCGGCAGGAGTGCGTGGCACGGTCGCTCCCGGAACCGCGACGACGGCCTCGATCACCGTGCAGAACGACTCCAGGTCCGAGCTCTCGTCCGGTCGCGTCACGGTGGAGCTCAACCGCACTCCGCTCACCGACGGGGCCGCGGTCACGACCTGGCTCGACGAGGCGGACGCCACGGGCGGCTTCGAACAGCTCGGCTCTGACACGACCGCGCCCGTCGACGCCGAAGGATCCGTGACCTCGAGCCTCTTCCTGCCGCCCGAGGTGCTCGGCGACCTCGCCCCCGGTGTCTACCCGTTGCGAGCGACTCTCAGCGGAGCGCAGACCGACGCACAGGACGATGCCCGATCGGTGACATCGACGACGGTGCTCGTCGTGACCGCTGCTGCGAGCCCTCCCGTCGCCGTGATGGTGCCGATCACGGCGACACCCGTCGACGGCGCTCTCCTCACCGCGGACGAGCTCAGTGCGCTCACCGCCCCCGACGGCGGACTCACCGCCGTGGTCGAGGGAGTTCGCGGGACCTCGGCGATCCTGGCGATCGACCCGGCGATTCCTGCGGCAATCAGGGTGCTCGGGTCTTCGGCGCCGCAGAGCGCCCGCGAATGGCTGCGCGTTCTCGACGCACTGCCCAACGAGCGCTTCGCCCTGCAGTTCGGCGATGCGGACGCCACCACACAGGCGCAGGCGGGCCTTCCCGGACTTCTGCAGCCGACGACGCTCGCGCCGTTCCTCAACCCGAGCGGCTTCACCGAGCCCGCAGACGAGACCCCTACCCCCACAGCCACCCCCGCGCCGACTCCGGCCTCAGTGCCGTCGGAGAGCACTGCGCCGTCGGAGAGCACTGCGCCGTCAGAGAGCACTGCGCCGTCAGACGGCACTGCCCCGACGCCGGCGCCGAGTGACGAACCGACGCCTCAGCCGACCGATGGCGCGGCGCTGCCCGATGACGCCGAGCTCACCGCCATCGAAGGCGCGACCCCCGGAATCCTGTGGCCGCGCAGTGATGTGTCCGCCGCCGACCTCGACGTCTTCTCCACGTATGTGAGCGACGGTGCGGTCACGGTCCTGTCGTCTTCGGCGGTCGAGGGCGCCGTCGGTGCGCACGCCGGCGTCGACGGGCGCAGCGTGCTGGTCACATCGGCTGCGGCATCCGATGCCCTGTCCCGGGCCGCGGGTGAAGACGACACCCCTGCGCGTCAGCAGTGGCTCGCTGAGGCGAGCGCTCATATCTCCCTGTCTGGTCAGTCGGACCCGGCCACCCCGCTCCTGATCGGACTCGACCGTGACGAGACGCGCACGGCCGAGGCACTCAGAGAGGCCGTCGCGTCGGTCGACTCTCTCGGATTCGGTCTCTCCGAGGTGCTCGCAGTCCCGGCGACGCCGGCGACGCTCTCGACCGATCCCGACCAGGCACGCGCGACGGCCCTGCAGCGGATGCTCGACAGCGAGGTCGTGCTCGGCGACTTCTCCACGATCCTCGACGACAGTCAGCTGCTGCTGAGCCCCAAGCGCATCCAGATCATGCGGGCGACCGCCGTCGGGCTCACCGAGAAGGGCTTCGACGATGCCGTCTCCGACGTGAACGTCGCGACGACGGAGACGCTGAACGCCGTCGACATCCCTCCGGCGAGCACCATCCAGCTTCTCTCCGCCAACGCCGACCTGCCGTTCTCGGTGCGCAACGATCTGCCGTGGCCGGTGAACATCCAGCTCAGCGTCAAGCCGAGCGACCCGCGCCTCGACGTGCAGTCGGTGACGCCGTGGACGATCCAGCCCGGCACCACGACGAGGGTCAAGGTCCCTGTGTCCGCCCGAGTCGGCAGCGGCGAAGTCACCCTGACGCTGTCGCTGTCGAGCCCCACCGGCGTGCCCATCAGTCAACCTGAGAGCGTCCGCGTCTCGGTGCGGGCCGAATGGGAGGCCATCGGTCTCGGGGTCTTCGGCGGCCTCATCGTGCTGCTCATCGGTCTCGGCATCATCCGCACCGTCCGACGCCGGCGCCGCGAGGCCGAGAACGAGAACGAGCAGGAGACGACATCCGACTCGGATGCCGTCGAGGAGATGAATGAGTAGTCTCGGCCGCGCCAGCGCACTTATCGGGGCGGGCACGCTCATCTCGCGCGTCACCGGTCTCCTGCGCACCATCGTCCTCGTGGGCGTGATCGGCTCCGTGAGCGCGGGCGCGGCAGACGCGTTCGCCATCGCGAATCAGCTGCCCAACAACGTCTTCTCGTTGATCTCGGTGGGTGTGCTGACCGCGGTGATCATCCCCCAGATCGTCAAGGCGACAGCGGATGCCGACGGCGGCAACGCGTTCATCTCCAAGCTGTTCACGCTCGGCACAGTTGTGCTGGTCGTGATCACGGGTGCTGCGACAGTCGCATCTCCCTGGCTGGTGGGGCTCTACGCCGGCAAGGACGCGTCGTCGGAGTTCCTCGCGCTCGCGACGGCGTTCGCCTACTGGTGCATGCCGCAGATCCTGTTCTACGGTCTCTACGCGCTTCTCGGCGAGGCGCTCAACGCCCGCCGGATCTTCGGCCCCTTCACCTGGGCGCCGGTCGTCAACAACATCGTGTCGATCGTGGGCTTCCTGATCATCGGCGCCCTGTTCGGCGGTCCGCTCACCCGCCTCTCCGACTGGACTCCCGAGATGATCGCCGCGCTCGGCGGAACGGCGACGCTCGGCATCCTGATCCAGGCAGCGATCCTGCTGATCTTCTGGCGCCGCACGGGTCTCGCGCTACGACCCGATTTCCGCTGGCGCGGTGTCGGGCTGGGCACAGTCGGCAAGCTCGCCGGGTGGACATTCCTGATGGCCCTCGCCAGCCTGATCGCTGGTCTCATTCAGACTCAGATCCTCATCGAGGCGGCCGGCAAGGGCGCTTCCGTCGCCACGTTCCAGTACGCGTGGCTCATCTTCATGCTGCCGTATTCGATCATCGTGCTGTCCATTGGGACGCCCTACTTCACGCAGATCAGCGAGCATGCCGCGGCAGGCAGAGACGCTGAGGTCCGCAAGGACATCGCTCAGAGCATCCGCACCCTGCTGTTCTTCATCGCGGTCGCGGTCGCGGCCGTCGTCGCCGCGGCTGTGCCTGCGTCGCGCGTGTTCACGAACGAGGCGCCGGATGCCGAAGCAGCAGCTCTCGTGCTCGTCTGCTTCCTGGTGTGTCTGGTGCCCTTGACGATCCTGTTCATCGTCCAGCGAACCTTCTACGCCTACGGTGACACCCGCACGCCCTTCTGGTTCACGCTCTTCCAGTGCGCGCTGGTCGTCGTCAGCGCGCTCGTCGCCCAGTCGCTGCTCGCCGCCGGCGTCTTCGAGGTCACCTCACTCGCCGCCGCGATCGCGCTGGGGCAGTCGATCGCGAGCACGATCCAGACGGTGGTCGCCGTCTGGCTGCTGCATCGCAAGATCGGCGGACTCGAGATCCGCACCTGGATGAGCGCCATCCTCCGTTTCGCGATCGCCGCCGTTCCTGCCGGAGTCGCGGGATGGGGGGTCTTCCTCCTCCTCGGCGGCCCGACCGGCTGGACCACCGCCGACAAGATCCAGGGCGCCCTCGGCACCTGCATCATCGGCATCGCCGTCGTGGCCGTCTACATCGGCATCCTGGCCCTGCTGCGTGCGCCTGAGCTCAAAGTCGCGGGCTCCATGCTGCGGCGCTTCCTGCCAGGTCGCTGAGCCCCCGCGCGCGGGAATGTCGCGCGGTTACCATTGGTTGAAGCAGTCGAACGTCTTTCGGCGTCTCAGCATCTACGACGGAGAGCACATGCGTCAGGTCATCATCATCGGTTCGGGTCCCGCCGGATTCACCGCCGCCATCTACGCGGCGCGCGCGAACCTCAAGCCGCTGCTCATCGCGAGCACAGTCGAGGTCGGCGGAGAGCTGATGAACACCACCGAGGTCGAGAACTACCCCGGCTTCCCCGAAGGCATCCAGGGCCCCGAGCTCATGGCCAAGTTCCAGGAGCAGGCTGAGAAGTTCGGCACCGAGGTCGTCTACGACGACGTCACCGAGCTCGACCTCGCCGGCCCCGTCAAGAAGGTCACGCTGGGCAGCGGCACGGTGCACGAGACCCGGTCGCTGATCTACGCGACCGGCTCGGCCTACCGCAAGCTCGGCATCGAGGGCGAAGAGCGCCTCTCGGGCTACGGCGTCTCGTGGTGCGCCACGTGCGACGGCTTCTTCTTCCGTGAGAAGACGATCGCGGTCGTCGGCGGCGGAGACTCGGCGATGGAAGAGGCCACGTTCCTCACCCGCTTCGCCGAGAAGGTCTACGTCATCCACCGCAAGGACTCCCTGCGTGCGTCGAAGATCATGCAGGAGCGCGCGTTCGCGAACGAGAAGATCGAGTTCGTGTGGAACAGCGAGGTCGCCGAGATCCTCGGTGGCGACTCCGTCTCGGGCGTGCAGCTGCGCAACACGGTCGACGGCACACTGAGCGATCTGCCGCTCGACGGCCTGTTCATCGCGATCGGCAACGACCCGCGCACTCACCTGGTGCACGACAAGCTCGAGCTGACCGCCGAGGGCACGATCTGGGTCGACGGCCGCTCATCGGTCACCTCGGTGCCCGGTGTCTTCGCCGCCGGCGACGTCATCGACCCGACCTACCGTCAGGCGATCACCGCTGCCGGCTCGGGCACGGTCGCGGCACTCGACGCCGAGCACTTCCTCGCGGATTTTGACGACGCTTCCGTCGAGTTCCCGGCTGCGGAAGCCGCCGAGATCATCACCGCCTGAGCGGCAGGGAACAGTTTCACCTCGCCTGCTGTTGTAGCAGGCGAACCTCGAACAAGGAGAACTCTGATGAGTGCAAAGGCTACGAGCCAGGCGACCTGGGAGCAGGACGTTCTGCAGGCCGAAGGTCCCGTCCTCGTGGACTTCTGGGCCGAGTGGTGCGGACCCTGTCGCATGGTCGCGCCGGTGCTGGACCAGATCCAGGCCGACAACCCCGACAAGATCACCATCCTCAAGCTGAACGTGGACGAGAACCCGCAGCTGGCGATGAAGTACCAGATCACTTCGATCCCCGCGATGAAGGTGTTCCAGGGCGGTGAGGTCAAGACGACCATCATCGGCGCCAAGCCGAAGCCGGCCCTCGAGCAGGATCTCGCCGCGTTCATCGGCTGATCACGCTCCGAAAAGGGCCGTCACTCCTTCGGGAGTGGCGGCCCTTTCTTCATGCCCGTGGCCCGTTCTTGATGCGCCTCGTCCCTACATCCGGTCTTCAGGTCCTGTGCCGGCGGCCCCGTTCTGCACAGGCCGCCCCGTTCTGCGCGCGCTTCCCGTCAGAACATGTGCAGATCGGGGCGACGTCCGCTGTTCGGGACGCACGCGAGCCTATTTGTCGTAGACCGGCACCGAGGGCAGTCCCTGTGCCGCCCGAGCGCGGTCGACGATCTCCTGGATCACGGGAGTCTTCGCGGCGTTGTACGTCGACGTCCCGCGCGCGGCAGCAGCGACGGCATCGCACTTGGCATGCGAGTAGCGGTCGGCATCGTCAGGATGCGACCGCAGCCAGTCCCTGAGCAGCCGCTGATGCACGGCATCCCACTCCCCCTCGACGAAGAAGTGCGCGATAGCGCTGCGGACGCCGTCGGCTTCGAGGATCATCACCGGATGCGTGCGCACGGCGCTGCCCCGCCGCCACCCAGAGGCCTGCAACGCCGGGATGTGGGACTCGAACTCGTCGAGGTCTCTGATCCTGACGGCCAGATCGATGATGGGCTTCGCACGCATGCCCGGGATCGCCGTCGAACCGATGTGCTCGATCGTCCAGTCGGCATCCCCGAGTGTGCGGATCTCCTGCGCGATCCTCTCGAACTGCTCCGGCCAGGTGGGGTCGTAGCCTACGAGCATTCGAGGCATGTTCTGCGGCCTCAGGACGCGTCGGCGACCGAGGGATCCCAGCGTCCGTGGCGCTGCTTCTCGTCGAGAAGGCCCCAGACCGCCGGGGTGAGCTCCGGGTACTCCAGCGCGATCTGGCGAAGCACACGATAGTGCCGAGCGGCGTTCGGGCGCACGCCGTCGTTCGCCGTGATGTTGTCGGCGCGCAGCAGGTACACGACCAGCTCGTCGACGCTCGGCAGCTCCTCCATGAACTCCCAGGGGTCTTCTCCGCTGAGAAGCCTCTCCTGAATGAGCACGGCGAGTTCGTCCGATGCTTCAGCTCGCAGCACTTCGAGGCTGGCGCGGCGCGGAACGGACTCGGTCATGCTTCCAGCCTACGACGCCTTCCGCGTGCCCCGGCGCTCCACCTTCAGCTCGTCCGTCATCTCCTCGAGCTCCTTGCCCTTGGTCTCCGGCACCTTGAAGTAGACGAAGAAGAACGACAGCAGAGCGAAGAACGCGTAGAAGCCATAGGCGAAGGTGAGCCCGACGTCGGCGAAGATCGGGAAGGTCGTCGAGATGAAGAAGTTGGCCGCCCATTGCGCGGCCGCAGCGACCGCGAGGGCGCCCGCACGGATCGAGTTCGGGAAGATCTCGCCCAGAAGAACCCACACGAGCGGACCCCAGGTGGCTCCGAAGAACACCACGAAGCCGTTGGCGCAGATCAGGGCCACCGTCGCCCATGGATCGGGAAGCGTCGCTGCGCCTTCCGCGTCGAGAGTGCCGAACGAGAACGCCAAGGCCATCAGCCCGAGGGTCACTGTCATGCCCACCGAACCGACCAGGAGCATGATGCGGCGTCCCACCTTATCGACGAGCAGGATCGCGATGATCGTCACCACGATGTTCGTCACCGACGTGATGACCGAGGTGAGCAGTGCGCTCGACTCGTCGAATCCGACCGACTGCCACAGCGTCGTCGAGTAGTAGAAGATGACGTTGATGCCCACGAACTGCTGGAACACCGACAGCAGGATGCCGACCCAGACGATCGGCTTGAGCCCGAGACGGCTGCCGCGGAGGTCGCGCAGCGACTCCTTGCGCTCCGTGTCGATCGTGCTGGTGATCTCCTTGATCTTCGCGTCGACGTCGACGGCGCCTGTGACGGTCTCCAGCACTTCTGCGGCACGTGTCATTTCGCCCTTGCGCACGAGATACCTCGGCGACTCAGGAAGTCTGAGCGAGACGAGTCCGTAGACGAGAGCGGGGATCGCCGCCACCATGAACATCCACCGCCATGCCGTGAGGCCCCACAGGGGCTGATCTGCGGCCCCTGCGATGTTCGCGAGCAGGGCGTCTGAGAGGAGCGCCGCAAAGATACCTGTGACGATCGCGAGCTGCTGGAGCGAGCCGAGTCGCCCTCTGATCGCCGCGGGTGACACCTCAGCGATGTAGGCGGGGGCGATGACGGATGCTGCACCGACGCCGAGGCCTCCGATGACCCGCCAGATGATCAGGTCGACGACGCTGAAGGCGAGTCCGGATCCGATCGCCGAGATGAAGAACATCGCTGCGGCGACGACCATCACGGGGATGCGCCCCCGTTTGTTTGCGATGGGGCCTGCGAACCACGCTCCCACCGCGCAGCCGATCAGAGCCGACGAGACGGCGAAGCCCTTGAGCCCGACCCCGAGGTCGAAGCCCGAGACATCCCCCGCAAGGGCATCGACGGCGCCGTTGATCACCGCGGTGTCGAAACCGAAGAGGAACCCTCCGAGAGCTGCGGCGATACTCACCGCGATGACGCGTCGCCTGACGCCTTCCGGATTCAGCGCTTTGGACATGCCATCCCTCTCGTCATCGCGATGTCGAGAGTCTACGACCGGTCAGTGGCTGCGGCGCGGCATCACGCCGGGCCGTACCCCGATTCGCCCAACTCGCCCAGGATCCTGTTCAGGTCCTGAATCGAAGCGAAATCGATGATGACCTGCCCTTTTCGCGCACCCAGCGAGACCTTCACCCGGGTGTTGAGGCGATCCCCGAGCTTGCCGGCGACCTCGTCGAGGTATGCGCGGCGGGCGCCGGGAGTCGGCTTCGCGGTGCGACCCGCGCCGGCCGGCTCGGTCTTCGCGGCGACCTCGGTCGCTCGCACGGACAGGTCTTCGTTCACGACCTTGTCCGCAAGACGCTGCATCGCCTCCGGCGTCTCCAGGCTGAGGATCGCACGAGCGTGTCCGGCGGTCAGCACACCGGCGGCCACGCGCTGCTGCACGGGCATGGGCAGCTTGAGCAGGCGGATGGTGTTGCTGATCTGCGGGCGCGATCGACCGATCCGCGTAGCCAGCTCCTCCTGTGTGATCCCGAAGTCCTCGAGCAGCTGCTGGTAGGCCGATGCCTCCTCGAGCGGGTTCAGCTCAGAGCGGTGCAGGTTCTCGAGCAGCGCGTCGCGCAGGAGGTCTTCGTCGGCGGTCTCGCGAACGACTGCCGGGATCTTGTCGAGGCCGGCTTCGCGGGCAGCGCGGGTGCGCCGCTCCCCCATGATCAGCTCGTACTCGCCGTCGCTGTTCTTGCGCACGACCACCGGCTGCAGCACGCCGAACTCACGCACGCTGTGCACGAGCTCCGCGAGATCCTCCGCGTTGAAGTGCGTACGCGGCTGGCGCGGGTTCGGCACGATCTTCTGCGGGTCGATCTGGATCAGGTGGATGCCGGGAACGACCTCGAGGTCGGCCTCTGCAGCGGGCTGGTCGCTGGTCTGATCCGTCGCCGGACGCAGGTTGGCTCCGGGGAAGAACACGTCCACGGGACGCTCGGACTGATCAGCTGTGGGGATGAGGGCACCGATGCCCCGACCCAGTCCAGTGCGCTTCGCCATCATTTCTCCTTGCTCTGCGTCGCCGTCCGCGACGCGATCTCGACAGCAGCCTCGCGATAAGCGACGGCGCCGGCGGATTGCCCATCGTAGGCGATCACGGTCTGACCGAAACTCGGTGCCTCCGACACCCGCACCGAGCGCGGGATGACGGTGTCGAGCACCTGATCGGGAAAGTGTGTGCGGACCTCGTCAGCGACCTGCTGCGCCAGCCGGGTGCGGCCGTCGAACATCGTCAGGAGGATCGTGGAAAGGTGAAGCCCGGGATTCAGGTGCTTCTGGATCATCTGGATGCTGCCGAGAAGCTGGCTCAGCCCCTCGAGTGCGTAGTACTCGCACTGGATCGGGATGAAGACCTCACTCGCGGCGGTGAACGCGTTGATCGTGAGCAGCCCGAGGGAAGGAGGGCAGTCGATGATGACGAAGTCCATCGGGTTGTCGACGAGATAGTCGTCGAGCGCCCGTCGCAGGCGGTGCTCGCGTGCGACCTGAGCCACGAGCTCGATCTCGGCGCCGGCGAGGTGAATGGTGCTCGGGGCGCAGAAGAGGTTCTTGTCTTCCGGGCTCTGCTGCACGATGTCGGCGAGTGGGGTGTCTTCGATCAGGACGTCATACACACTCGGGGTGTCTGCATTGTGCGGCACACCGAGTGCGGTCGACGCGTTGCCCTGAGGGTCGAGGTCTATCACCAGGACCTTCGCGCCCAGACCCGCCAGAGCAGAGGCGACATTGACGGCGCTCGTGGTCTTGCCGACGCCGCCCTTCTGGTTCGACACCGTGAGGATGCGGGTATCTCCGGTGAAGTCGATGTTCACCGTCTCGAGCACACGGCGTCGAGCGGAGAGGTCGGCGAGTTCCCGCGCGAGCGGCGTATCCATCCCGAAAGAGTCCTTCGGTGATGCCTTTTCGGGCTGTTTCACGTGAAACATCCACTCCTTTCGGGGCCGTCCTCCACTCTAATCGCTGCGGCAGACGTTGCCGCGTCGAAGGTGGTCCCCCGCGGCGCGGATCCGAGGAGGTTTGGGGCTCTTTGGTACTCCACTTCTCCAGGATCTGCGGAATCTCGCGCCGCGTTCGCCGCGATGCGCGCCTCGAGCAGACGCGGATCGTGAGTCGATTTCGGAAGCGCTGCACCTCTCCGCGGGAACTGCAGCTGCGCGAAGCTCAGTCCTTCTCCTTGCAGAGACACGCACGAGCGCAGTCCAGCCCATTCGGGGTGAGAACGCAACGCCAATCGCAGTCGCCAACGCACTCGCGCTGACGCTCGGCCTCGCGCGTTGGCTCCGGTTCTGGATCTGGCCCTGCGAGCGGCGGTGACACCACGGCTGGACAATGTCCTGTAGTGCCGCTGCACTTGGGGGCCCGGGCTCACGCCTCTGCGATGGGCTGCACCTATGCTGTCTCGGAATCACGACTCAATGGCCCGGTGCGGTACCGAAGAATGCCGGTTGGCCCTCGTCATCTCCGCTGTCGAGTGCATGCCCGCGGTAGGGGAACCTGCCGGAACATCCCCTGCCGTACGGCGGAACGTGGGTCGACTCTTGTCCACTCCGAGATCGAGTGCATACGAGCGGTGCTGGAACCCCACCGCATAACCCCCGCCGTTTCGCCCGATGTGGATCGGCCCTTGCCCGCTTCCCGGTCGAGTGCATGCCCACACTGGCGATCCGGGCCGGATCCTGCCCTGCCGTAGAGCAGAACGCGGGTCGGCGGATGTCCACTCCCCGGTCGAACTCATGCCCCCACTGGTGATCCGGGCCGGATCATGCCCTGCCGTAGAGCAGAACGCGGGTCAGCCCTTGCCCGCTCCCCTTCGAGTGGAGGCCATAGTTGTGGAACCCCGCCGGGTAACCTCCCGGCACCGGCGGATCACAGTCCGCCCTAGGGGTGTGTGCGGGATCGCGAGACGGCGCACGTTCTTCCCGTGCACTATCTCTTCGCGGACGGTATCGCGCGCTCAATCTCGGAAGCACGGGTCTGAGATACCCCGCCATGGTCAGCGCAGCGCCTGGTCGGTCTTCGTCGTCGCTGCAGTCGGGCGCTTACGCACGAGCGAAGCCGAGTGATCATGTTTCACGTGGAACACTCAGGGCTGAACGAGGAGCTCTTCGATACGATCGACGACGTAATCGAGCGGCTGCGTAGCGTCTATCTCGACCGTCGCGGTCGCACGGAGCAGTGGTTCAACCAGTGCGTGATTCGACTTGATCTCCTGTTGCTCGGCTGGGGTTGCACCGTACGGATTCGTGCTGCGTCGACGGACCCGATCGAGGAGTACTGAGATCGGCGCCGATAACAGAACGACGTGGTCGAAGCGATCGTAGAACTCGCCTTGGTTCTCGACCGTCCCAGACACCACCACCTCATTGCTCTCACCCAGCAGGGCGCCCATCAGGACGTCATCCCACAGTCCCGCTTCAGTGGTCCAGTCTCCATAGTCCGTATCGATGACCGAATGGCCCCGCTCCCCCAACTCACGAAGAACGCTCGACTTTCCGACCCCCGACATCCCAGTGATCAGCACGCGAACCATGAGCTCAGGGTATCGATGTTTCACGTGGAACACTCCACGAATGCTGGTGCAGCGACCCGACGCAGGGGTACATCAGTTGCATGTGCACGCGGAAGAGCGCCCGGTCGATTGGCGCGGCGACGACCACCGATGCCGAGGTGGCAGTGGCGGGGAGGCGCCTTCACTCCCCTGCCCGTCGCATCTGAGACTGCGGCGCCCCAGCGCTCCTGAGCCCGCCCATCCATCTGCCTGCGGGGCTGTCTCGTGAGATCTTCGCGACGGACGTGGCAACCCTCCTACGCTCTACGAGCCCCGGGCACCCACTCAAGCCGTTAGGACTCGAGGTGGTGCGTCCATACTTCGGTGTAGTGGTGTCACCGCGGCCTCGGTTGAGGCCGGCCTGTAACTGTGTGGAGAGGAAGTCGTCCCATCGGTTACCAGCCCTGACCGCTAGAACTCCACAGCCTTTGAGGCAAGAACCAGCGTGAGATATCTATGCGCCGACCGAGGCGCAGCCCCAAGAATTGAGCCCGCAGCACCATCCACGCCTCGTTGGCGATCTAGGCACCCTCGACAACGGCGACCAGCGGGTTCCTAGGCCTACGTCCCGTGGTCAGTCAGTGTCGCCGTTTCACGTGAAACTCTCAAGCGGCTGCCCGTTAGTGTCCGCCGCCCGCCAGAATTCTCTTTGTCAGCGGGTCAGTGGTGAACCCGATCCCCCTCGACTGGGCCACGCAGTCGCTCTGTGCAGAGGTAAGCGAGCCACGTCGAGTGGATCGCCTTGACGACGCCTACTCCCCATACCCTTGTCGGGTCAGTCCGAAACCATGCGTGCAAGTCATCGCGTGTTCGCAGTCTTGCTGGCTGGCGGCTTTGATTGCTCACCCCTGGCGTCGGCAGCACAGGCCCGCCTGTTTCACGTGAAACAGGCGACGACACCACCCCCGGCACGAACGGATCTCGACACCCATCGTTTAGTCCTCTCCTACTGCCGGCTGGTCTGAGATCGCACACGTACGCCGGGGTCTGCTTCGGCAATCTCGGCCGTGACGTCGCACGAGTGGTCTACGGAGTCACTCGTCTCGTCTGGAACGAGTCCCCGCTTCCTATCCACGGCCCTGCCCGCGCGCCGGCACAGACTGCGCGTCCCGCTCCCGATGCTGCTCCCCATGGTGATGCTGATGCTGATCACGCAGCAGCTGTACCGCAGCGATGTCCCCCCATCGACCCCGCCACCACCTCGACAGGATGTCAGCGCCGGGCGCCCCTGCTGATTTGCACGACAGGCAGAGCCCGCGCGCTGGCATTACAGCCCGTCTAGCGAATCACGACACGCCCAGCCTGGCTTTTCCTGTACAGCACTAGCCAGCATTAGCGGCGCGATCGATAGCGATAGGTTCCCGCCGCCCGCCGCCCCACGTACCACGTACCACGTACCACGTACCACGCAAGTCTGATTGGCTTGCACCGCATCCAACACCCGCCTGGGACTGGCAGCCCATTACGTCAATCAGATCTGCACCGCACGCCACAGCACGACTGCCGTGTTTCACGTGAAACACTGGCGGGCACTAACGTCGCCCCACAGTCCCACGACCTCAACGAACTGGGGTCTCGCACACTCCCCGACTCACCCTGAATTGTTCCGAGAGCCTGTTGCCATCTCAAGAGAGTGTTCGGCGCCTGCCTGAACGGCAGCCCGAAAGAAGGATGTGTTTCACGTGAAACACCTGCCAGCATCCTGCCTGCTTGCGATCCAACGCGACGACGGGTGAATACACCCCACCCCGTCGCCAATGAGATCACGCGGTCCCGACCGTCGGCATCGGCAAGACGTTCAATGGGCCAGCTGCTCAAGGGCGAAGGTAGTTCTTCCAACGGCGTGTTTCACGTGAAACACTCGAGACGGCCAGCCCCAATCCCACACCGAGGTCAACCACTCCCACCGCCGTCTTGAACGGAACACCCAACTCAGGCTGCATCATGCTGCCTTCCTGCGCCGGACTGGTCCTGGTTCAGAGCAGTGTGTTTCACGTGAAACAGGCGCACGCGCGCACCGGTACAAGTACCCCACCCACTCCCCGCGACTGCCACGGCACGGCAGGTGGCCGACCATTCACGAGGCCACACAAGTACTCAGGCATTCGCCTCTCCGCGCGATTCGACTCCATGCTCCCTCACTTGAGCGACGATCCTGCCAGAATATGTGTCGCAGTCGGCCTGCCGACAACGCGAGATGGAGCCGTGGCGCAAGCCAGCCATCGAAGGGCACACAACACACCCGCGGTCGATAGGTCGTCTCCGCGAAGTGCGCCACGCCCAGCGATACCAACTACCCGCGGGCAAACTCCCCACCGTACACCCCCGCGATTGGTGGTCTACCGGGACGGCTGGTCGTTGGACAAGGCGCCTGGCATCGACACGTATCCCCGCGCGACAATGGCGTCGAGCACTCCTACCCTGGTGCTGAGTTGCCGCGTTCCTTCGCGCGCCGCGCTCTCCACGCGTTCAGACAACATGTTTCACGTGAAACGCCAATGATGCTCACATGAACGCAGTAATGAACCCATACCAGCCACCGAAAGCGCTGATTCATGATCATTGCTGACGCACAGCAATGAGATTCACGCTACCTGGGCGTCCCGCGCGTGGGATGCAGAAATCAGCCAGCGTTCCCACCGATGGGCGAGCTCACTGCACGCCCCCGCAGCATCATCCCCGCCAGAGCAGAACGAAGAAGCTCCTCGAGCCGTCGACAGCACTTATCGAATGACAGCCCGCACTACTCGCGTCGTCTCAGGAATCACGTTCTCTCCGAGAGTCTCGACGCGCACATCGGACAGGTGGAACTTCTTGATCTGCTTCTGCGCTGCGTCGATCTCGTTGCCAGCATTCATGCCCTTGAGCAGGATCAGTTCACCACCGTCACGCACGAGAGGAGCGGTGAGCGGGATCAGCGTCTTCAGAGCGCTGACCGCCCGCGCGGTGACGACATCGAATCCCACTGGTCGACGCACATCTTCGGCACGAGCTCGGAGAACCTCGACGTTGTCGAGGCTCAATTCCGCTACCTGCTCGTTCAGCCAGGTGACACGGCGCTCCATCGGTTCGATGAGCGTCCATTGCACGTCAGGGCGGGCGATCGCGAGCACGATTCCAGGCAGTCCCGCACCGGAGCCGATGTCCGCAACGGATCCGTGGAACAAGGGAGCAGCGATGACACTGTTCAGGATGTGCCTGGTCCACAGACGCGGAAGCTCGAGGGGCCCGATCAGACCCCTCTCCTCGCCATGCTCAGTCAGGGCGGCGCCGAACTGGCGTGCCAGTTCGACCCGATCCCCGAACAGCTCGGCCGCTACGGAAGGCTCAGCCTCGACGTCACTCACGACAGCTTCTCGATCAGGTACTTCACTCGACGTCAACGACGGCGCAGAACCGTGTGACGGTCAGCGCCTTCGCCGTATGATTCCGAGACAAGACCCTGATCAGCGGCGATATCGTGAACCAGCTTGCGCTCATAGCTCGACATCGCGGGCAGGGAGGCCTGCGTGGCGCCATCATCGAGCTTCGCAGCCGCGGCGTTCACAAGTGTCTCGAGCTGGCGACGACGCGCGTCGCGAGACCCGCCGACATCAAGGATCAGTCGCGAGAAAGAACCGGTCTTGTTCTGAACCGCCAGACGCGTCAGCTCCTGAAGAGCCTGCACCGTGTCGGGCGCCGAAAGCAGTGCCAGTCCATCTCCCTCAGCCTCGACCGACACATATGCGCGGCCCTGGCGGACGTCGAGGTTCAGATCGCCGTCGATGTCAGCGATGTCGAGCAGCTCCTCGAGGTAGTCAGCTGCGACGTCGCCCTCGTTCTCGAGCTCGGCGACCGTGGGCTCCACGGTCTCGGTCACGTTGTCGGTCACGAACCGCTCCCCTTCTTCTTCGAACGCTTCTTGCCCACAGGCTGCTGACGCTTGGGGGCCTGAGCCTTCGCTCGTTCGGCTTCCTCGAGCAGACGCTGCTGCTCTGCTTCATACGCAGCCATGGGAACGACCTTGCCGGATCCGTCGATCGCCTTGCCCTTGCGAGCGAGTCGCTCTTCGCGTGCCTTGGCTGCTTCAGACCCGGGAGTAGGCATCTCGCGGATGACGAGGAACTGCTGACCCATGGTCCAGAGGTTCGAGATGAACCAGTAGACGACGACGCCGAGCGGGAAGAAGATGCCCGAGAAGATGAAGCCGAGAGGCAGCACGTAGAGCATGATCTTCTGCATCTGGTACGCCTGGCCGGTCTTGGCCTCGGGCGACAGGTTCTTCGAGATGATCTGCAGCTGCGTGAAGAACTGCGATGCGATCATGAGCACGACGAGCGTGACCAGGATGATGATCGCCGTGGTGTTGCCCGCATCCACCGCGTTGCCGAGAGTCTCGTGCAGGGAGGCGACGCCGAAGAGCTTCGCGTCGTAGAACTGCTCGGTGAGCTCTGCATTCAGCAGGCCAACACCACCGGTGCCGGCGTTGTGATGCTTGGTGACGTCGCTGAGCACACTGAACAGCGAGAAGAAGATCGGCATCTGCACCAGAAGCGGCAGACAGCTCGACATCGGCGTCGTGCCGTGCTTCTTATACAGCCCCATGGTCTCGCGGCTCATCGCCTCGCGAGACAGCTGATCCTTCTTGCCGCGATACTTCTCCTGAACTTTTCGCAGTTCAGGAGCGATTTCCATCATCTTCCGCTGGCTCTTGATCTGCTTGACGAACAGCGGGATCAGCGCAGCACGCACCACGATCACGAGGCCGACGATCGAGAGCACCCATGTCAGACCGGATGCCGCCGGAAGACCGACCGCGGTCAGCAGCCAGTGCCAGGCGACGAGCACGAGCTCGACGACCCACTTGAGGGGCCAGAGGATGGTTCCGATCAGATCGAAGCCGCCGGAGGCAGGCTCCGGCGAAGGTGTTGCGCTGGCGAGCAGAAGGTCAAGACCCACCGATCAATCCTTTCGGGCAGGGACGACGAAACCGCGAGCGGTCAGGTCATAACGGAAGTGTTGGTGCGGACGGACGTCGTCGACGCCGCCGTGGCTCCAGGGATTGCAACGGAGGATGCGCCATGCCGAGAGCATCGCTCCCCGCACCGCGCCATGCTGTTGCACCGCACCTACAGCGTAAGCGGAACAGGATGGGTAATAGGCGCAGACATCTCCATACATCGGAGAGATCACCCGGCGATACCCGGTCAGGAACCCCAGAACGAGGTTTCTCGGGATCAACGGGATGCTGCGCAGCACATCACCCGTCTGAAGGTGCGCGTCGCCGATCGACGATGCCGGAAGCGCCGTCACGGTCGAGCCTGCGCGAGACGGTCGAGGCAGCGATTCACATCGGCGCTGAGCTCGGCATAGCTGGCGGTTGCGGATGCAGGAAGGGCACGGATGACGACATCCGTGCCCTCGGGGACCCGCGCCAGCGCATCCGCACACACGGCTTTGAGTCGCCGACGCACGGTGTTGCGCACCACAGCGGTGCCCACCTGCTTGCTGATGATGAATCCGAACCTCGCGGCTCTGTTCTCGCCCGTCGTCAGCATCGAGGTGACGACTTTGGCTCCGCCACAACGGGATCCGCGTCGAACGACCAGGCGATAGTCGCTCCCGCGGGTCACACGAAACGGGCGGGCGAGCACAGGGATCTACGCGGAGAGCTCGGTGCGGCCCTTCGCGCGGCGAGCCGAAAGGATCGAACGGCCGGCGCGGGTGCGCATGCGAAGACGGAAGCCGTGCTTCTTGGCGCGACGACGGTTGTTGGGCTGGAAGGTGCGCTTGCTCATGAAAATCACTCCGGGAATGCTGCCACCGGGATCATTTTGACCGGAGACATAGGGATCTGCCATTCAGGCATAAGTCAACCGATTAAGGGTACGTCCTGGCGGCGCGCAGAGCAAATCTGCGCGCTTCGTACCGGACACTGCCAGGATCCGCACAGCTATTATCCACAACCTGTGGCGTGCACGTATGCGCAACACGCGCGCGGATTTCCGTGGGCAGGTTGCCGTTCACAGCCGTGGTGACTACCGTGGCATCCGAAGTTATCCACAGGCGAGCCGCGTCATCCCGACGGCCCGTCGTCCCCTCAGCACGGAGCGTCATGTCATCACCTGCCCAGCCCGACGTTCCGATCTGGACCACGGTGCAGGAGCTCCTCGAAGCGGATGACAGAGTCACCCCTCAGCTCCAGGGATTCCTCAGTCTCGCGGTTCCGGCCGGCGTGATGGCGGCGACGCTCTATCTCGAGGTCCCCAACGATCTCACCGCCGCGCAGATCAACAAGAGGCTGCGGCTGCCGATCATGGAGGCTCTCTCTCACATCGGCGACGAGGTCACCTCGTACCGAGTCGTGGTGAATCACGAGCTCGCCGAGCAGCCGACCGCGCCGATCGCCGTCGCGGACTACGGCCGCCAGGAGCAGATGCGCGTCGAATCTCCGATGGAGCAGCCGACGCAGCAGCGTCATGAGTCACGCCTCAACCCCAAGTACACCTTCGACAACTTCGTCATCGGGCAGTCCAACAGGTTCGCTCATGCTGCAGCCGTCGCTGTCGCCGAAGCGCCGGCCAAGGCCTACAACCCGCTCTTCATCTACGGTGACTCGGGCCTCGGCAAGACCCACCTGCTGCACGCGATCGGTGACTACGCCCAGTCGCTCTATGCAGGCGTCAAAGTCCGGTACGTGTCGAGTGAGGAGTTCACGAACGACTTCATCAACTCGATCGCGAACAACCGAGGTGCAGCTTTCCAAGCCCGGTACCGCGATGTCGACATCCTCCTGATCGACGACATCCAGTTCCTTCAGGGTCGCGCCGAGACCCAGGAAGCCTTCTTCCACACCTTCAACACGCTCCACGACCACAACAAGCAGGTCGTGATCACCAGCGACGTCGCCCCCAAACACCTGACGGGCTTCGAAGACCGCATGCGCAGCCGGTTCGAGTGGGGCCTGATCACGGATGTCCAGGCCCCCGACCTCGAGACGAGAATCGCGATCCTGCGCAAGAAGGCGCAGAGCGAAGCCCTTCATATTCCCGATGAGGTACTCGAGTACATCGCCACCGTGGTGTCGTCGAACATCCGCGAACTCGAGGGCGCGCTGATCAGGGTCTCGGCCTTCGCCAGCCTGAACCGCTCGGCGCTCGACATCTCCCTCGCTCAGACCGTTCTACGGGACATCATCGACACGGCCGAGGACAACATCATCTCGCCGACCGACATCATCACCGCGACCGCGCAGTACTTCAAGCTGACCGTCGACGACCTCTACGGCTCGAGCAGGTCGCAGCAGATAGCCACGTCGCGTCAGATCGCCATGTACCTGTGCCGGGAGCGCACCAGCCTCTCGCTCCCGAAGATCGGGCAGCTGTTCGGCAACCGGGATCACACCACGGTCATGTACGCCTATAAGAAGATCAGCGAGCTCATGAAGGAGCGTCGTTCGATCTACAACCAGGTGACCGAGATCACCACACAGCTCGGTCGACGCTGAGCCCTCGACACCTCGAAAAAGGGGGTCGTAGCTTCCGATGGGACGCTACGACCCCCTTTCGGTGCGTCTGAGAGGCACATGACGTGCTGGATCGATGCCAGTTTGCACATGTGGATAACTTGTGGATGACTCGGCTCAACATCGGGACGGATGTGTGTGAAACCGTCGAACCTGTGGATAACTATGGGAGACCGCATGACCGAGGGGAAGCTGTCCACCCGCGGATTCCTCAGGGTTTCCACAACTGACAACCGTGTAGTTCCTTACTCGCGTCTGCTTTCCACCGAGTTATCCACAGTATCCACAGGTGTTAACACCGTTAAGGAGTTAATTCAATTCAAGGGCGATCCGATCACCAGACGGTGGGGAAAGTCCGACGGGCCGGAGGTTTGCACCGGTCGTAGGGATACGCCCGACTGTGGGGCTAGCATGGGAAGCCCTGCACAGGCAGGACCGATGACGACACGTCTCAGAATGACGACAAGGGAGCACCAGTGAGGTTTCAGGTCAACCGCGATGTCTTCAGCGAGGCTGTGTCCTTCGTCGTCAAGCTGCTTCCGCAGCGCAACCCCCAGCCGATCCTCGCCGGAGTCCTGATCGAGGCAGACGGATCCGGACTCACGCTCTCGGCCTTCGACTACGAAGCATCCGCTCGGACCACCATCGAAGCCACGGTCGACACACCCGGCACGATCCTCGTCCACGGACGACTGCTCTCCGATATCGCCAGCCGCCTCCCCAACGCGCCGATCGAGATCGCCGTCGAGGACGACGGCAGCATCACGGTCACCTGCGGCTCGGCACGATTCACTCTCGCAGCCATGCCGGTGGAGGAATATCCGTCCATTCCCGAGGTCTCCGGCTCGTCCGGTGTCGTTCCCGCCGATGACTTCGGAACCGCGATCGCCCAGGTCGGCTTCGCCGCGTCTCGTGACGACGTCACTCCCGTGCTCACCGGTGTCCAGCTCGAGGTCTCCGGGCACACACTCAGCCTGGTCGCCACCGACCGTTACCGTGTCTCGCTCCGCGACGTCCCGTGGGATGGCGAGGCAGTCGAGGCGAGCGCACTGGTTCCCGCACGCACGCTTCTCGAGGTCGGAAAGACCTTCGGTCACGCCGGAACGATCCAGATCGCGTTCTCCGGAGCCGGCGACCGCGAGATCATCGCCTTCACGGCGGGCAACAAGACCGTCACATCGCTGCTGATCAAGGGCAACTTCCCGCCTGTCCGTCGTCTCTTCCCCGAGCAGACCGAGCACTATGCGGTCGTCAACACCGCCGACCTGGTCGAAGCGGTGCGCCGTGTCTCGCTCGTGCTGGATCGCGCAGCTCCGCTGCGGTTCACGTTCACGTCCGACAGCGTCACGATGGATGCATCGGGCAGCGAGCACGCACGCGCGTCGGAATCCGTCGACGCGATCCTGAACGGTGGCGACGACGTCACTCTCGGCCTCAACCCGCAGTACCTCATCGAGGCACTCGGAGCGGTCAAGAGCGAGTTCGTCCGGGTCACGTTCACCTCGAGCGACAATGCGAATAAGCTCAGCCCGGTGCTGATCACGAGCCAGACCTCGGTCGATCAGGCTGGTCTCGACTCGTTCAAGTACCTGCTGCAGCCCAACCTGCTGCTCCGCTGATCCTGCGACGGGCGCGCTTCCGCGCGGCGACAGCGGTGTCAGACCCCGAAGGTAGGCTGACAGCGTGATTGTGGAACACCTGAGCCTGGTCGACTTCCGCAATTACGCGACCGCAGATCTCGCCCTGCACAAGGGCCCGAACGTCTTGGTCGGCCGCAACGGTCAGGGCAAGACCAACCTCGCAGAGGCCGTCGTCTTCCTCGCCACTCTCGGCTCTCACCGAGTCTCCTCGGATGCGCCGATGGTGCGCGAAGGTCAGGATTTCGCCATCATCCGCGCACGCCTCTCGCACGGCGAACGCAAGGTGCTGATCGAGGTGCAGCTCAACAAGCAGGGCTCGAACAAGGCACGCATCAACGGCTCGCCCTCGAAGACCAATGAGCTTCCCCGCTATGCGCATGTGGTGCTGTTCGCCCCGGAAGATCTGCAGATCGTGCGCGGTGATCCGTCTTCCCGCCGTCGTTTCGTCGACCAGCTGCTGATCCAGCGCACGCCTCGCATGTCGTCGGTGCTCGCCGATTACGATCGTGTGCTCAAGCAGCGCAACGCCCTCCTGAAGTCGGCGCGCGCGCGGGGCATCAAGGGCGAGGGCCTGAGCACCCTCGATGTGTGGGACGACAAGCTCGTCTCCCTCGGAGCAGAGATCATCACTGCGCGTCAGCGTCTGGCCGCCGACCTCCAGGTTCCGGTCGCAGAGGCATACGCGGCGATCGCCGGCGAAGACCACCGTCCCCAGCTCGACTGGGCGCTCTCGGTGCGGGGTGCAGACCCTGAAGAAGGAGTCGATGCGCCGGCTGAGACCTCGGGAGACATCGCCGAGATGTTCCACGCCGCCCTGCTCGCCAAGCGATCGAACGAGCTCGACCGCGGGCTCACCCTCACCGGCCCGCATCGCGATGATCTCGTTCTCAAAGTTCGGGGTCTGCCAGTGAAGGGCTATGCGTCCCACGGAGAATCCTGGTCCGTGGCCCTCGCTCTGCGCCTCGCGTCGGCCGAGCTGCTGCGCAGCGAGTCCCCCGCCGGCGACCCCGTGCTGATTCTCGACGACGTGTTCGCCGAACTCGATGCCGACCGCCGTCAGCGCCTCGCCGCGCTCACCGCGGGGTATGAGCAGGTGGTCGTGACCGCAGCGGTGGAGGAGGATATCCCCGAGGTGCTCCATGCCCATGTGGTGAGGATCTCGGCCGGAACCATCAGCGACGAGAGGGAGGTGCCAGATGAGTGACACCCCACCCGTTCCGGCATCCGAGACACCCGAGACGGTCGCGACCTATCTGCGCCTGCGTGGTCTCGCCCCGAGTTCGAAGACGTGGAAGCGCAAGCGTCGCATCGTCACAGACGACGACAACGCCCCCTTCACGCCCGGTCGTGACCCTGGTGCTCTCGGGGCGGTGCTCGACAAGCTCAGCCGCGACTCTGGGTGGCAGAAGACTCTCGCCCGTGAAGACCTGGTCAGGCAGTGGGCCGATCTCGCGGGCACCGACACGGCGAAGCACTCCGAACCGGTCTCGCTCGAACGCGGGGTGCTCACCGTGAAGTGCGATTCGACGGCCTGGGCGAAGAACCTGCAGTACATGCGCGGGACCATCCTCACCGAGATCGGTCGACGGTATCCGGATGCGGGGGTCGAGAACCTCCGCTTCATCGGACCGGACGTACCCTCGTGGAAATGGGGTCCCAGAGTCGTTCCAGGACGGGGCCCGCGCGATACCTACGGGTAGGGCACCGTCCAGGGGGTTCAAGAGGCTCAGAGGGCCACACACGGCCGTTCAGCGGGATTTCGACTCGAAAGACCGCTAGAATGGGAGTTCGTGATATCGATGTGGAGAATGCCCTCTGATGACGCCTGAATTCCCTGCTGACGAGACGGAATCGACCACCGGGGAAACCCCTGACCCCTCACAGGGCGCAGAGACCCAGACTCCCGCCGACGCGGAGAACAGGTCCACATCGATCTCCCCCAAGATCAAGCAGCCCGGCGAGTACGGTGCCGATTCTATCCAGATCCTCGAGGGACTCGAGGCGGTGCGCAAGCGCCCCGGCATGTACATCGGATCAACGGGTCCGCGCGGTCTGCACCACCTGGTCTACGAGATCGTCGACAACTCCGTCGATGAGGCTCTCGCCGGCTACGCCGACACGATCTTCGTGACGCTGCTCGAGGACGGCGGCGTGCGAGTCATCGACAACGGCCGCGGAATCCCGGTCGACCCGCACTCCTCCGACCCGTCGAAATCTACGGTCGAGGTCGTGTTGACGATCCTGCACGCCGGTGGCAAGTTCGGCGGCGGTGCGTACGCCGTCTCCGGTGGTCTGCACGGCGTCGGCTCCTCCGTCGTGAACGCCCTCTCGACCCGCTTCGATGTCGAGGTCAAGCAGAAGGGCTTCGTCTGGCGGCACAGCTTCGCCGACGGTGGAGTGCCGCAGCAGAAGCTCATCAAGGGTGAGGCGACCGACGACACCGGCACGAGCATCACGTTCTGGCCGGATGCCTCGATCTTCACCGAGACGACCGACTTCGACTACGACACCCTGCGCACGCGCTTCCAGCAGATGGCGTTCCTCAACAAGGGACTCCGCATCGAGCTGCTCGACGAGCGCGCGTCCTCGGCCTACGAGGTCGAAGAAGCCGGTGTGACCACGATCAAGCAGCCCGGCGATGTCTTCTTCTACGAGCGCGGGCTCGTCGACTACGTCGAGTACCTGAACAAGGTGCGTCACGCCGAGGTCGTCAACGACGAGATCATCGCGTTCGAGTCCGAGGACACGGCGCGCAAGATCTCACTCGAGGTCGCGATGCAGTGGACCACCTCGTACACCGAGAACGTCTTCACCTACGCGAACACGATCAACACGCACGAGGGTGGCACCCACGAAGAGGGGTTCCGCGCCGCGCTCACCACACTGGTCAACAAGTACGCGCGTGCGAACAACATCCTCAAGGAGAAGGACGACAACCTCTCGGGTGACGATGTGCGCGAGGGATTGACGGCTGTCATCTCGATCAAGCTGGGCGAGCCCCAGTTCGAGGGCCAGACCAAGACCAAGCTCGGCAACACCGAGGCCAAGGCGTTCGTGCAGAAGGTCGTGGGCGATCAGCTCGGCGACTGGTTCGACCGCAACCCGGCGCAGGCGAAGAACATCATCCGCAAGGCGCTCGACGCAGCGACCGCACGTCTGGCTGCTCGCAAGGCGCGCGAGACCGCACGTCGCAAGAGCGTGTTCGAGTCGGCGGCGATGCCGGACAAGCTCAAGGACTGCACGAGCAAGGACCCCTCGATCAGCGAGATCTTCCTCGTCGAGGGTGACTCGGCCGGCGGCTCGGCAGTGCAGGGACGCGACCCGCACACGCAGGCGATCCTCGCGCTCCGCGGCAAGATCCTCAACGTCGAGCGAGCTCGTCTCGACAAGGCGCTCGGCAACCGCGAGGTCCAGGCGATGATCCAGGCCTTCGGCACCGGCATCGGCGAGGACTTCGACATCGAGAAGGCGCGCTATCACAAGATCGTGCTGATGGCGGATGCCGACGTCGACGGCCAGCACATCACGACGCTGCTGCTCACGCTGCTGTTCCGCTACATGCGCGGCCTCATCGAGGCAGGTTTCGTGTACCTCGCGATGCCGCCGCTGTACCGCCTCAAGTGGTCGAACCAGCCGCACGAGTACGTGTTCAGCGACGCAGAGCGCGATGCCCTGCTCAAGTTCGGCCTCGACAACGGCAAGCGCATCCCGAAGGATGCCGGCATCCAGCGCTACAAGGGTCTCGGCGAGATGAACGCCAAGGAGCTGTGGGAGACCACGATGGACCACACCACGCGGACGCTCCGCCAGGTGACCATCGAGGATGCCGCGGCGGCCGACGAGATCTTCAGCGTGCTGATGGGTGAGGACGTCGAATCACGACGCAACTTCATCCAGCGCAACGCCAAGGACGTCCGCTTCCTCGACATCTGAGGCGCTCCGCGCCCTGCATTCGCTCGACTAACGACCGGAATCGACAACACACATGACTGACGACGTACGCCCCGAGCCCCCGGCACACGACCACGGAAACATCGACCAGGTCGACCTGAAGTTCGAGATGGAGCGCAGCTATCTCGACTACGCGATGGCCGTGATCGTCGGACGTGCCCTCCCTGACGTGCGCGACGGTCTCAAGCCTGTGCACCGCCGCGTGATCTACGGCATGTACGACGGTGGATTCCGCCCCGACAAGTCGTTCTCGAAGTGCGCCCGCGTCGTCGGCGAGGTCATGGGTCAGTACCACCCCCACGGTGACACGGCGATCTACGACGCCCTCGTGCGTCTCGTCCAGCCGTGGGCGCTGCGGTACCCGCTCGCGCTGGGCCAGGGCAACTTCGGCTCTCCCGGCAACATGGGCGCCGCGGCTCCCCGATACACCGAGACCAAGATGGCTCCGCTCGCGCTCGAGATGGTGCGCGACATCGAAGAAGACACCGTCGACTTCCAGGACAACTACGACGGCCAGACCCAGGAGCCGACGGTCCTGCCCGCACGGTTCCCGAACCTGCTCGTCAACGGCTCGGTCGGAATCGCCGTCGGCATGGCGACGAACATCCCCCCGCACAACCTGCGTGAGATCTCGGATGCCGCGCTCTGGGCTCTCGACAACCCCGGCCTTCCGCGTGACGAGCTTCTCGACGGGCTGATCCAGCGCGTTCCCGGCCCCGACTTCCCGACCGGCGCCCAGATCCTGGGCACCAAGGGAATCCACGAGGCCTATCGCACCGGCCGCGGATCCATCACGATGCGCGCGGTCGTCAACGTCGAGGAGATCCAGGGCCGCACCTGCCTCGTGATCACCGAGCTGCCGTACCAGGTCAACCCCGACAACGTCGCCGTGAAGATCGGCGACCTCGTCCGTGACGGCAAGATCAGCGGCATCGCCGACATCCGCGACGAGTCCTCTGACCGCACGGGTCAGCGCCTCGTCGTCGTGCTCAAGCGCGACGCGGTCGCGAAGGTCGTGCTCAACAACCTCTACAAGCACACCCAGCTTCAGGAGAACTTCGGCGCGAACATGCTGGCGATCGTCGACGGCGTGCCGCGCACGCTGGCGCTCGACGGATTCGTCACCTACTGGATCACGCACCAGCTCGAAGTCATCGTGCGCCGCACGCGATTCCGTCTGGCGAAGGCCGAGCGTCGCATGCACATCCTGCGCGGATATCTCAAGGCGCTCGACGCGCTCGACGAGGTCATCGCGCTGATCCGTCGCTCGGCCACGGTCGAGGACGCCCGCGAGGGACTGAAGAAGCTCCTCGACATCGACGACGACCAGGCCCAGGCCATCCTCGACATGCAGCTCCGTCGCCTCGCGGCACTCGAGCGGCAGAAGATCCTCGACGAGGCGGCAGAGCTCGAGCGGCTCATCGCCGAATACCAGGCGATCCTGGCCGACGAGGCGCTGCAGCGCGACATCATCCGCGAGGAGCTCACGGGCATCGTCGACCGCTTCGGCGACGAGCGCCGCACGCACATCCTGCACGGCTTCGACGGCGACGTCTCGATGGAAGACCTCATCGCCGAAGAGGAGATGGTCGTCACCATCACCCGCGCCGGGTACATCAAGCGCACGCGGAGCGACAACTACCGTTCGCAGCACCGCGGCGGCAAGGGCATCAAGGGCGCACAGCTGCGAGCGGATGACATCGTCGAGCACTTCTTCGTGACGACGACGCACCACTGGCTGCTGTTCTTCACCGACAAGGGGCGCGTCTACCGCGCGAAGACCTATGAGGTCCCCGAGGCCGGTCGCGACGCGAAGGGAACGCACGTCGCGAACCTGCTCGCACTGCAGCCCGACGAGAACATCGCGCAGGTGCTCGACATCCGCGACTACGAGGTCGCCGACTATCTGGTGCTCGCGACGCGCGACGGTCTCGTCAAGAAGACGCGCCTCGACACGTACGACACCAACCGCCAGGGCGGCGTCATCGCGATCCGTCTGAACGACGAGGACGAGCTGGTCTCGGCGCTCATGGTGAACGCCGAGGACGACATCCTTCTCATCAGCCGTCGTGGCATGTCGGTCAGGTTCAGCGCGACCGACGATGCGCTGCGGCCGATGGGACGTGCGACCGCCGGTGTGAAGGGCATGAAGTTCCGTGAGGGCGACAGCCTGCTGTCGGCATCCGTCGCAGCTCCTGGGCAGTTCGTGTTCGTTGTGACCGACGGCGGCTATGCGAAGCGCACGGCCGTCGAGGAATATCGCGTCCAGGGACGTGGTGGTTTCGGCATCAAGGTGGCGAAGCTGCATGACGATCGGGGCACTCTCGCCGGTGGTCTGATGGTCTCGTCCGACGACGAGGTCCTTGTGGTTCTGTCCAGCGGCAAGGTGGTACGCTCTGCCGTGGCCGAGGTGCCCGCCAAGGGCCGAGACACCATGGGAGTGGTGTTCGCACGGACGACGGAAGCCGACCGGATCCTCGCCATCGCCCGCAACGGCGAGCGGGGCCTCACCGAAGAAGACGAATCGGATGAGGCTGAGGTGGACGCCCAGTCCACCGCCCCCGAGACGAACGAGAACCCTGAGGAAGCAGACGCATGAGCACAGTAGCCGACAAGCTGGCGAAGAAGTCCACGCGCAAGACCAGTGGCAAGCAGGTGCGCCTGCGTCTCGTCTATGTCGACTTCTGGTCGGCCGTGAAGCTCTCGTTCCTCGGAGCGGTCGCACTCGCGATCGTCACCATGGTGTCGTTCTTCCTGATCTTCCTGGTTCTCCAGGCGACGGGACTCCTCACCCAGGCCGACGAGATCGTCGGTGCGATCACCGACAACTCGGTGCGCATCTCCGAGGTGGCCGGTCTGCCGCAGGTGATGGCGTTCGCCGCCGTCGTCTCGATCCTGAACCTCATCGTGTTCACGGTGTTGGGCGCGGTCGTCGCCGGCATCTACAACGTCGCTGTGAAGGTGACGGGCGGTCTGCTCGTCGGCTTCATGTCGAACTGATCCTCCGGATTCGAAGAGGGGCGGATGCTTCAGCATCCGCCCCTCTTTCTGTTCTCCGTCGGAGTAGGGAAAACCCGAAGCCGGGTGTCTGGTTGGCTCGGTGTCGGCCCGATCGGTGCCGCCGTACCTTTGAACCATGACGACACACACTGCCACGCCACCACCGGCGACGGCCACGAAGCCGCCGCTGCGCATCGTGCTCACGATCCTGCACCTCGCAGGAATCGGAGTCATCGGCGGCTTCATCTTCGCGACTCTTTCCGGACTCCTCGGCACCGGCCTCGGCCTGCTCTTCGTGGCGGGCGTCGGCATCGTGCTGCTCGTCGGACTGGTCTACGCCCTCTTCGGTGTGGGCTGGTTCGAGGTGGCGCGGGTCAGCGCCCTCTACCGCTCGCCGATCACTCCGCTCCGGTGGCGCCAGAGGGACCGCCCCGGATTCTCGGGTTGGCTGCGCTCGCTCGGACGACAGGCCATCGACGGCCGCATGTGGCGAGCCCTCGCGAACTTCGCGATCACCGCCGTGCTCGGCTGGATCGTGCTGCGCCTCGCCTTCGGCCTGGTCTGGTCGATCACGATCTCGTTCGCACCTCTCACCGGAGCGGACGCCGTGATGGGCCCGTTCGGCGGAGGCGGCATCGATCCGGCGTGGGCCCCGCTCATCGGCATCCTCGGCATCGCAGCCTGCCTCGCCGGAATGATCGGCCTGGCACTCCTGAACCGGGTGCTCTCGCTCGCCATCGTCGTTCGCAGCCGTGAGGCAGAGCTCACCGAGCGAGTGCGCACCAGCACCGCTCAGCGTGAGGGCGCGGTGCGCGCCGCAGATGTCGAGCGCACCCGCATCGAGCGGGATCTGCACGACGGCGTCCAGCCGCGCCTCGTCTCGGTCGGCATGACCCTGGGGCTCGCGCAGCAGAAGATCGACAACGATCCGGATGCCGCCAAAGAGCTGATCGCCGAGGCGCACACCTCGACCAAGGCTGCGATCACCGAGCTGCGACAGCTCGCCCGTGGCATCCACGCCTCCGTCCTCGATGATCGAGGCCTCGACGCAGCCCTGTCTGCCCTTGCCGGCCGGTCGCACATCCCCGTGCAGCTCGACGTGAGGATGGACGGACGCTGCAGCCGCGAGGCCGAGGCCGCCGTGTACTTCTCGATCGCCGAGTCGCTCACGAACGCCGCCAAGCATTCGCGAGCCAGCGAGGCGCGGGTCACCGTTCGTCTCCGCGACGGTGGGGTGCTCTGGGCTCGTGTCGAAGACAACGGCATGGGCGGTGCACAGGTGCAGCCGGGCGGTGGCCTCGACGGCATCGCGAACCGCGTCCTGGCGGCCGGCGGGACCTTCCGCCTCGAGAGCCCCGTCGGCGGTCCGACCAGCCTGGAGGTGAACGTGCCATGCGCATCCTGATCTGCGAGGACTCCGTCCTGCTGCGCGAGGGACTCGTGCGACTGCTCGAGGACGCCGGCCACAGTGTGGTCGCGGCTCTGCCCGACACCAGCGGTCTCAGTGAAGCCGTGATCGAGACAGCTCCCGAGCTCTGCATCCTCGATGTGCGGCTGCCCCCGACGTTCACCGACGAGGGCATCCGTGCCGCGCTCGGACTGCGCGTCACGAACCCGGCGCTTCCGCTTCTCGTGCTCTCGCAGTACGTCGAGGAGCGCTATGCGTCCGACCTCATCGCCGCGCAGGGTGGGCCGCTGGGGTACCTGCTCAAGGATCGGGTCGCCGACGTCTCGGAGTTCCTCGCCTCGGTGCAGAGGATCTCGGAGGGCGCGACGGTGCTCGACCCCGAGGTGGTGGCTCAGCTGCTGACCCGCCGCAACCGCGACGACCGCATGCAGCGACTCACCGAGCGCGAGCGCACAGTGCTCTCGCTCATCGCTGAAGGCAAGTCGAATCAGGCGATCGCCGGCCTGCTCTTCCTCTCGGAGGCGAGCGTCGAGAAGCACATCACCGCGATCTTCCAGAAGCTGGGCTTCGAGCAGGGCGAGTCGGGCAACCGACGCGTGCTGGCGGCCCTCGCACACATCGAGAACACGGGCGGCACCACGCCGACCGGACAGACAGGACTGGGACGATGACCACGAACGACGACTTCCAGGGCGGGCACACCCCCCTCACTCCGCCGCCGGCATCTGCGCCTCAGGGCGACCAGCCGGCACCGGCGCCCGCCGCTGCTCCCGCTCAGGCGGCAACCGCCGATGCCGGACGCTCATCGGGCACGACGGCCATCATGATCGTGACGGCGATCGTCGGCGGAATCGCGCTCCTCGGCGCGGGAGGGTCAGCGGCCTTCGCAGCGACCGGCAGCATGATGGGCTCCACGCAGGGCAGCGACTCGGTCCTGACCGAGGATGTCTCCGGAATCGAGGGCATCGACCTCGACGTGGATGCGGGAAACATGCGCGTCGAGTTCGGAGACGTCGACGAGGCCCGTCTCGCAGTCACCGACGCTCGGGGCCCCGCATGGACTCTCGAGCGCGACGGCGACGACCTGGTCGTGCGCAGCCCGGAGTTCCGGTTCGGATGGTGGTTCGGCAGCTGGTTCGGCGACGACCAGTCGGCCGTGCTGACTCTCCCCGAAGACCTTCTCGATGCGCGGCTCGACGCCGACCTCACACTCGATGCGGGCAGCCTCGATGTGGTCGGAGAGTTCGGCGCCCTCGACGTCACCGTCAACGCGGGTGCCCTCGATGTCGAAGGCGCCGCGGGCAGCCTCAGCATCGACATGAGCGCGGGCCGTGCGGACGCATTGCTCGACGGCGTCGACGAGGCCGACCTCAGCGTCTCAGCGGGCGATCTCAACGTCGAGCTGACCGGACGTGCCCCGTCGCAGACGACGATCGACGTGAGCGCCGGGTCGGTGGATCTCACTGTTCCGGACGAGTCCTACTCGATCACCCAGGATGTCAGCGCCGGCTCGCTCGACGCGAAGGTCGATCAGTCATCCGACACCCGGAACGTGATCGACGTCACGCTTTCGGCCGGCAGCGTGACCGTCCGCCCGGGGCGCTGACCACGATCGAGGGCAGGGGCGCGCCGGTGCCCTGCCCTCGATTGGGTATTTCGAGGAATCTCCGGTAAAGTTTCGGAGGTTGACGGGCCCATAGCTCAGGCGGTTAGAGCGCTTCACTGATAATGAAGAGGTCCCAGGTTCAAGTCCTGGTGGGCCCACTCCTCAACTCAATAAATTCCCTCACGGGGCCTTAGCTCAGTTGGTAGAGCGCCTGCTTTGCAAGCAGGATGTCAGGAGTTCGAATCTCCTAGGCTCCACACTGTGTTGAGACAGTTCGAGAAGGCCCCGCCTAGTGCGGGGCCTTCTCGTTTCTCCCTTCGCGTGTGCTCGGCGGGTACGATGCGGGGATGAGTGCAACGGCGACCGATCACGCTCAGGTCGCGGTCCGCGCACCGCGCTGGTTCGCCCGACGCCGCTTCGTCCTCATCATGAGCCTCTTCGTCATCCCGATCGCACTCTCCGCATCCTTGAACAGCTACGGACCGCTCACGGTCGACTCCGCGCTGCGGATGGCCTTCGCCTCGGTCGCAGGGCAGACGATCGCGATCATCGGGGCGCTGGTGGCGCTCGTCATCACACTCACCTCCCGGCGAAGCCTCCCCGGTGTCATCTTCTTCGCACTCGTGGCCCTCCTGGTCACCGTGAATGCCGTCTCGGCGATGAGTGGAACAGGACAGCTGCTTCTCGATCGACTCGACCTGATCGCCGAGACAGCCGCCCTAGATTAGGCGATCTGCGCTCCTCCACAGGTGTTAACAACCCTGTTAACAACTCCGTGAGTCTGCATCAGACGGCGCTCTTCGAGTCCACAGCTGTGGAGGGACCTGTTAACAACTCACTTATCAACCCCCCTTCACACTTCCAGGTCAGAGGCGTAGCGTGCACGCATGACTGACGGGGAGACGATGATCCAGACCGAGATCGTGTTCGACGGATCGAGCTTCCAGCTCTCCCAAGATCAGGATGTCGACGATCTGCGAGAACGTATCGAGTCGGCCACGAGGACCTCCGGCACGTTCGTCGACCTGGTCGTGGTCGGGAACAGGGCCGTGAGCGTGCTGATCACCCCGAACACCCAGGTGACGATCAGCGTCGCGTCGGTGGCGTACGACCCGCGCGACACCGGTGACGTCGACTTCCCCTACAGTGGGTACCACGACGAGCTCTGAACCCGGGATGCCGCCGCAGAACCGCCCGTGATCAGATCTTCGGTCCGCGCACCATCCGCACGGGACCTCGAGCCTCGCGGATGCTCACCGTCTCGCCCTTCTGGGTCACGACGATCTCTTCGCGGTCTGCGAGCTCGGCGGCGACCCGCCGCACATCAGGCATCACGGATCGCCACGACGCCCCGCCCACTGTTCGGGCCACGTCACTCGGACAGATCGAGGACTCGTTCCGCTTGCGCGTGAGCGCGCGGAGCGCTGCGGCGATCCTCTCGTCGAAGCCGTCGCCCGTGCGGTCGTCCCACCAGGATGCCCCGCGTTCACCCAGCGCGGTCTTCGCATCTTGCACCCGGCGTCTCGCATCGGGATCCTGAGCCTTCACGGCACGACGAGCGGCCATCAGCTCGTCGACAAGCTCCTGGCGGAACGAGTCGGGGATCGTCGGGTCCGTCGCCCGCCATCGCCGGCCATCGATGATGACATGGTGCCCGTCTGCGGTGTGCTCAGGGCCCCGCGCATCGTCGCTGTCAGGGCTGTCGTCGGATGCCATGGTGACAGTCTCGCCACTCTGATCACCCCGACCAAGGGGCTTGATCTTTCGTGAGCCGATGACCTGTCGGTGCAGTTCAGACCGCGGTGAGCCCGTGGGGTGCGACGTTCAGGCGCTCGCATCCGTCAGCGGTCACGACGACGATGTCCTCGATGCGTGCCCCCCACTCGCCCGCGAAGTAGATCCCGGGTTCGATGCTGAAGGCCATGCCCTCGCGCAGCACGAGATCGTTGCCGGGCGCGATGTACGGCTCCTCGTGCACCGAGACGCCGATGCCGTGGCCGGTGCGATGCAGAAAGGCCTCTCCGAGCCCTGCGTCGGCCAGCACCGACCGCGCTGCGGCATCGACCTCCTCGGCCGTCACCCCTGGCCGTACAGCATCGACCGCGGCCTGCTGGGCGCGCACGAGCACGGCGATGCGATCGGCGGCCCCGCGGTCGGGGGTGCCGACCACGTAGGTGCGGGTGCTGTCGGAGTTGTATCCGCTCGGCACTGCTCCCCCGATGTCGACGACCACGACCTCTCCGTCGCCGATCACGCGGTCCGACACTTCGTGGTGCGGGTCGGCGCCGTTGGGACCCGAGCCGACGATGACGAACTCGACGGTGCGGTGCCCCTCGGCGACGATGGCCTCGGCGATGTCGGCCGCCACCTCGCGCTCTGTGCGCCCTGCACGCAGCCACTCGGGCACGCGCCGGTGCACGGCGTCGATCGCCGCGCCGGCCAGCCGCAGCTCGGCGATCTCTTCGGCATCCTTGATCATGCGCCCCTCACGCAGCACCGGCGTCGCGAGCTCGACGCGCACGTCGATGCGATCGGCCAGCGGAATGACATGAAGCGCCGGCAGCGCGTCGGAGACGCCCACCCTCGAGACGGCACCCAGGGCGGCGGCCACGAGGTCGTAGGGGTTCTCGCCGTCGACCCAGTCGGAGACGGCGAGTCCTAGCTCCCCCACCGCGGTGGTTCTGACCTTCGCCAGCTCCATCCTCGGCACGATGATCGTGGGAGCGACCCCTGGACCGAGCACGAGTGCCGTCAGGCGTTCGATCGTGTCACCTTCGACGCCGACCAGGTACTGCAGGTCGGGGCCCGGGCCCACGACTATCCCGTCGAGACCGGCTTCGGCGGCGAGAGACGCGGCGCGGTCGAGTCGGGCGGCGTATACGGAGGCGGGGAACGGCAGTGTGCTCACGGCATCCACGCTACTGCTCGGTCCCCGGTCAGGGAACGGCGACTCAGCTGATGGCGAGGCGAATGCGCTCGGCGAGCACCTTGCGGTTCGCGGCGGTGAGTTCGAGCAGCGCATAGGCGGTCGGCCACATCGTGCCGTCGTCGAGGTTCGAGATGGGCTCGAAGCCGAAGGTGCCGTAGCGCACCTTGAACTTGCTCGCGGGCTGGAAGAAGCAGAGCACCTTTCCGTCCTTGCCCCACGCCGGCATGCCGTAGTAGGTGCGCGGCATCAGTTCGGGGGCGACCTCGGTGACGAGGCCGTGCAGCGCCAGCGAGAGCTCGCGATCCTTGTCGTCCGGCAGTTTCGCCACCGCCGCCTCGAGATCGGCGACCCCCTCGGCACGCACCTCTTCAGGGCTCTTCTTCGCCCGGGACCTCGACTTGCGCTTGTCGGCCGCGGCCTCTTTCATGGCCTCGCGTTCCTCGGCGCTGAAGTTCTTCTCGTTGTCAGCCATGACGGTTCCTTTCTCGGCGTGATCTGCGATGAACCTCACACTACGGATGCCACGGCAGGCTGTGCTTCTCGATTCCTGATCGATCTCGCCATCAGTGAGCCGAGTCCGGGCCCCGAGACGGTGGAGACGGCGAACCATGGTGCAGGCGCACGCGTCATCTGAGACGGATCAGACGCGACCATGGCCTCCGCCGCCACTAGTGTGAGGGCATGGACATGCGGGTCGCGGCATACGCGGTCGTCACCGATGACGACGGACGCATACTTCTGGCGCGCTGGATCGACGGACGCCGGGTCGCCTGGACGATGCCCGGTGGCGGTCTCGAGGCGGGTGAGGCACCCGAAGACGCTGTGCGTCGGGAGCTTCGCGAAGAGACCGGCTACACGGTCAAGGTCGGAGAGCTGCTCGGCATCCACTCCCGGGTGATTCCCGCCAGTCAGCGGGTGAATGAGTCAGACCAGCCGCTGCACACGCTGCGCATCGTGTACCGGGCATCGGTCACGGGCGGCAGGCTGACGTTCGAGGCCGACGGCTCGACCGACATGGCGGAGTGGTTCCCACTCAAGGCCGTGAAGGAACTGCAGAGGGTGAAGCTGGTCGACATCGCGCTGCGGATGGCCGGTATCCTCTGACTCAGTCGCGGGCCTCTTCGGGAACCGAGATGTCGGCCACCGTGGCGCCGTAAGCGGCGATGAGGTCGTCGGCATCGACGAACAGGCTGTACCCGTGGGCACCGGCGCCCATGGCGATCCGCTGTCCGACGATCGACGCGTCAGCGAAGACGGGCCAATCGGTGGTGCTGCCGATGGGCACGATGGTTCCGCGCTCGTAGCCGGTCGCCGCAAGGGCCAGATCCGGTTCAGGCAGCCGCAGCTTGTTCACACCGACCACTGCACGCAGCTTGGGCCACGAGATCGACCTGCCGCCGGGAACCAGCGCGAACAGGTAGGTATCGTCCGAGCGCTTGACGACGAGGGTCTTGACGATGCCCGAGGGCAGGATGCCGAGCAGCTCCGCCGCCTCGAAGAGGCTCTCGGCGGCTGGCCGCTCGCGGATCTCGATGTCGAGTCCGCGCGCGGCTGCGGCATCCCTCACCCGAGCATGGAGATCCCCCGGCGCAGCGGCCGGGGGTTCCGATGTCGAGGTCACGCGTCAGGTGCAGAGAGCGGGTCGTCCGCGACCCAGAGCTCGTCGTCCGCGCGCAGTGCCTGCCACGCGGCGTAGAGAACACCGGCTGCTGCTGCGACGCCGAGGATCAGGGCGATGATCGAGCCGACGCCCGGGCCCTTGGGCTCGGGCTGGGTGGCCTTCCGGACCTTCCGCACGACACCCTCACGCTTGGCGTTCGCCACGTCCCACGCGGTGAGCGCGGTTCCGACGACTCCGCCGACGATCGGGACGAACTTGTCGTCCACGACGTGGTGTCCGAACCGGACGCCACGGTCGACGACCGGGGCGACGCGACGGTTGTAGGTGTCCTGCACGACAGGACCGACCTGCTCGCGGCCGAAGTGGCCGAGCTGGCGTCCGGCCTCACGGGCGACGTCGGCGGCGTGGCCGACCAGGACCTGCTGGTTCTCCCAGAGCTGGTTGGCGTCGTTCTGAAGACGACGCAGCTCCTTCTTCCGCTTGCGGCTGATGCTCACGATGCTCTCCTGTCGATTGGAGTACGGATTCCCCATCTTGCCACGCGACCCTGGTTGGGGCGAGGGAATCGCCGAACCCTTGCGTCGAACGATGATCAGCGCTAGACGCGGGCCAACTCATGGGAAGCTCTGCGAGAATGGACGCATGGCTCACGCTTCTCATGTCGCAACCCTGCACACCAACCACGGTGACATCGTCATCAACCTCTTCGGCGACCACGCCCCGAAGACGGTCAAGAACTTCGTCGGCCTGGCCGACGGCACCCAGGAGTGGACGCACCCCGCCACCGGCAAGCCGGGCGAGGGTCCTCTCTACTCCGACGTGGTCTTCCACCGCATCATCCCGAACTTCATGATCCAGGGCGGCGACCCGCTCGGACAGGGCGTCGGCGGCCCCGGCTACAACTTCGACGACGAGATCAACATGGAGCTCAACTTCAACGAGCCCTACATCCTCGCCATGGCCAACGCCGGCCTGCGTCGCAACGCCATCACCGGCAAGGCCGAGGGCACCAACGGCTCGCAGTTCTTCATCACGACCGACCCCACTCCCTGGCTCCAGGGCAAGCACACGATCTTCGGCGAGGTCGCCGACGACGCCTCCAAGGCTGTCGTCGACGCTATCGCCGCAGTGCCGACGGCCGCGGGCGACCGCCCCATCGAGCCCGTCGTGCTGCAGTCGATCGACATCGTCGCGGCCTGACGCCGACGCTGGCCGATCCGGATGACCACGCCTGAGTTCGCGGACAACCGCGACAACTTCTGCTACCGGCATCCGGATCGGCAGAGCTTCGTGCTCTGCCAGCGCTGCCTGCGCACCATCTGCCCCGAGTGCCAGACGCAGGCACCCGTCGGAGTGATCTGTCCCGAGTGCATGGCGGATCAGCGCAAGAACCGCACTCCCGCCCAGAAGCGCGCAGAGCGCCGCTGGGGCGGCCGTGGCACTGCGCTCGCCTCAAGAGGCAGTGGCAAGCCGGTCGTCACCTACGCGCTGCTCGCGGTGACGTCGTTCATAGGCCTCCTTCAACTGATCCCGGGGATGGGCCAGGCGATCACCGGTCAACTGCTTTTCGCAGCCGGGTATCTGTATCCGGACCTGTCGCTCATGTCGTTCGAGCCCTGGAGACTTCTCACCGCCGTCTTCGTGCACGGGGGGTTCCTGCATCTCGCTCTCAACATGCTTGCTCTGTGGATGCTGGGCCAGAGTCTCGAGCCCATCCTGGGTCGGATCCGCTTCCTCGCGCTGTATCTGATCAGCGGTCTCGGCGGCTCTGTCGCAGTCGCGCTGCTCGCGCCCGGGACCGCGACGGTCGGGGCGTCCGGCGCGATCTTCGGCCTGATGGCCGCGCTGCTGATCATCGGCAGGCACATCGGTGCGAACGTGACGGGGATCCTCGTGATCCTCGGCATCAACTTCGTCGTCGGATTCGTGTTCTCTCAGAACATCGCCTGGCAGGCGCACCTGGGCGGGGCGATCGTGGGAGCGCTGATCGCGTTCATCCTCACGAGAACCCGAAGGCGTGAGCAGCGCACCCTGCAGATCGGGCTGCTCGCCGCGGTCGTCGTCGCCCTGATCCTGATCGTCGCCCTGTTGGTGCCGTTCTTGATCACGACGGTTTACTCCTGATCAAGAGTTGTTAACAGGGTTGTTAACCGTTGTGAATAACATGGGTGTAATTCTCCCCAGGGTGGGGATAACCTGTGGATAACTAGGCTTCCCAGGTTCTACGAAGAACGAAAGAAGGCCCCTCTCGCCGGAGCGAGAGGGGCCTTCTTCGAAGAGGCGGGGCCGGCGTCAGCGCCAGCGTGTGGTCATCAGGAAGCCGATCAGGGCGATGCCCAGACCGATCGCGAGATTCCAGTTGTCGAGCCCCGGGATCGGGAACTGCATGCCCGAGATGTAGAACACGAGAATCCACACCAGACCGAGGAGCATGAAGCCGACCATCACCGGCTTGAACCACACGGCATTGGGTGCGGCTTCGCCTTCGCTGCGGGGAGCTTCGGGTTCTTCAGTCTTGCGGTCGCGTGCCATTCCCACAGTGTACCCAAGAGTGTCATATCGCGCGGAAAAGCAAGGCCAGAGGGCTGGTGTCCAGGTCTGGCAGATAAGATCTGGCCATGACTGCATCCGTCGTCTCGGGGGAGCGACGTGCACGCCGACGTCGCCCCCGATCGCGCGCGACCTTCACGAGTGTCCTGGGTGAGCTGCTGCTCACGGGCGGCGTGCTCGTGCTTCTCTTCGTCGCCTGGCAGATGTGGATCGGCGACATCATCATCAGCGCCCAGAAGAACGAAGAGGGCGCTGCGGTGTCGCAGGAGTGGGCCAATGCGCCGACACCCGAGCTGCCGCCCGTCGTCGAGTCGGACGACGGAACCACCACGTTCGAGCCCGTGATCCCGGCCGTGCCCGCAGACACTGAACGCCTGGGCAATATGCAGGTCCCCCGCTTCGGTGCTGACTACAACGTCGGCATCTACGGCGGCACGAGCCGTGCGCGCACCCTCGACGACCTCGGAATCGGTGTGTACAGCGACTCGAAGATGCCCGGCGAAGTCGGCAACTTCGCGATGGCCGGCCACCGCACCACCTGGGGCAAGCCTTTCAACCAGCTCGACAAGCTGCAGCTCGGCGATGCGATCGTCGTCGAGACCCCCGACGGATGGTTCACCTACCGCTTCCGGACGCTGCAGTACGTCAAGCCGACCCAGACCGACGTGCTGCTCGATGTGCCGCAGATGCCGGGGGCCGAGACCGGCGAGAAGTACATCACGCTGACCGCCTGCTCCCCGCTCTACTCACTGGCCGAGCGCATCATCGCGTACGGGGTGTTCGAGAGCTTCCAACCGCGCGCCGAAGGCCCGCCCACCGCGCTCACCGACCCACCGCCTCCGCCGGCTGCGCCGTCGATCTAGCCGAACGGAACGAGACGAAATCATGTATGCCGCCCTCTGGCGCCTGCTGCCCGGTCCGTGGTGGCTCAAGCTCTTCTTCCTTCTCGTGCTCATCGCAGCAGTGCTCTACGGGCTGTTCTGGTTCGTGTTCCCCTGGGTGAGCCCCCTGATCACCCCGGGTGAGGTCGATCTCGAATGACCCGAGTGCTGGTCGTGGACAACCACGACAGCTTCGTGCACACCCTCGTCGGGTACCTGCGTGAGCTCGGCGCCGATGTCACCCTGATCGAAGCGGATGCCACCGACGCCGCGCAGCTCGAGGGGATGCTGCCGGCCTTCGATGCCCTGCTGCTGTCGCCCGGCCCGGGCACACCGGCGGATGCCGGGGTCTCGATCGACGCCGTGCGCCTCGCCGCGCGGATCCGGATGCCGCTCCTCGGCGTCTGTCTCGGGCATCAGGTGATCGGCGCGGCGTTCGGCACCGTGGTGTCGGAGGCGCCCGAGCTGATGCATGGGATGGTGTCTCGCGTCACGCATGACGGGTCTGCCCTCTTCGCCGGCATCCCCTCACCGTTCGATGCAGGCAGATATCACTCACTCGCTCTCGCGGAGTCGGCGCTGCCCGCCGACGTCGTCGTCACCGCCCGCACCGACGGCGGCACCGTGATGGCTCTCGCGCACACCGGGCTGCCGATGCTCGGGGTGCAGTTCCACCCCGAGAGCGTGCTCACCGAAGGCGGCTACCGTCTGCTGGCCAACTGGCTCGAACTCTGCGGCGACGCAGACGCCGTCGCGCTGTCAACGAACCTGCATCCGCTGTCGGGGGTGTGAATCGTCGCTGACGTGTCGTCAGCCGGCGGCGACGCAGTAGCGCAGTTCGACGGTCGAGCCGATCGCGACGTCGCCCGGCGCGGCCGACATCGACGACACAGTCGGGGGCTCAGTCGGCGTGCAGTCGATGAGCTCGACCGGGCTCGGCGTGAGACCGATGCGTTCGAGCTCAGCCTGCGCGGCATCCATCGTCCACCCGGTGACGTCGGTGAGAGTGACCCGGCCGCTGGCGACGACGAGATTCACGACGGTCTCCGGCGCGACTTCGCTCTCGGCGGCCTCGCTCGCCTCCATCACCGTCTCGGCTGCCAGACCCTTGTCGTTGCGTTGGATCACCGTGCCGAGCTCGAGTCCCGCTGCCGCGAGAGCATCCTTCGCGGCGGTCAACGACAGACCCTCGAGGATCGGCACCACCACGGTCTCCTTGCCGGATGACACGTAGACGGTGACGGAATCACCCTCGCTGACGGCTGTGCCGCTCTCGGGATCGGTGCGGATCACATTGCCCTCGACGATGTCGTTGCTCGACTCGAGCACGAGCTTCGCCGTCAGATCGAGCTTGCCGAGGTCGTCCTGGGCGCGCTCTGACGAGACGTTGACGAGATCCGGCACGACGCGAGCGCTCGACGGCACGTCATCCGGGCGCATGCTGAGCGTCCACACCCAGAACAGCACGGATGCCAGGAGCACCGCGAGCAGTGCGACACCTGCCCAGATCCACGCGACGGGCGGCCCCGACTGCGTGCGAGCCATGGTCGTGTCTGTGCTCAGCTGGCGCAGCGAACGGGCGGTCTCCTGCGCGGCGCGGGGACTCGGGCCGTACAGCTCGCTGGTGAGCGCGCCGAGTTCCTTGCGGCTCGGCGCATGGCCGGCGACCGCCGAGTCGAGGGCTGCGCGGAAGTGCGCGGCATCCGGGTATCGCTGGTACGGGTCTTTCGCGAGTGCGCGCAGCACGATCGGGTCGAGCGCACCGGGGGAGTCCTCGTTCACCTCGGTGGGAGGCACCGGGGTCTCGCTCACATGCTGGTAGGCGACGGCGACCGGCGACTCGCCGCGGAACGGCTGGCGACCGGTGAGCAGCTCATAGAGCACCACGCCGGTGGAGTAGAGGTCGGCCCTGGCGTCGACCGGCTCGCCCTTGGCCTGCTCGGGGGAGAAGTATGCGGCGGTGCCGATGATCTGCGTGGTCTCGGCGACCGTCGACGACGAGTCGGACACGGCTCGGGCGATGCCGAAATCCATGACCTTGACCTGGCCCTTGTCAGTCACCATGACGTTGCCCGGCTTGATGTCGCGGTGCACGACGCCCGCGCGGTGCGAGTAGTCGAGCGCCTCGAGGATGCCGTCGACGTAGCGCACGGCGTCTTCGACAGGCACGGGACCCTTGGCGATGATGTCCTTCAACAGGGTTCCGCTGATCAGCTCCATGATGATGTACGGAGGCTCATCGGTGCTGCTGTCGGTGGTCGAGGGGTCGCCGGCGTCATAGACGCGGACGATCGACGGGTGCGACATGCGCGACGCCGACTGCGCCTCGAGCCGGAAGCGCGTGCGGAACGCATTGTCCCGCGCGAGCTCGGGATCGAGGATCTTGATCGCCACCGCACGACCGAGCGTGAGGTCGTACCCGCGGTACACCTTCGCCATGCCGCCGTGCCCGATGAGCTCGTCTACGCGGTAGCGACCCGCGAGAACTCGTGGCTCTGTCGACACGTACTGACCCCCTGATACGACCTTGTGGATGCTCTAGCCTACGGCGCGAGCGGTTTACTCGCCTGAGTCGCCGCCGTCTGTGTCGCCCTCACCGGGATCCGGTGCGGCGGGCAGGATGGCGACGCCCGGCATGGCGTCCGACTGCTCGGACGGCATGTCGCTTCCGCAGAAGACGCGGAACGTGGCGGTGATCGTCTGTCCGGCGCTGCCGGGGATGATCTGCGTCGAGAGGACGCTCGGTCCGAAGCTGCGGATCGACTCGCCGGAGTTGCCGCCCGAGAAGGTCGCGTTGGTGAGCGTCACCTCGAAGGCAGATCGCGCCGGAGTGCCGGAGGGGCACTCGAAGCTCGGCCAGTTGAGCGTCACGGGAACGCCTTCGGTGGCGGTGCCGGCGATGGTCGGCGTGCCCGAGGGCTTGCCCACCTTCACCTGCTCCTTGAAGGTCGTCAGCGTGATGGCCGTGCCTTCGGGGACGTTTCCACCCGGCTGGACCGATTCGACCGTTCCGACCTGATTCGCGCTCGGAGCGATCGTGTTTCCCACGACGCACTCGGCCTGCAGCCCGGCGTTGACAGCCGCGGCCTGCGCGGCCTCGCACTGCATTCCGACGAGGCCGAGACCATCGACGTCGATGAGCTCCGGCTCGGGCGTCTCGGTCTCGCTCGGCGTCGGCTTGGGCGTCTGGACCGGCGTCTGTGACTGGGTCGGCTCGGGCTCGGGGTCACCCTGGTTCATCAGAGCGAACACGGTGCCGCCGAGCACGATGACCAGCAGGGCGATCAGAGCGATGAGCGGCCACGTCCAGGGGCTGCGCTTCTTCTTCTTCTCGCCGTCTTCCTCGGCCTGCTCGCCGGTGGGCAGCTGAGCCGTGGTGGGGAGGATGCGAGTCGTGCCGTCGTCGCCCGACGCCGTCAGCAGCCGGGTGGCGTCGTCGGACGCCACTCCACCGGTCGCGATGGCCGGCACGGCGATCGCCGCGGAGTTCAGGTCTCCTCGGCGCAGCGCCTGGGCAGCGCGAGCCACCGTCGCGGACGACGAAGGCCGATCGGAGGGCTTCTTGGCGATCATCGCCATGACGAGGTTCTGCACGGGGATCGGCACGGTCGGCGGCAGCGGCGGAGGCTGCTCGTTGATCTGCGCCATCGCGATCGCGACCTGCGACTCACCCGTGAAGGGGCGCTTGCCTGCGAGGCACTCGTACGCGACGATGCCGAGCGAGTAGGTGTCGGTCGCCGGCGATGCCGGGTGCCCGGAAGCCTGCTCCGGCGAGAGGTACTGCACGGTGCCCATGACCTGACCGGTGGCCGTCAGCGGCACCTGGTCGGCGATGCGGGCGATGCCGAAGTCGGTGATCTTGACGCGGCCGTCGGGCGTGATCAGCAGGTTTCCCGGCTTGATGTCGCGGTGCACGAGACCGGCCGCGTGGGCGGCCTGCAGAGCGGATGCCGTCTGCGCGACGATGTCGAGCGTCTTGTCGGCGCTCAGCGCGCCCTCGCGCTCGAGCACGGTCGAGAGCGCCTCGCCGGGCACGAGCTCCATGACGAGGTAGGCGCTGCCGTTCTCCTCGCCGTAGTCGAAGACGCTCGCGATGCCCTCGTGGTTGACGAGTGCGGCATGGCGCGCCTCAGCGCGGAACCGCTCGAGGAACCCGGGGTCCCCCATGTACTCGTCCTTGAGGATCTTGATGGCCACGGTGCGGCCGATGACGTGATCCGTCGCCTCCCACACCTCGCCCATGCCGCCGATCGCAATACGCGACTGCAGCTCGTAGCGACCACCGAACGACACACCCTGCGTCGGTCTCATCTGCCCAGCACCGCCTCTATGACCTTCTTTGCAATCGGAGCGGCGATGGTGTCGCCGGATCCTGACTGCCCTTGTCCGCCGCCGTCTTCGACGAGGACCGCTACTGCCACTTCCGGGTCGTCCGCCGGCGCGAAACCGGAGAACCACAACGTGTAGGGCTTGTTACCGTTCTCGGTCGTGCCTGTCTTTCCAGCCACATCGACCCCGTCTATTCTTGCACCCTGCGCAGCGCCGTTTGAGACGCTGGCGACCATCGACGCCGTGATCTGATCGGCGATGGTCGCATCGGTGGCCTGGCCGAACTGCGTGTCGTCGTAAGAACGGATGATCGAGAGGTCGTTGCCGATCACCGTGTCGACCAGGCGCGGGTTCATGACGACTCCGTCGTTCGCGATTCCCGCCGCCACCATCGCGATCTGCAGCGGTGTGGAGGTGACCTGTCCCTGTCCGAATCCGGTGAGGGCGGTCTGCGCGTCGTCGAGTGCGCGCGGGTAGCTCGAAGGCGTGGATTCGAGCGGTGTCGAGAAGCTCTGGTTGAAGCCGAACTTCTCGGCCATCTCGCGGATCGCGTCGTCTCCGAGCTCGACCGCGAGCTCGGCCATCGGGATGTTGCAGCTGAGCCGGATGGCTTCGGCGATGGTGACGGTGTCGCCGCTGCCGCACGTGCCGCCCCAGGCGTTGGCGACCGTGTTGTTCGAACCAGGCAGCGAGTATCGAGCGGGGTTCGGGAGTGTCGAGTCGGGCGTCCAGTTGCCCGACGCGTAGGCCGCCGCAGCCACGACGAGCTTGAACGTCGAGCCAGGGGGGTTGAGGTCGCCGGCGATCGCCCGATTCGACAGCGGCTTCGCCGGGTCGCCGTCGAGCTGGTCGTAGGTCGCGTTAGCGGCATCCGCGTCGTGGGTCGCGAGGAGGTTGGTGTCGAAGCCAGGTGTCGAAACCATGGCGAGGATGCGCCCGGTCTTCGGCTCGATCGCGACGACAGCGCCGTTGAGTCCCTGCAGGCCCTCGTAGGCCGCTCGCTGCGCCGCGGTGTCGAGGGTCAGCTCCACGCTGAATCCGCTCTGCGGCTGGCCGGAGAGGATCCGCTCGATCTCGGCGAAGAATGCGCTCGAGCCGGTGCCGGAGAGGTCGGCATTCATCGCCCGCTCGATACCGGTCGCCGACTGCAGAGCAGGGTTGAAGTACCCGGTGACGGGCGCCCACATCGCGGCATCCGTGTAGACGCGCTGGAACTGGTAGCGATCGTCCGAGGCCGTCGAAGAGGCGATCGCGACGTCGTCGACGATGATCGATCCTCGCTGGATCTCGTAGCTGTCGAGCAGCGTGCGCCGGTTGTTCGGGTTCTGCGCCAGGGAATCTGCCTCGACGACCTGGATCCAGCTGGTCGCCGCGAACAGCGACAGGAACATGAAAAGCATGACGATGCTGAGACGTCGGAGTTCTTTGGTCATATCAGCCGATCACCGCCCGGGGTTGGCTGCGGACGCCGTCGGAGATGCGCAGCAGGATCGCGACGATGAGCCAGTTGGCCACGAGTGACGAGCCACCGGCGGCGAGGAACGGGGTGGTCAGACCGGTGAGCGGGATGAGCCGGGTCACACCGCCGACCATGATGAACACCTGCAGTGCGATGGTGAACGACAGGCCGATGGCGAGCAGCTTGCCGAAGTCGTCCTGACCGGCGAGCCCGATGCGCACGCCGCGGCTGACGAACACCATGTAGAGGCAGAGGATGGCGAACAGCCCGATCAGGCCGATCTCCTCACCGAGGCTGGTGATGATGTAGTCGCTGTGCGCGAGCGGGGTGACCTCGGGGCGACCCTGACCCCATCCCGTGCCGAGCAGACCGCCGTGGGCGAGGCCGAACAGACCCTGCATGGGCTGGAATCCGGCGACGTCGGGGTCGACCTTCTCCGAGTCGAAGAGGAACAGCCAGTTCGTGAAACGGCCCTGCACGTAGCTGAGGATCTGCGTGGCGACCGCGACGCCCGCGGCGACCAGGCCGAGGCCGATCAGCACCCAGCTGGTCTTGCCGGTGGCGACGTAGAGCATCGCGACGAACATGCCGAAGATGAGGGTTCCGGTGCCGAGGTCGCGCTGGATCACGATGATGCCGAGCGAGATCGCCCACACGACCAGCACGGGGCCGAGCTCGCGCATGCGCGGCCAGGTGATGCCGAGGAACTTCGTGCCCACCGACGTGAGGCTCTCACGGGTGCGCACCAGGTAGCCCGCGAAGAAGATGGCGAGGCAGATCTTGGCGAGCTCGCCCGGCTGGAAGGCGAACATGCCGCCGAGCGACACCCACACCTGGGCGTTCGCGTCGGGGATGCGCAGGCCGGGCACGAACGGCAGCAGCAGGAGCAGGATGCCGGAGAGGCCGAAGATGTAGGTGTAGCGGAACAGAACCCGGTAGTTGCGCAGCATGATCACGACGGCGATCGCGCCCGCGAGCGAGATCGCGGTCCACGCGAGCTGCTTCGTCGAGTACGCATTCCACCCTGTCAGAGACTCGGCGATGTCGATCCGGTAGATCATCGCGATGCCGAGCCCGGTCAGCAGCGTGGCGATCGGGAGCACGAACGGGTCGGCGTCGGATGCCACGGCCCGCAGCACGAAGTGCACCGCGAACGCCAGCACGGCGAGGCCGCCGCCGATCGCGAGGATCATCGGGTCGATCAGGCCGAGGGCGCCGAGCTGCACCAAGGTGAGGGAGGCGCCGCTGATCGCGACGGCGAACAACAGGAGCCAGAACTCGCGGTTGCGCTGCGTCTGCGGCATCCGCATCTTCTTGAGGGCCTTGATGACGCTCGTGTCGGCCGTGACGTCGGTGCTCATCCCGCATCCTCCGTCGGCGTCGCGGTGGGCATGGGAGTGGGCAGGGGAGTCTCGCCGATCACGCGGTCGGCACCGGCCTGGAGCCTGGTGACGATCGCCTCGGCGTCGGAGAAGGATCGGGCTGTGATCGTGCGTTCCACGGAATCGCGCTGGTACGGCGGAAGATTCGCCAGCAGGATGTCGGTGTCGCGCAGCGGCGTCGACAGCGTGATCGGACCGATGTTCTGCTGCACGCCCTGGTAGATCACGACGCTGTCTTCGTCGGCGCCGACGAAGTAGCGGGTCTGGGTCCAGCTGTACGCCGCGAAGGCGGCGAACACGAGCATCGCGACGACCACCAGCATCCCGGCGATCCACCCGACGCGGCGGCGCTTGGCGCGGCGACGGTCTTCTTCGATGAGCTCCTCGAGGTACTCGGGGGCCGGCTCGAAGTGGCTGGGATCGTTCGCTGCCTGCCGGACAGGGTGCAGCCAGTTGCCGCGCGGTGCGCGCACGGGCGGCACGGTGATGTTGGCGGGGTTCGACGCCGATCCGACGATCGTCGCGGTGCCGGAGTGCATGGCGTGCTGGCCGCCGACCTCGACGAGGACGATCGTCACATTGTCTGGCGCGCCGCCGTCGAGCGCCTGCTTCAGCAGATTGTCGGCCGTGCGCCCGGGCGCCATGCCCATGCGCATCGCCTTGAGAATGTGCGCCTCGTCGACGACACCCGAGAGCCCGTCGGAGCAGAGCAGCCAGCGGTCGCCCGGCTGGGTGTGCATGACGAACATGTCGAGCTCGGGATCGGCATCCATGTCGCTGAGCACGCGCATGAGCACCGAGCGACGCGGGTGGTACCGCGCCTCTTCGGGGGTGATGCGACCCGAGTCGACGAGTCGCTGAACGAAGGTGTGGTCGGCGGTGATCTGGGTGACCGCATCGTCGCGGTAGAGGTAGATGCGCGAGTCGCCGATGTGACCGATGACCGCGTAGTCGTCGACCATGATGACGGCGCTGAGCGTGGTGCCGAGGCCGGCGAGCTCGGGGCGGTCCTTGGCGGCGCGGATCAGGTCGCCCGCTGCCGTGGTCGCGGCGGCCTGCAGCGAGGCCTGTGCGTCTTCGACCGACGTGTAGGGCTGGTCGAGCGGCTCGAGCCGGTGGATCGCGATGCTCGAGGCGACATCGCCGCCCGCGTGGCCGCCCATGCCGTCGGCGACGACGAACAGGTTCGCCCCGGAGTATCCGGAGTCCTGGTTGTTGGAGCGGACCTTCCCGGTGTGGGAGATCGCGGCGCTCGAGCCTTCGAAGACCATGCCGGGGTCAGGCTCGCAGCTCGAAGGTCGTGGCGCCCACCTTGATCGGGGTGCCGAGAGCGAGGCCCACCGGACCGCCGGTCACCCGCTGGCCGGCGACGTACGTGCCGTTGGTCGAGTCGAGGTCTTGGATGGCCCAGCTGTCGCCTCGGAGCAGCAGACGCGCGTGGTGACTGGAGGTGTAGTCGTCGCGGATCACGAGAGCCGACTCGCTCGAGCGGCCGATCGTCAGTGTCTCGGTGCCGAGGGGGAGTTCGAGCCCCGCCTTGGGACCGGAAGTGATCACGAGACGCTTGGCTGTCGCGACCGTCGCGGGGCCCGTGCTGGGCTTCGACGACGCGGTGCGGGATGCCGGGGCAGACGCGGGTGCCTTCGTCGGCGCAGGCATCGCTGCTGCGGCCTCGGCCGGGAGCTTGCGCACCTTCATGCCGAACAGGTCGGCGCGCAACGAGTAGACGACCCCGAACACGAAGAACCACAGCATCAGCAGGAAGCCGACGCGCAGCAGGAGCAGGACGAGCTCGCTGGGAGTGCTCACGAGATGGCTCCGAACGCACGGGTCGCATCGTCGTCACGCGGCCGCGGCGGGCGTGACGGAGTGGCGACGGGAACGATGCGGAACACCAGATCGGTGCGTCCGATGGTCAGGGTGGTCTCGGAGGGCATCGCTGCTTCGCGCACCTTCTGGCCGTCGACCTTGGTGCCGTTGGTCGAGCCGAGGTCGCGCATCATGGCGCGCTCGCCGTCCCACAGGACCTCGACGTGCTTGCGGCTGGATCCGGCGTCGGCGATCGTGATGTCGGCATCCGTTCCGCGGCCAATGACCGTGCGTGCGCGGGTGAGCGAATGGCGACGGCCTTCGACGTCGATCACGGCCTGCCAGTTGACACGGCCTTCGACCGTGCCCGAGCTGACGTTGATCGTGCCGGTGGCGATCTTGTCGTCGCCCTCGAGTGAGATCGAGAGCGGGCCGGAGAAGCTGTAGCCCTGTGCCTTCGCGTGCTTCGTGAGCAGTGCGTGCAGCTCATCGGTGAGGGCGCCGCCGAGCCCCTGCATCCGCTCGGCGTCGTCTGTGCTGAGGCGCACGACGAAGTTATTGGGCGCGATGATGCGGTCCCTGCTCACCACAGCCGCTTTGGTGTCCGCTTCGCGCCGAAGGGCCGAAGCGATCTCCACGGGCTGGATGCCGCTGCGGAAGGTCTTCGCGAAGGCGCTGTTCACAGCGCGCTCGAGACCCTTCTCAAAGCTGTCAAGTAGTCCCACTGGGCTCCTCTGGCATACCGACCGGTACGCACATCGTAGCCAGGTGTGCTGGGTGAACGCCCTCGCGAGGCGGCAAAGCGCCGAGAATCCGGGGGAGTGGGGCGGGGTGTGCGGTCTTGAGGGTGGTGTCTCGCGGTGGTCGTGGGTGCGCCGTTCGGGAGGAGATCTGCGTCTGGGGAGGAGGAATTCGCGGAGATCCTCCTCCTGAGGGGCAGAAGTCCTCCTGAGGCGTTGAGCCCGCCGCGGCCCCGGTTTCTTGGACAGGCGAAACGCGTGATATCTTTGGGGAGTTGAGTTCTTCGGAGCCCGACATACTCGCGCGAGTGGCGGAATGGTAGACGCGCTGGCTTCAGGTGCCAGTGTCCTTATGGACGTGGGGGTTCAAGTCCCCCCTCGCGCACAGCGGGTGTGTTTAGGAAACTCACCGAATCTATTCATGATATTGGCCCGGGTTTCTTTCAGAAAACCGGGCCAATTTCCTGTCCCACCGGGAATTTTCCATTCAAATACGGCGTCCTGCGCCGGTGGCTGCGCCCGCCGCCTGAAGGTTCAACTCGCCCTTCGTGGAAGCCCCGCGTATCGTGCCCGAAGTTCGATGCCCACACGGCGCACGCCTATCGTCGGAGCATGTCCCTCAGTAAAGCCAGGCATCAAACCACCGTCGGAGAGGGCCGGCCCTGGGCGCGTTGATGCTCGGCATCGAGCAGGTTCAGGGGCAGAACAGGCGCTTGAGCTCGACCTCCGGCGGGCGTGACGGGATTGGCAGTACCGGGATATGTTCCCGGCGGTGAAGACCGGCCCGCAGTTTGACGATGTGATCCTATGCTGATGGACTCAGCCAGCCGCCACAGTATCCGAGCGCCCTACTGGGAAGGCTCGTGGCCGCTCATTCGGGTCGTCGGGTTCGATTGGATCACGGAAGAGATCGCCGAGCACCTGGCCGAAGGGGTCCCAGCGGCCTCCTGGCTCGCTCTCGCGACGGCCTGGTTGCGACCTGCTCAACGTCGTTGACCCGGTGGACTAGCGCAGGCGGGCGCTGCACGCTCTGTACTCGGTCGAGGAGTTGGTCCTTCCGACCCCAGCGTGAGACAACGTCGGAGGTGAGGGAGGCAACAGTCGGCATGTCGGCTCAGATGCGGATAGTGCACCCCTCACCTTGCGGCGATGTCACTCCTCTGCTGAGGGTCGGATCTGACGCTGGATCGAATCAATTTCTCACGTCGTCGATGAGCTTCAGGAGGTAGATGGCCTGGGGGTCGTCCCAGCCGCCCTCATGGCTCATCGTCGCCAGGTCTTCCACGTTGTCGTCGTCGAGGACCACAATGATTCCGCGCTGCGCTCGGGCGATGTCACGACAACGTTCCAACAGCAGTGCCTTGTTCTCTACTTTTCGACACAGCAGGAAGCCAAACTCGCTCCGATAGGGAGCGAAACGGCCGGCGAGCTGGTCCACCTCAGGGTTTGCGACATCGTCACTGTAGTTCTTGCACTCGCCGAGGATGATTGGGGCACGGAAGCTCCGATGTATCCAGCTGAAAAGGCTTCCTTCCCCGGTGTTCACCCACTTGACGTCGATGCGCTTACGTTTGTTGTTCACCGGGTATTCGAGCTCCCCGGTGAGCAGGGAGTGAGCGAACACCTGATCCAAGATCGCAGTCACCTGCTTCTGATACTTGGTTGCGGTGTTGCCTCCGGGTTCGACCGCTCTGAGGGCGGCGATAGCGGGCGAGAGGTCCACCTGCACGTCGAGCTTCGCGGTTCCGTGCAGTTGCGACATCTGCGTGGTCGCGACGATGCACGGGAGCACCGCCATCGCCACCTGCTGTGTCCCTTTGAGGTCGAGCAGCGCTTGCGCGTCGCAGGTCATCACGCGCTCGAGGAGTCCTGCAATCTGGAGAGCACGCCGGGCACGGGAGAAATGAATGTTGCCGTACCGGTCGTCGAGGTCGTGTGGGGAGGAGAGGAGGATCAGATCCGTCACGAACCCGGCCGCGAACTCTCGCGAGAAGCTGCGGAAATACTCGTCGTTGATGAAGCCGTGTACCTTCGCCGTGATCTCGGCGGCCAGCAGCCCGTCGGCGATGTGCTGCGCGGCATACTCCGGTGTGAAAGCCCTCCCGCCGAGTACTTCGGGGACGGTTCTCCATTTCTCAAGAAACCCGCCGGGAACGAGGCTGATGCTGGTCCCGAATTGCTCTTCCAGGAACCCAGGAGCTTCTGAACGGTCAAGCCATGCCGCTGTGATGTCATGAGTGGACGAGCGGCGTCGGAGCATGAACGGCGGAAAGAGGGCTTCTGAGGCTGCGGCCGCCTGGTACGCGAGGTGCTGCCGGCCGCCCTCGTCGTAGGTGCTCAGCTTGGAACGGATGAAGTCCTGGACGCTCGGGTCGCCGCCGACGAGGCGGATCGTTCCGGTGGGGAACAACGAGGACAACTCATCAAGGATCTTCGCGCACAGCGGCGACTCGAAGTAGGACGCGGCCGGAACAATGACCTCGTCCGCGACGAGTATCGCTAGACGTGTAGCGAGTCTGAGTTCCCCGACGATCTGAGCGGGATCTCTATTCCGAGACGCTGCTTCAAGGAAATGCAGGTCGAAGTAGTGGAGAAACAGCCGCGGGAGAGGGCCCACCGCCTAGGACGCGTGCGCGTACGACGGTGTCGTATCGCGCATCTCATGGGCGAGTGTGTGTAGCTCACCGTGCAGTTCACGGGCGCCCCAGGCTTGCAGCTCGTCAGAGTAGGCGGACGGGATGCTGTTGAGTAGATAGACCCGACGTCCGGATGCGACCGCGACAGCAATCTCCGCGAACGCGTTAGGGCCGATGTAGTTCGCCTGGCCCTCCTTGTCGACGTTGACGACGAGTACCGCGGTCGTGTGGGTGTCTTGGATGCATTCGAAGTGCTTCATTGACGCCGCGCGCTTGGCCTCGTGGAGCTCATCGACAGAAGCGTGGGCAGCGATGGCGTCTGTGTCTGGGATGAGGCTGTCGATGCCCCAGCGGTCGAGTGTCTCTTGGACTTCACGCATGTTGTCCCACGCGCGCATCGAGCCGCAGATGACCAGCCGCGCCACGTCAGCACTCGTCGTATTCGCCATCCAACAACCTCCGTTCAAGGCCCGCCAACTCCGGGTCGTGGAGTGGGAGCAGGGGAGCTACTGTCCCCTCCAGTATGTACGCGGCAAGGACATCAGGGGGGAGGACGTGCGTGTCGGGGACGGCAATCGGCAGGTCGGTGGGGGCCTCGCTGAAATACGTCGGAGTGCGAGACTGGAGACAACGTCCGATTTCATAGCACGTCGTGCGGCCAACGTATCCTTCGGGCGCCACGACATATACGGCGGTTGCGCGAAGGATTCGGTGGAGAGCGATGGTCTGAACCCGTGGGTCATCCCATTCGCCCGGGTCACTCTCGAATCGCACGAAATCTACCTGCCCGTCAATGACGGCCCCACCGAGCGGACTGGTGACTGACACCCCCGCGTTCTCGAAGATGGCGCGTGCGTCAAGCACTTCGTCGTAATGCTTCCTGAAGCTGCCAATCACCGCGACAGTGGGCTCGCCCATACTCGTCCTCGTCGTCGTTGACTGCGTCTCTGGATACCGTTCACGACACTGTACTGCGGGCAGAAGGGGTTTCGTGAACGGGACGGTCCAGAATCACCACTTGCTGAGGCAACGACCGCGCACTCGTGGCGTTAATCGCCGACGGCATCGCAGGCGAACTGTTCAGGCGGTGCGTTGGCGCGCGACCTGCTCGAACTGATACACGGTGACCAGCGTCCGGAGCATCAGCACCCCGCTGTGGTCGGTGAGGTCTAACAGGTAGTTCCCGATGCGCACGTTGACCAGGCGGCGCGCAACCCAGTCGATGAAACGCTCGACGTCCCCGTGGAGCGTCCCGATGTCCCGCACGGAGTGGAGGACGACGGTGTCGCCGGGTTCGAGGATGTCGACGGCGCGATACAACCCGGTGCCCTTGTGCCGGTGGGTGTCGGTGAAGATGGCGTCCTCGGGGACGCCCTGCTGCGATAGGGCCTGGCGGCGGTGGACGCGCCGATATCGCGGGTGTACTCGGGGCGGTGGTATACGACAAGCATGTCAGGCCGGCTCCCACTCCAGTCCGCTCCTGCCGACTTCGACCAGGACCGACTTCTTCGCCAGCTGCGCCAGGACAGAGCTGTCGACCGAGTCATCTCGAGGCAGTTGTCGTACTTGCGTGGCAAGCCTGGCGCGAAGCCACTAGACGTCAGACTGGAAGCTGCGGGATGCCCCCGTTTCGCCGAGTGCGTTCGTCAGCACGTGAAGAAGCTCGCTCAGTCAGAGTCAACGCACGGAATCGCTGATTCGCTCTTGCTTGCCGAGGCATCCGCCTAGGCGGTTTCGTTCATCGATAGGCTCAGCTCAAGTCGCGCATCCACGATGAGGGGGGGCAACGCGTGTTTGAGACCATGGGCGAAGCATTCATCGCGGCAGTCGCGAGCGCGATGCAGTCGGGTGATCTCATCGAGGTTCGTGGATCCGTAACCAGGGAGCTTCGCAATCAGGCGCTCGTGATGAAGCGACCAACAGAACGCACCCCCGTCATCGCAGGGCGACGGAACAACATCTTCGCCTCTATCGCCGAGACGATGTGGCTTCTGGGGGGACGCGACGACATTGCGTTCTTGACCCCGTACATCCCGCGCGCGGTGGATTTCTCAGACGACGGCGAGGTGTGGCGAGCAGCATACGGCCCGCGGCTCAGGTCCTGGGGCGGCGTTGACCAGGTCGACAATGTCGTACGCCTACTCAACGACGACCCTCACACACGTCGTGCCATCATCGCGCTCTTCGATCCCGCTGCGGACTACACCCCTTCAAAGGATGTGCCCTGCACGAACTGGCTGCAATTCACTACACGCGACGGCGCCCTCCACCTCACCGTTGTTATGAGGAGCAACGACCTCTTCTGGGGATTCTCAGGCATCAACGTCTTCGAGTGGAGTGTTCTGCAAGAGATGGTGGCGCGGTGGACGGGTCACACCGTCGGAACGCTCACTTTCTTCGTCGGCTCGTTGCATATCTATGAGCGGCACTTTGAACGGGCACGGGCCATCCTCGGTCATCCGCGGGTGTCTCTCCCGCCCTCTGCCGCACCGCGGTCGGCTTTTAACACCGGCTTTGATGAGCTGAACCAGCAGCTCGCCCTCTGGTTCCGGAGCGAACAAGCGTCGAGGCTGGGCCAACCTTCGACTGCCCACGAGATCGCCGACCCCCTCTTGCGGGACTACGCGGCCATGGTCTCCGCGTTCTGGGCATTCAATCGGTCGGGGCGAGGGGCCGGTGAAGCAGCCCTGCAGGACGTCGCGGACGCCGGCCTCGTGGCTGCGGGCCTGGATTACTTGGCGTGGAAGTCAGGGGATGAATCCGACGTCGAGTTCGGTCTGAACCGTGACGAACTCCGCGACGCCGTGATTGCCCTTCACCGGGTGAAAGACCTCCACTACGGCCCCAGCTGGAAGAAGCGCGGCGAGAGGACATCGATACTTCCGAACATCGCCCGAAAGCTCGACCGCCTCGCGTTCTTCGACAGCGCCAGCGACGCCATCGACGAGCCCTGGTTGGACACGTCCGTGGATCTTCTTGTGTACGCCGTGAAGTACGTGGCGTTTCTTCGCGACCAAGCAGGTGTGCCGGGGCCGCCCGACATGGGGACCTGGAGCGACGGGCCGACCGGATTCGAACAGCTCCTTCCGGACCTTCTCGCCCAGAACATGCCGGGCAACGACGTGCACGAAGAATCCGTCCACGATCTCGTCCGTGAGTGCGAAGACATCTTCGTGTCCATCGAAGCAGCGGCCGAGGCGCGGTCGGAACTCCGGGTGCGGCAGGACCTTGCGGCATCCCTGGCGTCTGCCGCTGTGCGGGTGGTCCTCGCCGTCGCCGCGGTCTTCCCGGGCACTACCGCAGTGGAGCTGAGTCGCTGGAAGCAGATCGGGCAACAAGAGGCAGAATTGTTCGCGTGAAGCTCTCCGCGCCTGTACCTCGACAGGAAGCCTTCGATATCTACTGGCGCTTCACCCACGAGCGCCAGCGAATTTTCGAGCGCCGGCTCGAAGGCTGCCCCGGTCCATGGACAGACGACCCGATCCTGTCGACATACAAGTTCTGCAATGTCTTCCGCGCCGCCGACCGTGTGTCCCAGTACCTCATCCGAGACGTCTGCTACTCGAATGACGATGTCAACGAAGACGACCTCGCATTCCAGATCACGGCGTTCCGCACGTTCAGCAATATCGCCACGTGGGAGGGCCTTGTCGAGCGCATCGGGCGTGCGCCGACCCTCGAGGACCTCGCCGACGGCTCATTTGAGCGCGCCCTCACGGACATCCGCACCGAGACCGGGCGACTGTACACGGGGGCGTTCATCCTGTGTGCCACGGATGCGTATGGTCGGCAGCAGAAGCACTTGAATCACGTCGAACTCTTCAAACACATGTTCCTTCACAACGATGCGGGCGCCCGGATCACCAACGCGACATCGTTGCGCGAGGTGTACGACATCATCCACGGCTTCCCGCTGATGGGCGACTTCATGTCGTACCAAACCGCCATTGACCTCAACTACTCGACACTTACCGACTTCAACGAGAACGACTTCACGCAACCGGGGCCCGGGGCTCTGCGCGGCATCAAGAAGGTGTTCGTCGACTCCGGCGGATGGAAGCCGGCCGACATTATCCAGTGGATGGTCGACAACCAGGAGCGCGAGATGGACCGCCTCGGGCTGCAGTTCGACGGCCTGTTCGGCCGTCCGATTCACGCAATCGATGCGCAGAACCTCTTCTGCGAGACGGATAAGTACTGCCGCGAGGCTCTGCCTGAGCTTGCCAGCGCGCGGAGTCGAATCAAGGCGAAGCACGCCGCTAATGATGCGCCCATCGACTACTTCTTCCCGCCGAAGTGGAACCTCGAGGTCACTCCAGCTCTCGTCTCGGCAGCATGACGTCTTGACTCTAGTGTCGGATTATCCGACACTAGAGTCATGGATAACGACATTGAGGGTGACGGTCCTTTCGATGACCGCGGGGTTCCTCGCACGCTGGCAGCGGCGAAGTCGCTGACGCGTGACGAGTTGATGGCGGTGGTGCGTTCGGTGATCCTCGACGTCGAAGGTCTCGAGGATGACGAACTCGACGGCTGGGAGCCCGGAGAGGACGGAACACCCGCCGTGGAAAGCCAGCTCGGTGTGGACGTCTTCAACGACATCACCAGCCACCTCTCGGACACGCAGATAACCATCACCGGTATCACCGACGACAAGTGGAGCAGCATCGGCGGCATCGCTGACGCCATTCGCACCGCCCTGGGGAAGCTCAGCTGACCATGGCACTATTCATCCCGCCGCAAACCACCCTCGCGGAGGCGTGGGTGGAGACACTGCGCGCGGTGCATGGTGCCGGCGGCGCGGCAACGAACGTGCTCACCACGGTGAGCAACCCCGCCCTCGAGCAACATGCCGCGTTTCGGGCGGCCTACGACCGTCACATCTACCGGCATCGTCGCAAGAAGAACGAGATCTATACGGCGGAAACAGTCGCCAGCACTATCTTTCCCGAGGCTCTGTACCGCCGCCCGGAAGGTCGATGGGCTTTGGGTGACAGCAATCGGTTCGAGGCGGCCGAGGATGCGCTCTACGCCCGCTACCTCAAGAATTACCCGACGCTGAAGCGTACGGCGCGCGCCAACCAGCGCGGCACTTACTTCGGCAGACTGGTCTGCTGGGATAGCGGCAAGGGCGAGCCGATCAATCAGTTGAAGGTACGCATCGCTGCGCTGCGGGAGGCGCAACATCGACCGAGCCCCATCCGCACCTGGAACGCGTTCGACTTCTCCCTCGGGGATGAAGGTCTCGTCACTGCGGAAGAGTCGCCGCCCGGGATGCAGATGTACCAGCCGGGGGATCACGGGACCCTCTCGCAACGTGGGTTCCCGTGCATGGTGCACGTGGACCTCTCCCTAGTTCGTGGCCGCATCAACCTCACCGGCATCTACCGCCACCAGTACGTCATCACCAAGGGGTACGGCAACCTGCTCGGACTCGCCCGTCTCCAATCTTTCGTTGCGCAGCAGTCCGGATTCGAGGTCGGAGAACTCTCTGTTCTCGGAACGTACTCGGACGACGAACGGAAAGGCGCCTGGAACCAGAGCCTGGCTGCGCAGATCCTTTCCGACACGTCTGCGGCACTCGCATGATCCGCATAGGAGTGGATATCTCATCGCCCTCCGCTCTCGAGCGACGGGCGACGAGATCTCGCGCGGACTTCATCGGGCGGTTTTGGACGGCCGATGAGATCGCAGACGCGCGTGGACGGTATCACCTGCTGGCATCGCAATGGTCGGTGAAGGAGGCGACGATGAAGGCACTGGGCGTGGGAATCGGACGGATTGATCCGTTGGACATCGAAACACTCCATGTCGGCACCAGGCCCGACCTGCGTCTGCACCGCAGCGCCCACAAGGTCGCATCGACGCTCGCGTTGACACAGTGGAATATCTCAGTTGCTCGCGAAGATAATTGGGTAGTGGCGTTCGTGCTCGGTACAGGAGGTGGTTCAGATGGGGATGTCTCCAGGTCCAACGCATGATGACGACCAGAAGCTCATTGGTCGCCGACTGAGGGAGGCGCGCGAGGTTCTTGGGCTCACACAGGAACAGGCGGCCGCAGCGCTCGGAGTCCAGCGCACCAGCGTGACATCGATGGAACAGGGCAAGCGGAACGTCTCCGCGTCCGAACTCGCGAGGCTCTCGAGCATCTACCGACGAAGTGTCGAGTGGCTTCTCGGACGCGAAGAGTCCCCGACGGTTGAAGGTTCTGCGCTCCTGAGGGCGACCAAGGGGTTGTCGGACTCCGACAAGGAGCAGGTCCTCCGATTCGCGCAGTTCCTCGCAAACGCGGGTCCGGCGCCCGAGCCTCGGAACTAGCCGTGCGCTCTCGGGGGACAGCGCTCATCGCTGCGCGTCAACAGGCGCAGCGGCTTCGGGTGAGCATGGGGGTCGCTGACGACGAAGTCGTCGACGTGTACGACGTCATCCGGCGAATGGGCGTCTGGCTCGTGTTCAACGAGTTCACGGATCTTCTCGGTGCAATGTCGAGGGAAGGTGCTGGCGGGATCATCATCAACCCCGCACGCCCGCTCGGGATGCAACGGTACACCGCGGCCCATGAGCTGGGGCATTACGTCCTTCACTCCGACCTCGACGCGAGCTGGGACACGACGACAGAGGTCATGGGTTCCCCCTCGATCCACGAGCAGGAGGCGCAGGCATTTGCCTCGGCATTCCTGATGCCCCGCAAGCTCATCAACCTCACCCTCGGACGCCTCCACGCGCCGAGCGCGCCGCTCGACGCCACCACCGTCTACGCCGCGTCCCGCGACATCGAAGTCAGCTACGAGGCGATGCTCGTTCAGTTGGCCCAGATGAAGAAGATCACAGCCGAAGAGCTCCTCACACTGCGGAAGGTGAAGCCCGCGACAGTGAAGAAGCGCCTGGGGGGAACCGACAGTCGTGCAACAGTCAAGCAGGTGTGGACCGCCGACGCGCAACGTGGCATCACTGCGCTCACGGTCAACGACGGCGACGAGATTGCAGTGACGTTGCCGGAGAATCCCACCACCGGGTACCGATGGCACAGCCATCCCTCGGGCCTCGACCTCGTCGACGACCAGTTCTTCCTCCGGGACGATGCCGCGGTGGGCGAGGGTGGCACGCGGCGCCTCGTGTACCGAGCCCACGACGCCGGCACGGTGGACCAGCTCGTCGAAGAGCGTCGCCCGTTCGCCCCGGATGACTCGATCGCCAACATGCACCTGCGGGCCACTGTCCGCATGGATCCTGTTCAGGAGAATGCTCTGATTCTCGCGCCGCCATTGAGTGCGTCGTGACCGCTGTCACTCCCCATCTGAGTCGACTAGACGAGGCATTCGAACACGTCGGAGACCAGGGTCAGAGGAACACCTGCCTGCCCATCAGTGTGACGGTCGCGCATCAGATCGTCCGAGGGGAAGGACGCGAGTTCTCCGCCGAAGCGCTCTGGCAGCACGCCTATGCGGCAGGTCGCACCGCCCCAGGCGGGACGAACATGGGCGCGATGGCGGCTGCCCTCCGTGACCAGGGCCAACCGTTCGACGCCGACTGGCCGTACGACGGCGAGGCCTCCGACCCGCAAGCCCCTCCGGTAGCACTCTCCACGCCGCCGTGGATGACAGCGGAGATCAAAGGTCGTCCCACCGAGCAGTGGGGCGTCATCAGTGCGCTGTTGGCAGATCAGCCGGTGGTCGTGGTAATGAATCTGTCCCAGGAGTTCATGACTCCGCACGGAGATACGGTGCTCGACCCGCCGAAAGATGCTCCGAGCCTCGGGTTCCACGCGGTCGTGGTGGTTCAAGCCGGTCACGATGGCTCGCGATACTGGGTGCTGTTGCGGAACAGTTGGGGGCCACGATGGGGGCATGAGGGCAGCGCGTGGGTGAGCGTGGATCACCTCGCCGCGCGGATGTGCTCGGCCGACGTCGTCGTCGTCGCCGCGGCGCCAGCGCCATCAGCGACGTAGTTTCTCAGCGCGCGAACGATGACACTGGTGACGCTGCGACCCTCTCTTTTCGTCTTGACCCGCACGGCATTCCACAGATCATCGTCGATCCGCATCGAGCGCAAAGGCGTCTTAGGCTGATTCGGCATTGCGGCGCTCTGCTCGGATCCGCCGCGTCACAGCCGTGAGTTCTTGGAAAGTGATGGGCACGGCTCCGTACGCGAGTGCCCGAAGGCGCATGCCATCCGTGACGTCAAAGTGCTCCCGGTACGTTCCCGACTTCTGAATCCACTCCGGCGACAGACCCAGAACCTTCGCGAAGTCGAGCAGCTCTTCGGTGGTGTCCGCGATGAGGTGCGACCACCGCGCCGAGCATCGGCCCACGGTCGCCTGTCGCCTCATGTCATCCACGTAAGTCGCCATCATCACCCTTTCGCAGAGGTGTATATACACCCATCATAGCGACACTATGCGCCGGTCACGCGCACCGGCTGCACGAAGACACGGCTGCCGGGTGCGCGGGCGGGCGATTCCCGCCATCTCGGCGTGACAGAGGTGCTGTGGAACTCAGAGTGGGATGCCCGCCGTGAATGGCGCAGCTTGGCTACTAGACTCCGGACGAGACGAACGGCACGGGGGCGACAATGGCGACACTGCTTCATCTTTCTGATCTGCACCTGACCGGTGCCGGCAGCCCGGCTCCCACCGCCGACCACAAGGTGAGCGTCATCCCCGTAACGAACGCGGGGCACCGCGCAGACCTTCTCCGGTCCACCCTCGGGGGGCTGCGATTGGCGCTTGAGAACGCGGGTGAGAGCCTTGACGCGATTATCATCACGGGCGATATCACCAACGGTGGCCAGATGGCTGGTTTCGCGGAGCTGAGCGACGTGCTGGTCGCGCTCGGTGATCGTCTGCCGCCGTGCGAACGCATCCTGGTGGTTCCAGGCAACCATGACGTTGACCGGGACGCGGAGGGTGATGAGCGATTTGCCGGTATCCGAGGTCTACGTGATGAGGGGTACCTAGTCGGCTGGTTGTCGGATGAAGAAGTCTCGGTACACCCCGCACCTGTTTTGACGGCGTCCGATGAGAGCTTCGTTCTCGTCGGGCTGAACTCATCCATGTTCTCCGGGTCGAAGGTGGCGGTGGAAAAGGACCTTCACGGCCATCTAGAGACCTTGAGGAAGCGCGCCACGAAGGACACTGCTGTGAGGGTGCTTCTCGAAGCGTGGGATGAACGAGGCCGGGCGGACATCGCACGGATGAGTAGCGTCGAGCTGGGCGCTGTGAGCCCCCTGCTAGGAGCCGCGGGCGAGGGAACCCCATTGCGGATCGTCGGATTCCACCATCAGCTGTCACCCGTGGGGACAGCCGAGGAGATCAAAACATTTGAGAGCATCTTGAACCTGGGGTATCTGCGTCGTTGGTTGGCATCCAACGAAGTTGACTTGGTCCTGCACGGGCACAAGCATGACCCGGCAGTCGTGCGAGACCACATCGACACCGACGGTGTGCATCCGGCGCATGAGCTTACGGTCCTCAGTGCACCGTCGGTCGCCGTCGGTCGCGGGGCAGACGCCCCGGTCGGTCAACTCATCCGGATTCCCGCAGTGCTGCCTCGGCGCAGCGAGTACGAGATTCTCACTCTTCCCGCTGCGGAGGCTGGCACGTCAGTGGCTCTGACGAGGATGACGCGACGCGTTCGTCCCCTCGACGCGATCACAGCCAGCGGGACAATCTCCGGTCCGGACGTGGACTCGACATACGCCCGCATCACCGCCGTGCTCGACCGCCTACAGGATCTCCCTACTCCATTGGTATGTCGAGTTGAGAACGGTGCCTCCGGAACATCTCTCCCGCTGGCAATGCCTGATATCCCGGCACCGGGCGCGGAGCGGGACGTTTGGTTGCAGACGACAATCGATTGGTGGCAGCGACCGGCTCCAGGGAGCGCGGCAAAGTTCAACCACGGCCAGTTCCTCCGGGCCGCGACGCGTGGACGCGCAAGTGCCGTGAGCCGCATCGTGGCCGAGTTGAAGGCGAAACTGGGATCCAGTCGCGCGCTGGCAGTCCTTGTGAATCAGGACACGCTGCATGATGACGAGGCGTTCCCGTCGTTCATCACCCTGCAGTTCGTGCTGAAGAGTAAGCAGCTCGACGCAGTAGCGTACTTTCGGAAACAAGAGATGAGTCACTGGTGGCCTATCAACGTCGTCGAGGTCGCGGGCATCCAGCGCGACGTCGTCGCACAGCTCTCGGGGAACGTATCCGTCGTTTGCGGATCCATCACTACGGTCACGGGGATGCCTGTGCGCGGCCATGGAATGCCCATGGTTTCCGTTCCGACGCTCGATCTTCTCGTTGATAAGCCAGGCGGATTGCTCGAGTATGTGCTTCCGCTGTTTCAGCGCGGCTCTCCATCTGTGGACATCGAGGGGCTGTGGTCGAGAGCTCTCGAGGATTGGGTCCCCGGAGGCGAGCTGACTGAGGGAGACCCACGTCCCGTCCTCGGGCTGAAGGCACTTGCGGACACTCTCAAGGTGAGCGCTCGACTCCACGGCGCGTCGAACGCGGTCGAAGATCTAGTACGCAGGTTGGAAACACTGCACGATCTGAATGACGGTTACGTCGAAAAGCGCCGCGAACAATGGGCAGAGCAAGCCCGAAAGGGCAGTGAGGATGTGATGAAGGAGCTGCGTCGAGTCCTCGCGGCGAACGAGTAACGCATCAATAGTCCTGCCGCGAATCCAAACCGGATCGAGTCGCAAGTTCGGCGCCCGCTTGACCGCCGCCCGGAGAAGACCGGGTACTCCTCGAAGGAAAGATCAGCGCGTCCGCAGCGTCACGATCTTGGTCGCTGCGGAGAGAAAAGTCGATGAAGGCGGGGGGAAACCCGTTCCAAGGTCGGCTTCGCGAGCCGCGGGGTTAGGCAGCTATCGGAGGTAAGCGAAACGCACAACAGCGAGGTGTAGTTGCGAATCGCTCACTACACGGTGTGTGAAAAGGCCTGAGTTCTAAGGAACGCGGGCCCTTTCTATGCTCCCGAGCAGAATGCCCTTCCATCACGCGCGGTTCCAGGGTGGTGGCGGGAACTCGCTGGGTGGCTCCGGCCACCCCACCGCCAGGATGCAGAGAGCCAACACTCCGACGACACTCACGGCGGTCAGGACCGTCGAGGTCACCCGCACCGCGAACGTCGGCGGGTACTGCCCGCCTCGCATGGCGGCGAACGAGCCACCGAGTATGCCCAGCCAGGCCACGAGCAGGAAAACAGCGAACGCGACGCCGATGCCGCTCTCGGACTCGTCCCAGTAGATCCGCTTGATGAAGCCACCGTCCCACCCGACGCCGGCGAGACTCAACCATCCCGCGCCAAGAACGCCGCAGACGGTCGCGACGCTCCACAAGACGATCCCACCCACCAGTCGCAGGGACCGAGAGTAGCGAACCAGCCGCTCGGCTCATCCGTGCCCGTTATTTTGAATGACTCAAAATAAGGTACGGTGGAAGGGCAACGTGGTGCCGGGGTTGCAGCCCCGGCACCACTGTCCGTGAGACACCACCATCCCTGACTGAGGAGGCTCGCATGAGTCACGAACACGCCCCAGAGTACAGATCTCTGCCCGTCGCGCTGCTGGCGTTCACCGATCAGCCGGCCGTGCAGCGCATCACCACCGCCGACCTGCTCGCCACCCCGCCTCGCGTGACCGAGTCCGGTCGCTTCGTCGGGCGGGTGGACTCGGGCGGCCTGGGCAGCCCGCGCTACTTCGTCGGCGAGTACCTCGACGGACGGATGCCGACCGCGCTCGTGCTCGAATACGGTGCGTCGTCCGCCGACCAGACGAGATCGGCGCGGGTGTGGAGCCTCGCCGACCACCGTGGAGCGAGCCCCGACTACCGCCTCATCCACGACGACTCCTCCCGCGGATACGTCACGGCGTGAGCCCGAGCTCACAGCACCCTCGCAGGACTCGCCGCCCCCACGTGTTGGTCGTCGGGGTCGAGTCGTGATGGTGTGAACAGGTGAGACCGCCAGCATCCTCCCGCAGCGACGACCAGAGCGACGTGTCGCCCGAGTCCGGACCCGTGACCCGACCTCGCCGACGGCGTGGTCGGGTGATCGGCTGGATCAGTGCCGCCGTCGTCGTGGCGCTGGTCGCCGTCGGCGCGATCGCCTACGCGCAGCTGCAGGGAAACGTCACCACCGCGCCGATCCGCTCCGACACCGGAGAGACCGAGCCCGAACTCGCGACAGGGGATCTGAACATCCTGCTGCTCGGATCCGACTCGAGAGCACTCGAATCGGACGGCTTCGGCGAAGACGACGGCAGTGAGCGCAGCGACGCGATGGTCATCGCGCACATCTCGAGTGACAACACCCGGATCGACGCCGTGCAGCTCCCGCGCGACACAGTCGGTGACCTGCCCGCCTGCGACGACAACGGACGCGGGTCGTACGGCGGCGGCTTCGGGATGCTGAACTCGGCCCTGCAGTACGGGCCGGCCTGCTCTGTCGCCGCGGTCGAGCAGCTCACGGGCGTGACGATCGACCACTTCGTGCAGATGGACTTCGAGGGCTTCATCGGCATGGTCGACGCGATGGGCGGCATCGACGTGTGCCTGCCGGAACCCCTGCAGGACGGCCACGCGAGGCTCGATCTGCCGGCCGGCGCTCAGTCGATCAACGGCGACCAGGCGCTCGCCCTCGCCCGCACCCGGCACGCGCTCGCCGAAGAGAGCGACATCGCTCGCCTCGGACACCAGCAGATGGTGCTCTCGGCGATCGTGCAGAAGGCCACGAAGTCCGACGTGCTGGTGCGCCCCGACCGTCTCTACGCGTTTCTCGATGCCGTCACCTCGTCGATGACCGTCGACCCGGGGCTCGGCGCTCTGACCGACCTGGCCGGCCTCGCCGCGCGGGTCGCGAATGTTCCGCTGAGCAGCGTCACGTTCGTCACCATGCCGACCACCGAGGCTCCGGATGATCCCAACCGCGTCGTGCCCACCGCGGATGCCGATGTCATCTTCCGTGCGCTGATCGACGACGTGCCGATCGTGCTGACCACCGACGAGGTGCAGCCCGCAGCGACGGTGCGCACCGCCTCCGTGCAGATCCTCAACGGCGCAGGTATCAGCGGCCTGGCATCTCGCGTCTCGGAGGATGCGACCGGCTACGGATACATCGTCGCCGGTATCGCCAATGCCGACCCGGTCGAGCTGACGACGATCACCGCCGCGGACACCCCCGACGCCCAGCAGACGGCGCAGGCGCTGGCCGCCGAACTCGGCCTCGCGGTGACCGTCCAGGTCGGCGAGGTCGAAGGAGTGCAGCTTCTGCTCGGCGCCGACTATGACGCGCTCAAGGCGCAGCCCAACGCGACCCCGGTGCCACCGCGGCCTGTCGACGCGGTGAACCGCAGCGCCGACACCGACCTCTGCGCCGGCTGAGCGGCCGCCGTCACGTCTCTGACGTGGTCGCCGACTGCGGCGCCTCGGCGATCGACGCCAGGCGCCGCAGCTCCTCGACGTGCGCGCGGAACGCCCGGCGTCCTGCGGGCGTGAGCGAAAGAAGCGTGCGCTGACGAGCGTTCCGGGTGATCTTCGCGATGTGGAGATAGCCGGCTTGTTCCAGTGCCTTCGCGTGCTTGGAGAGCACTGAGTCCGACACCTGCAGCCGATCGCGCAGGAACGAGAACTCCGCGTCATCTACGGGCGCGAGCAGACCGCACAGTTCGAGCCGTGCGACGGCGTGGATCGCGGGATCGAGTCCGCTCATGCCGCGCCCTGGTTTCGCATCTGCCGGCGCCAGACCCACATCCAGAGGAAGCCGAGAGCACTGACGGCGATGCACGCGATCGCCCCGGCCACCAGGTTCATCCACAGCTCGGAGGCGAGATACGACCAGATCCCCGTCGCCGCGAGCGCCACCACCGTCAGCGCGGTGACCCACAACGTCGCACCACCGTTGTAGCCCGACACCCACCAGCCGTGGGTCCGGCGCCACCATGCGATGAAGAGCGGAATGACGAGGATGAAACCGACGGTGACCACCGTCGCCCACGGCTGTGGAAAGCCCTGAGATGCGATGAACACTCCGGCTCCGGCGCCCAGTGCGACGTGGTACCACCCCTCGCCGGAGGGCGCGTCTGCGTACGTCATGGCGACGGCGTCGAGACGAGCCAAGGTATCGGCATGGGTTTCACCGGAGTCATTTTCCATAGTGGAAACTTAGCCTTCGTTTTCCGTATTGGCAATTGGGATCTCGTGCAAGGTCCGACCGGCAGACTGGAGGGGACTTCCTTCCTCACCGTCAGGAGACGCAATGCCGGACCAGCCCCGTCGAACCCCCAGCCAAGCCGTGCTCAGCGTGCAGCAGGTGGAGCAGATCAGTCCTGACCTCGTGCGCATCACGGCCGGGGGCGACGGATACGAGGCGTTCACCGACAACGTCTTCGCCGACAAGTACGTGAAGATCCTGTTCGCAGACCCTCGCCACGGGCTCACTCCTCCCTACGATCTTGCGCAGCTGCGTGAGGAGAGCCCCGAGAAGCTGCCCACCCGGCGCACATACACGGTGCGCGCCGCGGATGCCGAGCAGCAGCGCCTCGTGATCGACTTCGTCGTGCACGGCGACGAGGGCGTCGCGGGCCCGTGGGCTCGGTCGGCGCAGGTCGGAGACACGCTCGTCGTCAGCGGTGCCGGCGGCGGGTACCTCCCGGCATCCGGAACGCCGTGGCATCTGCTCATCGGCGACCACACCGCCCTCCCCGCGATCTCGTCGGCCGTCGAAGCGATGGACGTGGATGCCGTCGGGCACGTCATCCTCACCGTCGCCGACCCCGCCGACCGCCTCCTGCCCGAGGTTCCGGCCGGTGTGACCGTTCGATGGACTGCCACGGATGACGAACTGCTGGCCGTTCTCGCCGACCTGCCATGGGGTGCGGGTCACCCCGGAGTCTTCGCGCACGGCGAGCGCGGAACCATCAAGGCCGTTCGGACTCTGCTGAAGCAGCGCGAGGTGCCGAGAGAGTCGCTGTCCATCTCGGCCTACTGGGCCCGGGGTCGCGCCGAGGACCAGTTCCAGGCCGAGAAGCGCGAGCCCATCGGCCAGATCGAATAGTCGCCGGCCGCGGTCAGAAGCCCTCCGGCTCGCGAGGCGTGTACGCACTGGCAAGCGCGTCGAGCTCGGCGGGTTCGAGATGGATGCCGACGGCAGCGACGGCATCCTTGATGTGACCCGCCTTGGTGGCGCCGACGATCGGCGCCGTGACCGCATCAGCGGACGGCTGGCCTCTTCATCGAGCGAGGACCCGTGCGCTCCGCGATCCGGGGCGCCGAAGCTCATGCATCCGAGCACGACCTTCGAGATCCGGAGTCCTGAGCGGCCGAGCCTCACGCTGTCTGCGGTGTCGAGTATCCACTTTCCTTGCGCATCGGTGTGCGGATAGCGATGCTCTCACGCTGTTGCTCAGCGCGCGATCGGTGTCTCCGAGGCAACCACGTCACTCGTCATCGGCAGGGCACCGAGGATGTGCGCGTGGCCGTCGACCCACTCGACGGCGATGCCCTCGGCGGCCAGGCCCTCGGTGCGGATCGCGATGTCGAGAAGCGGCAGGGTGAGGTCGCTGAAGCGGGCGGCGACCACGGCGTCGAGTCGGTCGGCGGTCGTGGCGTGGATGAACCCGGCGTCATCGAGATGGACTCCGCGGGTCGAGACGACGTACTCGCCGAACGCGCGGCTCATCTCCCAGTCGTCCTGGATGGCGATGTGATGGATCAGGTCGGTCACGGAGAACTCCTCTAATGAAACGGACTCGTAGCATTATTGCTAGAATCATCCTATGACGGGAAAACGAGGGCGGCCTTCCGCCGGTGAGGCGAACGCTCGAGACGAGCGAGTCGTCGATGTCGCGGTCGCTCTCCTCCGCGATGAGGGCTTCGAGGCGCTGACCTTCGATCGCGTCGCCGCCGACGCGCATGTCGCGAAGCGCACACTGTATGGAGTCTTCGGCGACCGTGCCGGTCTCGTGCGGGCGGCGATCCTCAGACAGCACGCCTATCTCGGCGAGGCCGGGGACGCGGGGGACGACCTTCGATCGGCATCCCGCGCGATCCTGGCGCATCTGCTCGGAGACGAGGCGATCGGCATCCACCGTGCGATCATCGCCGCCGCCGCCCGGCATCCGTCTCTCGCCCTGGAGTTCTATGACGAGGGGCCCGGGCGCGCTCAGGACTTCCTCGCGTCGCACCTGCCGGCGGATGCCATGGTGACCGCGGAGATCGTCTTCACGGCGCTCCTCGGTGAACTCCACCGACGTCGGCTGCTCGGCCTCGCCGGACCCCCGACTCCAGCCGAGATCGACGCGCAGGTCGATGGGGTGCTGCGCTCGTTCGGTCTGCCTATCTGACCTCGAGACGGGGCGGGATCTTCCTCGCCCCGAGGTGAGCTGTCAACCGCCCTGCGCTCGCCGCGGATCAGACCGATCATGGTGGTCCGGACGAATCACAGGAGGGCACCATGTCGAACATCGACGCATTCGCCAACAGCTTCCCGCCGAACATGCCGGGGGTTCCCCCGGTCGACCACTTTGTCGATGAAACGTTCCCCACCGACACCTCGCAGCCTGAGACACAGGGCGACGAACCGCTTGACGCGGAGCTCGGCGAGGACGGACAGGGCGATCTCGCCCCCGAGGACGAAGGCCTGTCGCACAGTGGCGACGCTCCGACCGATCTGCGGGATGGCACGGAGTGAGCCGCAGCCAGGAGCCCGGCAGGGATGTGAGCGGAGCAGAACCCTCCGAAGAGGGGATCGCGGCGCTCATCGAAGATCGGGATGCCGACGACCCTGACCAGGTCGGCGAGATTCCCGCGGGCAATGCCGGTGCGGACTCCGGCGGGTCGGGTCCGGTGCGGGTAGATCCGTCATCGGAGTCAACCGTGCAGGACGAGTCGGTCCACAACGACGAGCCGGGTGTCGGCACGCGTCGCTCCGGCGACTGAGGCGGGCGCACCCTCGGGAGGAGAACTGCGCTTCCGGAGGAGAGAATCCGAGGATCTGTCCTCCCCAGGCGCAGATCTCCTCCCGAAGCGCAGCGCCCTTCCGTGGCACCCTGAGCAGACGTAGGCTGTGCCGGTGAGCGACGCACTGGATGATGGGCCCTTCTTCCATGGCACCAAGGCAGATCTGCGCCCCGGGGACCTTCTGACAGCAGGGTTCGCGTCGAACTACCGCCCTGAGATCGTCATGAACCACATCTACTTCACGGCCGTGGCCGATGGTGCGGGTCTCGCCGCAGAGCTCGCGCCTGGTGATCGTGAGCCGCGGGTGTATGAGGTCGAGCCGACCGGCGACTTCGAGAACGACCCGAACGTGACCGACAAGAAGTTCCCCGGCAATCCGACCCGGTCCTATCGCAGCACTTCACCGCTGAAGGTCGTCCGCGAGGTGCTCGACTGGACCCGCCTCTCACCCGAGGCACTCGCCACCTGGAGGGAGCGTCTCGCCGCGCTCCATGCCGACGACCGCGCTGAGATCATCAACTGACTCGGCGGCGCAGGCGCCGACTCAGCGCTGCGAGACCCGCCGGGCGAGTGAGCCGAGCGCGCGGTCGACGATGACGAACACGAAGCCGACGGCGACGAGGGCGATCGTCAGAGCGATGATCCACTGGGCGACGCCGGCGAGACCGAGCGCGTCGACGTCCATGAAGGGGTACGGATAGGTCTGGCCGGGCGTGAACTCCCCGCCGAGCGCTCCGTAGGCGAATGCCCACGTCAGATACGCGTAGGGGATGAGCGTCCACAGCAGTGGGTCGATCCACCGGAACGAACCCTTCGGCACGAAGACCAGCCAGTCGACGATCACCAGCACAGGTGTGATGATGTGGATCAGGTTGTCGGTGAGCGAGAAGATCTCGGCGTCGCCGTCGGCGAACCTCGTGGGCACGAGCACGATCAGGTAGATCAGCATCGTGACGGTGATCGCGAACATCACCGCTCCGCTGCCCCGGGCGCTGGGCGTCGAGGTGCCGAACGGCCCGCTCTGACGCAGGTCTCTGACGGTGCGGACGATGAGGAAAAGCACCCAGGCGAGACAGAGAAGATTGCTGACCATCGTGTAGAACAGCACAGTCGTCCACGACGGCGTGCCGGTCAGGAGGTTGGCGTGCCGGATGACACCGGTGACGATGACCGCCAGCGCTATGACCCGGTAGACGAGCGCGACCGGTCGGGAGTTCACCGCAGCGTGCGAGAACAGCGATCCGCGCGCGGGCTCTGAGTCGGGTAGGCCGGAAGCCGTGGACGGAGAAATGACGGCTTTGGACATCTTTCGAGGCTACGCGTTCTCGGGCGGCGTCAACGCCGGTTCAGCGCCGCACCGGGTCGGAATCGCCGTCGAGGAACTGCTCGAGGTCGCGCAGCGTCGGTGCGGCCTCCCAGTCTCCGGGAACCAGGCACGCCATCGCGCCGCAGGCGTTCGCGCGCCGCAGGACGGCGTCTACGTCCTGCCCGTCGAGCAGGGCGCTGAGATAGCCGGCGACGAAGGCGTCACCCGCGCCCACGGTGTCGACCGGGTGGATCGTGAATCCGGGTGCGCCGACCACGGAGCCGGCCGCGAAGACCGTCGCGCCGTCGGGTCCCTGCTTCAGCACGGTCGTCGCACATCCGGCATCCTGCAGTCGCGCCGCAGCATCCGCTGCCGTCACCCCGGGATACAGGATGGCGAACTCCTCGGCACCGCCGAAGACGACATCGGCACGCTCGGCGAGATCGCGCAGCACCGGCCCCGCGACCTCGGGTGAGGCGAGGGCCGAGCGATAGTTGATGTCGAAGCTCACCGTGGTTCCGGCGGCCCGCGCCCTGTCGACAGCACTGTGCACGGCGGCCTTGGCCGTCTCGGACAGGAGGGGAGTGATGCCGGTGACGTGCAGCAGGGAGGCGTCTTCGACCCATCCGTCCGGCAGATCCTCGGGCCGCAGCCGGGAGCCGGCCGACCCCGCGCGGTAGTAGTGCACGGCGGTGGATGCCGCGGAGGGGCGCTCCTTCACCATCAGACCGGTCGCCGCATCGGGGTCGACGATCGCGCGCACATCGACGCCGTCTCCGCGGATCTCTCTCGTGACGCGCTCGCCGAGCGAGTCGTCGCCCACCCGACCCAGCCACGAGGTCGCGACGCCGAGGCGGGCGAGCCCGATCGCGACGTTGCTCTCGGCGCCGCCGATGCCGAACGCCAGCGAGTTCGCGTGCCGCAGCGAGCCGATCTCGGTCGTGCGTACGAGCGCCATGGTCTCGCCCAGCGTGACGACCGACGGCGAGGTCACGCGGAGTCCCGCGCGCACACCTCGACGAACGCCGCGGCCCGATCATGCAGGGCCGACAGATCGCCGCCGCTGAACGCATCTCCGAGCAGCGGACCGCCCACGCTCACCGCGACCGCACCGGCACGCAGCCAGGCCTCGGCACCCGCGAGGTCGACGCCTCCGGAGGGCACCGCGACGAGGTCGGGGAAAGGCCCGCGCAGGTCCTTGAGATACGAGGGTCCGACCTGACCTGCGGGGAACACCTTGACCGCAGACGCACCCGCAGACCACGAGGCGAACAGCTCGGTGGGCGTGAGTCCGCCCGGAACGATCGGCACACCGGCATCCGTCGCCTGGGTGACGAAGTCGGTCGACGTGATCGGCGTCACGATGTACGCCGCGCCCACCTCGATCGCACGCGCCAGGTCGTCGGTGTTCGTGACGGTGCCGACGCCGAGGTCGATCGCGTCGCCGAACCGTGCGAGCAGGTGGGGGAAGTGCTCGAACGTGCCCGGAGTCGTGAGGGTGAGCTCGACACTGCGGATGCCGGCGTCGACGAGCACGTCGAGCACGGCGTCGTAGTCCTCGGCCCTCTTCGCGCGCGCGACGACGATCAGACGCGAGTCGACCGTGCGCTGCGGCAGGGCGACGCGGCGTGCCTCACCAGTCATGGACGGTCCCGTCGAGCAGACGGTTCACCGGCAGGTACGCCTTGGTGTACTCGTGGCCGGCCGCGGCATCCTCGTCGAGATCGACGCCGAGGCCGGGCTTGTCTCCGGGGTGCAGGAAGCCCTTGTCGAACGTGAAGGAGGTCTGGAACACCTCGAGCGTCTGCTCGTTGTGCGGCATGTACTCCTGGATGCCGAAGTTGTGGATGGCGAGGTCGAGGTGCAGCGCCGCCGCCATGCCGACCGGCGAGATGTCGGTCGGACCGTGGATGCCCGACTTGATGCCGTAGATCGCGGCGAAGTCGAGCAGCTTCTTCATGGCCGTGATGCCACCGGTGTGGGTGACGGCCGAGCGCACGTAGTCGATCAGGCGCTCGGTGATGAGGGTCTGATAGTCGAACACCGAGTTGAAGACCTCGCCGATCGCGAGCGGTGTCGTGGAGTGCTGGCGCACCAGGCGCAGCGCGGTCTGGTCTTCACCCGGGGTGCAGTCCTCGAGCCAGAACAGGTCGTAGGGCTCGATGTCCTTCGCGAAGCGCGCGGCCTCGATCGGCGACATCCGGTGGTGTCCGTCGTGCAGGATGCGCAGGTCGGTGCCGAAGTCCTCGCGGATCTGCGAGAAGATCCCGGGCATGTGGTTGAGGTAGTTGCGGGTGTCCCACCTCTCTTCGCTGGGGCGGTCGCCCGAGCGCTTGGCGGGCTCGTAGTCGTAGCGCACGCCGGGGCCGGTCGACGAGACGCCGTAGATCTGGCCGAGGCCGGGCACACCGGTCTGCACGCGCACAGCCGTGTAGCCGAGCTCTTCATAGCCGGTGATCGCGTTCTTCAGAGCCGCGTAGTCGGTGCCGGAGGCGTGTGCGTAGACGCGGACGCCTTCGCGGCTCGCACCGCCGAGCAGCTGGTACAGCGGCATCCCAGCCTTCTTGGCCTTGATGTCCCACAGCGCCATGTCCACCGCGGCGATCGCCGCCATGGTGACCGGGCCGCGACGCCAGTACGGGCCGCGGTAGAGGTACTGCCAGGTGTCTTCGATCCTGTCTTCGTCGCGGCCGATGAGCATCGAGGCGACGTGGTCGGAGAGGTACGAGGCGACGGCGAGCTCGCGTCCGTTGAGCGTGGCGTCACCCAGCCCGACGATGCCGTCGGAGGTCGTGATCTTGAGCGTGACGAAGTTGCGTCCGGGGCTGGTGATGTTGACGTCGACGATCTCGATGGTCATGTCGTTCTCCTGAAGATGCGGGGTGAGTATGGGGGTGCGGACGTTCGGGCATCCGCACCCCTGGTCGTGATGAGCGGTGCGATCAGATCGCGTCGCGCGGATCCGTCAGGTCGCGGCCCGCGACCTCGGGCATCCAGATCGAGGCGACGAGCGCGCTCAGCGTGAAGATGAAGAGCATGATGATGATCGGGATGAACGAGCCGGTGACGGCCGAGACCCACGCGGCGGCGATGACGGGGCCTGCACCGGTCGCGACGATGGCGGCGATCTCGCGTGCCATGGCCGTGAAGGTGTAGCGGTTGCGCGAGCCGAAGAGCTCAGGCAGCGTGAGGTTCTCGAGCGACGCGAAGCTCATCACCGCGAGGTTGTGCAGCACGACATAGCCGACGAAGACCTGCACGGTGTCCTTGCTGCTGATCATCAGCATCGTCGGGACGATGACGATGAGTGCGACGATCGACCAGACCATGTACATCCGCTTGCGGCCGAAGCGGTCGCCGAGCCAGCCCGACAGCGGGACCGTGATGAAGGCCACGAGCGACGAGACGATGACGGCGTTGACGCCGATCGAGCGGTCGAGCAGCAGCACGACGGTGATGTAGCTGATCAGGTAGGTCTGGATCATGCCGGAGTTGCCGGCCTGACCGAAGCGCAGCAGGAGCGCGATCGAGAACGCCTTCCACGGCTTGCGCTGCATCGCCTCGAGCGTGCGGACGTCGCCGGTCTCGGTGGCGAGCTGGATGGCGTCCTCCCTCGAGAGGGCCTTGCCGTCGACGACATCGTCGCGCTCCTCGAAGACCGGGGTCTCCTTGAGGTTGAAGCGCACCCAGATCGCGAAGAGCATGATGACCGCGCTGGCGATGAAGGGGATGCGCCATGCCCAGGCGATGACCTCGTCTTCGCTGTAGGCGACGAGCAGGATGGCCCAGATGCCCGAGGCGAGCAGCGTGCCGCAGTTGGTGCCGAGCGCCACGAGCGAGGCGATGATGCCGCGTCGCTTGGCCGGTGCGTACTCGGCGAGCATGACGCCGGCACCCGAGATCTCGGCACCCGCTCCGAAGCCCTGGGCGATGCGGAGCAGCACGAGCAGGATCGGTGCGAGCACGCCCACCTGGTCGTACGTGGGCAGGAAGCCGATGAGGGTCGTCGCGAGGCCCATCAGGAGGATCGTGTAGAACAGCACCTTCGTGCGACCGGTCTTGTCACCCAGGCGAGCGAAGAAGAACGCACCGACCGGGCGGGCGACGTAGCCGACGCCGTACGTGGCCATCGCGGCGACCACGGCGACTGCCGGGTTCTCGGAGGAGAAGAACAGGTCGGCGAAGACGAGCGCGGCTGCCAGCGAGTAGAGCTGGTAGTCCATGAACTCGAGCGCCGTGCCGAGCCATCCGGAGATGGCGGCGCGCACGAGATCGCGAACCGACCTCTTCTCGGCTGGGTCGGCGGCCGTGGCCGTCGTCTGCGGTTCTGACATGGGAGGTACTCCTTCGGACCAGGAACAGGGTGGGGGTGTCGGGTGCGGCGTTGTTAGAGGGAGAGCAGGACCTTCGCCGAAGCGGACGAGTCGCGAGCGAGCTCGAACGCCTGGACGGCGTCGGATGCCGGGAGGACGTGAGAGATGACGGAGTCGAGGGCGTCGGACTCGGCCAGCAGGGCGACGGCGTCGTCGATCTCGGTGGAGAAACGGAAGGCGCCGCGGATCGTGAGCTCTTTCGCGAGCATCGGGGCGAGGTTCACTCCGATGTCGGCGTTCGGGAGCATGCCGACCTGCACGATCGTGCCAGCGCGGCGAGCGGCGCGGACAGCTGAGGAGAGCGCGACTCCGACGCCCGAGCATTCGAAGACGACGTCGTACGACTCGTTCTCGATCGTGTCGCGGCCGACGAGCGAGACCTCGGTCGCACCGAGTGCCTGGGCACGGTCGAGCGGCTCGGTGCGCACGTCGCTGGCACCCACGGCGGCGGCGCCGGCGTTGACCGCAGCGGCCACGACGAGGAGGCCGATGGGTCCGGCGCCGATCACGAGCACGCGCTTGCCCGCGATGTCGCCGGCGAGGTTCACGGCGTGGATCGCGACGGCGAGGGGCTCGGCGAGGGCTGCGCGCTCGAGGGGCAGCGAGGCCGGGAGCACGCGGATCATCTGCTCTTCGACGATCAGGAGCTCGGATGCGCCGCCCTGACGGTGCGGGTTCGCCGCGGCGCTGCCGAAGTAGTCGCCGCCGGGGCGCAGGTGCGGGCGGTCTTCGAGACCGGGAACCTCGGGGCCGTAGCGCGCGGGGTGCACGGTGACGGGGGTTCCCGGCGCGAGGCGACCAGACGGGTCGAGGTCGACGACACCCGACAGCTCATGACCGGGGGTCAGCGGCTCCTGGATCGTGTACTCGCCGTTGGCGCCGTGGAAGTAGTAGTGCAGGTCGGATCCGCAGATGCCGACGTAGTTCACGCGAAGGCGCATCTCGCCGTCGCCGGGTGTCGGAACCTCGCGGTCCTCCCAGCGGATGTCTTCTTTGCCGTGGATGGCGAGAGCCTTCATGGCTGCATCTCCTTCGTGCTTGTCTGGGATGCCGAGACGGCATCCGCGATCGCGGCGTCGACGCCGCGTCGCTGGAGGGTGTCGACCAGTTCGCCGACGCGGGCGATGAACGCATCCTGAGATCCGAGTTCATCACCGAAGAGGTGCAGCTCGCCGATCACGCGCTGTGCCAGCTCTCCTCCGTTGCGGGCGCTCGCCGCGTATCCGGCCAGTCGTTCGCGGGCGCCGTCGGTCATCGCGGCGGCGTGGAGGCCGGGATCGAAGCCCGGCAGGGGCGCGACGCACGACAGGTATCCGGCGACGGTCAGCGCGATCAGGTGCGGCATCTCGCCGTTGCGGAGCGCGAGCAGCGCCGGCTCGGGGATGCGCTGGCGCAGCTTGACCGATCCGTCGGTGCCGACCTGGCTCGTGCGATGCCCGAGGGCGCTGTTGGCCCAGCGCTCGAACAGCTCGGCCTCGTAGGCGCGGATGTCGACACCGGAGGGCACCTCGATCGAGGGCTCGTACTCGTCGCGCAACACGGCGCGTGCGGCGCTCTCGATGCCGTCGAGTCCGATGGCCTCGGGGATCGTGCCGACTCCGCTGAGCGCACCGAGGTAGGCGATGAGTGAGTGCGTGCCGTTGAGCAGCCGCACCTTCATCTGCTCGTAGCGTGCGACCTCGTCGGTGAAGACGGCGCCGCCGGCTTCCCAGGCGGGGCGGCCGCCGGCGAAGCGGTCTTCGATCGCCCACATCGTGAAGGGCTCTGCCGGCACGGGGATGTCGTCGGTGGCGCCGAGCAGGGCGCTCACGCGGGTGCGCAGCTCGGCGGTGGTCGACGGCACGATGCGGTCGACCATGCTCGAGGGGAACGACACGGCGCGGTCGAGGAAGGCCAGCGCGTCGCTGCCTTCGGACCCGGGCAGCTCGTGCAGGAACTCGCGCACCAGCTTCTCGGTGTGCTTGCCGTTGGCCGACAGGTTGTCGCAGCTGAGGATCGAGATCGGTGCTCCACCGGCAGCAGCGCGGGCCTGCAGCCCGCGGGCGAGTTGGCCGATAGTGGAGCGGGCGGCGCCGCCACGCAGGTCGGCGCGCACCGTGTCGTCGTCGAGATCGAGGCGCTGGGTCGCGGGGGAGTAGCTGTAGCCGTTCTCGGTGACGGTGAGGGTCACGATGCGGATGCCGGGGTCGGCGATCTGCGCGATCACGCGCTCGGGCTGCTCGGCGCCGACGAACGCGTCGGTGTGCACGCCGGGGATGGTGAGCGACGTGCTGCCGGGCGAGATGGTCGCGACCGAGTACAGCATGTCCTGCGCGTGCATCGCGTCGACGATCGAGCGCGAGCGGGATGCGACACCGACGATGCCCCAGTCGCCGCCGGCGGACTGGAGTGCCGCCGCGGTGTAGACGGCCTGGTGCGCGCGGTGGAAGCTGCCGAGTCCGAGGTGCAGGATGCCGGCATCGGTGGGGGCGACCAGTGGGGAGGCTGTCGCCGAGGTCGTGCGGCGCAGGGCCGGTGCTGGGATGCTCACGCGGTGGCTCCTTCGCTCGGGGCCGCGCACCGCTGAGGGTGATCGGCGTTGATCGTCATGAAAATCAGTGTGCAGTGTTTGTACAAACTTGTCAACCTGTTTTACATCGAGGTCGAGGATCGTAGGATTGCAGCGAGGGTGGGAGGTGAAGATGGCAGCGACGCTGACGGACGTGGCACGACGTGCAGGCGTGTCCATCGCGACCGCCTCCCGCGCCTTCGGAGAGCCGGATCGTCTCGCGCCGAACACCCTCGGTCGCGTGCTCGAAGCCGCGGGCGAACTCGGCTACGCGACCTCGCAGTCCGCCACAGCGACCCGCACGTTCGGCGTCGTCGTGCCCGACGTCTCGAACCCGGTCTATGCGACGCTGCTCAAGGCGATCCAGGGCCAGGCCTGGCACGGCCGCCATCGCATCGTGCTCTTCGACGCCGATGAAGACCTGCGCCGCGAGCGCGAGCAGATCGAGCAGGCCCGCAAGCTCGACGGAATGCTGCTGTGCTCGCCGCGTCTGCCCGACGCCGACGTGCTCGAACTGGTCGGCGACACCCCCTTCGTCGTGGTCAACCGCCAGATCGACGGCGCCCCCTGCGTGCTGATGGACACAGAGCACGGCCCGGCTCAGGCGATCGAGCACCTCGCGGCGCTCGGCCACACGCACATCGCCTACGCCGCGGGTCCGCGCGGATCGTGGGCCGACGTCCGTCGCGCCGACACCGTCGCCCGCGCGTGCGACCGCCACGGCATCCGTCTCACCGGACTCAGCCACCACGCCGCATCGATCCAGGGCGGTCGCGCCGCCGCCGCCCCGGCCGCGGCGAGCGGTGCCACGGCCGTCATCGCCTACAACGACCTCGTCGCCCTCGGGCTCGAGGCGGGGCTGCTCGAGCTCGGCAAGCGCTGCCCCGCAGACATCAGCATCGTCGGCATCGACGACATCGACCTGGCGGGTGCTGTCACGCCGGCGCTCACCACGGTGCGGATGCCGATCGAACGCAGCGGTGCGCTCGCCGTGGATCTGCTTCTGCAGGCGATGAACGGCACGGCGATCGACGACGTCGTGACTCTCGGGTCGCAGTTGATCGTGCGTGCGTCGACGGCGGCTCCGGCTGCTGTCATCCCTGGTCGCTGAGGCATGTCGTCGCATCCGGTGATCGTGATCGGCGCGGGGATCATCGGCGCATCGATCGGCTATCACCTTGCCACTCGCGGTGCAGATGTCACCCTCGTCGATGCAGGCCTACCGGGCTCCGGTGTAACAAGACACTCGTTCGGCTGGATGGGCCGTGCGCCGGGTGATCTGAGTGCTGCAGGGGAGCTGCGCGCGCTCGGTCGCGATCATTGGGCCCGTCTCGCAAGGCAGGTGCCTGGTCTCGCAGTCCATTGGTCAGGCGCCCTCGTCTGGGGTGAGGATTTCGCCAGCATCCCCACTCGAAGTGGGCAGGCAGCGACTCGTGAACCCCAGCTGACCAGCCCGCCGGTCTGCTCGGAGTTTCGTCCCGACGACGGATGGCTGAACCCAGCCCTCGCCACCGAGAGATTGATCAGCGCCGCCCGAGAAGCGGGTGCGTCCGTGAGACTCGGCAGTCCCGTCACGCGCTTGATCAGGTCCGCTGACGGGTCGATCGCGGGTGTCGAGCTGGGCTCGGAGTCGCTGCCCGCGTCAACGGCGGTCGTGGCCGCGGGCATCGGGTCGACAGCCCTGTGCGCGACAGTCGGCGTGAGTCTGCCGATGGCATCGAGCCCCGCCGTAATGGTGCGGCTCCGCGCACCCTCGGGCCTCGTCCAGGGCATCGTCGCGAACGATCTGTTCGAAGCGCGCCAGGATGCCGATGGAACCGTGCTCATGCCGCTCGACTACGACAAGGAGTCTTCGACGGCAGAGCTGATGCGGGCCGGCGAAATGGCGCGCCGCCTGTTCATGGAGTCGTTCAACGGCGCAGAGGAAACGACTCTGCTGAGCGCCGAGATCGGGTGGCGGCCCATGACAGCTGATGGCGAGCCGGCAGTCGGCTACTCCGATGTACCAGGCCTGTACATCGCAGTCGCGCATCCCGGAATCACACTCGCCGCCGTCATCGGAGATGCCGCGACTGAGGAGATCCTCAACAGAATGCTTGGCTGATCGCGCCGCCGGTCTGGAACAGGGTGATCCTCACGATGACCTTCTGGATCGGACACACCGCGCTGAGGTAGTCAGACCCGGTCGTGCGCGGTTGCCGCCGCCTCGATGGTGACGTGCGGTTCCCACGCGGGGTGCCGCAGTGCCGGGCAATGTTCCGGGGTGGGGTGGTGGGCGATGTCGATAATGAGGTCCAGCGCATCGCGGGCGGCGGCGAGCCCCTCGATGGCGTCGGTGATGCGATCGCGTTCCGCTGCCAGGAGGGCGAAGGCCTCGGGGGAGCCGTGTCCGGTGTCGACGCATGGCAGCAGTTGCGCGATGGTGCGGCTCGGCACCCCCGCGGTGAAGAACTGCTGAACGAGGCGGACGCGTTCCACGGCCGCCGCGGGATACTCCCGCTGGCCGCTGGGTGTGCGCTCCGAGGTGAGCAGCCCCTGCTCTTCGTAGTAGCGGAGCGCCCTCGTGCTGACACCTGCCTGGCGTGCGACCTCGCCGATCCGCATCCGTTGCCTCCGTGTTTGCATTAATGACTTGACCTTGACGTCAACGTCAAGTTCTAGCGTAATGGTGTCGGCTCGATCGAGCCGGAGAACGCACTTCCCAGCGAAGCAAGGAACTCATGAACCTCACTGACCAGATCGCCCTCGTGACCGGAGCGAACCGCGGAATCGGCCGCCAATTCGTGCTCGAACTGCTCGAGCGCGGCGCCGACACCGTGTACGCGACCGCCCGCCGCACCGACACGCTCGACTTCGATGACCGGCGTGTGGTGCCGTTGCGGCTCGATCTGCTCGATCACGAATCGATCGTCGCGGCGGCCGGTGTGGCCCAGGACGTGACTCTCGTCGTGAACAACGCGGGGATCTCCACGGGTGCCGGCCTGGTGGCCGGCGACCTGTCAGAACTGCGCCGCGAGATGGACACCCACTTCTGGGGCACCCTCGACGTGATCCGCGAGTTCGCCCCCATCCTCTCGGCGAACGGCGGCGGCGCGGTCGTGAACGTGCTGTCGGCGCTGTCGTGGTTCGCGTCTCCGGGTGCCGGAGGGTATGCCGCCGCGAAGGCTGCGGCATGGAACATGACCAACGGGGTTCGGCTCGAGCTCGCAGGTCAGGGAACCCTCGTGCAGGGCGTGCATCTCGGTGCCGCCGACACGGATCTCATGGCGAACTACGACGGGCCCAAGATCGATCCTCGCGACGTGGCCCGTCGGTCACTCGACGGCCTCGCGGACGGTTCGATCGAGGTGATCGTCGACGACTGGAGCGCGATGGTGAAGGCATCGCTCGCGGGGGACCCCGCCGTGTTCTACGCCAAGATGACGGAACTGCTCGGCGCCGCCTGAGGCTGCGCCCTCAATGGCTTCATCCTCAGCGGAATGCTCGGCTGATCGCGCCGCCGGTCTGGAACAGTGTGATCCACACGATGAACTTCTGGATCGGACGCAGCGGCAGTCCCGCCACCCTTCGCCAACCGGTTCGGCGAGACCATGACGTGGTGATCGAGACCTGAGTGCCGCCGCTGGTGTGCGCCAGGCTGAACTCGTAAAGAGCCGCATTGCTCCGAGGAGCATCGGGGTAGGCGAAGCTCCAGGCGATCCGCTCAGGTCCGTGCGCCGCGACGAGTTCGATTCTGCGGCGAAGGAACCTCGGCTTGACCTTCACCGGCTTCCCGTCCGGACGTCGTTCGCGTGCGAAGCCCGTCCACACCCCACCGACGGCGGCATCCTGTCGTGCATTCTCGATCGAGCCGACGCTCATCTCCCAGTCGGGGATGTTCGTCGGCTCGGCGAGGTAGTCCCACACTCGCTCGATCGGCGCAGGAACGAACGTCTCCGTCGACCCGGAGATCCGCCCCCTCATCGCTGCTGCGGCAGGCGTGGTCGCGGGCGTTGACGAGTCGGGAGCGTCGAGCTGCGCGAGCAGCGCAGCGGGGGTGGTGCCCAGGCGTTCGAGTATGTCGGCGATCATGCCGCTCGGCTCGGCCACAAGTTCTCGGAGCACCGCGGCGGCGTCGCCCGCCTTGTCTTTGTCGGCCGAGCGAGCGATGAGGTCAGAAGCGCGCTTGCTCCACTCGTACCCGTCGGTCTCGTGGAACACGATGCGCCCGGCCTCGGGAAACGACGCCTCGATGCCGAGGGATGCCAGTTGAGCCGCGTGCTGCTCTTCGACAGCGCGACGGGCGGCGTCGAGGTCGATGCCGATGTCGCGCAGTGCCCGGCCTGCGGCTTGATCGTTGATCACGAGGGCGAGGAACAGGTGCTCGATGTCGGCGGTGCGAAGCCCGAGTCGGGATGCTTCTTCCATGGCGGCAAGAGACAGAGACTGGCTCGTCTGAGCGACGCGAACGAACTTGCTCATGAGTTCCTCCTTGAGATCGGAATCGTGGGGTCCACTCGCTTCGAGTGCTTCTTGTGAACGGCCTGTCGGGTCACCCCGAGTGCGTCGGCGATCTCCTGCCACTTCATGCCTGAGCGCAGAGCAGCCTCGACCTGCCGAAGCTCCAGGGTGTCTGCGAGCACGCGCAACGATGCGACTGCCCGCAAGCCGGTTCTCGGGTCGCTGGTGTCCGCTGCCACCGCGGCGATCTGGGAAGACTCCATGCCGTCAACCTAAGTTGCCACAGCATGGCTTGTCAACCTTGGTTGCTCGAAGCGGGTCGGCGGTCTCATCGGCCATCCCGCTTCGTGTGAGTCTGTGTACTTAAGGCGACTACTGCCATTTATGTACATAACGAGTATTATGAACACATGAACACGATCAGCCGCAGTGTGCCTTCGAAGGATCTGCGTGACAGCCTTGCCGATGTCCTCGGCGGTGTCGCCTACGGCTCGGAGCGCGTGGGCGTCACGCGTCATGGCAAGCTGACGGCCGTGGTGATCAGCGTCGATGATCTCGAGCTGCTCGAAGAGCTCGAAGCGGCGCGCGACGCCGCCGAGTTCGCTGCCGCGCGGGCGGCGGATGACGGTGACCGCGTGTCGCTGGACGAGCTGCGTGCGGAAGTCGCGTGACGCGCTATCGGATCGAGTTCACCACTGCCGCTGCTAGAGAGATCCGCAAGCTCGACCCGCAGATCCGTCGACGGATACTCGCCGGAGTCGCCGATCTCGAGCGAGACCCGCGTCCGCATGGGTGTCGCAAGCTGGCTGGCTATGACAACGCCTGGCGAGTGCGCATCGGCGACTACAGAGTGCTCTACGAGGTCGTCGACGAGCACCTGCTCGTGACCGTCGTCCGCGTCGCGCACCGTCGCGCCGTGTACGACCTCTGAGTGGTCTGGTCGGTTCGGCGCGTGAGCAGGCAAGGAGCGCGCGGGCTCAGCGGAGAATGCCCTTCTGGCGGGCCGCCGAGACCGCGGCGGTGCGTGAGCTGACGTCGAGCTTCGAGAAGATGTGCGCGAGATGTGACTTCACGGTCGTTTCGCTGACGAAGAGCTCGTCTGCGACTTCGCTGTTCGATCGACCTGCGGCGACGAGCTCGAGGACCTCTATCTCGCGGCTGCTGAGGCTCACGCGTGGCGCGCGCATGCGGTCGAGCAGGCGGGAGGCGATCACGGGCGCAAGAGCGCTCTCTCCGGCGGCCGCCGCGCGCACGGCCGCGGTCAGCTCGTGCGGTGGGGCGTCTTTCAGCAGATAGCCGCTCGCGCCGGCCTCGACGGCGCCGAGGATGTCGGCATCCGTGTCGTAGTTCGTGAGCACGAGAACGTAGGGCGGAGCCTCGAGTGCGCGGATGCGGCGAGTCGCCTCCACGCCTGTGGTGTCGGCGTGGGAACCGAACTGCAGATCCATCAGCACCACGTCGGGATTCTCGCGCTCGGCGCAGGCGACGGCCTCGTCGGGTGTGCCTGCTTCTGCCACCACCTCGAGATCCGGTTCGAGACCGAACAGGGCGATGAGGCCTGCGCGGACGATGGGGTGGTCGTCGGCGATGACGAGGCGGATCATGCGAACTCCGTCAGAGGGAGGTCTACGGTGAGTGTCGTTCCCCGGCCGGATGCCGCATCGATCTCGAGCCTCCCGCCCAACTGCTGCACCCGCTCAGCGGTGGCGCGCAGACCGAAGGAATCCGACCTCTCGGCGGCGGCCGCCGGCTCAGTGATCTCCGCATCGAATCCGGTCCCGTCGTCTTCGACGGTGAAGTGGAGCTGGTCGTTCTCGACGCTGATGGTGACAGTCGCCGTCTTCGCGCGGGCGTGCTGGATGACGTTGGCGATGGCACCCTGCGTGATTCGCAGCAGCGCCGTCTGCAGATGCATGGGCAGGACGATCGTGTCGGACACCCGCACCTGCACGTCGAGCCCCTGCGTCGCCCACTGCGTGCGGGCCAGTCGCCGCAGCGCCCCACCGAGGGTCTGATCGTCGAGCTGGGGAGGTGTCAGCTCGCGGATGAACCGTCGTGCCTCGACGAGGTTCGCGGCGGCCGTCTCGCGTGCGAGCCGGATGTGCTCGATGCCCGGGCGCGTGTCGTCGGCGCGTTCCGCGGCATGCAGCAGCATCTGGATGCTGGAGAGTCCCTGCGCGAGCGTGTCGTGGATCTCGCGGGCGAGACGTGCGCGTTCTGCGAGGACACCCGATTCGTGCTCGCGCGCGGCAAGTTGGCCGCGGGTCGCGAGCAGCTCACTGACCAGCGCTTCGCGCTGCTGCGCCTCTCTCGCCAGAGCCTGGTAGCCGAGGCCGATCAGGAGCGCGACGCCGGCGCCGACGAACGGGCCGACGACACCGCCGACGCTCCACCCGCCGCGGATGCCGAGGGCGTACACCGCGACGATCGTCGACGCGAGTATCGCGGCCGATCCCGCCCAGCGCCCCAGCAGGTGGAGGAACAGGAAGAAGAGAGGGAAGACGAGGTACGCCGCATCGGCGCTCACCCACAGCAGGCCCAGCCACTCCAGGGTCAGCAGCGCCACCCACACCAGCGACAGGAGGCGTCGTCCGTGGGAGAGACGGGCGAGCAGCACACCCGACGCGTACGTCCCAGCGACGATCAGAGCCAGCAGGATCGCAGTGACGCTCGAATCCGAGGGGTCGAACACCGCGCGAGCGATCACGAGCCCCGTCAGGGCGAAGAAGAGAACGTGAAGGCCCGTCCGCAGACCCACGAACACCGGGGTCAGAGCGGTATGCGCCATGGTTCGAACTCTACGCCGCCGCACCGAGCGCGGCATCGTCCGAAAGGACGATCGAGGCGTACTCATCCTGGGCGCGAAAGCCCGTTCAGGTGGCCGATGACCACGACGACGCCGACGACGAAAGTGGAATGGTCGCCGCATCGGTGACAGGAAAGGCAACCGTCATGTTCGTCGCGTTACGCGATCTTCGCTTCGCCAAGGGGCGATTCATCCTCATCGGCTCCGTCGTCGCCCTGATCACCCTTCTCGTGGGGTTCCTCAGCGGACTGACTGGGGGTCTCGCCATCCAGAACGTCTCGGCAGTGCTCGCTCTTCCCGCAGACCGGATCGTGTTCTCCGCCCCCTCGGGCGGAGAGAGTGCGGCCAGCTTCGCTGACTCCGCGATCACCGAGCAGCAGGCGACGGAATGGGCGGCGACGGCCGACGTGACCGACGCACGCCCCATCGGCATCAGCCAGACCCGCGCCGAGACCGACGACACCCGCGCCGCGATCGCGGTGTTCGGTGTCGAGCCCGGCTTCGACGCGGATGCGCCCTCCGGGGACGGTCGGCTGCGTCTGTCGGTGCCCGCTGCGGATGCGCTCGGCGTGAAGGTCGGAGAGCAGATCGAGATCGCCGGCGTCTCCTACGACGTCGAGGCGGTCGAGGGAGATGCGTGGTACAGCCATACGCCCGTCGTTCAGATGACTCTGCACGACTGGCAGTCGTACTCGGCATCCACGGGAAACCCCGATGCCTACGCCACGGTCCTCGCTGTCACGGGTGCCCCTGACTGGGATGCCGCGGATGCCGCGAACGACACGATCTCGGAGACGACCCTCGGGTCGCTGACGGCGCTGAGCGCCTTCCGTTCCGAGATCGGATCACTCCTTCTGATGGTGGCCATGCTGTTCGGCATCTCGGGACTCGTCATCGGGGCCTTCTTCACCGTGTGGACCATGCAGCGCAAGGGCGATGTCGCCGTCCTCAAGGCGCTCGGCGCGAGCACGCGTTCCCTGATCCGCGATGCGTTGGGTCAGGCGCTGATCGTGCTGCTGGTGGGCATCGGCATCGGTCTGGGGCTGGTCACCGTGCTCGGCCTGCTCGCAGGCACCGCCCTTCCGTTCCTGCTGAGCCCCGTCACGACCATCCTTCCGGGCGGCATCATGATCGCCCTCGGCCTCGCAGGCGCCGCCTTCGCCCTGCGCTCCGTCACCTCCGCCGACCCCCTCACCGCACTCGGGAGCAACCGATGATCCGTCTGAACGACATCACCCTGACCTTCCCCGACGGCGATTCCCGGGTGACAGCCGTCGACGGTGTCTCCCTCACCGCCCACCCCGGAACCGTCACCGGCATCACGGGGCCCAGCGGCTCCGGCAAGTCGAGTCTGCTGGCCGTCGCCGGCACCCTTCTGCGTCCGGATTCCGGCGAGATCCTCATCGATGGGAGCGACGTCACAGCGCTCAGCCCGGCCGAAGCGACGCATCTGCGGCGGGACCGGATCGGGATCGTCTTCCAGCAGCCCAACCTCATCCCCTCGCTGACTGCCCGTGAGCAGCTGAGCGTCATGAACGAGCTCGGTGCCCCGCGCAGCCGACACAACCGCGCCACGGCGGCAGCTCGTGCGGATGACCTGCTCTCGGCGGTCGGCCTCGCACAGCACGGTCACAAGAGGCCTCACCAGCTCTCCGGCGGACAGCGTCAGCGGGTCAACATCGCGCGAGCCCTGATGAACGATCCGAGCGTGCTCCTGGTAGACGAGCCCACCAGCGCTCTCGATCAGGAACGCGGGGCCAAGATCATCGATCTCATCCTGCAGCTCACCGACGAACTGAACACATCGACGCTGCTCGTCACCCATGACCTCGTGCACCTCCCGCGCATGCACGGGGTGCTGCATCTCGTAGACGGTCGTGTGGTCGACGCCGCCGTTCCGAGGCGCTGAGCGGTGACTACTCGCCGGAGCCCTGCTTGAACTGACGCTCCCAGTCGCGCAGCTCGCTGCGACCGATGAGCGAGTCGAGCGACACCTGGAACAGCAGCCCCTTGCGGGCGTTGACCTGCTTGATGTTGTCGACGATCTGCGTGGTCACGGCCGACAGCGCTTCGCGCACCTCGGCGATGCGCTCGTCGGGGGCGTCCCACAGGTCCGGCCTGGTCAGCAGGTCGAGCAGGTAGTCGCGGTCGAGGGCGGCGACCAGACGAGCGAGCTTGTCGGAGTACTCGGCCTCGGCGAGCACGCTCTGATCCTCACCCGCCTTGGCGTCGAGACGGATGAACAGCTGCTCTACGTGCGAGGCGAGCGCGTCGATCCCGGCGGCAGTCTCGGCCGCTACAGGACTGCCCGGCACAGCGGAGTAGTCGGCGCGGAGTTCGCGCAGGCGATTCACCCGAAGACGGATGCCGGCGGGCACCGGGTCGGTCGAGACGACTGGCTTGCGGCGCCGGCGACGTGCGATCAGCCCGGCCGCGGTCACGGCGGCCGCGACGAGAACGACGCCGCCGATCACCAGCGGGATCACCGGACCGGCGACACCGGAATCGTCCCCCGACGAGATCGGAGTCTCGGCCGAGATCTCCTGCACCGTCTCGACGAGCTTGTCCTGGAGGTTCGCCCCAGACGACTGGTTCTCGTTGGCGATGCGCAGGGCGTCATCGCTCGGGATCGCCGCCGAGGCCGCCTGCAGATCGTCCCCGATCGCGACGATCACGGTCTTCTGATTCGAGCCAGCGGTGAGCTGGTCGAGGATGTACGTGTTGTAAGGGGTGTCTCGCGCAGCATCCGCCGGCAGCACGACCACCGCGATCGATCCGTCGCCGGGAACGACCCCGGCGAGGGCGTCGGTCAGCGCCTGACCGCCGGACACATCGGGATCGACGTAGATGTTCTGACCGGATATGCCTGCGACGGCATCCTCGATCCATGGGTTGTTCGACGAGGAGAGATACGGCATCGCGAAACCTCAGAAGTTGTTGATCACGGAGGCGAAGACGAGGTCGATGCGCTCGGCATCCGAAGCGTCGAAGAGCTGACCGCCCGTCACGTCAGCGATCCGCTGCAGTGCCGAGGTGTCGGCACCCTCTCCATACGCGATCGGGAATATACGCACGGGGGCGTCGCTTCCACCCTCTTCGGTGCTCTTGCCGATCTTCGTGATCAGCGAGTCGAGCGAGATGCCGGAGTCGGTGTCCTCGCCGTCGGAGAGCACCACGATCGCGTTGATGCGGCCGGGTTCGGCCCGCTCGCTCATCGCCTCGTATGCCAGCAGGATCGAATCGTAGAGCGGGGTGCCGTTGCGCTGCGCATAGCGCAGGTCGGCGAGCGACGAGTCGAGCTTCTCTCCGTCGGATCCGAGCGCCGACACATCGCGCACCACCTGGATGATCTCGCCCTCGTCCGAGGAGATCTCGGTGGTGAACGCCCAGACGCCGACCTCGTCGGTCGGGCGGAAGTGGTTCAGAGTCGACTGCGCGCCCTCGATCGCACCGTCCAGACGCGAGCGTCCGTCGCCGATCGGGTCGTCCATCGAGCCCGAGATGTCGATGAGCTCGAGCACCGACGACGGCTTGCGCACCTGCGTCCACTGGTCGATAGCCGTCGAGATCACGTCGACCTCCGGCTTCGGCAACGTCACGGCGGGCTGTGCGGGGTCGACTCCGTACTTCGCGGTGAACAGGTCGCCCAGCGGCACCGATTCGTCGAGCGGGCGGAAGCCGTAGTCGGGCAGGATCTTCTGCGCCGCGGTGGTCTGCACGAACTCGGCGAACGCCTCACCGGCGGTGCGCTGCTCGGCGGTCACCCAGTCGGCGCCGAGCACGGTGATCGGGTTGTCCGACCACATCGATCCGCCCTCGGGATAGACGGCGACGAGCTTGGTCTTCGGCGGCGTCAGGGTCTCGCCCGGCTGCACGGTGTGCGAGTCGGGGTTGCCCTGGTTGTAGTTGAGCAGCGAGGTCTCCTCCAGCGCGACGGCCGAGACGTAGGCCGACCCGTTCGACCCGTTCTGCGTCTCGTCGTAGAGGGTCGAGAGCACGTTGCCGGTCGTGTCTCCGTAGTGGATGACGCACTCCTCGAAAACCCGCGAGAAGTCGGCCGAGGCCTCGACGTCAGCCGACGTGAGTCCCTCGAGCTTGCCGGTCGCCTCATACGACTGCATCAGGATGGTCGAGAGCCCGGTGGTCGACGTGTTCGGGTTGGTCTTCGAGATCTTGAAGGCGCCCCAGATGTCCTTGCCGACACTGCCCCATCCGGCCGGGTCCTGGCAGAGGGCCTCGAGGTCGGTGATGCTGATGGGCGTGTTCGGCCAGCCGAGGGCAGTGGCCATCGGCTCGGGCATGCCGAACACCACCGGCGTGCGGGTGAACGACTTCGGCTCGCCCACGAGGCTGGGTGACGCGGCGGCGGCGACGCGATCGGTCCAGACGGTGGATGCCGGAGACCACAGTGTTGGCCAGAGCGACGTGTCATCGCTCGGCCAGTCCTCGCCCGAGGTGAGGAAGCGCGTCGCGTTGCCGGACGAGACATTGGTCGGGCGCACGGTGGCGCACGTCTCGAGCCCTTCGTGCTCCGGTGAGTCCTTGAAGGCCTTGGCCAGCTCATCGAGCATGTTGACCTTCTCAGACGAGGTGGCGACGGCGATGTGGGTGCAGCCGTCGTCGGGGAATCCCTGGCCGCCATCGCTTGTCGTGCCCTGCTCGCCGCCACCGCCGGTGCAGGCGGTCAATGCCAGGGCGACGATCGCCGCCATGGCGAGGGCTGCGGGTGTCCGTCGTGCGTTGCGAGGCGCGCTCATGGGCTTAGGGTACCCACGTATCGGCCTCCCGATGACGGATCGATCCGATCCCGTGACCGCGGAGTACGCTCGCTGGTGTGGGGCGGATCACGACGCGGAGACCGATTCTGAAGCTCACCCTCGGCGAGGGTGCGAGGCGTCGCGCCGACACGCTGGCCGTCGAGGAGCCGTTGGAGATCCGCGTCGCGGGCTCGCCGCTCGCTGTCACGATGCGCACTCCGGGGCACGACGTCGAGTTGGCGGCAGGGTTCCTCGTGTCAGAGGGGATGATCGCCGAAGCTGCCGAGTTCCATTCGGCGATCCACTGCGGCGGCCCGGGAACGGGTGGCCAGGAGAACACGTACAACGTGCTCGACATCAGCCTCGCTCACGGCGTCGCGCTTCCCGACCCCGATGCTGCGCGGCGCTTCTACACGACCAGTTCGTGCGGCGTCTGCGGCAAGGCCAGCATCGACGCGGTGCGCACGGTGTCGCGGCATCCGCTCTCCGATGACGACATCCAGGTGGATGCCGAGCAGATCGCGGCGTTCCCCGATCGTCTGCGCGCAGAGCAGGCGGCGTTCGACAAGACGGGCGGTCTGCATGCTGCGGCGCTGTTCGACGCCGATTCCGGCGAGCTGCTCGTGCTGCGCGAAGACGTCGGGCGTCACAACGCCGTCGACAAGGTGGTGGGCTGGGCGCTGCTGAACGACCGGCTGCCGCTGCGTCGGCAGATCCTGCAGGTCTCGGGCAGAGCGAGCTTCGAGCTGGTGCAGAAGGCCGCGATGGCCGGCATCCCGCTGCTCAGCGCCGTCTCGGCACCCTCGTCTCTCGCCGCGGAGCTCGCCGAGGAATCGGGTGTGACGCTCGTCGGCTTCGTCCGCGGACGATCGATGAACATCTACACGCACGCGCATCGGGTGCGCATCGACGGACTCGCGCCGTCTGCACACTCCGAAGAAGGGGCACACCATGCTCGATAGCGAGGGAACCACCGGCACGGCCGGTACCGCCGGAACCGCCTTCGGACTGATGCCCGCCGAGCCGCGTCAGGGCGGATACGGCCCCCGCACGGATCGGCCCTGGTCACGCAAGCCGTACGGCCACCCCGCAGCCGGCTGGGGTGCGGCGGTGTCGGTGGGGCGCGTGGTGCTGGATCAGCGCCAGCCGATCGCCGGCCCGCTCGCGATGCTGCAGATGAATCACCCCGTATCGGGCTACGACTGTCCCGGATGCGCCTGGCCCGACGACCCGGGCAATCTGAAACTCGACATCTGCGAGAACGGCATCAAGCACGTCACCTGGGAGATGACGCGCAAGCGGGTCGACCGTCGCTTCTTCGCCGAGCACACCGTGACGGAGCTCGCGACCTGGCCCGACTTCGACCTCGAAGACCAGGGACGCCTGACCGAGCCGATGGTCTACGACGCGGTCAGCGATCACTACGTTCCGATCACGTGGGACGACGCGTTCGTGCTGGTCGGCGACGAGCTGCAGGCGCTCGACAGCCCTGACGAGGCCGCCTTCTACACGTCAGGGCGCCTGAGCAACGAGGCGACGTTCCTCTATCAGCTGATGGTGCGCGAGTACGGCACGAACAACCTGCCCGACTGCTCGAACATGTGCCACGAGGCCTCGGGCCGCGCGCTCAAAGCCTCGATCGCTACCGGCAAGGGAACGGTCGACCTGCACGACTGGGACGAGTGCGACGCGCTCTTCGTGCTCGGCGTGAACGCGGCGTCCAACGCCCCGCGCATGCTCACGGCGCTGGCGGATGCCGTGAAGCGCGGCGCCCAGGTCGTGCACGTCAACCCGCTCGTCGAGGCCGCCGCCACCCGCACGATCGTGCCGCACGACTTCGTCGACATGGCGCGGTTCAAGGCGACAGGCACGAGCACCATGAACCTGCAGGTGCGCCCGGCGGTGACCTCGCTCTCATCAGAGGCATGTCGAAGGTCGTCTTCGAGGCCGCCGACACCGACCCTTCGGTGCTCGACTCGGAGTTCCTCGGCACTCTCACGAATGGCGTCGACGTGTACCGCGAGCTGGTCGCGGCCACGCCATGGGTCGACCTCGTAGCCCAGTCGGGGCTCACCGAGGAGCAGATCCGCGCGGCCGCGGCGGTGTACCTGGGGTCGGAGCGCACGGTCATCAGCTGGTGCCTCGGCGTGAGCCAGCACGAGCACGGCGTCGATACCGTTCGCGAGATCGTCAACCTGCTGCTGCTGCGGGGCAACATCGGGCGTCGGGGCGCGGGGCCTTCTCCGATCCGCGGGCACAGCAACGTGCAGGGCAATCGCACCTGCGGCATCGACCATCACCCCACGGATGCCTGGCTCGACCGTCTCGCTGAGGCATGCAGGATCGATCCGCCGCGGCATCCCGGACTCGACACGGTGCGCACGATCGAGGCGATGCACGACGGACGCGTCAAGGTGTTCGTCGGCATGGGAGGCAACTTCGTGCTCGCGGCCCCCGACACCCCGTTCACGGCACAGGGACTCGAGAAGTGCCGCCTGACGGTGCAGGTGAGCACCAAGCTCAACCGCAGCCACCTCGTGCATGGCGAGAAGGCGCTGATCCTGCCCTGCCTCGGTCGCACCGAGCGTGACCAGCAGGCGCAGGGTCCGCAGGGCACCACGGTCGAGGACGCGATGAGCATGGTGCACCTCTCGATGGGGCGCAAGCAGCCGGCATCCGCGTATCTGAGGTCGGAGCCGGCGATCATCGCCGGCATGGCGAAGGCGACGCTGCCCCACACCGCCACGCCTTGGGACTGGTACGTCGGCGACTACGACAACATCCGCGATGTGATGGCCAAGGTGCTGCCGGGGTTCGAGGGGTTCAACGACCTGATCCGCGACAGGCACGGGTTCCGCATCCCGCAGCCGGCTCGGGAGCGGGTGTTCGAGACGCCGTCAGGTCGTGCCGAGTTCTCGCACGCGCCGCTGCCGAACGTCATCCCCGAGTCGGCCGAGACGCTGGTGCTGCAGACCATGCGCTCGCATGACCAGTGGAACACCACGATCTATTCGAACGACGACCGCTATCGGGGCGTGAAGAACCTGCGAGAGCTCGTGTTTTTGCACGAGGACGACATGCGAGATCGCGGGCTCGTCGAAGGCGATCTGGTCGACATCGTGTCGACCTCGAAAGACGGGTCGACGCGGATGCTGACAGCATTCCGCGCCGTGCCCTACGACCTGCCGCGCGGCAGCGCCGCCGGCTACATGCCCGAGATGAACGTGCTGATCGGACGCAAGGACTTCAGCGCGCAGAGCGACCAGCCGCTGATGAAGAGCATCCAGGTGACGATCTCGCGCACGGGGGCGTGAGCGGCGCCGCGCTCGCCGCGGCTCAGGCGTCGACGGTCACAGCCTGCAAGGCGTGCACGACGGGTGCGAGCTCTGGCTGCGTGACAGCCTCTCCGAGAGCTCGTTCGAGCGTCTCGTCGTGGATCGGGTGGGCCTGCTCGTAGAGCGCCTGGCCGGCCGCGGTGAGCTCGGTGTAGATGCCGCGGCGGTCGTCGGCGCAGAGGATGCGGGTGAGCAGCCCGCGGTCTTCGAGGCGCGTGACGAGTCTGGTCGTCGCGCTCGGGCTCAGAGCCGTCGCACGGGCGAGCTGCTGCATCCGCATGTGCCAGCCGTCTTGCCGGCTGAGGGCGTCGAGCACCGTGTACTCGACGACCGAGAGGCCGACCGAGGCGCCGAGCGCCTTCTCGAGATCGGCCTCGATGATGCCATGCAGTGCCGCGAGCGTTCGCCAGCCGCGCGCGCGGATCTCGACAGCGTCGTCTGAGATGCCCACTGTGACCTCCGAAGTAGTTGCTTGCGCCGAATAGTTGCGTGTGCAATGATTATCCGTCGGACGCAATATCCCGCGTCTGCAACTACTCTACCAGAGGACCACGGAGCACACCCATGCCACTCGGACTCATCGCACTCGCCATCGGCGCCTTCGGGATCGGTCTCACCGAATTCGTGATCATGGGCCTGCTGCCCGAGGTCGCCTCCGATTTCGGCGTCACCGAGGCCACGGCCGGCTGGCTCATCTCGGGCTACGCGCTGAGCGTCGTCGTCGGTGCCCTCGGCCTCACCGCCGCCACCACGCGGCTGCCGCGCAAGCCCGTGCTGCTCGGCCTCGTCGTGCTGTTCATCGTGGGCAATGCGATCACGGCCCTCGCCCCCGACTACACGGTGGCCATGATCGGCCGCATCGTCGCCGCCCTGTGCCACGGGGCGTTCTTCGGCATCGGATCGGTCGTCGCGGCCGAGCTGGTCGCCCCCGAGAAGAAGGCGCGGGCGATCGCGATCATGTTCACCGGCCTCACAGCGGCCAACGTGTTCGGCGTTCCCTTCGGCACCTTCCTCGGACAGCAGTTCGGCTGGCGCTCGACGTTCTGGGTGATCTCGGTCATCGGCGTCGTCGCCTTCGCCGGCATCGCGCTGCTCGTCACCGCCCCGAAGTCGGCGGGTGCGCAGGTGAGTCTGCGCAGCGAGCTCCGCGCCTTCCGATCGGGTCAGGTGTGGCTCTCGCTCATCGTCACAGCCCTCGCGTTCGGCGGCATGTTCGGTGCCTTCACCTACATCGCCTACACACTCACCGACGTCACAGGATTCGCCGACACCGCGGTGCCGTGGTTGCTCGTGCTGTTCGGTGCGGGGCTCGTCGCGGGCAACTGGGTCGGCGGACGCCTGGCCGACCGCTCGATCGACCGCACCCTGCTCATCTTCATCTCGGCGCTGGTGGTCGTTCTCGTGCTGTTCGGGTTCTTCGCCTGGTCGCAGCCCGTGACGATCGCGATCCTCGTCGCGATGGGCGCCTTCGGATTCGGCACGGTGCCCGGGCTGCAGAGCCGCATCATGCACTACGCCGGCGGTGCGCCGACCCTCGCCTCCGGCGCCAACATCGGCGCGTTCAACGTCGGCAACGCACTCGGCGCCTGGGCCGGCGGCCTCGGCATCTCGGCAGGACTCGGCTACACCTCGCCCATCTGGATCGGCGCCGCGATCACCGCATCCGCTCTGGTCGTCATGGTGGTCGCCGTGATCATGGCTCGACGCCCGTCACCCGTCACCACCGGCATCCTGCAGACCATCGCCGCGTGACCACTCAGAACCGCAGACAGAACAAGAAGGAATCAGCAGTGAGCATCCCCACCATCCCCACAGTCACCCTGAACAACGGCATCGAGATGCCGCAGCTCGGCTACGGCGTCTTCCAGGTGCCGGATGCCGAGACGACGGCGGCCGTCGCCGCAGCGCTCGACGCCGGATACCGCAGCATCGACACCGCAGCGGTCTACGGAAATGAAGCGGGCGTCGGCCGCGCGATCGCCGAGTCGGGGATCGCGCGCGACGAGCTGTTCGTGACGTCGAAGGTGTGGATCTCCGACCACGGATTCGATGCCACGTTGCGCGCCTACGACGCATCGCTCGAGCGTCTCGGGCTCGACCACCTCGACCTGTATCTGATCCACTGGCCGACGCCGGCTCTGGCGACGTATCCCGAGACCTGGCGTGCGCTCGAGCGTCTCTATGCGGACGGACGGGTCCGGGCGATCGGAGTCTCGAACTTCGAGCCCGAGCATCTCGAACGGCTCACCTCCGAGGGTGGCGTCGTGCCCGCGGTCAACCAGGTCGAGCTGCACCCGGCGCTGCAGAACCGCGCCGTGGCCGAGGCGAACGCCCAGCGAGGGATCGTCACCGAGGCGTGGAGCCCGCTCGCACAGGGCGCCGTACTCGGCGATGCCTCTCTCGTCGAGATCGCCGACCGCCATGGCAAGACCCCTGCGCAGATCGTGCTGCGGTGGCATCTGCAGCAGGGGCGTGTCGTGATTCCCAAGTCGGTGACGCCCGCCCGCATCGCCGAGAACCTCGACGTGTTCGGTTTCGAACTCACCGCCGACGAGCTCGCCGTGGTCGATCTCCTCGAGCGCGACGGCCGCACCGGCCCGCACCCTGCTGAGTTCAACGGCTGAGGCGTGCCCGTGTCATGCGGGCGCGGTGGTCACTGCGCCCGCATGAACTCCTCGGCCGCCTGCACCTGAGCTGTCGAGGGGCGGATGCCGGTGTAGAGCACGAACTGCTCGAGCGCCTGCAGTGTCGCCACCTCGGCGCCGGTGATGACGGTCTTTCCCGCTGCGCGCCCCCCCGCGATCAGCGGAGTCTCGGCAGGCAGGGCGACGACGTCGAACACGACGGATGCCGCCGCGATCTGCTCCTCCGTGAATGACAGCGCATGCTCGTCCGCGCCACCCGCCATGCCGATCGGGGTGATGTTCACGATGATGTCGGCCGTCGCGGCATCCGCATCCGCCGTCCAGCCGAACCCGTAGAGGTCTGCCAGCCCCCGACCGCGCGCTTCGTTGCGAGCGGCGACCGTCACGCGAGCGAAGCCCGCGTCGCGGAATGCGGCGGCCGTGGCCTTGGCCATTCCGCCCGAGCCGCGCAGCAGCACCGATGCCGCAGGATTGAGCGAGTTGCGCTCGATCAGCTGTGCGATCGCGCTGTAGTCGGTGTTGTAGGCCGTGAGCACCCCGTCGTCGTTCACGATGGTGTTCACCGAGTCGATGGCAGTCGCTGAGGAATCCATGCGGTCGACGAGCGCGATCACGTCCTCCTTGAAGGGCATCGAGATCGCGCAGCCGCGGATGCCGAGACCTCGTACGCCGGCGATCGCCTGGCCGAGGTCGGTCGGTGCGAACGCCTTGTAGATCCAGTTGAGGCCGAGCTCCTCATAGAGGAAGTTGTGGAATCGCGTGCCGTTGTTGCTCGGGCGTGCAGACAGCGAGATGCACAGGGTCATGTCCTTGTTCAGCATGGTCACCGCACCAGGCTACTCGCGAGGCGGTGCGGCGCGGATCTTCGCTGATGTCACACGGCGTCAAACGCCCATGGCGAGATCAGACGACCTCCCATAGGGTGAAAGTGCATGCACAGGGGATTGATCGCCTCCGTCTTCCCCAGAGACGACTGCCGTCCCCAGAGGCAAAGGCGATTCGTGCATGCGATTGGGCCCTCTCGAGTAGTTCTGTCCCCAACGGGCTGCTCGAGAGGGCCGCTATCGTTTGTCCCCTTCTCACAATTTTTCGAACTTGTCCCCCAAATGGGGGACAAACGCGTGCCCGAGGGGTAGGCTGGAATCTGACGCACCCTCCGGTCGTCTTCGGCCCTCATCGCTCCCCCCGCGGTGAGGGCCACACCATTTTCTGGGGAAGTTCGTCTGCGCCCGTGGTGTGACCGCGGATGACAGCTCATGCAACATTTGGGTTACGGGCTGACCTCGGGACTTCCGCTCAGCGCGTGCTCCACTAGCGTGGAGCACGTCGGGGCATCCTGCGTCGGCTTCTTTCCAGCAGAACAGGCAGTACATGAGCACCCAGGGCACGGTTAAGTGGTTCAACTCGGAGAAGGGCTTCGGCTTCATCTCCCCCGACGACGGCGGCGCTGACGTTTTCGCGCACTACTCCGCCATCGAGTCATCCGGCTACCGCTCTCTTGAAGAGAACCAGCGAGTCGAGTTCGACGTGGCGCAGGGCCCCAAGGGCCTGCAGGCTGAGAACATCCGTCCGCTCTGAGAGCGGACGTCATAGAACTCCCCGACCGGAGGCCCGCACACGTTGCGACCTTCCGGCGGGGAGTTCTGTGCTTTGTGGGCGTGGATGCCGTGCCCGGGCCCCGGGCTGAGCTCGGTGTCAGTGCAGTAGAAGAGCGCGCAGCTCGTCGGGGGATGCTGCACGGAAGGCCGCCTCGTCGCCTTCGTGCGTGTCGCTGAAGCCCCACTCGACGAAGACCACCGGGACGCCGTTCGCGTTGCCGCCCTCGACATCATGGTGACGGTCGCCGATGAGCACCGGTCGCGAGACGTCGGCGCCGCGGTCGGCCAGGCGGCGCAGCGCCTCGGCCACGATGTCGGTCTTGGACGCGAGGGTCGACTCGTCCGGCGTCGCGCCGACGGTCGAGAGGAAGTACGGGCGGAGTTCGAAGAAGTCGATGATCGCGTCGACCTGGATCTCGGGCTTCGAGCTCGCGGTCGCCTGCGGGATGCCTGCGGAGTGCAGGTCGCGGATGATCTCGGGCACACCGGGGTAGGTTCGGACGTCGGTCGTGTAGCCATCGGCCTTGCCGAGCGTGCGGTAGAAGGTCACGGCCTCGGTCGCCTGCTCGGGCGTCATCCCCGCCTGAGCCTGGAAGGACTGGAACATCGGCGGCCCGATCCAGTGCACCAGCTGCTCGCGCGTGGGAGCGGGGTGACCGAAGTGCGTGAGGGCGACGTTGAGGCGGCGGAGGATGCCGACCGACGCGTCGGCGATGGTGCCGTCGACGTCCCAGAGCACGCACGAGTAGGGGGAAGAAGCCATGCCTTCCAGCCTATGGGCAGTGCGCGCCGCGACCGAACGCGATGAACATCTGTGCAGCTCGCCTCAGAAGAGGCGGGGGATGCCGGACTCGATGCCCTTCATGTCGTCGTAGTCGAGCACGAGGCAGCGGATGCCGCGGTCCTCGGCCAGCACGCGCGCCTGCGGCTTGATCTCCTGTGCAGCGAAGACTCCCTGCACGGGGGCGAGGTGCGGATCGCGGCCCAGCAGCTCGAGGTAGCGGGTGAGCTGCTCGACGCCGTCGATGTCGCCGCGGCGCTTGATCTCGACCGCGATGGCCGCGCCGTCGGCATCCCGCACGAGGAGATCGACGGGGCCGATCGCCGTCGGGTATTCGCGGCGCACCAGGGTCGCGCCGTCCGAGATGCGGTCGACCTGCTCGGCGAGCAGACGCTGCAGGTCGGCTTCGACGCCGTCCTTCTGCAGTCCGGGGTCGACGCCCAGGTCGTGGTTGGTGTCGTGCAGGATCTCGTAGATCTGCACGCGAAGGGCGTCGCCGGTCTTCTTGTGAGTGACGCGCCAGACCTCGGTGACGCCGGCGATCGATTCCTCCTCACCAGGCTCCTCGGATGCGAGAGAGCAGGGCGGGCTCATCCAGTTCAGCGGCTTGTAGCTGCCGCCGTCGGAGTGCACGAGCAGACTCCCGTCTCCCTTGTGCACGAGCAGACGCGTGGCAAGCGGGAGGTGGGCATTGAGCCGGCCCGTGTAATCCACGGAGCAGCGGGCGATGACGAGACGCACCCGTCGAGCCTACTTCGTCGGGCGCACTCCTTCTGCGGTGACGGATGCCGTTGCCGGTGTTTCCACACCGACCGGGGTCAGGTGAAGACGGAGATCGGCGAGGTGAAGATCGCCATCGCGCGACTCGAGGGCCCGGCGCCACTCCTTCTCGTCGCCCGCTGATCTACGAGGCTGACGTCGAGCCGGCGAACTCCGTCGACATCTCGTCCTTGCGCAGCGGGCGGGCCGCACCGGAGAACAGGCCGGAGAGCACGACCAGTCCCACGAGGATGTAGAGCGTGTTGAGCAGGCCGATGTGCTCGCTGATGAAGCCGAGCACGGGCGGGCCGCCGAGGAACGAGATGTAGCCGATCGTCGCCGCTGCGCTCACGCGCGCGGCCGCCTTGGCTGGATCGTCTGCCGCGGCCGACATTCCGAGGGGGAAGCCGAGCGATGCGCCGACGCCCCACAGTGCAGCACCCACGAAGACCAGCGGAAGGCTCGGCGCCAGGATGAACAGCAGGATGCCGGAGGCCGCCGCCACCGAGAGGATGCGCAGCACGGCGACGCGTCCGAACCGGTCTACCAACGGGCCGCCGAATACGCGCACCACGGTCATCGCGACCGAGAACGTGGCGAGGGCGGCAGCGCCGAGCGCGGTTCCGCCGCCGTGGTCCTCCGCGACGCCGAGGGCCAGCCAGTCGTTGGCGCCGCCCTCCGCGAACGACATGCCGAGCATCACCACGCCGATCGCGTAGGTGCGCGGTTCGCGCCAGGCCGACATGGCGACGTGCATGCGCTCTCGCCAGTGCGCCTTCTCGCCGTCATCCGTCGTCGGGTCGAGCGCTTCGGCACGACGGGGGACGCTGGCGATGCTGATGACGCCGATGGTGGCGATCGCCACCGCGACGACGAGGGTGTGCGTGAAGACGTTGATCTGCAGCTGGGCGGCCAGGGCGCCGAGGCCGGCGCCGATCACGGTGCCGAAGCTGAAGAAGGCGTGGAAGAGCGGAAGGATCGTCTTGCCCGAGTGCTGCTCGATCGCGGTGGCCTCGACGTTCATCATGACGTCGACGCAGCCGTTGCCGAGGCCGAACAGCACGAGACCGATCAGCACCACCGAGTACGAACCCAGCACGTTGGCGCCGATGCCGATCAGGGCGACGCCGGAGGCGAACGTGAAGATCGAAACCATCATGCCGAGGCGTGCGCCGGTGCGCGCCATGATCGCCGGGCTGGTCGAGATGCCGATGATCGAGGCGATGCCCGCACCGAGCAGCAGCATGCCGACCTGCGCCTTGTCGACCTCGAGCGCGAGCTTGATGTCGGGGACTCGCGACGCCCAGGTCGCGATCGACAGACCGCTGGCGAGGAAGATCGCGAAGATCGCGGTGCGCCAGCGCACATACTGCGATCGGGAGAGAGCCGTGTCCATGTCGCACAGCATATCGAATCGATTCGATGATCCGGAACCCGGGGAGCTATCCTCGGAGTATGACGAGCCACGACAGCCCGCGCCGAGCGACGATCGCCGATGTCGCACGCCAGGCGGGAGTAGCGACGTCGACGGCATCCGTCGTCTTCAGCGGCAAGACCAACGTCGCGCCTGCCACACGCGAGCGGGTGCTCGCCGCGGCGGCAGAACTCGGGTACGCCGGGCCCGACCCTCGTGCGGCCTCGCTGCGCCGAGGACGCAGCGGAATCGTGGCCGTGGTGCTCGAGGGGCATCTGCGCGCGGCCTTCCTCGACCCCGTGACCACCGCCATGATGGACGGCCTCACCGATGGCATGGCCGACCTCAGCGCCGGCATCCTGCTGATGCGCGACGAGCCGGGCGATGACGGATCGTCGCTGTCGAGCGCACCGGTCGACGCGGTCGTGCTGATCGGATGCTCGGGGCGCGCCAAGGCATCGCTCGACATCGTCCGCAGTCGTGGACTGCCCGTGGTCGTGATCGAGGGCGACGCCGGGGAGGGCATCCCGAGGATCACCCTCGACAACGCCGCCGCTGCCGCGGACGTCGCCAGGCACCTGCGCGATCTCGGTCACCGCGACGTGGCGCTCGTCACTCTGCCGCTCGACACGGGCCGCGAGCGGGGCCCGGTCACGCAGGAGCGCATCGACGCGGCGACGGTCGATGTGACGATCGATCGCCTTGCGGGCATGCGCGAGATCTTCCCCGACGCACCGGCGATCTCGGCGGGAGGCAGCTTCATCGACGAGGGCCTCCTCGCGGGGCGACGGCTGCTGGCGGATGCCGAGACGAGGCCGACGGCGATTCTCGCGCAGAGCGACCTGATCGCGGTGGGCGTCATCCGCGCGGCGGAGGAGCTGGGTCTGCGCGTGCCCGAAGACCTGTCGGTCGCAGGATTCGACGGCATCGCCGCCGATGGGCTCGGCGACCTCGTGCTCACGACCAGTGTGCAGCCGGCGGTCGAGAAGGGGCGTGCCGCAGGAGAGCAGGTCGCACGGATGCTGCAGGGGGAGCCGGGCCTCACTCTGCACCTCACCTGCCGGTTCCGCGAGGGCACGACCACGGCAGCGCCCGCACGCTGAGCCCGACTCGGGTGTCAGGAGCGCTGCGGGCCTAACGGCAGCGTCTCGGTGCCGAGATCGAGGATCGAGTATCGACCGCAGTCGACGACCCTCTCGGGGAGAACCGCCTCCGGCAGGTCCCACGGCACGGTCTGCGAATCCTCGACGAGGAACGACACCTCCCCGACCGCGAAGTCCGTGCGGTTCACCAGCCAGGCATACGCGTTGAGCTGATGATCGACCTGCACGAGTCGTGAGGGGTCGGCCAGATGCAGTTTGGGCAGGCGCACTGTCCAGAACTGCCCGGCACCGGTGCGACCGGAGGCGTCGACCCAGTCGGTGACGCAGGTGAGATCGGCGTCTGGTCGGGTGGCGGCATCCGCGAGTCGAGGGATGCTGAGCCCCCCGATGGTGAGCAACAGGACCCCGGCCATCACTGCCGCGGTTCGACGTGCACGTTCGCCGACTCGCAGCGCGTGCGGAGTGGCGACGAGTGCGAGCACCGGAGCGAACGTGAACGGCTGCAGATAGCGTGCCGCGTGGGTTCCCAGCGCGATGGCCCCGACGACGACCATGACCGGCGCGACCCAGGCCATCGCGGCGACCAGCTGCGAGCCGGGGTGGCGCGGGCGCACGGTTCGCACGGCGGCAAGCACGAGGAGCGCTGCAGTGATCAGCAGCCCTATCACCCCGACGGGGCTCTGCATCCGCTCGCCGAAGAGCCGTGCGTAATAGTCGATCGACTCGTGCCACTGCGCGGGCTGCACGTACCCGACGCCTGTCTTGGTGATCCATGCCGAAAGTGGAATACGGGACAGGAATCCGAGCGTGGTGCCTGCCAGGAGTACCACGATGATGACCGGCGTACGTGAACGCAGCCGTAGTGATATCGACGCGAAGGCCAGGAGAATCACGAGCGGAAGCGTCGCCCACACCGCGTAGAGCGGGTTCGAAAGGATCGACACGAGGGAGACGACGCCGAGTGCGATCAAAGGCCAGGCTCTGAGCTTGCTGGTGTCGACCATGCGCCGCACGATGCCGATCGTCACGACGGCGCCGACGACGGTGGCGGAGTAGTAGGTGGTGGTCAGTTGCAGCGACGCGAGGTCGAGTGCCTCGCGCGACGCGGACACGTCGGTCATCGCGAGCACGCTGAACACCGCGAGTGCGATCACAGACCAGGCCACGGGGGCCATGCCTGCACGGGCGCGGCCGGCAGTCAGACGGATGGCTCCATAGAGCGCGAGCAGATTGACGACCGCGCTGATCGTGAAGAGGCCGTTCGCATCGACGGGCACTGCCGCGTCGAGGGCGGCGAAGGCCGCGGATTCGGGCAGGAACAGCACGCTCGACATCGCCCAGTCGAGCGGTTCTCCGGAGAGCAGCGAGCGGGCGAGCATCGCGACGACCACCGAGTCGCCGTCGCTGAAGAGCAGGTCGGCTCGGGCTGACGACGCGACCACGCCGACGGTGACGAGCGACACGGCGACAGCGCTCAGCCAGCCAGCCAGCTCCCGCACCCACGCCCGCGTCACGGGGCTACTCTGCCACGACCCCAGAGAAGACAACGGACTTCGCCGGTCAGGCGATCTGCGACCTCAGATCCCAGACCTGTTCGAGAGGCGCGGTGCCCTCGGCGCCGTCCGCATCGCGGAAGACCTCGACGAATCGGCCGATGTCTGCCTGCCATGCGTGGTCGGCAGGGTCGTCCTTCAGGGCGGCGACCGCAGCATCCCAGTCGTCGCAGTCGACGAGGTGGAAGAGGCGGTGACCGGAGCGCCAGATGGTCCAGTCATGGATGCCGATGCTTGAGAAGGTCGCGGCGAGGGCATCGGGGATGCGGGCGTGGTTCGTGCGATAGTCGTCGATCGCGCCGTCGCGGATCTCGGAGTGCAGGGCGATGCGCATGAGTGGGCCTTTCAATCCAGGAGGCGGAACGAGATCGCGACGGGGGTCGCGGCATCCGCCACATCGACCAGGATGGCACCGTCGACGCGCTCTGCCGAAACCTCGGTGTCACCGACACGGGTCGTCTGCACGTCGAGGATGCCCTCGGGATCGGGCAGGCGAACGCGCCCGTTCTGATCGATGACCGCATGCACCGCGTCGTCGGTGCGCGTCCAGCGCAGCCACGGTTCGTCGGACGCCTGCAGTCGCTCCTCCGGTCGCGCGCCGAACACCGCGTGACCGTAGTGGCTGTTCCACTCGCCGAGGCCCTCGAGGGTCTGCCTCTGGAGCTCGGGGATGCGCCCCGACGCCTCGAGTCCGATGTTCAGCAGCAGGTTGCCGCCTCTCGAGACGACGTCGACGAGCAGGCGCACGGCTTCATCGGCCGACAGCAGGTGCTCGCTCGTCTCGTTGCGGTTGTGTCCGAAAGAGAGGCCGATGCCCCGGGTGTTCTCCCACGCCTCGCCCACCTCGACCGCCGTGCCGTGCACGTACTCGCTGGTGCGGAAGTCCCAGTGCGATTCACCCCAGCGGTCGTTCACGACCCCATCCGGCACTCGCGCGTAGAAGGTCTCGAATACGTGCGCGAGACTCTTGGGTCCCGGCTCGATGCCGGCATCCGGCCAGCGGATGTCCCCCCACAGGATGTCGGGGCGGTACCGGTCGATCAGGTCGATGACGTGGTCGTGCGCGTACTCGGCGTAGGCGAAGTCATCGGGGGCGGGGTCGCCGTCGTGCTCGATGGGCGGAAGGTCGGAGAAGTGCCAGTCGAGCCCGCCTGAGTAATAGACGCCGAAGCGGAGTCCCGCGGCGCGGGTGGCCTCGGCGAAAGCTCCGATCAGGTCCTGCTGCGGCCCGCGTGCGACGGTGTTGCGGCCTTCCGTGCCCGGTGCGTCCCACAGAGTGACGCCGTCGTGGTGCTTGGCCGTCGGGATGAAGTAGCCGGCTCCCGTCGCCGCGACGACCGCGAGCACCTCGTCGGCGTCGAACGCCTCGGCCCTCCACTGATCGAGGAAGTCGTCGTAGGGGACTCCGCCGTGCACCTCCTGCTGATGCGCGTGCGCGGGGGAGCCTTCGATGCGGATCGTGTTGGCGTACCACTCGGCATACGGATTATGGGCGTACCACTGCTCTCGCGGCACTGCCCCGAGTGCGCCCGTCGGCTCGGCCCACGCGGGCACGGAGTACGGGCCCCAGTGCACGAAGATCCCGAGCGCCGCACCACGGAACCACTCCGGCAGAGGTCGCTCGAACTCTCGGTAGGCCTCGGGGCGAACGGGGTCGGTCTCGAACATCGCCATCGGAAAGCACCTTTCATCACACCCTTGTGAACCGTTTCGTCTATCACGTATCCTATAGGAAATCTTGAACTCAAGGGAGAGCTTCGATGACTGACGCAGGATTCCGCCGCCCCACCGACCGCATCCCCGGCGGTGAGTGGTTCAGCGGCGCGGGCTTCGGCATCTTCGTGCACTGGGACCAGGCATCGCAGCAGGGGATCGAGATCTCCTGGCCGCTCGTCGGCCGCTCGATCATTCCCGGGGAGGATGCGGTGGAAGATGCCGTGACGGTCGCCGAGTACCAGGCGACGGCCCCGACGTTCGATCCCACCGAGTGGGATGCCGCAGACCTCGCACGCCGTGTGCGCGAGGCGGGCGCCACCTACGTCGTCTTCACCGCGCGGCACCACGCCGGCTACAACATGTTCTTCACCGAGCAGTCCGACTTCGGCGTCGAGCACGGACCCTTCGGCCGCGACATCACGCGCGAGTTCGTCGACGCCGTGCGGGCCGAGGGGCTGAAGGTCGGCATGTACTACAGCCTTCCCGACTGGAACCACCCCGACTACCCGGCGTTCCGCGATGAGGACCTGCCCTACAAGCTGGAGCACTGGCCCGCCGCCGGGCTGGCCGAGTTCGCCGACACCCCCGATGCCACCGATCGCCACCGTCGCTCGTCGCCCGAGGAGTGGTCGCGCTATCTCGAATACGTGCGCGCGCAGCTCACCGAACTGCTCACGAACTACGGACAGATCGACCTGCTGTGGTTCGACGGCGACTGGGAGCGCTCGGCGGTGGAGTGGACCTCTCCCGGCCTGCGTCGTCTGATCAAGGAACTGCAGCCGAACGTCGTCATCAACGACCGTCTTCCGGGTCAGGGCGACTACCGGACGCCCGAGCAGGGGTTCCCGCTCACCCCGCCGACCGGTCCGTGGGAGCTGTGCCTGACGATCGGCGATCACTGGGCATGGCGCAGGGGACCAGACAACGAGAAGTCCGCGCGGTCGCTGCTCGTCACCCTGATCGACGTCGTCGCCCGCGGAGGCAACCTGCTGCTGAACGTCGGCCCCGGCCCCGACGGCACGCTGCCCGCGATCGAGCAGGAGCGTCTGGGGGAGTTCGCCGAGTGGATGCAGTCGCACGCCGAAGCCGTGATCGGCGTCGAGCCCACCGTGGGCATCGACTTCCACGGCCCGACCACCGCACGTGCAGGCCGTCTCTACCTGCACCTGACCGCGCTGCCGGTTGAGGAGATCATCGTGCGCGGCCTGCCGGTGCGCTCGATCACACGCGTGCATCGCCTCGCCGATGACCTCGAGCTGCAGCATGACGCCAGCTTCGAGGTGCACGAGGCATCCCTCGCGGGCGACGACCTGGGTGAGCTGCGAATCGTGGCACCCGCACCCAGCGGCGCGCTGATCGACGTCATCGCCATCGACTTCTCCGAGTAACCGCACCACCCGAACGACCCGAGCGACACCCCCCTCACCCATCGCATCGAATCAGCATCCAATGAAGGAGGCAGACAGAATGAATGCACTCTCATCCCGACGCGTGAAGCGTCTCGTCCTGACCGGGGCCGCGGGCCTCACCGTGGTCGCCCTCGCGGGTTGTGCCAGCGGCGCGGGCGGAGGCGGCGGCGAAGCCGGTGGTCCGCTCGTGCTCTACACCTGGGCCGCGAGCGAGGGCGACCAAGCGCAGTGGGCCGACTTCATCGAAGGCGCTCAGGTCGAGGATCCCGACCTCGACATCACCGTCGAGGGCCCGAGCTTCTCGGACTACTGGACCAAGGTGAAGACCCGCCTCAGCGGCTCGAACCCGCCCTGCCTGCTCACGACGCAGGCCGCTCGGGCACAGGAGCTCGGCGACCTGCTCATGCCCCTCGACGACCTGATCGAGAAGAGCGGCTTCGACATCGACAGCATCGACGCCTCGATGCTCAGCGGAATGACGGTCGACGGCACGATCCGCGCGATCCCCTATGACGCCGAGCCGATCGTGCTCTTCTACAACGTCGAGGCGTTCGAGGCCGCAGGGCTCGACCTGCCGGGCACCGAGTACACGCGCGACCAGTTCGTCTCGGATGCCAAGGCGCTCACCGACGGAGAGAAGAAGGGCCTCGCGCTCGCGCCCGGCATCTTCATCCCCAACGCCTGGTCGCTCGCCGACGGAGTGCCCGCGGTCACGGAAGACGGAGAGCTCGACCTGACCAACTCCGACTTCGTCGACCAGATCCAGAGCTTCTTCGACCTCGTCTCGGTCGAGCAGGTCGCGAAGGCTCCCGAAGCCGCCGACGGCTCGGAAGTGTCGCAGCAGGCGTTCACCTCGGGCGAGGTGCCGATGCTCATCGAGGGCCCCTGGATGTACGGCAGCTTCGCCGACGCCGCCGACTTCACGCTCGGCGTCACGATCGTCCCGTCGACGAGCGGCACGGCAGCCGCAATGACCGCAGGCTCGGGATTCGGCATCGCCGCGAACTGCGACCGCCCCGATGAGGCCTTCGCCGCGATCGAGGCCCTGACCTCGGTGTCGGTGCAGGAGAAGCAGGCCGAGGCCCGTGGCATCGTCCCCTCTCGCATCGAGGCGCTCCCGGCCTGGGCCGAGGGCAAGACCGAGGGTGCAGCTGACGTCGTCGAGGCGCTGCTGGCCGATGCGACGCCGCAGCGCACCACCTCGACCTGGAACCAGGTGGAGACCCTGATGACCCAGTACGGAGTGCAGGGCTACCGGGGTGAGCTGACGGCCGCGGAGATCATGGAGACGATCCAGAACTCGGTCGCGGGCTGAGCGGATGGCGATCATGAGCGACCGGAGCGAGGCGAAGGCCTCCTCTGTGCTGCCCGGCGTGGCGGGGGGGGG